>JAPPCV010000054.1 GCA_028824715.1 Boseongicola sp. | reverse complement strand
GGGACGACGGCTTCCTGCTGAAACTCCTCCGTTCCGCAGCAAGCCTCGCACCGACTCTCGAAACCGACAAAATCCAAACGCGATAGCCCTGATTTCTGGCTGGCACTCAGATTGGTGAAGACGTCATCGACACGCAGCTTGACGAATTCACGGCTTGGGAAACCGTAGCGAAGGAACTCTCTGCAGTGGAGTTCATGTGCCCAGTATGCAAACTTGCGTTGGACGGTACCGAAGAGCTGGATTACGCAGGAATCGACATCTACCATCCGCTGAGGGTCGAGATGGAGTTCGAGCCCGACTACGGCAACGACTGATCTTCATTTCGGCCAGGGCAGGCACGCATTTTATCGATATAATCTGCACATTTGGTGAGTCGCACACGTGCACACGAACTCCTATGCAGACGCCCTGAAAGCGACAGGCTCACTTGACGATACTCCCGTGTTCAAGTCTCGCACTCTGGAAAATCATAGATCCTGAGAACCGCTTGTTCCAAGTTTGCAGAGCAAGGATCGACTTCGATCACCTTGTTTACCAGGTCACCCGGATTGCCTATGCAGTCCAACGCCACTTGAAACTACGACATTTGGTCAACTCTGCCTGAGCCCGGCGGCAGGTTGAGACAGACAAGACCTGCATGCAGCGGCTGGCCGACATAGCATGGCGCCAGACTGGCGCTTCCTTGTTTCGGTCGGAAATCGTCCGAGTTTCGGGTTACGAACGTCCAATCGCCTTCAATGACGGCTTGCATCAGCTGATGGTCCTTCCAGCCCGTCATGCCCCGCCGTGTGACATGTGCGCTTCCAACGTGTCCTGCTTCCGCGGCCATGTCGACCAATGCGATGGACAAGCTACTCGTCGACAAGGAACTTCACGAATGCCTGCCCCTGTTCATTGCGCGTCCGTCAGGTCGACGGTCTCTTCCGAGACAAGACGTCGAAGTCTGGAGCTGGCGCGAGGTCGCCCGGTTCGCGGGCGTGCCTTGGCGTAGAGCGCAGATGCTTCAACATCTTCGCGGCTCAAGGCCGGGAAATCCTCCAAAGCGGTCTCCAGTCCGTCTGCGGCGAGTGCATCCGCGACTTCGTGGACACTGATCCGGGTTCCGCGCACGACGGGGATGCCACCTCTTACCTCCGGGTCTTCGACGATGCGACGAAACGCATCGTTCAGTCTGTTCAACCCCGCCATCGCCGCACTTACAGGTTCTCCAAGGGAGATCATGACGCAGCCGCTTTCAAACCGCAGGAGCGTCGCGTGCTCGGGCTCGTCGCGAAGGCGGGGCCAGTTCTCCTTGGCGAACCTCTCGATCATTCGCATGGCTTCTAGCCGCGTGCCCTTGCTCAGCTTGGAGCCGTCGGATGCGCCAAAGCTGACCATGAGAACCGCGTAGGCGCGTACTGCGCGGCGCGAGCCGAGCTTGACGCATGCGGACCTGGGAAGCACGGCATCATCGATCAGGCGATTGATCTTGCGGGCCGGGACTCCCGTGGCCGCAGCAGCCTCGTTGATCAGGATCGCCTTGCCGGGCGCGATCTCAAGGTTGATCGGGCTTGGCATGTTCAGCTCCCTTAAACCTATCCGACATTCGGACGAGTTTAGCATAGGCCACGCAAGAGCGCATTTCAAGGCAATTCCATCGTCTCGCAAAGGTGCCTCCTGGTGCTTCCAGATGCCCTTCCAGGCGGAACCTTCGGGATGCCTGTCCAAGCGGCCAACCGAAATCACGAAGCCCGTGAATGGCAATCTGCGCACTCTCGTCTCATTGCGGGACCGTGACTGCTCCCCGTCCCTCGGGACGGTGAGCAGTCACCCGTATGCCCCGGCCTTGGACGTGCGAAGGCCGGAGGCGACGAGCGCTTCGGCCATCGTCACGGCACAGCTCAGGCCGTCGATGACGGGCATCTCGAACTCCTTCGAGAGCTGCTGCATCAGATCGGTCATGCCTGCGCAGCCAAGGACGATCGCATCCGACCGGTCTTCCCTGATCGCGGCTTCGATGACGCGTCGCATTGTGTCCATGGTCTCCGAAGACATGCGTTCCAGCTCCAGCACCGGAATGTCGGTCGCCCGGACCGCGGCAATTCGAGACGTCATGCCGTATCTTTGCAGGTTGGCCTCCAGCAGTGGCACGGATCGCGAAAGCGTCGTGATCACGGTGAACCTGTTGCTGAGCATTCTTGCCGCGTAGCAGGCGGACTGGCCGATTCCCAGCACCGGCGCATCCACCATGCACCTCACGGCGTCCAGTCCGGTGTCGTCGAAACAGGCGATGACGACTCCATCCACGCCCCTGTGGCGCTCGACCTGCTCCAGCATGCCTGCCAGGCAAAGGGCTCCGTCGAGATAGCCCTGAATGCTCGGAGGGCCCGACTCCGACCCAACGGTCACTATCCTGGTGCCGGGACGGGCGACACGCCTCGCCGCACGGTCGATGGTCTCGGTCATCGAGGCGGTGGTGTTGGGATTCACGACAAGCAGGTCCATGGCTTCCTACACGGCTCCACCAAGATACGCCGCCTTTATCCGGCTGTCGTTGAGAAGTTTGCGCGACTCTCCCGAAATGACGACGTTCCCGGTCGTGATGGCGTAGGCGCGATGGGAGATGCTGAGCGCCATGCGAGAGTTCTGCTCGACCAGCAGGACGGAAACGCCGTCGTCACGGTTTATCCGGACGATCGACCTCGCGATGTCCTGGACCAGCTTGGGCGCGATGCCGAGCGACGGCTCGTCCAGAAGCAGGAGCTTCGGCCGGGCCATCAGTGCACGGCCGATCACGAGCATCTGCTGCTCACCTCCCGAAAGCGTCCCGGCCGACTGGCGCAGGCGCTCCTGGAGGCGGGGAAACCTCTCGAGGACACCATCAAGTGACCGCCTGATGTCCGCCCTCCCGCTGCGGGTGAACGCGCCCATCATCAGGTTGTCCTTGACCGACATGTAGGGAAACACCCGTCGGCCCTCGGGAACCATGGCGATGCCCATGCCGACGATGCTCGCCGGGTCGCGGCCGTCGATGCGCTCGCCCCTGAAGCTGATCGAGCCGCTCTCGATCTTGGAGAGCCCCGTTATCGCGCGCAGGATGGATGACTTTCCCGCGCCGTTGGCGCCGATGAGGGCGACAGTCTCGCCCTCGGCCAGGTCCAGAGTCACGCCGCGCAGGGCGAAGACCCGATCGTAGTAGAGCTTCACGTCCTCGAATTTCAGCAGCATGGACTCCATGGCCTAAACCCCGATCTCGTCATCGGCGCTTCCCAGATAGGCCTCGATGACCTTCTCGTCGTCCTGTATCTGCGAGGGCGTGCCCTCGGCGATCTTCTCGCCGAAGTTCAGCACGATGATCCGGTCGGAGATCGACATGACCGCGGCCATGTCGTGCTCGACGAGAAGGACGGTCACGCCACGGTCCCTGACGGACTTGACGAGGGAGACCATGTTCTTCGTCTCGTCCATGTTCATTCCCGCGAATGGTTCGTCGAGCAGCAGGGCGACCGGGTCGGTGGAAAGCCCGATCGCGATTCCCAGCGCCCGCAGGTGGCCTTGCGGCAGGTTGCGCGCCTGCTCGCCGGAGATTTCCGACATCCCCAGGAAGGAGAGGACCTCGTCTGCTCGCCGGCCAAAGCTGTCCTCGTCCTGGCGCGCCGCGCCGGTTCCGAGAAAGTACCCTGCCAGCGACGCCGACGACCTGAGATGCTGCGCCAGGATGACGCTCTCCCTGACCGTCATGTCCTTGAATATGTTGGTCTCCTGAAAGGTCCGCACGACGCCCTTCCGGGCCACGACATGGGGTTTCAGGTCGGATATCCTCTCGCCGCGGAACAGCACTTCGCCCGAGGTGGTGCGCAGGAACGAGGTGATCAGCTTGAAGAGCGTGGACTTTCCGGCGCCGTTGGGCCCGATCACCGAAAGGATCTCGTGTTCGCGGACGTCGAAGGAGACGGCATTGATTGCCGTCAACCCTCCGAACCTGCGGGTCAGGTCACGGACCTGGAGGAGCGGGGTCATCTCCACAGCTTTCGGATCATGTCAATGCGTATGCTGAGCAGCCCGTTCGGAAGAACCAGTATCAGCAGGATCAGTATGCCGGAGAACACCAGCAGCTGGTACTGTCCCAGCTCGAACAGCAGGTCCCAGCCGAAATAGAGCACGAGGGTCCCGAGCATCGGGCCGAACACGTAGCCGAGCCCGCCCAGGAAGCAGTTCAGCATGAAGTCTATCGAATCCTTCACGACAAAGCTCGACGGGTAGACCGACTGCGCGATCGCGCCGAACATCGCGCCACCCAGGCCGCCGAAGAAGGAGGATATCGCGAAGACGATCACGCGCAGGTAGGCGACGTTGACGCCCACGGATTCGGCGAGCTCCTCGTTCTGCTGCATCGACCGGCAGAGATGCCCGAGGCGGGAGTTCACGATCCGGTAGAGCGATGCATAGCAGAGAACCATGAGCACGCAGGCGGCATGGTAGAACGCAAGCTTGGTGTTCTGGATCGTGGAGAAGTCGGGAATCAGGGTGATGCCGAGGACCGAAAGCTCCCCCGGCAAGGGGATTGACACTATTCCCTTCGCGCCGTTGGTGATCGGCAGCGCCAGGGCCGCCAGCCGGACCACTTCGGTAAGCACCAGCGTGATCATCGCGAAGTACACGCCGCGCAGGCGCAGTATGGGCAGGCCGATCACGATGGCCACCAGGCTCGCGAACAGGCCCGCCAGGGGAAGGGAAACCCAGAAGGAAACGCCCGCCTTGGTGACCAGGATGGCCGACACGTAGGCGCCGATCAGGGCGAACGCGCCCTGCCCGATGTTGATCCGGCCGATGTAGAACGTCAGCCAGACACCGGCGCTCGCGACGGACAGCAGCGCCACGGATGTCAGCGTGAAGTAGAAGTTCCAGAGCCCGGTCACGGCAATCAGAACGGGGATGAGCCAGAAGACTCCAACGAGGAACGCCGCGACACAGGCCAGCGCCCTCAGCCGACGCGGGTCAAGATGGTTCATCGCGCTATCCCCACGGCTTGCCCATGAGTCCCTGCGGGCGGATTGCCAGGAAGATCATGAGCGCAACGAAAATGACGAGATAGGTGATGTCCCCGTACTGGGAAAGCACGGCAAGCCCGACAGCCTCGAGCATGCCCAGGATGAAGCCGCCGAGGATCGCGCCGGAGATCACGCCGGCCCCGCCGATCATGACCATCATGAACGCCTTGATCGACGTGGGGCCGCCCATGCCGAGATTGACGCCGGTGATGGTGACCAGCAGGCCGCCGACCAGGCCCGCCAGCATGGCGCCCAGGGCGAACCCTATCATGGAATACCGGTTGACGTTCACGCCCATCAGCTGGGCGGCGTCACGGTCCTGGGCCAGGGCCCTGAGGGCCCGTCCCGTCTTGCTGAACTGCATGAAGGCGATGAACGCGGCGATGGAGACCATCGCGAGAAAGCAGATCAGGATCCGGTCGTACGGCATGATGATCCTGAAGTCCCAGTTGAGGACGCCGTCGACGATCTTGGGGACGCCGCGCTGCTTCTCCCCGAAGACCAGCAGGATCATCGCGTCGAGAAGGAAGGCCAGTCCCGCCGCCAGCAGCATGGTGCTCTCCTCCCTCGACGATCTCCTGATCACGGGGCCAAACAGGAACTTCTCTATCAAGGCGCCAAGGATCGCGAGCGTCACGCACGACATCAGGAGAGCGAGAACGAACGGCAGCCCGAACTGGCCGTAGAACGTGTAGGTGACGAATCCGCCGATGACGTACATCTGGCCATGGGCGAAGTTCAGCACGTTCATGAGCGCGAATATCAGCGTCAGCCCGAGCGCGATCATCGCGTATTGCGAGCCAAGGTAGACGCCGTTCGCCATTACCTGTTCCATGAAGACATCCCGTTCCGCAAAGGCACCGGACCGGAGGTTCCGGCCCGGTGCGCAATTTCGAGGCCTCAGTCTAGCCTAGTCGACTTCGGCGACAAAGAGCGTTTCGAACTCTCCGTCCTGGTAGACGTTCACGACCAGGGGAACCGCGATCTGCCGTCGCTGCCCGAATGACGAGACGCCAACGTAGCGCATCACGGCATCGCCCTTCATGTAGGGGTTGGGCGCCTCGAACGTGTCGATCGTCTGCTTGAAGGCCTCGACATCGTCGATGGCTGCCGGATTCGCTGCCAGCGTCGCCAGGATGTACTCGAGGGCGTAGACCTTCGTGTTCGACTCGTCGTTGTATTCGCCGAACATGTCCGTGTATCTCGCGACGAACTCGTTCATCATGTCGGACGCGATTTCCGGCGTGGACGCGCCGCCGACGGAAATGAACCCGTTGGCGAGGTCGCCAGCGCCCTCGCGCAGCACCTGGGCATCCTGGGCGGTCTCCGTCGATATGATGCCCTGGAAGCCCAGTTCGCGCGCGGACCGAAGCAGTTGCGGCGCGTTGGCGGGCGTCACGCCCGAAAGCACGAGCAGGTCGGGATTCGTGCGGATCACGGGGGTAAGGACAGGCGTGAAGTCGGTGGTGTCCACCTGGTAGGTCACGTTGGCGGAAACCACTTCAAGCCCCAGCGCTTCCGCCGCCTCGCGGCCGCTGTCACGCTGGCTCAGCGGGTCGGACTCGTTGGCGGCGATGAAGGCAACGGTCTTCACGCCCCGTTCTTCCATCAGGTACCTGTAGATGGCCGGGCCCGACTGGTAGTTGGCAACCATTCCGAGAACGGCATTCGATGCCGGAGCCGTGTACAGGGGCTTCGGGAAGGCATAGGGGAAGTAGATTATTCCGGTCGCCTCCGCGACGGGCCGGACGGCGGCCGCGCCGTCGTCAACGTTCGGACCCACCACGTAGTGGATTCCTTCCTGGGCCATCTTTTCCATGCCGGCAATCGCCCGCTTCGGGTCCTTCTGGTCGTCGAACGAGACGATCTCGATGTCGTAGGTGACATCGCCGATCGTGTATCCGCCGGTCTCGTTGATCCATTCTGCGCGGGTTTCCATCGAACGCTGGTTCGATATCCCCCATGCAGCCGCCGGTCCGCTCGTGACTCCGACAAACCCGATCTTGAGAACCGGGTTGTCCGCCAGGGCGGTCGTTCCCTGTATGGCCGACAGCGCAAGCGCCGCGGTCATGGCCGTAAGCATGTTTCTGCGTCTCATATCCCCCTCCAAGGTGGTTTTCGGTTGTTGGCACAATGCAGGTCGCAGGACCCGTTCGAAGGCTCCAAGTGAGCAACCTCTTGCATGGCCATCCCACATTGTCAACAATTTTGAGTCATATTGTTGACGAGCACGTTGACAAATTCCGGGCAGTGGCTTGAAATGCCTTGCGGGCGGTTGAACGGAGGAGTGGTTCCAGCATGGGCGCGTCAGCGGAACCGGCCAGGTCCAGGCGGGCAGGCAGGTCCATGCCCGACCGGGTTGACGAGTCACACATCGTCGAACGCATCTACAGTGCAGTCATGGAGCATCGGCTTCCGCCTGCCCAGAAGCTGAGCGAGCTCAAGCTGTGCGAGGCATTCGGCGTCGGACGGATGCGTGTCAGGCGGGCCTTGCTGCTCCTGTCGGACCAGGGAATCGTGGAACTGGAATCGAACCGGGGCGCGTTTGTTGCAAGCCCAAGCAGAACCGAGGCGAACGAGATCTTCGATGCGCGGTCGGTTCTGGAGCCGGCGATCGCGAAACAGGTTGCGGCGGAAATCAGCAGCGCAAACCTGGCAATGCTGAAGCAGCACGTCCTTCTGGAGGACGAGGCGCGGGAGAGCGGGAAGGGAGCGGATCTCATCCGGCTGTCCGGCGAGTTTCATGTGAAGCTCGCGCTTGCATCCGGGAACTCCGTGCTGAGACGCGTGGTCCGCGAGCTCGTGACGAGATCGTCGCTGATTGTCGGACTGTATGGCACCTCGAACCGCACGGTCTGCCCGGACCATGAGCACTCGGACATGCTGGGCGAGATCGAGCGCGGCGATTCGGACGCCGCGGCGGCCCAGATGTTCGAGCACCTGATTGGCATCAGGGCCGGCCTCGACCTCTCGACGACCAGGCCGGAAGAGAGCGATCTGAAGGACATTCTCGGCTTGAGTTAGCGACCGTCAGGCTCGCCCCGTCGTTTCAGGCCGGCCGCAACGGAGATCGCCTTGCCGCGGGAGCGGTTCAGGTTCGCGAGCAATGTCACGAAGCACCCCAAGTGGCTCGCGAAGCGCGCCAGGGGCCTGCTGCGCCGCTGCACTTTGCAAGCTCTCGACGTCGAATGCATCCCCGTGCGGCAGACGGTCCGTGAAGTCCGGCAACTGGCTTCGGCGCGCGGGAATTCCTGGAATCTCCGTCCGGACATGATCGAACGAGCAGTCGCCATGATCACGAATCGGCTGCGCACGCGACGGCCCGGTCCCGGGATGCGCTCTGGCGGACCGTGGGCGAAGTCCTCGACACCTTCGAGCCGGGGGACTGCACGAACCGCCCCCGAAATGCAGCATGTGCCTCCGGCTGGACCGGACACGCCGCAAGATGGGGCGAGAAGCGCGGCATGCGGAAGAAGGTGACCAGGCTTGGTGTGCCCGGGATGCGGCGACCTTGTCAGCCTGGAATCACGATCTTGCCGGGGTTCATGATGTTGTCAGGATCGAGGGCGGCCTTGATGGCCGACATGATCTCCGTGGCCGTTCCCAATTCGCTTGAGAGGGATGCGATCTTTCCCTGGCCGATGCCGTGCTCGCCGGTGACGGTGCCGTCCAGTTCGATTGCGAGATTCGCGAGCCATGCAATGAAATGTTCGCACTTCGCGCGCTCGTCGTCATCGTCCTTGTCGAAGAACACGGTGTTGTGGAAATTTCCGTCGCCGACATGCCCGAGAATCGGTGAGTAGAGTCCCAGTCTGCGGGCCTCTTCCTGCGACCGCTCCACGGCCTCTGCGAGATTCGAGATCGGCACGCAAACATCCGTCGCGATGGTGTCCTTGCCTGGCCGCGATGCAAGCAGCGCCCAGTAGCCGTCATGGCGCGCCTGCCAGAGACGGGTGCGCTCCTCTGGACTCGCGGTCCATTCAAAGCCCGTGCCGCCAAATTCGTCGGCGATCTCCCCGAAGGTCGTGGCTTGTGCAGCCACTTCCGCCTCCGAGCCATGGAACTCGAGCAGCAGGAGCGGGTTCACCGGGAGATCAAGTCTGGAATAGGCGTTTATGGCGGCCACGCAATCTGCGTCCAGAAGCTCGATGCGCGCGACCGGAACGCCCATCTGGATAGTGGTGATGACCGCCTGGCAGGCGGAATCGACCGCGGGAAACGTGCAGCGCGCCGAGGACATGGCCTCGGGGATTCCGTGCAGCTTCACGGTAAGCTCGGTGATGATGCCGAGCGTGCCTTCCGACCCGATGAGGAGCCTGGTCAGGTCATAGCCTGCGCTTGACTTCTTCGCGCGACGCCCGGTGCGAATGATCTCGCCTGACGGCAGCACGGCCTCCAGGCTCAGCACGTTGTCCCGCATCGTCCCGTAGCGCACGGCGTTCGTGCCCGATGCACGGGTCGCGGCCATGCCGCCCAGGGACGCGTCTGCGCCCGGGTCGATGGGAAAGAAGAGCCCGGTGTCACGCAGCTCCTCGTTCAGGGCCTTGCGCGTGACCCCTGGCTGGATGACAGCATCGAGATCCTCCGCGTGAACCTCGAGCACCTTGTTCATCTGGCTCACGTCGACGGAAATCCCGCCTGCGGGAGCGTTGACATGGCCTTCGAGCGACGTGCCGGTACCGTAGGCGATGACGGGCGCCTTGTGTGCGGCCGCCACGCCGACGACTTCGGCGACGTCTTCCGTGGACCTCGCGAAGACCACTGCGTCAGGCGGCTGGTTCCTGATCCACGTGGTCGTGTGGCCGTGCTGTTCCCGGACCGGGCGTCCGGTCTGGAGCCGCTCGCCAAAGCGCTGCTTCAGCACGCCGATGGCGGTTTCAATCCCCGATTCGTTGCGGGGCAGGGAGGTTGCCTGTGCCATGCCGGCAAGTTGACGCCTGCCAAGTGCGAAGGCAAGCCGGATGAATGGGCTCCGGGACCGCGCATGCGGCGAGACGCGCCGTGCCGCAGAAAGCCGGGCGATGCGGGGGAGAAGCGACGTGTCACTGGCGTCGGGCGCCCCCGGCATCCTGACGGGACCGGACGCCTCCGCGGGGATGGCGCGGATTGCCGTCCAGGCTGCCCGGCCGCCAGAGTCCGCGGGCGGCACCCTGAAGCGACATTGCACCGCCAGCGGAATTCTTCCGTCGGCGGTCTCGGCGCTCTTGAAGCCCCTGACGGCGGCCACTAAGACACTGACAGGCAGCGAGGCGGGGGAACACGTCGGCATGGACGAATTCGGCAAATGAAAGATCCGTTCGAGACATACATGAACCTGGTTCCAATGGTGGTCGAGCAGACCAGCCGGGGAGAGCGCGCCTACGACATTTTCTCGCGCCTCCTGAAGGAGCGAATCGTGTTCGTGAACGGGCCCGTCCATGACGGGCTCAGCCAGCTGGTCGTGGCACAGCTCCTTCACCTTGAGGCGGAGAATCCCTCGAAGGAGATCTCGCTGTACATCAACAGTCCCGGCGGGGTCATTACGGCCGGTCTCTCGATCTATGACACGATGCAGTACATACGCCCCGGCATTGCGACGCTTGTCGTGGGGGAGGCGGCGTCAATGGGGTCGCTCCTTCTTGCGGCGGGCGAGAAAGGCATGCGGATGGCGTTGCCCAATTCCTCGATCATGGTGCACCAGCCGTCCGGTGGGTACCAGGGCCAGGCGACGGACATCATGATCCACGCGCGCCAGACCGAACGGCTCAAGACCCAGCTCAACAAGATCTACGTCAGGCACACCGGGCAGTCCCTGGAGGAGGTTGAGGACGCCCTGGAACGGGACAATTTCATGACGCCCGAGGAAGCCAAGGACTGGGGTCTCATCGATGAGATCGCGGATCGTCGCGCCGAGCCGGATTCCGGCAAGAAGTGACGCCTTTGGCCGCGTCGAGTTTTGCGTTGTGCACCTTCACGCACTCACCTAGGGTCTGCCACATGTGGACGTGTCCTATCGAGCAACGCGGCACGCGGAAAAAGGGTTAGTTCATGGCAAAGAACTCCGGCAGCGGCAAGAACACGCTTTACTGCTCCTTCTGCGGGAAGAGCCAGCACGAGGTCCGGAAGCTGATCGCGGGGCCGACCGTGTTCATCTGCGACGAGTGCGTCGAACTGTGCATGGACATCATACGCGAGGAGACGAAGTCGGCGGCGCTTCGCGCTTCCGATGGCGTCCCGACTCCCAAGGAGATCTGCGAGGTCCTCGACGACTACGTGATCGGACAGGACTACGCCAAGCGCGTGCTTTCGGTCGCGGTTCACAATCACTACAAGCGCCTGCACCACGCCGGAAAGTCGGACATCGAGCTAGCGAAGTCCAACATCCTGCTGATCGGCCCGACGGGCTGCGGCAAGACCCTGCTTGCCCAGACGCTCGCCCGAATCCTCGACGTGCCGTTCACGATGGCGGATGCAACGACCCTGACCGAGGCGGGCTATGTCGGCGAGGATGTCGAGAACATCATACTGAAACTGCTTCAAGCGTCCGAATACAATGTCGAACGGGCGCAGCGCGGCATCGTCTATATCGACGAGGTCGACAAGATCACGCGCAAGTCCGAGAACCCGTCGATCACGCGCGACGTGTCCGGCGAGGGCGTCCAGCAGGCGCTCCTGAAGATCATGGAAGGCACCGTGGCCAGCGTGCCGCCCCAAGGCGGGCGCAAGCACCCGCAACAGGAGTTCCTTCAGGTAGACACGACCAACATACTCTTCATATGCGGTGGCGCCTTCGCGGGGCTTGAAAAGGTCATCCAGCGGCGCGGCAAGGGCTCGGCCATTGGCTTTGGCGCCGATGTCAGGGACAGCGATGATCGCGATGCGGGGGAGATCCTTGAGCAGCTCGAACCCGAGGACCTTCTCAAGTTCGGGCTGATCCCTGAGTTCGTGGGCCGCCTGCCGGTCATTGCCACGTTGTCGAATCTCGACGAAGACGCCCTGGTCACGATTCTCACCGAACCGAAGAACGCCCTGGTCCGGCAGTACCAGCGGCTGTTCGAGCTGGAAGACGCGCGGCTGACGATCACCGATGACGCGCTCAGGACCATCGCGAAGAAGGCCATCGAACGGAAGACCGGCGCACGCGGGCTTCGTTCGATTCTGGAGAACATCCTCCTCGACACGATGTTCGAGCTTCCCGGGCTGGAGAGCGTCGAGGAAGTGGTGGTCAACGACGAGGCCGTGATTTCGGAGGCCCGGCCATTGATGATCCACGCCGAAAAGCAGCGCAAGCCGGCGAGCGCGGGCTGATCACCGGGGCCGACGCCGGCACATTCATGATGACGCACGGGCCGACGGGCGAGGGGAGCGCTGGACGCAAGTCGAACTCCGTGGCATTCTGACATACGCCGAGAAAGCGCTTCCTGACGCCGGAATGCCGACCCGATCCTGCGGCACGGAAGTCTTCAGGCCCCTTGAAAGCCGCGAGGGAATGTCCATCCTAATGGTTCGGCAGATCACGGAGTTTCCGTGCATCCGCTGACGCCTGACGAAGATCGAGGAGTCTCGACATGCCCATGACACGCAGAGACGCGATGGTGCTCGCGACGGGAAGCGTTGCAGCCTGCGGCCTGAACGCCGTTCCGGCCTGGGCCAGCGCGGCGGATGAGGCCATCGCGGCATTCACGGGCGGTGCGGAACCTGCCGAAGGCGGCGTCGTTCTCGATGTGGCGGAAATCGCGGAGAACGGCAACGCGGTGCCGATCGGCGTTTCCGCCGACGGCGCGGTGGCAATCCTGGTCGTTTCCACGGAGAATCCGTTGCCCGGCGTGGTCACGTTCAGGTTCGGCCCGCTTGCGGCCTCGTCCTCCGGATCGACCCGGATTCGCCTTGCAAGGAGCCAGGACGTGATCGCGGTCGCGAAAATGGAAGACGGGACGTTCCGCCGGACAAGCGCGTCGGTGAAAGTCACCGTCGGCGGCTGCGGCGGTTGAGGAGGAAGAGACATGGCAAAAGGCGTCAGACCTCGGGTCAAGCTTCCGAAGACGGCAGCGGCAGGCGACACGATCACGATCCGGACGCTGATCAACCACAAGATGGAATCCGGTCAGCGCAAGGACGACGACGGCAACATCGTTCCGCGATCGATCGTCAACCGGTTCACCGCCGAGTTCAACGGCCAGTCGGTGATCGACGTGCAGATGGAACCGGCGATCTCGAGCAATCCGTACTTTCAGTTCGAGGCCAGAGTGCCTGAATCGGGCGAGTTTGTCTTCACGTGGCACGATGACGACGGGGATGTCTATGTCCTGTCGAAACGGATCGAGGTCGGTTGAAGGGCGCATGTCTCAGCCGCCAACGTCCAGTTGGCAATCCCCAGGTTTCGGGAAGCGCGTTGCACGAACGCGATCGGCCACGGAGGCTGCATTCCGCCATGGTTCGTGAACGAGTGCGGAGGCGCAGCAGATGTTGAGGTTTCTTGGCGTCTTCGTTCCGTCGGTTGCGGCCGTGGCGGTCGTGCTCCTTTCGGCATACGTGTTTGCCAACCGGCTCGTGGACAGGGCGCCGGAACCTGCCGCAGCGCGCATGTCCGTTCCAATGGTCGCGCAGCGCGATGTTGCGCCCGAGGATGTCACGAAGGGCAATGGCGCTGCCGTCGTCGCGGAGAACGACGCTGCCGAATCGTCATCCGGGAACAAGGCTGCAGAATCGCCTTCCGAAGACGAGGGTGCCGTGACGGCTTCTCCGGTTTCCGAGCTCGTGGCCGCAGGCGAAAGGGCGTTCAGGAAGTGCAGGGCATGCCACCAGATCGGCGAGGACGCGAGAAACCGCGCCGGGCCGACACTGAACGGAGTTGTCGGTCGCGTTGCCGCAAGCGTGGAAGGCTTCAACTATTCGAAGGCCATGAAGGCGGCAGGCAAGCGCGGCCTCATCTGGGACGAGGAAGAGCTCGCCGGGTATCTCGCGAAGCCGCGCACGCACCTTAAAGGCACCAAGATGTCCTTTGCCGGCCTCAAGTCGGAGGACGAAATCGCCGCCACCATTGCGTACCTCAAGACGCATTCGGAATCCCCTGTCGGCGCCGCGGAGGGTGACGCTCCGGAAGCCGTTCCCGAAGTCGCGCTCGATTCATCGGTGCTCGACATCGAGGGTGATCCGGAGTACGGCGAATACCTGTCTTCCGAATGCACGACCTGCCATCAGGAGGATGGCGGTGACGACGGCATTCCGTCAATCGTGCGTTGGGGGGAAGACAGGTTCGTGACGGTCATGCACGCCTACAAGCTCGGCGTGCGCGAGCATCCCGTCATGAACATGGTTGCCGGACGCCTTGGCAACGAGGAAATCGCGGCTCTGGCCGCCTACTTTGCGGCTCTCGAAGACTGACAATCTCAAGGAGGGAAACATGTCACTGAACAGAAGATCGTTTCTGGCGAGCACGGCCGGGGTCACCGCCTCGCTTGCCGCACCCGCCGTGTGGAGTGCTTCGCACGGGCGGCCACGCGTCGTCGTGGTTGGCGGCGGCGCGGGCGGCGCAACCGCGGCGCGCTATGTCGCCAAGGACAGCGACGGCGCGATCGACGTCACGCTCGTCGAGCCAACGCGAACCTACTACACCTGCTTCTTCTCGAACTTGTACCTGGGAGGCTTCAAGGAGATCTCGGACATCGGTCACAGCTATGGCACGCTTGCGAGCGCTCACGGGGTCAACGTGGTGCATGACTGGGCCGTGGACGTGGACCGCAGCGCCAAGACGGTGACGCTCGCCGGCGGCGCAACGCTTGACTACGACAAGTTGATCCTCGCTCCGGGCATCGACTTCATCGACGGGTCGGTTCCAGGCTGGGACATCTCGGCCCAGAACAGGATGCCGCATGCCTACAAGGCCGGTTCGCAGACCGAACTTCTGAGATCCCAGCTCAGGGGAATGAGAGAGGGCGGACTCTTCGTGATGGTCGCTCCGCCAAATCCCTTTCGCTGTCCACCCGGGCCGTACGAGCGCGTTTCCATGGTTGCGCACCTGCTGAAGAACAGCAATCCGACGGCAAAGATCCTGATCGCAGATCCAAAGGAGAAGTTCTCGAAGCAGGCGCTCTTCGAGGAAGGCTGGGACAAGCACTACGGCGGCATGATCAGCCGCCTCGGTCCGGACTTCGGCGGAGGGAACGTGTCCGTCGACCCCGACGCGATGACTGTTGACATAGACGGCCAGGTCGAGAACGCCGACGTGGTCAACGTCATTCCCGCGATGAAGGCGGGCCGCATCGCGGAAGTTGCGGGCGTGACCGCCGGCAACTGGGCCCCGGTCAACGCAATCGACATGTCGAGCAAGGCGGATCCCGACGTCCACGTTCTGGGCGACGCGAGCCAGCAGGGCGACATGCCCAAGTCGGGGTTCTCGGCAAACAGCCAGGCCAAGGTCTGCGCCAATGCCGTTCGAGGCGCCCTGACTGAATCAAGGGTGTTCCCGCCCCGGTTCGCGAACACGTGCTGGTCGCTCATCGCAAGCAATGACGGCGTCAAGGTCGGTGCCACGTACGAGGCCACGCCGGAAAAGATCGCCAGGGTTGACGGCTTCATCAGCCAGACCGGCGAGGATGCCGCTCTCCGGAAGGCGACCTACGAGGAGTCCGAAGGCTGGTACGCGGGAATTTCGGCCGACATATTCGGCTGACCCGCTGTCCGGATGAATTGCCGCATTGGCAGCCCCGGGGAAGACGTTTCCCGGGGCATCAAGCGTCGAGGGCAGTTGGTTCGGCGAACCGCGCTCCCGGATTCGAGGACGGTCGTCAGACCAGGTTTCGGGCTGCAAGATTGCGCATGAGATCCGCCAGCCCGAAGTCCCAGGGAGGACACTCGGTCGATAGCCGAACGGTGTTCTGCAGGACGCCAAGCCCCTTGGCCGAGATCGTGACCCGGTCGCCCAGCTTGTGCGTGAATCCCTGGCCGGGTTCGTCCCGGTCCTCGATGGGTGCGAACAGGGTGCCCAGGAAGAGCACGAACCCGTCCGGATACTGATGATGCCGGCCAATGACCTGCGCGACGAGATCAAGGGGGTCCCGGCTGATTTCGGACATGAGGCTCCGGCCTTCCAGCACGAACCCGTCCTCGCCCTCGACGCGCAGGTTCAACTCGGCGCGGCGCACGTCATCCATGGAATAGGTTTCGTCAAAGAGGCGGATCATGGGGCCGATGGCGCAGCTCGCGTTGTTGTCCTTGGCCAATGGCAGCAGGAGAGCCGAACGGCCCTCGACATCCCGCAAGTTGACGTCGTTGCCAAGCGTCGCGCCATGGCACGTTCCCTTCGAATCCACGGCGAGAACGATCTCCGGCTCAGGATTGTTCCAGGTCGACACGGGGTGGAGGCCGATGTCCGCGCCCGTGCCGACGGATGACAGCGGCTGCGCCTTGGAAAAGACTTCCGCGTCGGGCCCGATTCCGACCTCGAGATACTGCGACCAGAGGCCCTCGGCGACCAGTTCCCGCTTCACCTGCGTCGCCTTCTCCGATCCGGCCACGATTTCGTTGAGCGTGTTGCCGACGATCCTGTGTACGCGGCTTCTCACCGCGTCCGCCTTGGTCGGATCGCCGGCGGCCTGTTCCTCGATCACGCGTTCGAGCATGGATTGGGCAAAGGTCACGCCGCAGGCCTTGACGGCCTGAAGGTCGCATGGGGCCAGCCAGGACTCGCCGCCGCCCCGCTCCGATGCGTCGCGCACCGCGTCAGGCAGGCCGATGGGTTCGCCCTCCGAGCTGCGCACATGGGCTGCCGGATCATCCATCTCCAGCACGTCCCGGACCGTCGGCGCGCTGCGTGACGTGATGTCAACCAGCTTGCCGGCCCGCAACGTCACGACGGACGGGCCAATGCCCGGCCGCCAAATGCGCCCGATCCAGGTGCCGCAGGTCTCCTCGTCCGAAAACATCGTCATCGATTTCTTGCCGCTCGCCAAGCCTCGAACTTCTCGACGGTCTCCTGGCGGGTTGCAGGGTAGAGGCCGATGATCGTTTCCCCGGCGCGAACCCGTTCCGCCACGAACGTCTCGTATTCGGTCATCTCGTGGGCTTCGCTTGCCACCTCTTCGGCAAGATGCGCCGGAATCACGATCACGCCTTCGTCGTCGCCCACGACGATGTCGCCGGGAAACACCGGTGCATCGCCGCAGCCAACCGGGCAATTGATCTCGATCGCCTCGTGATGCGTGAGATTCGTCGGTGCCGAAGGGCGCTGGTGATAGGCAGGAATGTCCAGGGCGCCGATGGCATGCGCGTCCCTGAAACCGCCGTCAGTCACGACGCCCTCGCCGCCTCGGATCATGAGCCGGGTGATCAGGATGTCGCCTGCGCTTGCGGCCCGCGTGTCATTCCTGCTGTCCATGACAAGGACATGACCGGGCGGGCAGGTCTCGATCGCGTGACGTTGCGGATGCCTGGGGTTCTGGAACTCGGACAGCTGGTTCCTGTCCTCGCGCGCGGGCATGTAGCGCAGCGTGAAGGCGGGACCGACCATGTTGCGGCCCTTTGGGGCCACCGGGGTGACGCCCTGAACGACCTGACGTCTCAGGCCCCTCTTGTACAGCGCGGTGGCCAGCGTCGCCACCGACACGTGCCTGAGCATCTCAACCGCATCGTCTGAAACCGTCATTCGCGTCCCTCGTTCCATGCAATTTCCCGTGACCCGGTCGAAAGGTCAGGCTCACGCCGAACGGGTCCGTGCCTTTTTGCGCGTCAGTTGATTTCCGGCTCGGGAACCGGACCCCCGAAATCCGTGCGGAGGAAATCGAAATCGCATCCCTTGTCCGCCTGCTCGACGTGCCGCGCGAACATCCAGCCGTAGCCGCGTTCGTAGCGCGGCTCGGGCGGCTTCCATTCCGTCCGGCGTTGCTCGAGATCCGCGTCGGACACCTTCACGTTGAGCGTGCGATTCGGAATGTCCATCTCGATGACGTCTCCGTTCCTGATCAGTGCCAGGGGCCCGCCGATGAAGGCCTCCGGGGCCACATGCAGGATGCAGGCGCCATAGGACGTGCCCGACATCCGGGCATCGGAAAGACGCACCATGTCGCGGCATCCTTGCTTGAGCAGAGCCTTGGGCATCGGGATCATGCCCCATTCCGGCATGCCCGGACCGCCTTGAGGTCCCGCGTTGCGGAGGACGAGCACGTGATCCGGCGTCATGGGGCAGTTCTCGTCATCAATGATCTTGCGCAGTTCGGCGTAGCTGTCTGCAACGATTGCCGGACCGGTGTGGGTCTGGAACCTTGGGTCCATTGCCGCAGGCTTGATCACTGCGCCGTCGGGCGCGAGATTGCCACGCAGCACCGCCAGCGAACCCTCATGATAGACCGGGTTCGACAAGGGCCGAATCACGTCATCGTTGTAGTTGACCGCCTCCAGGATTCCCTCGCCAAGTGACTTGCCAGTGACCGTGATCGCCGTGAGGTGGAGGTGGGCGCTGACTTCCTTCATCAGCGCCGGCAGGCCGCCCGCGTAGAAGAAGTCCTCCATCAGGTATTCCGTGCCGCTTGGCCGGACGTTCGCAAGCACCGGAACGTCGTGGCCAATCGCGTCTATGTCGTCGAGTCCCCAGTCGATGCCGGCACGGCGGGCCATGGCAATGAGGTGGATTATGGCGTTTGTCGAGCAACCGGTGGCCATGGCCACGACGGTGGCGTTTCGCACGGCGGCGGCAGTCACGACCTTTCCGGGGGTCAGGTCCTCCCAGACCATTTCGACGGCGCGACGACCGCATGCCGCGGCCATGCGCTTGTGCGCTGCGTCGGGCGCGGGAATCGACGACGCGCCGGGCAGCGTGAGGCCGAACCCTTCCGCGATCGACATCATCGTGGAGGCCGTGCCCATCGTCATGCACGTGCCGTAGCTGCGCGCAATCCCGCCCTGGACGCCGTCCCATTCCGCCTTGTCGACAGTCCCCGCGCGGCGCGCATCCCAGTACTTCCAGACATCCGTGCCCGAGCCCAGCGTCTTGCCGGCATGGTTGCCCCTCAGCATCGCTCCGGCCGGCATGAAGATGAAGGGGAGGCCCATCGAGATCGCGCCCATGACAAGGGCAGGGGTGGACTTGTCGCAGCCTCCCATCAGGACGGCGCCATCGACCGGATGCGAGCGCAGGGCTTCCTCCACCTCGATCGCGCCCATGTTGCGATAGAGCATCGAGGTGGGCTTGAGGAGCTGCTCGGAAAAGTCGTGCACGGGCAGTTCGGCGGGCATGCCGCCCGCCTGCAGGATGCCGCGCCGGACCCATTCGGCGCGGTCCCTGAGGTGGTGGTGGCATGGCGAAAGATCGGACCACGTGTTGATGATGGCTATGACGGGCTTTCCGTCCCAGTCGTCAGGGGACAGGCCCATCTGCATCGCGCGGCTCCGGTGCCCCATGGATCTCAGGTCGTCTGGCCTGAACCACCGGGCGGACCGCAGGTCTTCGTATTGTTTCACGGCCAATGCATATGCTCCGTATTGGCGTTTCCAGTTGCATGCGTTTCTGCGGCCGATCCTGCCTTCGTCTTGGCCTGTTGTCCATTAAGTGATCCGACTTGACTCAGGTTCCTGCCAGAATCCACCGGCGTGTGCGAGAAGTCACGCCCCAGGATTCCGGTTGCCTTGACGCGAACGGTCAGAGTCGCCACACAGGAACGGAGGCGGGCTCTGTTCGATGTCGCCAATGACGGCGCCAGGCCCGCACTTGACTGGGAATAGTCAAAAGGGAGGAGACCATGACTGTCATCAGATCCATCCTTGGCGGCCTGGCCGCGCTTGCTGTCGGAGCGATGGCGCATGCCGAGGAACTCAAGCTCGCGCACTTCGCTTCAATCAAGTATCACCTGCACGTCGAAATGTTCGTGCCGCTTGCGGAGAAGCTTGCGGAAGCGACCGGCGGTGCGACGACCATACGTGTCTATCCGGGCGGCGAGCTTGGTCCAGGTCCGGCAAAGCAGTATGACCGTGTCATCGACGGCGTGGCCGACATCGTTTATTCCCTGCCGGGCTATACGGCGTCACAGTTCAAGAAGACTCTGTTGGTCGAGGTTCCGGGCATCGTGAAGCCCGGCGTCAACAAGACCGAGGCGATCTGGAAGAATGTCGACATGCTCGACAAGGAATTCCGCCGCGTCGTGCTCCTGGGCCTCTGGACGGCCGGTGACGCCATGCTGTTGATGCACGAAAAGAAGATCGAAGCGCTTTCCGATCTGGACGGACTGAAGATCCGCGTGCCGTCCAAGAACACCGGCCGCCTCGTCGAAGCCTGGGGAGCGACCGCAGTCTCCATGCCGATCACGCAGGTCTACCAGTCGCTGGATACCGGCGTCGTGGATGGCGTTCTCGTGGACGCCTCGGTGCTGACAAGCTTCAAGCTTGGCGAAGTGATCAAGCACATCACCGTTGGCATGAATGCCACGAACTCGCTGTTCATGCTGATCATGAATCGGGACAGCTGGGAGGCGCTGGACGCCGATACCCAAGCCAAGCTGACCGACTTGACGGGTGCCGAGATGTCTGAAGGCGGTCGAGTCACCATGACGAGTGCCTCGGAAAGGGCGCTGGACAAGTGGGTTGCCGAAGGGGGTGAGGTCCACACGCTTTCGGCAGACGCTGCCGCCGAGTTCAACGCGGCAAGCGACAGCCTTGCCGCCGAAGTGATTGCAGAACTTGATGCCGAGGGCATCGACGCCACTGCGTGGGCCGCCGCGTTGCGGCAGTAATGGCTGCAGATCAAGGCAGCTTCTCGGGCGCTTGGGGGTCCCCTGAGCGCCTTCTCAAAGGGGTCGCTCTCCTGGGCGGCCTCGTCCTTTTCGGGTTGGTGCTGCTGGTCAGCGCCTCCGTGTTCGCCCGTTACGTGCTCAATCAGCCCATTCTCGGCGACCAGGAGCTGGTTGAGATCGGAATGGCGCTGGTGGTCATGGCCGCAATGCCCCTCACCACCTTTCAGAACGGACACATCCGCGTGGACATCCTGGACCACAGGATCGGTGCACTGGGCAGGTTTGCGGGCGACGTCTTTGCTCGCGTCGTCTCCTGCATCGTTCTCTTTCTCCTGGTCCGGAAGTCCTGGGACAAGATGCTGGATGCGCACGAGTACGGCGACGTGACCAACATGATTGAGATCCCGGTTTCGATTGCATATGGCGCCATCACCTTTGGCATGGGCCTTTATGCGGTCGTTCTCGCCATTCAGTTGATTGGACAGTTTCTGCAGGGTGTCGACGACCATGAGTGAAACCTTGATCGGGGTCTGGGGCATCGTCGCGCTCTTCCTTTGCCTTGTCGCGCGATTGCCGGTGGGCATGGCTCTTCTTGTCGTGGGGTTCGGGGGCATTTGGGTCATTGACGGCCAACGGACGGCCATCGCCACGCTGTCGTCGGAGACCTATTCGTCGATTACGGCCTATTCGCTTTCGATCATCCCGCTCTTCGTGCTCATGGGCAACATGGCCGGTGCGGCAGGTTATTCCCAGCGGCTCTACGAGGCGGCGTACGCCTGGGTCGGCAGGTTGAGGGGTGGATTGGCGTCGTCTACGGTCCTGGGCTGCGCCGCATTCGCCGCCGTCTCTGGGTCATCCGTCGCGACCGCCGTGACCATCGGGAAGGTCGCCCTGCCGGAAATGAAGCGGTTCGGCTATGCCGACGGACTTGCGACGGGTTCAGTCGCTGCAGGCGGTACGCTTGGCATACTGATTCCACCGTCCACTGGCTTCGTGCTCTATGCGATCCTGACCGAAGAGAGCATCGGCAAGCTCTTCATTGCGGGCATCTTGCCCGGCATTCTGCTTTCGCTCCTTTTCGTGGCTGTCATCTTGACGGTCACGTCGATACGACCCGAATCCGGTCCGGTCGGCCCAAGCACGACTGGCAGCGAGAAAATGATGGCGTCCCTGAGATCGCTGCCGCTGATCGGGGTCATCCTGGCATCAATCGGGGGCATATATCTTGGTGTCTTCACGCCAGTCGAGGCCGCCGGCGTAGGCGCGACCCTTGTCTCGCTTCTGGCGCTCGGGACCGGCGCCGTGAAATTCCGCGAGGTGCCCGAGATCCTGCTTGAGACCGTGACGACGACCGCGATGCTGTACCTGATCATTATCGGGGCACATGTCTTCGGGCCGTTCCTTGCACTCACGCACATTCCCGAAACCCTTGCGTTGCAGCTAGAGGCATTCGGCCTCGGCCCCTACGGAACCCTGGCCTTGATCCTGGTCGGCTACGTCATTCTTGGCATGTTCTTCGATGGTCTCGCCATGCTGGTCGTCACGATGCCGGTCGTGTTCCCGATCATTGCCGGTCTCGGGTTTGACCCGATCTGGTTCGGGGTGATCTGCGTTGTCGTGATCGAGATGGGCCTGATCACGCCGCCCGTCGGCATCAACGTCTTCGTCGTCAAGGGCGTCGCTGCAGGCGTTCCCATGAGCACGATCTTTCGAGGTGTCCTGCCGTTCTGGGTCGCCATGGCGGTGTGCCTTGCGTTGCTCGTCGCGTTTCCGCAGATCGCCTTGTTCCTTCCGGGACAAATGAGATGAACATGGGCATTTGACGCGGGCGCGCCGGTTCCCAGGCCCAGCAATGTACCCAATAGTTGACGCTCTGGACGGACCTGTCAGCGTTGCCGAAAGCGGTTCGAGGCATGAGGGGTGGTCGGCACGGAATGGGCGGCGCGGAGCGGGAGATTCTCCGCTCGGACCCTTTCCAAGGGCACCAGGGGCTGGAATGGAGGCACGGCCGAAGGGTGACGAACGGCACTTTCTTCGTGCGTCGCACCGGCGCGCCGTGGCGCGACCTCGAGGAGCGGGTACGGCCCGTACACGACCGGCAGCAACCGCTGCAACCAGTGGAGCAGGAACGTCACTTGGAGATTGGTCATGGGGCGGCTTCATAGGCTTGCCGGCGATGACGGGGGAACGGTCCGGTCCGCGGCCGCATGGTGGGTTCCCCTTCGGTGCGCGTTCACAGGCGTGACGCCGGGGGTGTCCCTGACCAGACGGCCAGCTGCTGGCAGGACGAGGCGCCTCTCGCACATCAGACGACTGGCTGGCCCCGTACAGGGACAGGTTTCTCGCCGAACTTGAGGGCCTCGGCTACGCCCCGGACTCGATCAACCGCTTTCGTCACGTGACCGGCCTGATTCACGAACAGGTTGCAGTTCGCGAGCTTGGTCCCGGCGACTTCGACGCCTCCGGAGTGGCGGAGTTGCTTGGCGCCGTGTCCGCGCCGGGTTCGCCGAGCGCGATCCGCTGAGGCGACGAGATCCTGACCTTGGCCGAGGCTGCGGACAGGCTCCGCGTCAGCCGTCACGTGATCCGGAAGCTGATCAGGCACGGGGTGCTTCCGGCCCGGCAGGCCGTTGCGAAAGCCCCCTGGCGAATAAGGGCCGTCGACTTGCAGGACGAAGGGGTGGCCGCCGCGGCCAAGGCGGGAACTCAGCCCGCGTCAGGGCCCTCCCAAAGGGAATTGCCAATGTTTTCAAGCGACTCAGAAGGAAACTCACAATGAAACAAGCTCCGTGGCCCGGCCCATACATGCCGCTACCAACGCTTCGCCTGCCACCTCACGATGACCGACGCATGGCTCGCGGTGAAAGTTGGTGATTAGCCTTTCCTTCCTGCGAGACTTTCACTCGCTGCACATTCACCAGTTAAACTGGCGCACCCCTCTACCGGAATCGACCTGCGGTGCTTTCCGTTTTGGCCTATCGGGTAGACTATGGCCGTCGTTGAGCGTCCACATATGATCTCAGAACCGAATGAATGCGGGATTGATAGCCCCGTCCACCTTCCTTGAAGAACTCAAGGATGTCCACATCGATACGCAGGTTGACGGGTTGCTTGGAGACCGGAAACTTCACCTCTGCATTGTCCCAGAAGTCGGCGGGCAATTCTACTGGTACCGCATCCGGGCGAGGGGGGCTGATCTGGCCCTCCTCTTTCATCTTCCTCAGTTCCTCAAGGGACGCTTTCGCGATATTTCCCATGTTCCTTCGCGCCTCCTTTCCATGCCTATATGATCCTGACACGGTTGCCGCGTCGCGTGTGGGTGACACAATACACCTCGTTATCAACCATATCGAGGGAGATCTCTCGAACCTCCCCATAGTCCTGTCTGTCATCAATCTTCGTCAGGACGCGCCCTTCGAAGATCAAAGCGGCGTACAAAAAGTCAACGCCGTGCTTCTGCAGGTTCGCCTTGCGTTTGTTTGCGTCCCACTCGAAGTAGGTGATTTCCACTGGTCCTTACCACGTCTCTGAATGTTTCGTCACTGCAATCCATTTCAAACTCCATCCCAAGAGACTTCCAAAAGATAGGCACCTTGGCACTGGTCGGACGTATACACTAATGTAGATACATTAGCAAGCCCGAAAATCAATTCTACCGGAAGATGCCAGCGCAGGGAGGACATCAATCACGCTACATTCGAAAGCTCCCGTGTATCGTGTCGTACAGCTCCAGCACCTCCGTCACGGTGTCCGCCGGGACCCGGTAGCCCGCAACGCGATCGAGCCGGCGGTCCAGTAGGCCGTCGCCGCCCTCGGCCCCGTAGCGGCCCTCCCAGCGCCGGAAGGTCCGCATCGAAACACTAGCACCCTCGCCGCATCCTTCTGCCTCAGTTGCCCGGCTTGCTTCCTATCGAAGAGTTTCTCGAACTTCATTCGCCTACTTCGCTGCATCGCCCTCTCCAGTCCCACAGCTCTCTGCTCCTTGGTTTTGGGAGCCATCCAAGGACCGGACAGACGGCAGGGCACTTGCGGCGGACATATGGCGTATTGCCGACATCTGAGGGAGAATAGTCTGGCGAGATTGCCGGCTCCCGGCTAGACTTCTTGCTGCATGGCGGCGGTTGCCGCCTTCAACACAAGGAGATTCAGATGTATTTCGTGATATTCGGTTCGGACAAGCCCGACACAGGCCAAGAGCGGCAGGAAGCGCTCGACAGCGTCGTGTCCTATCTGAGCGACCGTCCGGGCCATCCCGACGTGACCCATCATTGCGGCGGTCCGACTCTCGACGAAGAGGGCGCCATCAACGGCACTCTCAGCATCATCGAAGCCCCTTCGCTCGACGCGGCACGGGCTTTCCTCGCCGACCATCCCCTGCAAAAAATGGGTCTTCTGGACGAGGTCAGCGTACGGCAACTGGACTGGAAGACCGGATGCCCGGGCTAGGCACCTCGGCGTGTCTTGATCCTTCCGCGATCAAGAACAAGTACGGGCCGGGCGGGCGCTCTTTCGCCCCGGAGGCCAACGTTGACAGCGTGCTGGCCATAGTCGGCCTCCAGTCGCGCTCGTTGCGGCGTGGCGCGCCGCGGCTTGATGCGTTGCCTCTCCGCCAGGCTTGGTTGCCCAAGCCGCGGCCGCCGAGTCCGCGTGGCTTGGCCCTGGCCAGACGTCGGGAGCCGATAGGCCAGAGAATATGCGCGTAGTTCGGGGACTTTCTGGTGCCGTGGCGATGGTCATGTTCGTCACGGGGCTGCTTTGTTCGCTTCCGTATCGTGCCGAAGCGGAACAGATCATCCTTCGGCTGCACCATTTCAACTCGCCCAAGGCAATCGCCCACCGGCTGTTCTTGCAGCCTTGGGCAGACGAGGTTGAGGAAAGGTCTGAGGGCCGGGTCAAGATCCAAGTGTTTCCGGCCATGCAGCTTGGCGGCAGGCCAGCGGATCTCTATGGCCAGGCGCGTGACGGCGTGGTGGACATCGTCTGGACGATACCCGGCTATACGCCGGGACGGTTTCCCCTGACGGAAGTGTTCGAGTTACCCTTCCTGTCGGGCAACGCGCTGGCGGCAAGCCAGGCGCTGACGGAGTTCCATCGGAACTGGCTGAGGGAAGAATACAACGACACTCACCCGCTGGTCTTTCACAGCACTGCGCCGACCCACGTCCACACGGCCGGGAAACAGATCAGCGTGCTCGAAGATTTCGCAGGGATGAAGATACGCGCGCCATCGCGGATCAGCGCGGAAACGCTACGTGCGTTGGGCGCCGTCCCGGTCGGCATGCCAGTGCCCGCCGTCTACGAGGCCCTGTCCCGGGGCGTGGTCGAAGGAACCGCGATCCCTTGGACCATAATGCGTCCCTTCCGCCTGCATGAGGTCACGAAGTTCCATACCGAAGCCTCTCTTTCCCGCGTCCTGTTCGTGATGACGATGAACAAGCAGCGCTATGACGAACTGCCGCCGGACGTAAAGGCCATCATTGACGACAGCACCGGGATGGCGTTGGCCGAACGGCTCGGCCGGATGTGGGACGATGACGAGAAGCCGGGCCGGGCGATTGCGGTCGAGCGGGGCCAGCCGATCCTGTCGCTGTCGGAGGCGGAGCGGCTACGCTGGCAGGAAAGGACCCGGACTGTCGTTGACGACTGGATCGAGAAGGTGGGCGCCCTGGGGCACGACGGGCAGGCGCTGCTTGCCGACGCAACGCGCCTGCTGGCCAAGCACGGCGCCGACCAGCAATAGTGGGGGACGGGTGACGGACTGCGATGAAGGAGGCGGGCTTCACGAACGGGTTCCATATTGGGCGGAACGCGGTCTCGGCGCCGTCTGTTGGCGTCTGGCCAGGGCGTTCGCGATAGCTGGCGGCATTCTCATGGTCGGAATCGTTGCGATGACCGGGACCAGCGTCCTTGGCCGCTACCTCTTCAACGCGCCGATACCCGGCGACTACGAGATCACCGAGATTGTCTGCGGTGTGGCCGTATTCGCCTTCTTTCCCTACTGCTTCATGAGGAACGCCAACATCGTCGTCGAATTCTTCACCGGACGGATGCGTCAGCGTCACCAGGCGGCCCTGGATACGGCACACAATCTCGTCTTCGCGGTCGTCGCGGCACTGATCACCTGGCGTCTCTTCGTCGGCGGGAGTCACAAGTTCGAAGACGGCGAGACGACGCTGTTTCTCGGCATTCCGGTCTGGCTAGGCTATTTCTCCGCGTTGCCGGCGGCGGCATTGCTGACCGCCGTCTGCGTCTGGGGCCTCTGCTTCCGTCTGCGCACGCTGGGCAAATGACCGATATCGCGTTCGGCGGGCTCCTGTTTGGCGTCTGCCTGGTACTGATCGCCCTTCGGATGCCAGTCGCGATCGCGATGTTCGCGGTCGGCAGCATCGGTTTCGCGTCGCTCGCGGGATGGGAAGCGCTTCTTGGCCTGCTCAACACCGGACCCTTCGGTCGGGTTTCGGGCTACACTCTCTCCGTGTTGCCGCTGTTCCTGCTTATGGGCCAGTTCGCCATCCGTGCGGGGCTGGGCCGTTCGCTGTTCGACTCGGCGCGTGCCTGGGTGGGGCACCACCGCGGTGGGCTGGCCATCTCGACCGTTTGCGGATGCGCCGCGTTCGGCTCCATCTGCGGGTCGTCGGTCGCGACCGCGGCGACCATGGCGTCAGTGGCCTTGCCAGAGATGCGGCGCTGCGGCTACTCCGGTGCGCTGACCACCGGCTCGCTGGCTGCCGGCGGCACCCTGGGAATCCTGATCCCTCCGTCGCTGGTTCTGGTGATCTACGCGATCATCACCGAGCAATCGATCGGAAAGCTGTTCTTCGCCGCACTGATCCCAGGCGTCATTGCGACCTTCGGCTATTCCGCCGCGGTCGGCATTTATGTCCGGCTCAATCCTGCGTCGGCTCCGGTTGTACCGGCCGTGCCGTTCCGCGAGCGGCTGGGCAGCTTGCGTCCGGTGTTGCCTGTCGCCGCGATCTTTCTGCTGGTCATTGGCGGCATCTATCTCGGCGTGTTCACCCCGACCGAAGGCGCCGCGATCGGGGCTGCAGCCACGTTCCTGATGGCGTCCGTGTCCGGACGGCTGAACTGGGCGGGCTTTGTCTCGAGCGTGCTTGAAACCGCGCAGGCAACTGCGGCGATCTTCCTCATCCTGATCGGGGCCGAGATCTACAACGGGTTTCTCGCGTTGTCTCAAATCCCGGTCGAGCTGGCTGACGCATTCGCGGAATCGGGACTGGCGCCAATGTCAATCCTGATTGGCGTCCTGCTCGTCTATCTGGTCCTCGGCTGCGTCATGGACAGCCTTGCCATGATCCTGCTTACGGTGCCGGTTTTCTTTCCCCTGGTCACGAGCCTTGAATTCGGCCTCACGGAGGAGGAGGTCGCCATCTGGTTCGGGATCCTGACCCTGATCGTCGTCGAGGTCGGGCTGATCACCCCGCCGATAGGCCTCAACGTCTACGTGATCAACGCCCTGGCCGACGAGGTGCCGCTCGGCGAGTCGTTCAGAGGGACCTTGCCGTTCCTGATGAGCGATTTCGTCCGCGTCGCGATCATTCTGGCCGTGCCGGCGACTTGCCTCTGGCTTCCAGGGCTGCTCTGATGCCACGTCTGCGGATGCATGTCCTGACAGGACCGGGAGCCATCGCCCGCGACTTTCGCTCTCGCAGATGCCTTGCAGGGTGGTCGATTCGAAGTCTTTCGGAGTGGTGCTGAAAACATGAGCGCTGAAACGTCAAGTGCCAATGCCGATCCTGGTCGCCATCCCGACGAGAAGGTCCCGCCGATGCTCGCCGCCGGTCTCGGACTGCAAATGGCGGGCCTGGCCGTGCCCGGAACAGTGCTGATTCCGACGGTCGTGTTCCGGACTGCGGATCAGGCCGAACCGCTCCTGCTTTGGGCAGTGTCCGCGTCCGTCATGATCTGCGGCGCGGTCACGATCCTGCAGGCGCTCCGGGTCGGCCGGGTAGGTGCCGGTCACATACTCGTGACGGGAACGTCCGGAGCCGCCATTGCGGTCAGCGTCGCGGCACTGGCCGAGGGCGGCCCGGCATTGCTGGCCATCCTCGTGCTCGTCCTGTCTCTCTTTCAGCTCGCGTTCTCGGCACGGCTCTCGCTGTTTCGGCGAATTCTGACACCGACCGTCATGGGAACGGTCATCATGCTGACTCCGGTCACGGTGATGCCGGTCATCTTCGATCAGCTGGAGAACGTGCCGGCGGGGTCCCCGCCATCGGCGGCTCCGTTGAGCACGCTCGCGACCCTTCTCGTTATCGCCGTCATCGTTCTGAAGGCGAAGGGCCCGCTGCGACTCTGGGCACCGGTAATCGGCATCGTCGCCGGTTCATTGGTCGCCGGCGCTTTCGGCCTGTACGACATCGACCGTATCGCCAAGGCGTCGTGGGTTGGTCTTCCGAAAGCTCAATGGTCGGGTCTTGATCTCGACTTCGGACCCGCGTTCTGGGGCCTTCTTCCTGCATTCCTGTTCATTTCCGTCGTGTGCACGATTCAGACGATCAGCGGCTCAATCGCCGTCCAGCGCGTCGCCTGGTCCGCGCCCCGGGCGGCTGACTTCCGAACGACGCAAGGCGCGGTTGCCGCAGACGGAACCGGCAATCTGCTGTCCGGCCTCGCGGGAACGATGCCGATCGGTTTCCGTCCGACGGGCACGTCGATGATCGAACTTACGGGAATCAGCTCCCGCCGGGTCGGGGTCGCCTACGGGGCGATAGTCGTCTTGCTGGCATTCCTTCCCAAGGCGCTCGCCGTGATCCTGGCAATACCGGGTCCTGTGGTTGCTGCGTTCATTACGGTGACGATGGCGTCCATATTCGTGATCGGCATGAAAATCGTCGTCCAGGACGGAATCGACTACAGGAAGGGCATGATCGCGGGAGTCGCGTTCTGGGTCGGCGTCGGCTTCCAGAACGGCGTCGTGTTTCCGGAATACGTAACGGCGCTCGCTGGCCCTCATCTGCAGAACGGAATGGTGGCCGGCGGGCTCGTGGCCATTGTCATGACGCTGTTCACGGAGCTGACGAAGCCAGGTCTCAGCCGGGTCGAGGTGGCGCTGGACGTCTCGGCGCTGGGAGACATCAGGGCCTTTCTTGCCGCGTTCGCGTCCCGCAGCGGCTGGGACACGGCGATGTCGGATCGCCTTGATGCGGCAGCCGAGGAGACGTTGCTGTCGCTCGTGCGGCAGGACGAAGCCGAAGAGGAGTCACAGCCACGCCGCTTGCTCCTGACGGCGCGCAAGGAGGACGGCGGCGCGATTCTGGAATTCGTCGCCTTGACGGGCAGCGGAAACCTGCAGGACCGGCTTGCTCTGCTCGGCGAACGGGTGGAGGAAGACCTGATCGGGCGGGAAGTCTCGCTCAGGCTGTTGCGACACCTCGCGTCCTGGGTTCGCCACCAGCAATATCACGAGACCGATATCGTGACGATCCGCGTGGACGTGCCTGACCGCGATTCCCGCAGACGGACATGAGGGTGGAACCCGCCTGTCATTTCGAGGTTCCCCGCTGCAGGCGACCTGCTTCGCGTCCCCTGGAGGCATGCAGGTCGGTCCAAGTTGCCCTGGTTGGCGGACGCTTGAACGGCTCTGTCATTGTCAACTCGGAACGGCGCACTCTTTCAGGAAGCGCGGCCCGGGCTTGGGGGCGACTCTTCCCAGGTGTTTCTCGGTGCGCGGTGAATGGCGGAGCGTGGCCCTTCATGCCGCGTTGCCCTGCTGCACGAGCCACAATTTCCGCCATCGCGGCTGAAGGCCCGGAAGAGTCGCTCGGATTCAACGGACGGCGCCGCAACTCTCGATTCTGGCGCGCGATCCGGGCTAGCTGATCGATGTCCATATCAGCCGGACTGCAATCACGGCGAGCAGAACCAGAATGATCCGGTCGAACACCGCCTTTGACATGTATCTGGCCGCAAATTCACCGATCGGCATGGCGAGGAACAGGGGAACCGCGGCCGCCATTGCCATGAGCGTGCGGTCTGTCGTCAGGATGCCAAGGTAGGCAAGAGACGGGATTTGCACGACCGACATGGTGACGAAGAAGACCGAGATTGTCGCAATGAACTCTTCCCTGGGAAGACGCATGGCATTCAGGAAGGTCACGGAGACTGGCGCGGAGATTCCTCCGGCCCCCTGCATCAATCCCCCGACGATGCCGACGTAGGGCACGAGCCGCATTCCTGTGGATCGACTCAACACCCAGTCCGGCTGAAAGAGCCGCAGGAGGATGTACGCGAGCACCATGGCGGCCAGCGAGGCCATCAGGACGTCAGTGGGCAGGGATGCCAGCAGGACTGATCCGGCGATCGCCCCGACCGAACCCGCGATCGCAAAACCGTAGACCAGCCGGAACGGCCCACGGTACTTTCGATAGGCGTGCGAATGCCAGATGTTCGAGAACAGGTTGAGCACGGAAAAGACAGCCACCGCGAGCTGTACATCGAAGATCGCGGCCAGGATCGGGACGCCAACCACGGGTGCGCCAGCGCCGGTCGCCCCTTTCAGGAAACCGCCAAGCAGGATTGCGGAGGTGGCAAGCAGAAGCAGGTTCGGATCCATGTGTGCCTCGCGGCAATCAGAACGCCATCGAGGCAAGCGGGGGACGGGACGGTTGCCAACGGATCACGGAAGAGGACGCCAGACTGGAATTGTCCACTGCCGCGGAAGAAGCCTTGTCCCGTCCCGCTCGTGTCTCGTCTTCCGCCGGCAACGGCCGGGAACCGGTCCTGTGCGCTCGTTCCGTGCGGATTTTGCCGTGACGGCGGCAGGACAAGAGACTGGACCATGCGTTGACGACGAAGATGACGGGCGTTCGCACCCAGTCGCTGCGGGAAAGGCTCTTCTGCATTTCGCGGCTCCGATGCTCCATGGGTTTCAGGTCGCCCGGCTTGAACCAATGCTCGGGCCACGGGTCTTCTTGCGGCTTTGCAGTCAACGCGCAAGCACCGTGTCGGCGTTTCCGGTCGCATTCGCCTTTGCGCCAGATCCCGCGCTCGTCGTGCCCCGCCGTCCAATGCGTGACCGGACCCGGCCCTTGCCGGATTCCGTTCAGGACTCTTCGGCGAGCGCAAGAGCTCCTGGTGATTCGCGAATGGGGAGGTGCAGGAGCGTGGCCAGCAGACCGAGCGCAACCGCCGTCCACCACATTGGCGTGTAGTCCTGGTTGAGGTCATGGATCCGGCCACCCAGCCAGGCGCCCAGGAAGCTCCCGGTCTGATGGCTCAGGAAGACGAGACCTGCCAATGTCGACAAGAACTTCAGCCCTTGCGTCTGCGCGACGAGGCCCATGGTCAACGGAACCGTCGACAGCCAGAGAAGTCCCATGACTGCCGAGAAGGCGAGGATGCTGAATTCGGTGACCGGAACCAGCAGGAAGGCGGTGATGACAACTGCGCGCGCAAAGTAGATTCCGCTCAGCACCCACTTCTTCGAGTAAACCTGGCCCGACCATCCTGAAAGGAATGATCCCGCGACGTTGAAGAGTCCAATCAGCGCCAGCGACCACCCGCCGATCCAGGCCGCCATCCCGACGTCAATCACGTAGGCGGGCAGGTGCGTCTGGATGAATGCGACGTGAAACCCGCAGACGAAGAACCCGAAGAACAGGCAGAGATAGCTCCTGTCCCTGAATGCCATGCCAAGCGCGTTGCCGAAGTCCGTGGCGGAGGTTCCCGAAGCGCTGGGCGTTGCAACCCGGGCGATGAACACGAGGCCGGGAAGGATCAGGGCAAAGCTGGCGCCGATCACGATCAGCGCGGTCGACCAGCCGATCGTCCCGATCATCGTGGTTGCCGCCGGCGCTGCCATGAACATGCCAAGGGAAGCTGCGGCTGTGCCGAGGCCAAGAATGAAGCTGCGCCGCTCCTCGGAGACGATCTTTCCAAGCGCGCCGATGACGATCGGAAACGACCCGGCTCCGATGCCCGCGCCGACCAGGACGCCTGTCAGGATGAAGAGCGTCGGGTCTGTCACGATGCCCCGCAACGCGAATCCGAAGCCCAGGCAGACCGCGCCGAAAGCCAGGACCCTCGCGGTCCCGAACCTGTCGGCCACGGCGCCGGCGATCGGTTGCATGATGCCCCATGTGAGGACCTGGACTGCGACCGAGAGGGAAAACGTCTCTCGGCCCCAGCCGAGGGATTCGCTCATCGGGCTGAGGAAGATTCCAAAGGTCGCCGCAAAGCCGAAGCTGAGGAACGCCACAAGGCAGCCGGCCAGAATGGCAGCGTTGACCTTCTTGGCCGGAACGGTGACCTCGTCGATCATGTCGCCTCCCGTTGGTCAGGTTGCTCAATTCGGTGCAGGCTGGCATGTGCCCCGGTGAGGTTCAATCCCTTCCGCTGCCCGGCTCCGGCGAGCCGCGCGGCGGGAGCACGTCCGGAAACCGCCGCCTTGCGGCGACCGTTCCGCCTTGCTACCTCAAGAAAAAGGGATGGCTCCATGGGCAATGAATTGAAGACAGCGGATATCGGGCTGATCCAGAAGATAATTCCGCATCGCTTTCCTTTCCTGCTCGTGGACAGGGTCGTCGAGATCGATGGCACGGAGCGCGGGGTCGGGATCAAGAACGTCACGATCAACGAACCCTTCTTTGCCGGCCATTTCCCGGGCGAGCCGGTCTTTCCGGGCGTGTACATGGTCGAGGCCATGGCCCAGACATCGGCCGTGATCGCGGGGATCGGGCTGGGCCTCGCCGAGAAAGGGATCTCGATCTATTTCATGGCGATGGACGGCGTGAAGTTTCGTCGCAAGGTCGTGCCTGGCGACGTTCTCAGGATGGAGATCACCAAGCTGCGCGGCGGAGGCAAGGTCTGGAAGTTCAGGGGCGTTGCCACCGTGGACGGCGGGATCGCCTGTCAATGCGAATTCACCGCAATGATGGACTTGCCGAAGTGAGCATTGATCCCAAGGCCACGGTCCATGAGTTCGCCATTGTGGAGGCGGGGGCCGTCATCGGGCCAGGCGCAAATGTCGGGCCTTTCTCGGTGATCGGCCCGGAGGTCACCCTCGGTGAAGGCGTTACCGTGAAGTCGCATGCCGTCGTGACCGGACAGACCGAGGTCGGTGACGGGACCATGATCTTCCCTGGCGCTGTCGTGGGCGAGATTCCCCAGGACCTCAAGTACAAGGGGGAGAGGACGCGGCTCGTTGTCGGCAAGAGGAATCGCATTCGCGAAGGCGTGACCATGAACACCGGGACGGCTGGGGGCGTAGGCGTGACCCGTGTCGGAGACGACTGTCTTTTCATGACCGGGTCGCACGTGGCTCACGATGCCCAGGTTGGAGATCGGGTGATCGTCGCGAACCAGGGCGCGATCGCCGGTCATTGCGTGATCGAGGACGACGTGATCATCGGCGGGCTTTCCGGAATCCATCAATGGGTTCGCGTGGGCAAGGGCGCGATCATCGGCGCGGTGACAATGGTCACGAATGACGTGATTCCCTACGGCCTTGTCCAGGCGCCGCGGGGGCAGCTTGAAGGGCTGAACCTCGTGGGGCTCAAGCGCAAGGGTGTCTCCCGGGAAGACATCACGGCCCTTCGCGCCGCCTTCCAGACCCTGGCGCAGGGAGAAGGCACCTTCCAGGACCGTGCCCGCCGGCTTGGCGACGAAACCTCCAGCGCCTACGTGCGGGACATCGTTGAGTTCATCCTGGGCGCGTCTGACCGCAGCTATCTCACGCCGGAGCGTTGAGGTGCTGGCGCTGGTCGCCGGAAATGGCGGGCTGCCCGGCCATCTTGTGCGAGCGGTTCCCGTGCAGCCGGTATTGGCGCGGATCGATGGCACGTCCCCCGAGATCGGCACGGAACTGACCTTTCGCCTTGACCGGATTGCAAGCTTCATGGACGCGCTCAAGGCACGTTGCGTGACGGAACTCTGCTTCGCAGGCGCCGTCCGACGCCCGGAATTCGAACCCGGCGAGGCCGAAGCGCGCAGCCAGCCCTATGTTGACCGGATCGTTGCGGCGCTTGAGAAGGGGGACGATGGGGCACTCGCGATCCTGCTGCAGATTTTCGAGGCGGAGGGATTTGTCATTCGCGCGGCACACGAACTTGCCCCTGACCTGTTGCCGGCTCCCGGCGTCCTCACGCGCAAGCAACCGGCACCCGGAGACATCGAGGATGCCAACCGTGCCGACGCCGCGCTGGTGGCGGTCGGCATCGCGGACATCGGCCAGGCCTGCGTCGTTCATCAAGGGCAGGTCGTCGCCATCGAGGCGAGCTACGGCACCGACTGGATGCTGGAGAGCCTGGTCCGTAGGCCAGACGGATCGGGAGGAGTCTTCGCGAAGGCGCCGAAACCGGGGCAGGATCGTCGTGTCGACCTGCCGACGATAGGCCCTGACACCGCGACCCGCGTGGCGGCAGCGGGACTCCGTGGCATTGTCGTCGAGGCTGGAGGAGTCATGGTGCTGGATCGCGAGAAATCGGTGCAGGTGGCCGACGATGCCGGCATCTTTCTTTGGGTGCGCCGACCGTGACGAGTCCGGTGCCATCTGACCGGCCGGGCCGGTCGATCTCATGAAGCTCTATCTGCTGGCAGGAGAGGCTTCCGGCGACAAGCTGGGCGCGGCATTGATTCGGGGACTTGGATCCCTGGTGCAGGACCTGGAATTTCGCGGCGTTGCGGGTCCGGAAATGCAGGCGGAGGGCATGGAGAGCCTCTTTCCCATGGACGAGCTGTCGGTGATGGGAATTGCGGAGGTGCTGCCGAAATACCTGCAGCTTCGCCGGCGATTGAACGAGGCGGTGGCGGATTGCGTGGCCTGGCAGCCGGATGCGCTGATCACGATCGACGTGCCGGACTTTTCGCAACGCATGGCGTGCGCTGTCAGGAAAAGGATTCCAGGCATGCGATGCATTCACTACGTGGCCCCGTCGGTCTGGGCCTGGAGGGCGTGGCGGGCGGAGAAGATGGCCCGCTACACGGACCACGTTCTGGCGCTTTTGCCGTTTGAGCCCCCGCACATGACAAGAGCGGGAATGACATGCGATTTCGTGGGGCATCCAGTCGTGGCCGAGCCGCTTGCCGGTTCCGAAGACGTCCGGGCATTTCGTGCGGAGACCGGATCTGGAGACGCGCCCATCGTGCTGGCGCTCCCCGGGTCGCGCCCGAAGGAAGTCGCGCGCCTCGTGCCAGTCTTCGGAGAGGCGATGCGCAGGGTTCTGGAAATCCGGCCCGAGGTCCGTATCGTCGTCCCCGCTGCGGGTCCGGTCGCGTCGGCTGTCCGCGAAGGGGTTCGTGCATGGCCCGGAGAGCCGATCGTCCTTGATCCCCGTGACGGTGCTTCCGAACTGAAACGTGCGGCATTTGCCGCTGCTGACGCTGCCCTGGCCGCATCCGGGACGGTGTCGCTGGAGCTTGCCGCGAACGCGACGCCCATGGTCGTTGCCTACGACATGAACTGGCTGTCGTGGCAGGTGATGAGCCGGTTGGCGACCATTGACACCGTGACGCTGGTCAACCTTGTGACGGACACCAGAACGGTCCCGGAATTCCTGGGGCCGGGCTGCAAGCCTGCTGCAATCGCGGCAGCGATGAACGAATTGCTGTCAGGTCATGCGGCTCGCGAGGCCCAACTGGATGCCATGGCAATGACCATGACGCGCCTCGGTCGTGGAGAGGAGACGCCGGGGCTTCGTGCGGCAAGGTCGGTTCTCGCGGCGCTTTCGAGAAACGGTTACGGCCGAGGAGAATGATCCCGCCGCCGTCGGCGCAGACGGTTGAGGATCCAAGGCCGTTGTCGGCATCCCGCACTCCCTGCGGTCGATGATTCCGGAGACCGTCCGGGCGGTTCGCGGGATCATGACCCGCGCCAGATCCAGCCCCCGCCGTAGACGCGGCTGCCACCGGTTTCGTAGAAGACGCATGCCTGCCCGGGCGAAACGCCTTCTTCCGGGGCCAGGAGCTCGATTGTCGCTTCTGTTGCCGAAACCGGATGGATCACGGCTTCTGCCGGCGGCCTCGTCGATCGGACCCTGACCGAGAGAGTCCACGCGGTCGCGCTGTCGAAGGGTTCGTCTCCAAGCCAGTTTATCTCGCGAGCAGGCACGGTGCGGGTGGCGAGCATTTCCTTCGGCCCTACGATGACCCGCTTGTTGTCGACATCCAGCCGGACCACGTAGAGCGGCTCTTCCAGCCCGCCGATTCCGAGGCCCCGCCGCTGCCCGACCGTGTAGTGGATGACGCCCGCGTGCATGCCCATTTCGCGGCCGTCGACATGGACGATCGCGCCGGGCTCGGCGGCCCCTGGACGCAGTTTCTCGATGACGGACGCGTAGTTGCCGCCTGGGACGAAGCAGATGTCCTGGCTGTCGGGCTTGTCGGCCACGGACAGGCCGTGCGCGCTCGCGAGTTCGCGCGTCTCCTTCTTGGAAGCCAGGTGTCCAAGGGGAAAGCGCAGGAACTCGAGCTGTTCCGGCGTCGTCGTGAACAGAAAGTAGCTTTGGTCCCGGGCCGGGTCCGCGGCCATGTGCAGCTCCGGCCCCGATTCGCCGAGCTTCCGCTGGATGTAATGTCCCGTGGCCATGCAATCCGCGTCGAGGTCATGCGCGGTCTCCAGGAGATCCCTGAACTTCACGCGTTCGTTGCAGCGAATGCACGGCACCGGTGTTGCGCCCGCAAGGTAGCTTTCCGCAAACTCGTCGATCACGGTTTCACGAAAGATGCTCTCGTAGTCGAGGACATAGTGGGGAAACCCCATCGCTTCCGCCACCCGGCGCGCGTCGCGGATGTCCGCCCCTGCGCAACACGCGCCCTTCTTTGCCAAGGCGGCACCGTGATCATAGAGCTGAAGCGTAATGCCCACCACGTCATAGCCCTCGCGCGCGAGCTCGGCAGCCACGACGGAACTGTCCACGCCGCCGGACATGGCCACGACGACACGGGTTTCCGAAGGGAGCTTCGGAAAGCCAAGCGAGTTCAGGTTTTCGGCCCCGTCGAGCGCCATGGTGCCACCGTGAAAGAAATGCAGTGCGAAATACAGGAAAATTGCGGTCACTGACAAGGGTCCGGCTCCGGAGCGGGTCGACCTTCGCAGCCCGTGAGGACGGGCAGCCACTGCGCACGCCCACGTGCGAACCGGAGAACGCGCGCCAACCGAGCCACGCTGATGCCGCGACGACGGCCGTCCGGGGCACGGCATCGGGCGGCGCGTCACCGGCGGCAGGACTGGACCCGCGGCCAAACATGGGCGCGGTGGCTGAATCGCGCGAAGATGGCGTCTCGGACATCTCGCAGATGCAGCATTCGCCCTGTGGCGCCTCGTTTCGGTTCCCGAGTTCCGAAGATCGCCGCGCTCCGGGCGCCAATGCGCTGATCAAGACGGGCATCGGGATCTGTTTCATGACCCGGTTCGGCCGCTTCGTGTCCACGCTGAGGCTCGACCTGCCGGAATGTCGCACCGTGCGGGAAACCCGTTTCAGCCTTGGCGCCGTCGACCGGACCGACAAGGCGGGAGAGACCGGTCCGGTGGAGGCCCATGCCTGTCCGGAAACCTCCGAACCTGGCGAATCCGCGCAGGAGATGCTTGAAATTTCCGGGCAGACCTGTTTCCTGCACGTCCTCTGCAGAACTGACCAGAGGACCAAGATCAAGGTCGCGCGCGCCTGACCACGCGCCTCCGTCCAAGGAGAAACCATGAAGACCAGGGTTTGCATCATCGGCGGCGGGCCATCCGGACTGTTGCTCAGCCATATCCTCGACGCCAACGGCATCGACAACGTCGTGCTCGAGCGTCAGTCCAAGGACCATGTGCTCGGTCGAATTCGGGCGGGCGTTCTCGAGGCCGGTGCCGCACAGCTGCTGCGCGACTACGGGCTCGGCGAGCGCATGGACCGCCAGGGCAAGGCGAAGGACGGAACCAGGATCCTTTGGCAGAACCGCCCCGGTTTCTTCATAGACGTCAAGAAGTGGACGGGCCGGCAAATGATGGCCTATGGCCAGACCTATATCACCGAAGACCTCTATGCCGCCCGCGAACGCGATGGCGGCGCGGTGATCTGCGATGCCAAGGACGTCGCACTGCACGACATCGAGACCAGTTCGCCGCATGTGACCTATCGGATGGGCGGCCAAGGGCATCGCGTCGACTGTCGCTTCATTGCCGGTTGCGACGGGTTTCACGGCCCCTCGCGTCCGGCGATCCCGGCTGCGCATCGCCAGGAGTTCGAGCGCATCTATCCGTTCGGCTGGCTTGGCATCATGGTCGAGAAGCCGCCGCTCGACGACTTCATCTATGTCTATCATGAGGACGGCATGGCGGTGGCGGCCCAGCGCAACCCGATGCTCAGCCGCTACTACATCCAGGTGCCGCTGTCCGATACGCCAGAGGACTGGTCTGACGACCGGTTCTGGGAAACGTTGTTGCATCGGTTCCCGGCTGACGTGGCCAAGACCATTCAGACAGGGCCGTCGATCGAGAAGTCCATTGCGCCCCTGCGCAGTTTCGTCAGCGAACCGATGCGCCACGGCAGCCTGTTCCTGGCGGGTGACGCAGGCCATATCGTGCCGCCGACCGGGGCCAAGGGCCTGAACCTGGCCTTTTCCGATGTCTATTACCTGCAACGCGCCCTGGTGGCGCACTTCAAGGACGGCTACGACGCCCTGCTCGACGACTATTCCGGAACCGCGCTCATGCGGGTCTGGGCTGCCGAGAACATCTCGTGGCGGCTGACAAAGCTGTTGCACGTGTTTCCCGACGAGGATCCGTTCGACCAGAAAATCCGCGAGAACGACTATGACCTGCTGCTGGCGTCTGAAGCGGCCCAGCACGCGCTCGCCTATGAGTATGTCGGCCTGCCATACGCTGCCTGATTGCACTCTGGCCGGCGCGATTGCCGGCCCGGCCACCCGACCGAGGAGCGGGAAATGAAGAAGCGCGCGACCCTTGTCACGGCAGCCTGACTGGCGGTCGTCCCGACGGCCCCTGCCAAGGAACCAGGGCTGGCCGATTCCATGGGGCTTGCTACGTACGGCTGACACGCGGGAAGCGCCCAGCCGATCAAGGCTGGACGCACGCGTCCGAAACATGCGTACATGTCGTGTGGAGCAACACTTGGGACGCGGACCGGCTGTCGCCCCGCTCGGCCTTTCGGGATCTCAGCGCCGCGATGTTGACGAGCCAGCAGAGGTTGCCAACGCGATGGGGATCATGACGAGCAGTCACATTGGCTGTTTCAGCTGCTCACCGTGCGCCGGACATTCACCGGTCGGATGAACGCTTGGCGGATCTGCTTGATGGACTCGCCGGGCATGTCGCATGCCTTGTCCATCTCCACTTCTCTTGGCTGAAAGGACGATTCCGGCGGGGTCATCGACACCGGTTTCGGTAACGGTCGCCGTCTTTGGCCTGCTTTGTCATGCCTAAACCCAGCGGCCACCGTGCCGGAACGCCAACTCTTGCAAAGCACAGCTAATGAACGATGCCGTCAAATTGATTCGTTCCGATGTCTCGTCAATGTCCAGGCTGCAAATGCGCGCCTGTGCTCTGTGCTTGATCTCAGCGTTTTGCAGTTCTTGTTGCAACTTCCGCAGTGTCAGTCGCGGTGATGACTTCGTGACGTGTCAAGCTTTGTGATGGGTCGCAGTCAGCTTTGTGCCGCTTCTCCTGATGAGCCATGAACTGATTGGCAAAGTCCAATATTCAAGGCGGGAACGCCGGAATTGGATTCCGTCGATGCCGTCTCTTGGCATGCAAACGTTCCACGGCGCGTTATGCTTGGTTCCAAGCGCATTGGCTTCCTGAAGATGGCGTTTTCCCGACCAGGGTGTCAGCGCAAATCCGGCAAATTGCGTGAAACATTGCGTACCAGGCTGTGCTCGTTGCCCTTGTGATATCCGACTGTTTCGGCGAACCAGCCTGGCCCCTGCCCAGCAGTGTCCTGGCGCTGGAAAAAGATCACGCGGCTGCATCCGCCGCTTCTTCTGGTGTCATGAACGACAGGATCGGAAAGCGGTCTGAACCGATTTCGATCAGTGGCCCGCGCAAGTGCCGTATCAATCCAACAACTTGGTTCGGGTCAAGCCTGTCGTCTTCCGCTTCGAACACAACGGCGATGTCAAGGATCGGTTCACCGTCAGCGTCCTCGTCTTCCGTGACAGACAAGTTGACTATCTGTGCGGGCGCAAGTTGTTCTTCGAGCACAGGCTTCACAATTGCATCGTATTTGGTCTCCTGTGTCATGCCGTGACTATCCGCAGCAAGTTCCTCGGGATTGACATCGCTGAACTCGGGAAATGGCCTCGAAGCATCGAGACCTGAAAGATCAGTTGCGATCAAGGCCTCGGCGATTGCTCGCTAAGGCCTTGTTTTTGTTGGCTCCGGCGGTTGGGATCGAACCAACGACCAATTGATTAACAGT
>JAPPCV010000072.1 GCA_028824715.1 Boseongicola sp. | reverse complement strand
GGCATCGAGAAGGTTGAACAGGTGCGAAGCCTTGATGCACTGGTCATAGGCGGGATGCACCATCACGATCCGTTTCCCCGTCTTCGGGTCCAGCTCTTCCGCCTCCAGGATTCGACGGCACTCTGCCTCAGCATCCTCGAAATGCCTGAACAGCATGCCAGTGTCCGCCACGTCGAAATTCCAGCGGGCATATTCCTCTTCCGTCTGCCGGAAGACGTCCCCGTAGGAAAGGGCAATCATTGACTGCGGATCATTGAACGGCATTTCCATCACGTGGTCGATTCCCAGCACGTGCATGGCCAAGCGCTCAAGACCGTAGGTCAGCTCGCCCGAAACCGGGTGGCAGTCATGCCCGCCGACCTGCTGGAAGTACGTGAACTGGCTTACCTCCATGCCGTCGCACCAGACCTCCCAGCCAAGTCCCCAGGCCCCCAAGGTCGGGCTCTCCCAATCATCCTCGACAAACCGGATGTCATGGAGTCCCATGTCGATGCCGATCGCTTCCAGCGACCCGAGATAGAGATCCTGGAGATCGGGAGGCGACGGCTTAACGATCACCTGAAACTGGTAATAATGCTGAAGGCGATGCGGATTCTCTCCATAGCGTCCATCAGTTGGGCGCCGCGAGGCCTGCACGTAGGCCGCTGACCATTCCCGCCGACCCAGCGCACGCAGCATTGTGGCCGGATGGAAAGTACCTGCCCCGACCTCCAGATCATACGGCTGAAGCAACGCACAGCCATTCTTGGCCCAATAGCTTTGAAGCCGAAGGGTGATTTCCTGGAAACTCTTCGGGCGTGCATCTGCGTCCATGGGTTGCTCCCGGTCGGAAAGTCTTGCGCATTCAATAGGCAAGGCCGCGCAAGCGGTCAATCAAGCGTCTCGAGACGTTTCCCAGCGAGACCAAGTTCTTGAAGTAGCTCGTGCGAGTTGTCTGGTTCCGGGAATCCATTGCACCGGGCATGACGATTGTAGCGAAGCACCGGCACGCGCCGGAATTGGGGTGCTTGGAGTTTCCGCGACGGGTTCAGTTTCCACCCGCACACCGCCGCAATCTCGACATCATGAGTCCCTGTTTCTGCGCACTCCGGCGTCATTCTCCTTCGGTTCGAAATCGTGTCGGCGGGACGTTGCCAGCCCCTTTCCTGAATTCATGTCCTGCCGCGACGGCGACTGCCTGACGCTGCCGTAGACGGAGCATCCAGGTCAGGTCACTCAGGCATTGTTCGAGCCATGCATGATATCCTGAAAGACGCGCTCGCCGGGGCGGCACCGCGCTCTACAAGCTCTTCCTCAGACCACCCGCCCGCTGTTTCGAGGATATCGACCTTGTGCAAGTCAATGCCGAACCGGCGGGCAAAGTCATGACTGCCTTACGCAAGGCACGCAATCACCGGGCCGACAGCAATCCGCGCCACAAACAAGTGGCAGACTGCACCGCTGCGCGACCCAGAGGCGCGTCGTGCGATTGTAGAAAACTACGGCCGCGAGTGGGTTGCAGCCGCGAAAAAGCCAGGTGCCTGAGGACTATGCCGCTTGGTTGGCGACCGTGAAAGTCGCATTCGGGTCACGGGAGGCAATCCAGTCTGCAACTAAGGAAGAAATCACCAATGGACTTATGTCCCTTCACGCATTCCTTGAGCAGCTTAGATTTGTCAAGGGCGGCGCAAAGAGCCTGCCTTCTGAATTCTGGAATCGGAACGGTGACAGCGTCGAACGCGTAAAGACCAGCCTTACCTACCTCAATCACGGCGACGGCGATTTCATCCAGCGGTGAAGCAATTCAGTGACCGATCAAGCCCAGGTCGGAGCACATCGCCAAAAACGCGGAACGCACAATCTCAGGCGCGCCAGAACCGTGACGTGAACAGGACGAACACCACCAGCAGTTCCAGCCGCCCCACAAGCATTGCAGACAACAGGATCCACTTCGCGACGCCGCTCAGCCCGGCAAAGTTCCCTTCCGGCCCGATCATGGTGCCAAGGCCAGGACCCACGTTGGCAATTGCCGTGGCCGCGCCGCTTACGGACGTAACAAGATCCAGCCCCGTGGCCGAAAGAAGCACTGACACGACTCCGAGCGTGACAAGGAACATCGTCAGGAAGACCATGACCGAGGAAAGCACGTCTTCGCTCAGTCGCCGTCCGGCATACTTGAGCTGGTAGACTCCGTGCGGACTCTGGATGCGCCGGATCTGGTTCGCGACGGCCTTCAGCAGAATCTGGTACCTGAACACCTTGACCGAACAGCTGGTCGATCCCGCGCAGCCGCCAATTAGGCCGACAAGGAAAAAGACCGTAACCGGGAACGCTCCCCAAAGCTGGTAGTTCGTGCTCGCGTAGCCCGTGCCAGTCATGATCGAAGTTATGTTGAACAGGGCCTCGCGCAAGGCAGCATGCACAGCCGAGCCCTGCACCAGCAGCCTGTGGATTGCGACCAAGGCGACAATTGTGCACAATGCCGCCAGAAACGCCCTCACCTGTGTGTCGCGCAGAAGCGGCTTTGACGAACCGGCCAGGATCTGCACGTAACGCACGAATGGCAGGCTAGCCAATATCATGAAAACCACGGCGACGTATTCCGGCGCCCCCCGAAAGCTGCCGAACGACTGGTCACGGGTCGAAAACCCGCCAGTCGCGATAGTGGTCATCGCGTGGTTGGCGGCCTCGAAGAGTGGCATGCCTGCAACCATGTACGCCACCGCGCACGCAAATGTCAGAACCAGATAGATGATCGAGATGCGGGACGCGATTTCGGCAGCCCGCGGCAACACCTTGCCATCCGTGTCAAATCCTTCGGAGCGGAAAATCTGCATGCCCCCGACCCGCAGCTCGGGCAGGAAGGCCATGGCAACGACAATGATCCCGATTCCGCCGAACCATTGCAGCATGGATCGCCAGACAAGCAGCCCCGAAGGCAGCGCGTCCAGCCCGCTGAACACCGTCGAGCCGGTTGTTGTCAATCCGGACATCGCCTCGAAATACGCGTCGGTGAATCCCGCTCCGAGGTCGCCCCACATGAACGGCAACGCTCCGAAGAATGGAAGAACGACCCAAACGCCCGTTGTCAGCAGGAAAATCTGCTGCAGGTTCATGCCGCCCGCCACCGAATTGGACGACGCCAATGCCATCAATCCGCCGATCAGAAGGGTGATCAGGGCGACTTCCAGAAACGTTCCCGCGTGGTCATTGTCCTGGGCAAGATCAACGAACATGGGAATCAGCATCGAGATGCCAAGTGCGGCGACGAGAAGGCCGATGACGTATCCGATGGGCCTGAAATCAACCATGCGGCGAGCCTTGGACCCGGAACCTGCCCAAGTCAACCGCGGAGCGGCACTCGCAATGCCGCCCGACAGCCACCGCGGTCGACGCACTGGCCTGCAGCCCGAGAGCCATGCATGATGCAGTTCCAGTTGATGCCTCGCCCGTCCGCATCCGGAATTCAGATGTTCGGGCGCGCTGGATCGGGACCGCAGGACTCAGGGCATCGATCAGAACGGGCTGCAGAGGACCTCGGCTTGCTCGGTCGCTTGAATGCCTGGTTCGAGGCGTGCGGGTGCTCACGTAGCTCCCGTCATGCGACCTGCAACGGGAGGTGGACATCGCTCGCAGGCAATGCTGCACCGTTTCCGTCTCAATGAACGCTGCACAACCGTCTGGTCGTCACGTAACGCGCCACAAATCGCTTCAGGATGCGCTCGGGCTCCGTCACTTCCGCAGCCAGGCATGCCTCGGTCAGCGCTGCGGCCTCTTCGGGCGGGAAATAACCGAATTCGCGGTAGATTCGGATGCGATCCGCAAAGACCTGCCCGTCCGCTTCCGGATGAAACTGCGTGGCATAGACGTTCTCGCCTGCGCGGATCATCTGGAATGGGCAGGTCTCCGAGGACATGAGATGCACCGCGCCGTCGGGCAGTTCCTGAACCGCTTCCTTGTGCCCAACAAGGGCGTTGAACCTGACTGGCAGCCCGGCCAGCAGCGGATCCGCCCGTCCCGCCTCGGTCAATTCGCACGGCACGGCCGATACCACTTCCGAATACCGCCCCTTCGAAACACGCGCGCCAAGGTGGTGCGCCAGCAGCCCAATGCCATAGCAGCACCCGAGGAAAGGCATGTCCCGCGAAAGGATCTCGGGCATCAATGCCAGAAGCTCCGCTTCCGCCCGCGCCTCGACCGGGTCGCGCGCAGCCGGATCGTCGCTCACGCAGCCAGGGCCACCGCCAACAATGACGGCCGAATAGTCGTCGAGCAAGAACCCCTGCGGCAACGGACCCGCCTCCATCCTGTGGCGGCGAACCTCAGTTTCATTCAGGCGGCCCTTCTCGATGAACGCACGGAATTCGCCATCCGACGCTTCGTCCTCCGGGCGCAGTTGAAGAATGAGAACCGGTTTCGAAGTCATTGCGCCCCGGGCCGGTCCCGCAGTTTCGGTCCGGCGGGCTTGCGGGTCGGCAAACCACGCTTGACCAGGCTCCGCATCATGCGGCCTCGAGTGCCTGTCGAATGTCGCCAATCAAGTCATCAACATCTTCCAGTCCCATGGACAGGCGTACGAGCCCCGGCAAAATGCCCAGTTCGTCCCGTTGCTCGTCGGTCAGTCGCTGATGAGTCGTGGTTGTCGGATGCGTCACGATCGACTTTGCATCCCCCAGATTGTTCGAGATGATGAAGATCTGGAGCGCGTTCAGGAACCTGAACGCAGCCTCCTGCCCTCCCTTGAGCAAGAAGGTCGCAACCGTTCCGCCGCTCTTGATTTGCGTCATCGCGGTTTCGTGCTGCGGATGGGACGGCAGCCCCGGATATATGACCCTTTCAAGCCGCGCGTGACCTTCGAACGCCTCGGCCACCTTCCGTGCGCTCTCCGCCTGCGCCCTGACACGAAGGTCCAGCGTCTCCATGCCCTTCAGCAGCAACCATGCCGTGAACGGGCTCATGGCTCCGCCCGTATGCTTCAGGAAAGGTTCCAGCGTCTTGCGGACATAGTCCCTTGTCCCGAGAACCACACCACCCAGAACCCGCCCCTGCCCGTCAATGTGCTTGGTGGCGGAGTAGACAACGATGTCTGCCCCGAGTTCCAGCACCCGACCCAGAACGGGGGTCGAGAACACGTTGTCAACGACAACCGTGGCCCCGACGCCATGCGCGATCGCGGCCACCGCCCTTATGTCAATCACTTCAAGCGTCGGATTGGAGATGCTCTCCAAGAACACGGCCTTGGTGTCCGGCCTCACTGCCGCCTCCCACGCGTCGAGGCTTGTGCCATCTACGAAGGTGACGTCAACGCCGAAACGCTGAAGGACCTCCTCAAGGATATAGAGGCATGATCCGAACAATGCGCGCGCCGAGACCACGTGATCGCCCGTCTTCAGCATCGAGGCCAGGGACGCATAGACCGCCGCCATGCCCGAAGCCGTGGCGAATGCGTCCTCGGCGCCTTCGATCGCGGCAATCCGCTCCTCGAACATCCGCACAGTCGGGTTCCCGTAGCGCGAATAGATGAATTCGTCCTCGCCGACTTCCTCGAAACGCTGAGCAGCCTGTTCGGCACTCTCGTAAACAAAGCCCTGGGTGAGGAAAATTGGTTCGGAGACTTCCCCGTACTGGCTCCGTCGGATTCCCCCGTGCACGAGCGTCGTGCGCCTTTTCCAATCTTCGGTAATGGGAACGCCTCCTGTTCAATCCCGGTCCGGACTGCATGAGCGTCGAGGGCGTTATCGTCCCAGACCTCTTTAGCGGAGTCTTTTTCGTGGCCCGCAATCCGGTGAACAAATCGCCACGTGCAGCATTGCGTACTAGTGCCCGTGAGCGGGGTCAAGAGTGTCGTCGGATGCGGTGGATGCTTGAACCGCACGATACGCGAGGCCGGTGCCGATTCGCCGGCCGGGCAGGTGGATTCTCGCCAAGGCAAGGGCGACGACGCTTCCAGGGACACATCCCGCAAGCATGCGCGCCGGAACCCCAACGCGCGGATGCGCTCTGCCGACTTGAAACGCCGACCCGAACTTCCAAGGAACGTGACGGAGCGATCCTCCGAACCGACGACGAATGCCAGTCTTGTTGCGACACTGTCCGAGAATTGCGACAAGGCACGAATCAAGTTCGACATCGGCCCAGGATGATTCTGTGCATCGGTGCGCATGGTTCACCTGGTGCAACCATCCGAACACAGGCGTTCACGGTTGGGACACACAATGCCACGACGGCGGGTGATGCCAACCAACCGGCGTGCGACTTGGGAACCTACGCTACGGAAGCATCTCAGCGGTCACCCGAAGGAATGGCGAAATTGCCATCGGCACCGCGGCAAATGGAAGTTGGAACCGACACCCGGGGAAACCGCCGCAAAGGACTGATTCCGGGCTTGACTCGAGACATGGATGCTTGATCTCAACCAAAAATGCGCCACCTTGTGCCGAAGCGCCCAGCGGCCCAAAGAAGGAAACTGCATGCCCGACTCGATAGACCTCCACTACTGGCCGACCCCGAACGGCTGGAAGGTCACCATCGCCCTCGAGGAGATGGACCTGGCCTACACGCTGCATCTTGTGGACATCGGCAGGGGCGACCAGTTCGACCCGGAGTTCCTCAAACTCTCCCCCAACAACCGCATGCCTGCCATCCTGGATCCGGGCGGACCTGATGGCCACCCGATCTCGATATTCGAGTCCGGCGCGATCCTGCAATATCTTGGCCGCAAGACGGGAAAGTTCTACGGATCTTCGGATCGCGACCGGGTCGTCATCGACCAGTGGCTGATGTGGCAGATGGGCGGCGTCGGCCCGATGGCGGGCCAAGCGCATCATTTCCTCAAATACGCGCCGCAACGCACGCCGCCCCAAGTCCTTCCCTATGCGCAGGAACGCTACAGGAACGAAGTCGGGAGACTCTACAGCGTGCTCAACACCAGACTGCAGGACAACCAGTTCGTCGCCGGCGACTACTCGATCGCCGACATGGCCATCTGGCCGTGGGCGCAAAACTGGGAAGGGCAGGAACAGGCGATCGACGACAAGCCCCACTTTGCACGCTGGCTGGACGAGGTAGGGAGCCGCCCGGCGGTCATCAGGGGCAAGGCGGTCGCGGAGGAAATGCGCAGCCGTGAGCAGTCCCCCGAGGAAAAGGAGGCGTCTGACAGGATTCTCTTTGAGCAGAAAGGGTGACATCCACCGTGTCCGCGCCGACCCCTTGGCCCTGTCGTCCCGGGCCGATGGCGCGCGCGACGGTCCAGGCGCCGCACCCGGACGTGTCTATTCCTCCCCGCCCGCCTCTTCCTCGACCAGGTCGTGCCGCAGGGTCAGCATCTGGAGCCAGATGAACAGGAACAGCGCGATCGGAAATCCGAACGTCTCAATCTTGACCCAGGCATCGGTGGACATCGTTCGCCAGACGATCTCGTTGGCCAGTGCCAGTCCGGCAAAGAAGGCCGTCAGACGCCTGGTGAGCTTCATCCAGCCCACGTCCGTCAAGGGAAGGAATTCGGCCATTGCCCAGGCCAGGTAAGACCTGCCCTGCAAGATGCCGATCCCGAGAATGCCCGCGAGCACCCCGTAGACCAGGGTCGTCTTGACCTTGAAGAATCTCTCGTCGTTCAGCCAGACCGTGAGGCCGCCGAAGATGATCACCATCACGATGGTGAAGACCTGCATCCGGCTCAGGCGCCCTGTCAGCTTCCAAAGAATCGCCATCGAGACCAGCAGGATCGGCACGAAGAGGCCAGCCGCCACAATGAACCCGGAATACTCCGTGCCTCCGAAGGCGTAGGTGTCATCGCGCATCCACAGATAAGCCACGAAAAACAACAGTGGCGGGCCCAGTTCGAGCACCTGCTTGACCGCCGGATTCAGCTTTGTCTCACTCATCTCGTCCCTCTGCTGCGCGGTTCATGCCCAAGGTCTCGCCGCCGTGAACAGCGGCGCGCTTCGCAAGCGAGGCGAATGCGCCCGCCCGGGATTCACGGCCCCGGCGCTTGAGCCACGCCGCTTGGCGCCTCTCGTCCAAATGCCCGCCAGCCGATGTCACGACGGTACATTCCGTCGGGCCAGCCGATCCTGTCGACCAGCGCATAGGCCGCGGCCCGGGCCTCCCGCAAGCTGGCGCCTCGAGCGGTGGCGTTCAGGACCCGGCCACCGGCCGAGACGATTCCTTGCTCAGTTCGCGAAGTTCCAGCGTGAAACACCATCTGGCGAGAATCGCCAACAAAATCCTCAAGGCCGGCAATGACGCTGCCTTTCTCATATGCGCCGGGATAGCCCTTGGCAGCCACTACGACCGTCATCGCATGGTCCCCCGCCCAATTGACTTTCGCTTCCGAAAGCCTGCCCTCCGCAACGGCCTGCATGAGATCCAGGGCCTGCGCACCGAGCCGCATCATCAGTGCCTGGCATTCCGGGTCACCGAACCTCACGTTGTACTCGACCAGCCGCGGAGCGCCGTCCTCAATCATGAGGCCCGCGTACAGCACGCCCTGATAAGGAGTGCCGCGCAACGCCATCTCCGCAAGTGTCGGGCGGATGATCTCTTCCATCGTGCGGGCGGCGACGGATTCGTCCAGCACGGGCGCGGGCGAATACGCGCCCATCCCGCCTGTGTTGGGTCCCGTGTCGCCCTCGCCCACCCGCTTGTGATCCTGTGCCGTGCCAACAGGCAGGGCATCCGTCCCGTCACAAAGCACAAAGAACGATGCCTCCTCGCCGCCCATGAACTCCTCGATCAACACTTCGGCGCCAGCGGCACCGAACGCGCCGCCGAGCATGTCGTCAATGGCCGCTTCCGCTTCCGCCGTGCTCTGGGCGACAACGACTCCCTTGCCGGCCGCCAGCCCGTCCGCCTTCACTACGACAGGAGCGCCCTGCACGCGAATGTGTGCCTTGGCCGGGGCCGGCTCGATGAATCGAGCCCAGGCCGCCGTGGGAACACCGGCTGCGTCACAGACTTCCTTGGCGAACCGCTTCGAGGCCTCCAGTCGCGCCGCCTCCCGCGACGGGCCGAAGACCCTGAATCCGGCGGAACGAAAATCGTCGGCCACCCCAGACGCCAATGGCGCCTCTGGCCCGACGATCACCAAGTCAATCGAATTTGCCTCGGCGCATTCCACCATTTGCGCCCCGTCCTCGATGTCGAGCGAGGCGCATTCGGCAATCGCGGCGATCCCCGCATTGCCCGGCGCGACGATAAGCCGGTCACATTTCGGGTTCTGCATCACCGCCCAGGCCAGCGCGTGTTCCCGACCGCCGCCGCCAAGGATGAGAATATTCATCGCCGCTCCGCTTCCCCTTCGTTGGGTGGCGTTCTAGGGTCCCGCCGAGGGAAGCACAAGACGAGCGCGGACACCGGCATGGAGCTATTCGAGGAAGTTTCCGGCGACAACACGCCCGAATTCACCGTGAGCGAGATCGCGGGTCGCGTGAAGCGCCTCGTGGAATCGGAACTAGGCTGGGTTCGCGTCCGAGGCGAAGTGGGCCGGGTGGTGCTGGCGCGGTCAGGTCATCTGTACTTCGACCTCAAGGACGACCGATCCGTGCTCTCGTGCATGACATGGAAGAGCCAGGTGCCTGCGCTCACAATGATGCCCGAGGAGGGCATGGAGGTGATTGCCGAAGGCAAGATGACCGCCTCCGGATTCCAGTCGAGATTCAGCCTGAATGCCGAACGTATCGTCGTTGCCGGTGAAGGTGCACTGATGGCGATGCTTGAAAGGCGCAAGAAAAAGCTCGCTGCCGAGGGCCTCTTCGACAAGGCGCGCAAAAGTCCCCTGCCATATCTGCCGAACGTCATTGGAGTCATCACGTCGCCGCAGGGAGTCGTGATCCGGGACATCCTGCACAGGCTCCGAGAGCGTTTCCCGCGGGAAGTCGTCGTCTGGCCTGTCGCCGTGCAAGGTGACGCTTGCGCACCGGAGGTGGCGCAGGCCATTGCCGGATTCAACGCGCTCTCACCAGGCGGATCGCCACCCCGCCCCGACATTTTGATCGTTGCTCGTGGTGGCGGTTCGATCGAGGATCTTTGGGGCTTCAATGAAGAGGTTGTTGCACGCGCAGCTGCAGCATCGGAGATTCCGCTGGTCTCTGCGGTCGGCCACGAAACCGACACCACGCTCATAGACTTTGCTGCCGACCGCCGTGCGCCCACGCCGACTGCAGCAGCGGAGATTTCTGTACCGGTCCGTTCGGAATTGCTCGCGGACGTGACCGGCAACGAGGCGCGACTGTCACGCGGCATGGCACGCAGCATTGACATGTTGCGCCAACGGATCACAGCGCTTGCACGCCATTTGCCGCATCCGGAAGGCCTCCTTGCCGACCCTAGCCAGCGGCTCGACCGGGCCAGCGATGCCCTGCCCAAGGGGCTCCGCCATTTGGTGGGTCGCAAGCGAGGCGACCTCGTCGGCGCGGCGGCGGGCCTTCGGCCAACGCTCTTCAAGTCCAGACTGGATCGCGAGAGCCAGTTGCTCGATCACCGAGCGAGCAGCCTTGCAACGTGCTTCAGACACGCGGTCGAACGCAACAACGCGCGCCTGTCTGCGCTGGTCGCCCGGCTTCGTGTCAGGCACGCACGGGAACAGGTCCGGCGGGAAACGAGGGACCTTGACCGGATCAGCCAGAGGATGGTGACGGCGGTCAATGCCAGGCTGGCCAGGCAAGCTGGCCGTCTTCAGGCACTGGAAAGGACGCGGACCAGTCTTGGCTACAAGGCGACGCTGGCGCGTGGCTACGCGATCGTTCGAAGCGGCAAGTCCGTACTGACCAAGGCGGACGAGGCCCGCCGCGCACCATCGCTGGAAGTCGAATTCCAGGACGGGCGGATCAAGGTCACAGGCACGACAAGCGCTTCGAGAAAATCAGGAACAGGGCGGGCAAGAACCAATCGCAGCCCGCAATCCTGACCATCGTCACGATCCGGCTTCCATCTTGGACCTTCCGGGATTAGGTCGTGGGCATGGCGTTTTTTGCAAAGCTGAAGGAACGGCTCTTCAAGTCGTCCTCGAAACTTGACGAAGGCCTCGACGCGATCATCGAGGATGGCGTCGGCACGGCTCCTGACGCCGTCGCGGGCGGACCGTTACCATCGGATTCCGCCGACACCGCAGCACTGGAACCGACGGCGGCCGCTTCACAAATCCAGGAAGGCGCGGAGGGCATAGAATCCGCGGGTCGAACACCGGGTCGCGGCGCATCAAAGCCCGTGGTCCGGCGCGCCTTGGATGACGGCATGCTAGAACAAATCGAGGAGTTGCTCATAGCATCAGACATGGGCGTAGAGACGGCGATGCGCGTCGCAGCCAACTTGGCAGAAGGACGAATCGGGCGGAAGTTCTCTACGGCGGAGTTGAAGGAATTGCTGACCGACGAAATCGCCCGCATCATGGAGACGGTGGCGAGCCCGATGCCGATTTTCCCGAAGCGACCGCAGGTCGTGCTGGTGGCCGGCGTCAACGGTTCAGGCAAGACCACGACGATCGGCAAGCTCGCCTCCCAGTTCCGGGATGCCGAGAAGTCTGTGGTGATCGCTGCCTGCGACACGTTTCGGGCGGCCGCCGTCGAGCAACTGCAAATTTGGGGCCAGCGGGCCGGCGTCCCCGTTCTGACCGCGCAGGAGGGTTCGGATCCGGCAAGCCTGGCATTTGAGGCCATGGCATACGCCGAATCGAAGCAGGCGGACATTCTCATGATTGACACTGCGGGTCGGCTCCAGAACCGGAACGACCTAATGGAGGAACTTGCCAAGATCGTTCGCGTCATCAGGAAGAGGGATCCGGAGGCGCCGCACAACACGCTTCTGGTGCTTGACGCCACGACCGGACAGAACGCACTTTCCCAGGTCGAGACATTTAGCGATGTCGCGGATGTTTCCGGTCTTGTCATGACGAAGCTTGACGGCACCGCGAAAGGCGGCGTGCTAGTCGCGCTGGCCGACCGATTCGGTCTGCCGATCCACGCAATCGGGGTTGGCGAGCAGATCGACGACCTGGCACCATTCGATCCACGAGAATTTGCCGCAGCCCTGACCGGGCTCGACGCGTGAAGACACCGTACTTGCAGGATCGCATAGCGCAGGACGTGCGATGGGGCCCGAGGCGATGAGCGAGTGGCTGATCTCCATTGAGGGAACGGAAGTCGGCCGAACGGTAGCCCTCGTCCTGGCATTGCAGGCCGCGTTCCTTCACGCCTTGTTCGGAGCCCTTCAGAAGACCCGTTCCGATCCATGGACCATGCGCGCAGCGATTGATGGCTGCTACGGCTTGATCGCGCTGCCGATCGCACTCTTTCTCGTTCCCATGCCCGAACCCGAGCTTTGGCCGCTCTTTGGCATCGCCTGGGTGCTGCACACCGGTTACAAGATCGCTCAGGCGAGCGCCTACACAGTTGGTGCCTACACAGTAGTCTACCCGGTCGTACGGGGATCGAGCCCGGCATTCACGGTCGTTGGGGCAGGCATCCTGTTCAACGAACACTTCACGTCGGTCCAGTGGCTTGGTGTCGCCTGCCTCACATTTGGAATCCTTGGCCTTGCAGCCTACAACCTTCGCCACACCGTGATCGATCGGTCAAGGTTGCCGCTAGCGCTAGGCCTTGCATTGATGACCGGCGGCATCGTTGCGCTTTACACGACTTGGGATGCCTACGTCATTCGCGCTACCGCAAACCCGTTTACGTTCCTGGCGTGGTTCTTCCTGATCGACGCAGTTGCCTTTCCGTTCGGGTACCTCTTGTGGCGTCAAGGGCAGTTGCCCCAGCCATTCGCGCCAGTACTGCGCCTCGGAGTGCTCGGAGCGTTCGTGGCCTACTTCTCCTTTGGCGGCATCATGCTGGCAACGCGGCTCGACAAGGTCGGCGAAGCCGCGGTGCTCAGGGAAACCTCCGTCGTGTTTGCCGCCCTCTTCGGCTGGCTGATGCTTGGAGAAAAAGTGGGACCTCGGCGACTCGCCTTGATGGCCTTGATCGCGGCGGGCGCAGTGATCGTGGAATTGGGAAACTGACCATCTGGTACGCGCGGGGTTGCGAAGGCCCATTGGCTCGCATAGATACCGCACACTCGCAAACAGGGCCGCATTCGCCATGGACAACGTCGTACTCATCGTCCACCTGATTCTCGCTCTCTGTCTCATTGGCGTTGTGCTCCTGCAGCGCTCGGAAGGCGGCGGTCTTGGCCTTGGTGGCGGAGGTGGCGGCGGGCTTGTGACATCACGCGGCGCGGCAACGGCGCTAGGCAAGGTGACCTGGGCCTTTGCAATCGCGTTCATAATCACCTCGCTTACGCTGACGATCATCGCCGCTCAGAACTCGGCCACCGGTTCCGTGCTGGACCGTCTCGGCATTGCGTCGCCCGAAACAAGCGCGGGACCGAGCGAAGTTCCGGAAGCCGATTCGCTGCTGCCTCCCGTTGACGACGGCGGCTCGGGTGGCGGCCTCCTTCCCCGCGCGGACGAGTAGCAGACCTCAAGGACTCCCTGATCGCGGAGGACCGCCATTCGGCGAGCACGACCATGGCTGGCCCAACGTGTCTCCGCGTGATCGGCGCTTGGCAATGCATCTGCGGTCCGGTCTGCCGATCCTCGGCGTCTGGAAAATCATGACGGTGCCCAACACCCTGAAATCGCGTGACTCCTTGTCCTGATGACGCGGCTTTGGCAGGCGCTGTCGCGGCGAAATTCCACAAGACCTCGACCATTTGCGGGAATTTTCTCAAGATATTGCGGGTAACCCACTTGGCAAGCCGCCACAAATCATTTAACGGTGTAGCCCCGTGATGCCGCGTCATTCGAAGGACGAATCGGGCGGCCGGGAGCGGTCACGGGGAGTATCTGACAACATGGCGAGGTTCGTCTTTGTCACCGGTGGCGTTGTGTCGTCGCTTGGAAAGGGGCTCGCGTCCGCTGCGCTGGGGGCGCTGCTGCAAGCACGTGGATATTCGGTTCGGCTCAGAAAACTCGACCCCTACCTGAACGTGGACCCCGGAACGATGAGTCCGTTCGAGCACGGTGAAGTGTTCGTCACGGACGATGGCGCCGAGACGGACCTTGATCTTGGCCATTACGAGCGCTTCACCGGCGTTCACGCCCGTGGCACCGATTCCGTCTCCTCCGGCCGCATCTATTCCAACGTCCTCGAAAAGGAACGACGCGGCGACTACCTCGGAAAGACCATTCAGGTGATTCCGCACGTCACCGACGAGATCAAGGAGTTCATCAGCATCGGAGACGACGAGACGGATTTCATGCTCTGCGAAATTGGCGGCACCGTCGGCGACATCGAAGGTCTGCCGTTCTTCGAGGCGATTCGCCAGTTTGCACAGGACAAGGATCGCGACGAATGCATCTTCATGCACCTGACCTTGCTGCCCTACATCGCCGTGACGGGCGAACTGAAGACCAAGCCCACGCAGCACAGCGTCAAGGAACTCCGTGCGATCGGGCTCCAGCCCGATGTCCTTGTCTGCCGCTCCAAAATGGAAATCCCGGAAAAGGAACGTGCAAAGATCGCCTTGTTCTGCAACGTCCGTCCGGAAGCCGTGATACCCGCCTACGACCTTGCGTCGATCTACGAGGCGCCGCTTGCGTATCACGAGCTCGGTCTGGATCAGGCGGTTCTTGATGCATTCCGGATTGCGCCGGCGCCCATGCCCAAGCTGGATCGCTGGCATGACGTGAAGGACCGGCTCAACAACGCGGAAGGTGAAGTCAAGGTCGCGATCGTCGGGAAGTACACGATGCTCGAAGATGCCTACAAGTCCATCGCCGAGGCGCTGACCCATGGCGGCATGGCCGTCCACACGCGCGTGAAGGCCGAATGGATCGATTCGGAATTGTTGGAGAAGGAGGAACCCGCGCCCCATCTCGAGGGCTTTCACGCGATCCTGGTTCCCGGAGGCTTCGGAGAGCGTGGAACCGAGGGCATGATCCGGGCGACCCGGCACGCACGGGAGAAGAAGATCCCGTATTTCGGCATCTGCCTGGGCATGCAAATGGCGGTCATTGAGGCTGCGCGCAACCTTGCCGGCATTGCCGAGGCGGGCTCCGAGGAATTCGACCATGAAGCCGGAAAGACGCGCTTCGAGCCTGTTGTCTATCACCTGAAGGAATGGGTCCAGGGCAACCACGTATCAAGACGCGAGATCGGCGACGACAAGGGCGGGACGATGCGGCTGGGCGCCTACACGGCACACCTAAAGGAAGGCACGCGGGTCGCGGAAATCTACGGCAACACCACGATCGAGGAGCGCCATCGGCATCGCTACGAGATCGATACAAGATATCGAGACAAGCTTGAAGAGACAGGGCTCTGCTTCTCCGGAATGAGTCCAGACGGTCGGCTGCCGGAGATCGTCGAGATGGCTGATCACCCGTGGTTCGTCTGCGTCCAGTTTCACCCGGAATTGAAGTCAAAGCCGTTTGAACCGCATCCGCTGTTCGCGGACTTCATCAGGGCCGCCGTTGAGACAAGCAGGCTTGTGTAGCGGACGTCCGTCGGTCCCGCGCCTCTCGAAACCCACGATGCCGACGTATATGGTGGCAAAATGTTTGGTGATCTTCTCCGCCGCATGACGGCACCTGAACCCGAAACGCTGTCCGATGTCGATTCCCAGCTCGCGCTGGCTGCGCTGCTTGTCCGGATCGCGCGTGCTGACGGGAGTTACGACGAATCGGAAAGGTCGCGCATCAACAGGGTTCTGGCACGGCGATTTGACCTGACGCCATTCGAGGTCACGAAAGTCCGCACGGATGCCGAGACACTCGAATCAGAGGCCCCGGACACGGTGCGATTCACCCGCGCCATCAAGGCGGCCGTGCCACATGAGGATCGCGAGCAGATCATAGAGGCCCTTTGGGAGATCGTACTTGCGGACGGTTCTCGAGACCACGAGGAAGATGCACTGATGCGCCTCGTTGCCCCCATGCTCGGGATCAATGACCGCGACAGCGCCCTCGCCCGTCAACGCGTCGTGAAGAAAGGATGATAGCCAGTCTGCCGATGTATGACCGGCCGGAGACCGCAAGTGCGCTCGACCGACTCTGGGTGAACTTTCGGGACGCCTGGCCTGGCGCGCCAGCTGGCCTGACGCGCGACGGGAACCCGTGGAACCATTGGAGACATTCCGAACTCCTTCTTTCCCAGACATGCGGTCTGCCCTACCGTGCACGTCTGCACGGTTCCGTCCAACTGGTCGGCGCACCGGTGCACGACCTGCCGTGCCTCGAAGGTCGCTACTTCAGCACAATCATTGTTCGAGCGGATGACAACCGGACAACGTTGGCCGAGTTCGCAGGGACGCGTCCCGCGATCAATGATTCGCTGTCCCAGTCGGGTTGGGCTGCCCTCGAGGCCAAAGCCAGGGAAGACGGGTTCCACTTCTTCGAGCCGGTCATTACCGGCTCTCACGCCGCGAGCGCTCATGCGATCGCAAATCGCGTTGCCGACATTGCTGCCATTGACGCAGTGTCATGGAAATACATCAAGGAATTTGACGGCTTGGAGGCTGCTCTTAAGGAAATCGGCCATACCCGTCCGACACCAGCCCTTCCCTACATCACGGCCAAGACCCAGGACGCGCGCAAAGTCTTCGACACGCTCCGCAACGCGATCCAGAATCTGGAGGACGCAGACAGGCGCCTGCTCTGTCTCAAGGGGCTCGCCCGGGTACATGCGAGGGACTACCTTGAATTGCCGATGCCGGCTGCGCTTTCGCGCATACCGAGCCGGAAATGCTCGTCCTGAAATGCGGGTTCAAGATTCTCGCGGTCAGGGATTATTCTTGCGGTCAGGAATTCGAGATAGAGGCAAGTTCTGCATCGGACGCAATTGAATCGCCGGGGCAAGTTGATCTGCGCAATCTGACAACATCCGATCACTGATTCTGAATGCATGTGATCTGTGATTCTGAAATCATCCGATCGTCGGTTCCGATGGCATGCAATCCGATCCGTCTCGGGCCGCGGGCGCAAGTTTCGACCGGAGGCCGGTGCTGCAGGGCGCCCGAGCGGCCGCCCGCTGGATCGCGGAAGAGACCCGAAACGCGATGTTCATGAACGCCTCGGACCCGCCAAAGCCAGGGCCCCGGCGCCGGTCCGGTTACCCGATCCAGTGGCGGGGGCGCCCGGAATCGACGTGCACGAAGCTGGTGTAGCGGCCGACGCCGCCGAGCCCCGTCCTGCGCGCAGCAGCGGCAAGGCGCGAGGGCGGAATCCCCGCGACGGAGATGTCCGCCGCCTTCGCCTGAAGGTGCAGCGAGTTCCTCGCGGCGGGAACTCCCGTGCGGCGCAGCATCTCGTTGGTCTCCGGTGTCCTGAACCCGGAGTGTACCAGTATCTCGCCCTCGTGGCCCTCCAGGACCGCGAAATGCCGGATGCAGGCCAGAAACCGCAGCAGCGCAGGATCAACTGGCATCGAGCGGCCCTCGCGCCAGTCGCGCATGAACCACTCCAGGCGACGCGCTTCGACCGGGTCAGGCCGGCCCCGCCTCTCGAACCTGGAGGACAGGACCTCCCCGGTGCATGCGTGACACAGCCGGAGGAACGGCTCAGGGGCGGGCCCCGACGGGCCGGCGGCCTTCGCAAACGCGGCAGGGCCGGACAGGACACCCGCGGCGGCGCCCAGGACGAAGGCTCGGCGTCTCATCGCCTGCCTCGGGTACGTGGCCCGCCTTCGGGCACGTGCCTGACGCGCGGCAACCCTGCCGACTCCTCCAAGCCCCGGGCCGGGACCGTCTGCCGGCCGTCCCCGGCCCACACGGACATGGCGTGGATTGGCGCGTCGCCCATCATCCCGGTCTCCCGCATTCTTGCACCGCAGCCAGCGGCCGCAGGGACCACCGTAGCAGTTCAATCGTGCATTTGGCGTGTCTTGTTGTGTGATTTCCATGTCTTTTTCATAAACGAAAAGGCATGCTGCGGTGGCGCTCATCGACTGGCTGCTGCACCATTGCCACGTCATCATCATCCGCCGCGGCAGCCACTGGTTGCGAAGGCACCGGAATCTGTCACGCACGACAGGGCTGGACAAGAACGCGGCATGACGGGCCGCGCTTCACCGCGCGTTGCGCGCCGGACGCAGGAAACGAAGCGACAGGAGGCCGCCGACACGCGGAGCAACATCCAGGGAAGACGGACATTCCGTCATGCCAGTCTGCATGGGTGCGATGTTGAGAGCCACAATCATGACCACCCCCTGAGACTTGATGCACGCGGCATGAAGTGGGGGACCTGCCGATGCAGCGGGCCTGAATTCGAGTCGGGACAGGACTGCACGACCGACCGGGACCATGACGCGACCGAGAACGATTTCCGACCGAGCATCGGCCTGCGGGAATTCGTCGAAGGCGGCCTTCGGCGAACACGGAATCCCGGCCAATCGTCCGCGGCCTATCGGAACCGTCCAGAGTCCATGCCAAATGCCACCTCCTCCGGCGTCGGTCCATCAATGGATTTGCGAACATTCGCTCTCGGAGCCTCAGCAATGTCTCGGAGCCCCAAAGTCGACAGGATGCGCCCCTGAATTGAACTCAGGCAGATCGGGTACTTTATAGTGCGCCCTCGACACGCAGTTTCTCGTACCTGGCCTGATCCCACCACCAGTAGTTGATGCCCCTGTTGTAGCGCGGCTTGGTCTCCGGCCGTCCGAACACGTCCCAATAGGCAACCCAGTGCGCCCCCTTGTACCAGTTTGGCACCCAGATCATGCGGTCCCGCAACACCCTGTCGAGTGCCTTGACGCGCACTTCCATCTCGGCCCGGGTTCCGGCACCGATGATCTCGTCGATCAAGGCGTCGACCACGGGATCGGCCAGTCCGGTCAGGTTGGCCGTTCCCGGCGTATAGGCGCTCTCGCTCGAAAACAGGATTTTCAGTTCAAGCGACGGGCTCAGCGGCAAGATGTAACGGGCGACGTAGACGTCGTATTCGAAGTCTTCCTGTCTCTGTTCCAGTTCCGCACTGTCGATCAGCTCGAATCTCGCATCGATGCCAAGAAGCTTCAGGTTCTCCGCGAAGGGCAGGACAATGCGCTCGAAGGCCGGCCCGTCATCGATGAACTCGATGCTGAGCACCTCGCCGTCGGCGTTGCGTCGCAGACCGTCATCGCCGATTGTCCAGCCTGCCTCTTCAAGAAGTGCGTTTGCCGCGCGAACAAGCCGACGATCGGTCTTGCTCGTTGTACTGACAGGCGGCACAAAGGCAGGTTCGGAAAAGACGGTCTCTGGCAACTGGTCACGATAGGGCTCGAGCACGGCGAGCTCCTCGCCCTCCAGCATGCCCTCCGCCTGCATCGGCGCATTCTCCCAGAAGCTGTCGAGCCGGGCATAGGATCCGTAGAAAAGGGTTTCGTTCGACCATTCGAAGTTGAACATCATCCCGATGGCCTCACGCACTCTCCGGTCCTGGAACTTGGGAAGCCGCATGTTGAACCAGAAGCCCTGCGCGCCGGAAGGCCGGCCGTCATCAAGCACCTCACGCTTCACCCAGCCCTTCTCCAGCGCCGGAAAGTCATAGGCCGTGGCCCAGAGGGCCGAGAAGAACTCTTCGTGAAACAGGTAGACGCCTGCCTTCAGCGCCTCGAACGCTGCAGTGTTGTCGGCAAAGTACTCGTAACGAAAGCAGTCGAAGTTGTACGCGCCCGCGTTCACGGGCAGATCGGCAGCCCAATAGTCCGGATTGCGGCAATAGACGATCTGGCGACCTGCATCGACCTTGTCGACAAGATAGGGTCCCGAGCCAAGGGGAGGCTCCAGCGTCGATCGCGTGAAGTCCACGGTCTGATAGTAATGTTCCGGCAGCACCGGCATCTGGCCGACCTCGGAAATCAGGTCCCGCGTGGCGACACCCTCCGCGAACTCGACCCGAACCTCGCGTTCGGAAAGAGCCTCGACACTGGCCACATCCTCAAGCGCGATCCTGTAGTTGGGGCTGCCATCGGTCTTCAGCGTGGTGATCGTCCAGACGACGTCCGATGCCGTCACCGGCTCTCCGTCGGCGAAGACCGCGTGGTCACGCAAGGTGAACACGACCCAGGACCGGTCCTCGGGGAATTCCAGCCTTTCGGCGAGAAGACCGTATACCGCGTCGGCCTCGTCATAGGCGCGCACCAAAAGCGAGTCATAGATCAGTCCAAGGCCTTGCGCCGGTTCGCCGGCAAGGATGAACTGGTTCAGGCTGTCAAAGGTCTGGCTTGCCAGGAAGCCCCGAAAGCTCATCGTGCCCCCTTTTGGAGCGTCCGGGTTCACGTAGTCGAAATGCGGAAAGTCCGGAGGGTACTTGAGTTCGCCAAAGGCCGAAATGCCGTGGCTTGTGATGGAGTCCTGATGGCTTTCGGCAAATGCCGCGCCCGTCAGGCCGAGAAACATGCAGAATATGGCTGCCCGCATTGAACGCTCCCTTGCGAATCGGTCCTTGGGCCGACTTGCCCGCCATGCGTTGGCCGCATCCGGCTGTCGACTGCTGCGGGCGCATCGGCCACTTGTGCATTTCAATACATGCAGATTAGCTTCGCGACAATGACTCGCTTGTTCACAGACAGTAACCGTCCCGTTCATCTAGGTCCCTATCCTCTGGAGCGCCTTCGCCGATCCAGCTCGGCGGATGTCGCGGACCTGCCCCGCCCCGAACCCCTGGCATTCCGGAAACCCGACACTCCGGAATGCATCGTGAACGCGATGGCGGAATATCAGGCGATGATGGACGCGATCAGGGACGGCCTCGTCAACAAGGCCGTTGCCGAGTGTCCGGCCGACCCGACGGAAAGGGCCTGCCACCTCAAGTCCTTCGGCTACTTCTCGGACGCCGCGATGGTTGGCGTCTGCCGCTTGCCCGTCGACGCCATTTTGGAAGAGCCTTGGAGGAACCCTGACATTGACCGGTTGGCCAATGACCTCAAGACACGGCAGACAAAGACGCTCGCGAGCGGCATCGACATGATCATGGCGGACCTGAAGGAGTCGATGGAGGCGCCGCCGTCGACCATTGCCGGTCACACCCATGCAGTGGTTTTTCTCAATGAACGACCGCGTCCGATCAAGGACGGCGAACCGGGAACGGAGTGGCTTGAGGGTGCCGAAGTCCATGCCGCCTGCCTTCGTGCATCGGAAACTGCGGTCGTCCTCGCAAACTACATTCGCCTTCTCGGCCATGACGCTAAGGCGCACAGCGCAACTTCGTCGGATGTCGACCTGAACAGGCTGGCGGTCGAGGCCGGGCTTGCGACCGCAACGCAAGGCGTTTTGCGCAATCCGTTTCTTGGTGACAGGTTTGGTCTCGCTGCGCTGACCACCACTTTCGAGATGACGCCTGACCTGCCGCTTGCGACAAGGCAGCCGCTGATTGGCACACGCGGACCCGCGTGGTGGACTGGCTACCGAACCTCGAAGAACGCGTTCAACAAGGATCCGTTCAGGCGACGCGACTATGCCGACGGCCCGCATCCTTTCGAAACCCTGAAGCGTGTGGACAACCCAACGACCTTCATCGACGAGCCGCGAGTGCCCCGCGTGCCGAAACGGACCGACATGTTTGCGCGTGCGCAGTTCGGGGACATGGGAAAGGCGGTGCAGGACGGCGCAAGGAACGGGCACTATGCGCGGAAGGCGCCGACAGCTATGGCGCAAAGACGCATGCTCGGGGCCTTCGTGCTCTTGCAGGACGGCGCGTCCGAAGCAGGCCATCGCCCGTCGGACGCGGCGCGCAACGCCGCGAACGTGAAGGCGGCAAGCTACTTTCTGGGAATTGATGCGGTCGGAATCAGCCGCTGCCCCGAATGGACATGGTACAGTCACGACGCGACCGGCGCGCCCATCGACCCGCCGCACGATCAAGCGATCAGCATGATCATTGACCAAGGTTACGAGACGATGGAAGGGGCCAGTGGAGACGACTGGATCAGCGTCGCGCAGTCCATGCGAGCCTATCTCAGGTTTTCGCTTCTGGGAGGCGTCATTGCAAAGCACATCAGGAGCCTTGGCTACGGGGCGAAGGCGCATACGGTCCTTGATGGCGAGGTTGTCCAGCCGCCGCTCCTGCTGCTGTCGGGCCTGGGCGAGGTCAGCCGCATCGGGGAAGTGATCCTGAATCCCTTCCTTGGCCCCCGCCTCAAATCGGGCGTCGTGACCACGGACATGCCGCTCGCCCATGACAAGCCAATAGACTTCGGTCTCCAGGCATTTTGCGATGCGTGCAACAAGTGCGCGCGAGAATGTCCGTCAGGCGCGATCACGGCGGGTCCGAAGCTGATGTTCAATGGATACGAGATCTGGAAGTCCGACAGCCAGAAATGCGCAACCTACCGCATCACGACACCCGGCGGCGCCATGTGCGGCAGGTGCATGAAAACCTGCCCGTGGAACCTTGAAGGACTGTTTGCCGAGAAGCCCTTTCGCTGGGCGGCCATGAACGTGCCGGCGCTTGCGCCTGCCCTTGCGCGCCTTGATGACCGGCTTGGCAACGGCGGTCTCAACCCGATCAAGAAATGGTGGTGGGACATCGGGATCGAGGAAGACGGCGGGTACCGGCCCGCACGCGAACCGGTGAATGCCCGCGACCTGCAGCGGGAGCTGGACCTGAAATACGAGGACCAGACGCTGGCCGTCTATCCGGCACATCTCACGCCGCCGCCTTGGCCCTACCCCTATCCGATGGACCGCGAGTCGGGGATTGAGGCCTACGAGGCCATGCTGACGCCCGAGGCATACAAGGCGCGTCTCGAACGTGGCGACACCGAGGGCCTCGCGCACGAAGTTCTTGACCATGCGGACAGTCCGGTCCTGAAGATGGTCGTGTCGAAAGTCGATGCTCGCGGCGACGACATAACGATCTATGAGTTCCGCGACCCCGGTGGCCGCGACCTGCCCGAATGGACGGCAGGCGCACATCTGGACATCGTCGTGGCGCCGGAGTTTCTTCGGCAATACTCAATGTCCGGCAACCCGCAAGACCGTTCTGTCTATCAGATCGGTGTCCTGCGGGAAGACGACGGGCGGGGCGGCTCGAGACTGATGCATCGGATATTCACGGAAGGCCGCCGAGTCTTCCTGTCGAAGCCGATCAATCACTTCCCTCTCGAGGAAAGCGCCAAGCGGACGCTTCTCATGGGAGGCGGAATCGGGATCACGCCAATGGTGGCAATGGGACATCGTCTGCATGAGCTCGGTCGTGAATTCACGCTCCACTATTCGGTGCCCTCGCGCGACAAGGCCGCCTATCTTGACAACCTCCTTGCCGCGCCCTGGGTCGAGAATGTCGCGCTGCACGTGTCCGACGAAGGCAGCCGGGCAGACCTGCAACGCGTTCTCGGACCGTACTCGGATGGAACCCACATTTACACCTGCGGTCCGGATCGCTACATGTCCGCCGTCATTGAAGCCGCCGAACGCCAGGGCTTTCCGGAAGAGGCGCGCCATCTCGAGTACTTTTCGGTTCCCGAACTGCCGGAGTACGAAAACCACCCGTTCACTTTGAAGCTCACCCGTTCCAGGATCACTCTTGAAGTGCCTGCCGACATGAGCGCGACCGAAGTCTTGACCGAACGCGGGATCGCCGTTGACGTGAAGTGTTCGGACGGGCTTTGCGGCGTCTGCAGGTGCGGCCTGGTCGCAGGCGACGTCGAGCATCGCGATTTCGTGCTGTCGGCTGCGCAGCGCAAGGACTCCATCATTCTCTGCCAGTCCCGCGCCGCCGAGCCGAACGGCGCCATAGAGGTGGACATTTGAAGCAGTCTGAATCCAGCTCAGAGCACTCCTTGAAATTCAGTAGTTTCAGCCGATCGATCCGCATTCGGGAGATTTTGCTCGAACAAGAATCGAAAGGTCAAGCAGAGCGCCCTTCCAGAGCGCCTCTTCCAATTCCTGATTCACGCGTGCAGAGGCGATTTGCCGTTGGGCGTGCCTGCTTGCCTGTAGGCACGGTACGTTTGCCAACTGACAATCCGGATTCCCTGCAATGCCATTTTGGACGCCGCCACGTGTGTAATGAATGTCTCCTACGGAACCACCTTCTTCGTCACTTTGCGCAATGCAATCAATCAAGTTCAACCCGACTGGATTACACCCGGACGGATCCCCGCAAGAGTTCTGCGAGCCACGAAATTTGCTCGCGGCACCGTGCCGGACCGGTTGCCGGGAAAGGTGTCGCCTACTCTGTCGCGGATAGCCCTTGCAGGGAACTTCTCGTATGGGCCATCTGACGCCCTAAACGGGACCGGATTCGAACCGTGACAATGAGCATCTGACGCATCCACCGCGGCAAAGTTGTCAGCGGCGCACCGCAACGAACGATCAGCCGACCAGCTCGAGCCCCGAGAAGAAATACGCGACCTCAACCGCAGCGGTTTCGGGCGCATCCGAGCCATGCACCGAGTTCTCGCCAATGCTCTCGGCAAAATCCGCCCGAATCGTGCCGGGGTCGGCATCAGCCGGGTTGGTCGCTCCCATCACATCGCGATTCCTGGCGACTGCGTTCTCGCCCTCGAGCACCTGCACCACGACCGGATCCGAGGCCATGAACCCGCAGAGCTCGTCATAGAATGGCCTCTCGGCATGCACTTCGTAGAACTTGCCGGCCTGCGCCTTGGTGAGGTGGATGCGCTTCTGAGCGATGATGCGCAGCCCGGCTTCCTCAAACTTTGCATTGATCTTGCCGGTCAGGTTTCGCTTGGTTGCATCGGGCTTGATGATGGACAATGTGCGTTCGATCGCCATGTGGAATCCTCGTCATTCAGTTGTGCAGGGCATCACGCATCCCCGTGGAATTCGCGGGTCGCTAGCACGGAAGCCCATCGAAGAAAAGTCGCTGCGGACGGCTTTGACATCTTCGAATCACATGCGGACCATGCGCGTGGTTCGCGGCGGGTGTCACCAACCTCAGGTGTTGCATGGCGCGTTCGCCCCATTGCGCACCGCGGACGAGCTGGAGCCGGTCACGAGGTGTTGCGGGACCTGTCAGGCGATGTCGGCCATGCGGGAGCCGATGGACAACCCATCAGCCTGCTCGGAAGGCTGCGGCGCTTCGGCAAGCGCTTCAGCGAAGATCATGGCGAAGACTCGAGACCGCCGCCACTGGTGACGATGAAATTCCCGCTGAGCCGAGTGGCTCACGCATTTCCTGCCTTCGGTCCGTGTACGGAGGGCACTTCGACGCTTGGACAGGGCATTCGCGGCCAGGCTTGCGAACCGCCGTCCCTGAAGCCTGGCGCGTCAATCAAGCCGAGGCACTTGGTGCACCGCCTTGAAGCTAAGCCAGCGGCCCTCTCTTGGGCGTCAGGCACATCAGGTAGAAGCACAGCAACGTCAGCAGGAATGCCAGGAGAAACGGCGCGCCAGGCAGGTAGAACAGCGAGCCGTCCCTGACAAATTCACGGAAGGTCAAGGTCATGATCAGCGGTGAAATGATCATTGCCAGGGAAACGACGGCGGTCAGCACGCCCTGCAATTCCCCCTGCTGATTGTCCAATGCAGTTCTGGACATGATCCCCTGCAACGCTGGAAGGGCAACTGCGCCAAGCGAGCCGAGAGGAATCAGGACAAAGACCTGCCAAGTCTCGGTGATGAAACCATACCCGAAAAACCCGACCATTTCGAACCCGAGCCCGAACAAGACGGCCTGTCGCTCACTCATGATCTTGAGGACCACACGAATCAGCCAGCCCTGAACGAAGGCGATTGCCACGCCGTAAACCGCCAGAGTGACTCCGATCATCCATGGCTCCCACCCAAAGCGCTCCAGCGTATAAAAGGACCAGATCGCGGGATAGACCGTGAATGCAACTTGAAAGACGAACATGATCGCCAGGAGAAGCTTCAGGCCGGGCAGCCGCCCAACATGAATGAGGCCGCCAAGCGGATTTGCCCGTTTCCATTCAAATGGCCGCCTGATTTCGTCGGTCACGGTTTCCGGAAGGACAAACCAGCCGAACACCATGTTACCAAGTGAAAATGCGGCGGCAGCGTAGAAGGGTGCGCGGGTTCCAAGTTCGGCAAATGCCGCCCCAAACAAAGGTCCCAGCACAAATCCGATTCCGAATGCGGCACCGATCATGCCAAAGTTCTGCGCCTTTTCGTCGGGCTCTGATATGTCGGCGATATATGCAGCGACCGTCGGCTGGGTTGAGGCTGTCAATCCCCCGATGACCCTGCCCACGAACAGCAGCCAGATGGTGTGTGCGACACCCATCACAAGGTAGTCTATTCCCATGAAAAACAGCGAAATCAGCAGTACCGGTCGCCTGCCATAGCGGTCGGACAGGTTTCCTATCGTCGGGCCGAACAGCAGCTGCATGACCGCAAAGGCTGAAGCGAGAATCCCGCCCCAAACCGCGGCGGAGCCGAGAGTGCCGCCTCCGACCTCCAGTATGAGATCCGGCATGACAGGAATGATGATGCCAATGCCGATTGCATCTATGGCAACCGTTGCCAACACGAAGAGCAGCGGCAACTTGCCACCCTGGAACCGGCCCGTCATCGGACGTCCAGTACGAATGTCATCGGCATTGCTCGTGCTGGATGACCATTCGGCAAGTCCGGCTCAGCGGATTCCCGGCTCGACCTGCTTCTCCAGAAGCAGGCGGTCGCCGGTATGCTCATGACTTCGGGCGAACTCTTCCTTGAATTCGATGCCGAGGCGGCAGCCATTCGGCAGGATTGCACACGCCTCTTCCCATTCGATCGTGTGACCGATCAATTCGAAGTGAAGGGCCCATCCTGCCTCGGTCGTTTCCAGGATCAGCAGGTCGGGAGAGCATGCAGCCAACCGGACATTCGCGGCCCCCTCATTCGGTATGCCCCGACGCCGGCTGCGGGATCCCTGCCCCGGCACTACGTTGCAGTGCGGTGAAGGCACTTCCTTGGTGACCAACGGTTTCCCATGCTTCCTGTTCACGGCTGCATTCAATCCAATTCCCCACTTTGAAACACCGGTGGGCGGCGGCGAAGCGCAGTCTTGCCAGAAATTTGACCATTACAACACCAAAGTCTCGGTACGCTCGAACATTACGGATCCTGGGCAAGCCAGAAAGACTTCCCCTCGTTACGCCCCATCAGCCAGCTAACCCGAACCAGTGGCATCAGGATGAATTCCCGGGGACTTGCACGCTCACAAGCGGGCATCTCGATCAGGAAGGTGCCATCCGTTCAGGCCGCCTTGCGCAGTGCCGTCTTCCGCTCCCCGAGGAAGTCTGCCGAAGCCGCCTTGAAACCGAAACGATTTTCAAGCGAACAATGCCGGGACTCGCCAAGTCGTCGTTCAGCAATCGCCATCCGTGAACCGGCTCCGGCCCAGTGCAGAATGACTCTTCAAGGAGTCTTCCGTTTGTCCAGCGTTCGACGGGCTGTTGGCGGTGACCTGGACAAAAGTTCCAAAGGGTTGCTGGTCGGACATTCCCGCTATCGTGCATTTGACTGAGTTCTTTCGACCAACGAGCTTGCATGCGACGTGACTTTGCCGGGGCTTGGTCCTGATCCCTCCCGAAACTGCTGCGTACGGTCCGCGCGAACAAGGCCACGATCGGGCGCTGAGAAGATGGCGGAGCCGGGCGCAGGCACGTCCCGGAAACACGGTCAGGGAGCTGGCGCGCCTTGGGCAAATGTCGACGCGTCGGTGGCCTTGCGTTTGTCCCTTAAGGATTCTTTCAGCAGCTCGATCAATCCTTCGGTCGCAGGCTTGCCTGGACTCTTGAGCAACACCGCATCCTGACCTTCAGCCTACTGCCTGTTCTGCAGCATCCGCTTCCTTCCCAGCGCAGTGGCAAGGACATTGATCTGGCGATGATCGTGCCGGGCAACCTGGCGAAGCACGAGCCCGTCGGAAACCATCCGGTCAACGAGCTTGGTCAAGGCCATCGGCGAGAGGAATCGGGAACGGGACGGCCTGAACTGCCGACGCGAGTGTTGGGCGTTGACGTGTCGGAACCCGGCACAGCAATGTTGACGCACATCAAGGCGGTTACAAAGCGCCGCGACGCTTGAGCTCAGGTGTCGCGCGGCTTCCAGTTGCGTTTGAGAAGAAACTGGTTCTTGAAGTTCTTCAGTCCCAGCATCACCTCGGCGTCCACTATGTCGTCAACGCCGTGAATGTGATCTTCCAGGAAACATGCGAGGTCGTCCGGATCGTCGCAGATCAATTCAACCAACAAGTCAAATCTCCCCGTCACCCACAAAATGTACACGACGCTGGACAACTCACCCAACCGGTCAGCCACGGCTTGGGGAGTGATGCCCGGTGCCACCTTGAGGCAGATCATCGCGTCCGCCTTGTAGTCGGACGCGGTCGGGTCCGCGATGGCCACGATCCGCAACAGCCCGGCGTCCTTCATGCCATTCACCCGGTTCCGGACGGTGCCTTCCGAGACCTGGAGCTTGTGCGCGATTTCGGAATACGGCATCCGTCCATCACCTTCCAGCATCCGGATGATCTCGCTGTTCAGACGCCCTTCAACGGAATGGGTGCCTCTCCTTCGCGTAGCCTTCTTTTGCCCTGGCCTATCCGGCATGTCTGCTACCGATCCCCGATCTTGTTGCACAAATCCTGTCATAGTCCAGAAGCGTGACGTGTTGAACACACCGGTCCGGTCCGGGCGCGTCGAGCAGGACCCCGTGTCCCTACCGAAGTCTTCGCAACGAACCGCAAGGATTCGTAGCGCGTGCGCGGCAGGGCCATCGTGTTGACGGGCCGGACTGATCGTCCTTTGCACGACGAGATTGTCCTTGGCTGACAGGCATGCCGCCAAGCCGCGGCGGTTCGCGGAGACGCACATCGCGAATTGTCACGATTGTGCCGACCAGCCCCTTCCGCCCGACCGTGCGACGGCCCGGTGGACCTGCGACCCTTGCGGCGTTCTCGTTCCGTCCGCACATTCACTCTCCGAGCAGCTCACGAATCCCGGCATCGAGCGCTGCGGCAAAACCGGCGTCGTTGCCGGGATTGGCGGCGCAATGACCCCAAGGCGAGTCATGGGGCCGGAACTTGGCGTCCGACATGTGCAGCGCCTCGATCTCGTTGTCTTCGGGGGGGAAATACAGATCCTGCGCGCATGGCATCAGAATGGCGCGTGCCCTTATCGCCCCTAGGGCAGCCTTGAAGTCTCCGTTGTACAACGGTCCGGCCGCAATGTCTCCAGCCTGCCAGGTTGCCAGCTTTGCCAGGAGATCGTTGGCATCCCAGCACTCGACATGATCAAGTTCCCAATCGACCAGGAGATCCTCGACAGTCTCGAACCCCAGCTTGCGATAGAGGCCTTCACGATAGAACGCCTGCGAATACGCCCAGCCGGCATACACGCGGCCAAAGGCCTTCAGCCCGGCGACCGGCGCACTGTCATAGTCGCCTCCATTCCAGGCCTGGTCGGCGCAAAGCGCCGCCTTGACTCCTTCGAGGAAGACGAAGTTGTGCGGCGATGTCCTGGCGGACGCGCAGAACGGCAGGATTGCCTCGACCATGTCCGGGTATTGTGCCGCCCATTGGTAGGACTGGCATCCCGCCATCGACCAGCCCGCGACAAGGGCAATCCTCTCGATTCCGAGTTGATCATGAATCAGCCGATGCTGCGCGGCAATGTTGTCCCACATCTGCACCAGCGGAAAGCGCGGCCCGTCTTGGGGCGCGGGCGTGTTCGAGGGCGACGACGAACGGCCATTGCCGAACATGTTCGGACTGACGATGAAATGGCGTGCAGGGTCAATGGCGCGTCCGGGTCCAAAAAAGCCTTCATTGCGGGTGTCGGTGCCCGTGTAGAATGTCGGCAGGACAACCAGGTTGTCACGCGCGGGCGAGAGTCTGCCGTAGCACCGGTAGGCAAGCTTGGCATCCCTCAGGACGTCACCGGACAGAAGCGGGAAATCCCCTAGTTCAAGAATCTGGTAGCCCGGCATGGCCGCCTTCCTCCACCTTGACAGGGTCGCCTGCATCCTGCCTGCACGGGCGACCCGACTGCGGGGACGTCAATAAAGCCGCAGGTATTCCTTGACTTCCCAGTCAGTGACCGACTGGTGATAGCGTTCCCATTCGTCAGCCTTGTACTCGAGGTAGGAATTGAGCATGACCTTGCCCAAGACATGTTCAGCCATCTTGTCCTGGCGCAGTGCCTCCATGGCGTGGAACAGGGTGCGCGGCAGGCGCCGGACCCCCAGGTCGGCCAGCTCGGACTCGGTTTTCGCGTAGAGGTCGAAATCGGTCGGCTTGCCGGGGTCGATCTTGTTCGCGATCCCTTGCACCATGCAGGCCAGGTGCATTGCCATCGCCAGGTAGACATTCATTGTCATGTCGCAGGCGCGATTTTCTATGCAGAACCGGTTTTGCGGAAGCCGGAGCTGTGCCGAGCGGTTGTTGAAACCGTAGGCGATGTTGGTGGGGGCCCAGGTCACGGTGCCGCCTTCGAATCCGCCGACACGAGGGACCAGGCCGTTATAGGAATTCACTGTCGGGCATGTAATCGCCGTGATCGCCTCTGCGTGCTGCAACACCCCGCCCACGGCCCAGCGACATTCGTCGCTCCAGTCACCGTCCACGGTCTTGAAAATGTTCTCGCCCGGCCGGCTTTCGTGACTGATCGACACATTGATGTGCGCGCCCGACCGCCAATCGCCCAAGGTAGGCTTCGGCATGAAGGTCGCGAACAGGCCATGTGTCTTGGCCACCTCCTTGAGCAGGATGCGGAGAAACACAAAGCGGTCAGACATTTCCAGCATGTTGGTATAGTGAAAGTCCAGTTCGAACTGCGAATAGCCACCCTCGCAGACAACGTCGTGCAGGTCCCAGCCGAGCCCCTCGAGGTGATCGATCATGTCCTTGAGGAAAGGCATCGAATCGATCGAGTATTCGATGTCATAGCCAAATGCCTGGCGGCGCGGCCGCACGCCGCCTGCAGGGTCGTCGTCAAAGGCCTTGACCGGCTGGCCGTTCTCGTCATGCTTCATGACAATGAATTCCGGCTCCACGCCGGCATGGAATCGATAACCCTTCTGGGCCGCCTCTTGCATTACGCGTCTCAGCGCCTGCCGGGGGCAGACATTGTAGGGTGCATCCTCCCAGTAGAGATCTGAAATGATGATCGCCATCGACCTGTCCCAAGGACAGATGTAGACGGCGTCGAGGTCCGGAACCACCACCTGATCGCTGTCTGCGGGAGTCAGTTCGGGCACGTATGAAACCGAATGCACGGCAAATTGAGGTCCCTTTCCCAGACACAGCGCCTCCAGTTCTCTCATCGGCACCGGTTTCGTCTTGGGGACGCCGTGCATGTCGATCCAGGCGCCCATTACGTACTTTACGCCTGCGTCCTCGAGCCGTTTCCTGACTTCGGGAATTCTTGGCCGGTTCCGCTCGACCGCGTCTTCAAAACTCTCGAAGTAAATTCTGTCGTTCGCCTTTGCCTCAGGCATTTGACTTCTCCTGTCCATGTTTCGCCGCACACATCGTCAATTTCGGTTCGCGGCGGCGTTGGGATGTGGGCGGTTCCGCACCGCCGGTTGCCAGAACGCGTCCATGTGATCTGCTCCGCCCGGTTTCGCAGAATTCAGTGTCTCTGCAAGGTCAAGGAACATCAACGTGGATGCCCGGCATCCAGGTCATGCTGGAAAGGTGTTCCCGGCCGCGGTGCCTGACGGAATTGAGGCGGATCCTGTTCCTGTCCGCCTCTTGCGGAGTGCAACCGAGTGATCGTGCTGGTCCCGCGAATGCGGGCAACGTCTCCGAAAGCGCAAACGCAACTCGTGCCACCGCGATCCCGGCAACCATTGCCCTCCTGGAATTCAACGAACCAGCCGCTGGTCAAGATCCGGGACCTGGCGTCGTTCGCGACCGTGGTGGCGCCACACGTCATCTTGCCGACCAGCCAAACCACGCAATTCCTGACGGAGATGTTGCCCAATTCCAGCATCCTGCCGAGTTCACCGACCATGTCCGGACCATGCTGCTTCCTCCAGTCGTGCATGGGTCAGGACCCTTCCCCGCCCAGGTGTTTCAGGATGGACTCGTTGAGTTCGACCCTGTAGCCATCCGGATCCTCGCAAAATGCGATCACGCGCGTGCCGCCCTTCATCGGTCCGGGCGGGCGGGTAATGTTGACCCCGGCCGCCGTCAACTCTTCGCACGCCTTGTAGACATCCGGGGTCTCGATGCAAATGTGGCCCCAGCCATTGCCCTTGTCGTATTGCTCCTCCTGCTCCCAGTTCGCCGTCAGTTCGAGGGTCGGAAACTCTGCCTCAGGGCCGTAGCCGATGAATGTGTTGGTGAACTTGCCCTCGGGATAGTCGGTGCGGCGCAAGACCTTCATGCCCAGAATGCCGCAGTAGAACTGCAGCGACTTGTCCATGTCCATCACGCGCATCATCGTATGCGCCAGACGGAAGCCGCGTGAATTCCCGGAGTTGTCGGTCATATCGAAATTCCTTTGGTCAGTTGTTTGGGAGGCCGATCAGGTCACGAGCCACGAGCGACTGAAAGGCGTGAACGCTGTCCTCCCAGACCGGAGACAAGACACCTCCTGTGTCGGAAACCTGTGATGCACGGCCCGCCTGCAATCGTTCGACCATCTCATGGTCCTCCTTGTGAACATGCCACCAGAGCTTCTTCAGGTCATTGACCTCGCTTGCGCTCAGCTGCTTGCCACCCGTCGTGTACAGCCCGCGCTTCTGGTTCATTGTGTCCGGGCCTGTCGGGATGTTGAGATACACGCCCAACTGGTCCGGAAAGTACCGGCCGAGAATGAAATTGGGATAGAGCGCCAGGTAGCGCGAGCTGACGGCCAGACTGCCCGAAGTGCCGACCTCTTCGTCCAGATCTACGGCACTGCCCATGCAGTTGCCGTCGATGATCGTGTAGTGATCGGACAAGGGCTGGCTGGTGGTCGAGCTGTGAACGAACTGCACGTGATAGGGTTCGATGAAGTTCTCCATGATGAACTTCCAGTTCGTCGAGATCTCGCCGAAATCCAGTGTGCCGATGCAATCGACGTTCTCCCAGTCGACCCCTCCAAGCCGCTTGATCAGCGACCCGGCATAGGTCTCGAAGTGCGGCGCCTCGCCGCTGAAATTGACGAAGATCCAGTCCTGCCAAACATGGGTTCGCACGGGAACCAAGCCGCTGCGCGACCTGTCGAAACCCTTGGCTTCATGCTGCCCGGTGCCACCAAAATGCGGCGAGGCCCTCAGTGATCCATTCAGATCGTATGCCCAGGCATGGTAGGGACAGCGGATGAGCTTTCCAACATTTCCCGGCTTGTCGACCAGTGTCAGGCACCGGTGGCGGCAGACATTGTGGAATGCCTTGATCTCACCTTCGCCATTGCGGACCAGGAGCAGCGGCTGGCCTGCCACGGTTACAGGCACGACATCGCCGCGCTGCTTCAATTCATGTGCAAATCCTATGCAGACCCAGTTCCGGGCAAACACGGACCGGCACTCGGCGTTCCAGAACTCTCCGTCCCTGTAGGCCGCCGCCGGCAGCCCGTGCCTGGGTTCCGCTTCATCGAGGAAGGGCTGCAACAGGGTTCGCATGTCGCTCGTCATTCTTCTGACCGTCCGTGTGTATCTGGTTCGACCTGTGCCGGATCTCCAATCGGCATCGTGTGTTGCTTGTCGGCGGTGAGCTTCCCGATAGATGCACTGTCCAGAAACTTTGTTCTTTTCGCAAGCAAGAATCACGAAATCGTAGTATTTTGGTAAAATTTGATCTTATTTTGAACATTTCGAAGCGACAGGTCCGTCCTGAGTGCTTCAATCCATGTCGTTGCCTCCATGATTCGCCCTGGCTGCCACTAACCGAAGTGGCAATTCCTGGACGGGGTTCGCTCCCGCCAGGAAAGCGCTCCTTTGACGGCGCACTGAAATTCTCGGGCTAGAATCCTCCCTTTCCCGGGTACCAGTCAGTTCCTGCCAACGGCACTTGGGCCATCGCTGCAGCTTCCATGGTCAGGGCACAGAGGTCCTCCGCCTCAAAGTTGCGCAGGTGATTGTGGCCACAGGCCCGCGCTACCGTTTGCGCCTCGAGCGTCATGACCTTGAGATAGTTGCGAAGCCGCCGCCCGGCCTCCACCGGATCCAGCCTGGCGGCCAAGTCGGGGTCCTGGGTGGTAATGCCCGCCGGATCCCGTCCTTCATGCCAGTCGTCATAGGCGCCCGAGGTGGAACCAAGCTTCTGGTATTCGGCTTCCCACTTGGGGTCATTGTCCCCCATGGCGATGAGTGCGGCCGTGCCGATGGCGACTGCATCCGCACCGAGTGCAAGCGCCTTTGCCACATCGGCCCCGCTACGGATTCCGCCCGATACCACCAACTGCACCTCGCGATGCACGTCCAGGTCCTGAAGCGCGTGCACGGCGGGACGGATGCAAGCCAGCGTGGGCAAGCCCACATGTTCGATAAACACGTCCTGCGTGGCCGCAGTGCCGCCCTGCATGCCGTCCATGACCACCACGTCGGCTCCAGCCTTCACCGCCAGGGCTGTGTCATAGTAGGGTCGCGTCGCGCCGACCTTTACGTAGATCGGAACACTCCAGTCCGTGATCTCGCGCAGTTCAAGAATTTTGATCTCGAGGTCGTCCGGCCCCGTCCAGTCGGGGTGGCGGCATGCCGAACGCTGATCGATCCCCGTGGGCAGCGTGCGCATCTCTGCCACGCGGTCGGAAATCTTCTGGCCCAGCAGCATTCCGCCTCCGCCGGGCTTGGCGCCCTGCCCTACGACGACCTCGATGGCATCTGCCTGGCGCAAATCGTTGGGATTCATGCCGTAGCGCGAAGGCAGGTACTGGTACACCAGCTTGGACGAATGCCGCCGCTCCTCGGGCGTCATGCCGCCATCGCCCGTTGTGGTTGACGTGCCTGCAGCCGACGCGCCGCGTCCAAGCGCCTCCTTTGCCGGCCCTGACAGCGCGCCGAAACTCATGCCTGCGATGGTGATCGGGATATCCAGTTCGATCGGGTTTCCGGCAAAGCGAGTTCCCAGCGTCACCGAGGTGTCGCAACGCTCGCGATACCCTTCGAGCGGATAACGTGACACCGAGGCGCCAAGAAACAGCAGGTCGTCGAAATTCGGCACTCGGCGCTTGGCGCCTCCGCCGCGGATGTCGTAGATTCCGGTGGCGGCGGCGCGGCGGATTTCGGCATTGACTTCATTGGTGAATGTCGCCGACTGGATCGGCAGGGTGCGCGGAATGGCGGTATCGGTGTCTTTCATGCCCAACTCCCTAGTAGTCAGCGACGTTGTCAATGTCGAAATTGTAGAGCTTGCGGGCAGAGCCGTAGCGCCGGAACTCCTGTGGCTTGGCATGCAGGTCCGCCCTTTCAAGCAGGTCCTTGAGGATGTCGACATGCTCAGGCCGCATTTCCTTTTCCACGCAGTCCGCGCCAAGGCTCTTGACCGAACCACGCACAAACAGCCGTGCCTCGTAGATCGAGTCGCCGAGCGCGTCACCCGCATCGCCGCATACGACGAGATTCCCGGCCTGCGCCATGAAGGCCGACATGTGCCCGACATTGCCATGCACAACGATGTCGATTCCCTTCATTGATATGCCGCAGCGCGAGGAGGCGTTGCCCTTGATGACCAGCAGCCCGCCGTGACCCGTGGCGCCTGCATACTGGCTGGCATCGCCCTCGACCACGACGGAACCCGACATCATGTTTTCTGCGACACCTGGACCTGCCGAGCCTTCGACCCTGATGGTCGCCCCCTGGTTCATCCCCGCACAATAGTACCCGGTCGAGCCCTTGACCGTAACTTCGAGCGGCGCATCCAGCCCCACTGCAATCGCATGGCTGCCCCTTGGGTTCACCACTTCCCAGCTAACCTGGTTGGTTTCCTCGTGCTGCGCATGCAGAATGGAATTCAGCCCGCGGAGGCCCTTTTCGGTGAGATCATATGTCTGCATCTCAATGACTCCAGAAGTAGACGGTCGCTGGTTCAGGTTCCCATATGCTTGCACCTTCAATTCCCGGAAGGCTCACCAGCGCCCGGTATTCGCTGCCAAAGGCCACGTACCGGCTTGTTTCGCCCATCACGGCCGGTTTGCAGGCGATGGGATCGCGCAACACGCCAAATCCATCCCTTGTGCCGACGACAAACGTGAAGAACCCGTCGAGATCCTCCAGCGAGCTGTCCAGCGCGTCGCCAAGCGATGCGCCATTCTGCATCTTCCAAGTCAGGTAAGCTGCTCCGACCTCGGTATCGTTCATTGACTCGATCCGAACGCCCTTGCGCATGAGCTTGCGGCGCAGGTCGTTGTGGTTCGAGAGTGAACCGTTGTGCACCAAGCACTGATCCGCCCCGGTGGAATACGGGTGCGCCCCTTCTGTCGTCACAGCGGATTCCGTGGCCATTCGGGTATGGCCGATGCCGTGCGTGCCTTCCATCCTGGACAGATCAAAACGGTCGGCAACTTCCTTGGGCAACCCTACTTCCTTGTAGATCTCGATGACTTCACCGTCGGACATCACCCGTATGCCTGGACGCAATTCGCGAACCGCCTTCCGCGCCGCATGCACCCTTCCTGCTTCCAGATCCAGCACCGCATGTGTGTCGATGCGGCGAATGCCGACCTCCGTGCCTATGGCCTGTCCCAGTTCCGGTGCGAGGTCGTCAAGATCCTGATCAGGCCGGTCCGACTGCACAGTCAGTTTTGTCTTGCCGCGCCTGCCCCTGCCATAGATCGCAATGCCTGCACTGTCCGGTCCCCTGTCCGACATGGTGATCAGCATCTGCGTCAGCATCTCGCCCAGTCTTGGTTCGAGTTCCTTGTCCTTGAGGAACAGCCCCACGATTCCGCACATGGATCGAATCCCTTCTTGGCCCAACGGATGAAAGTTTAGCGAGTCGCGCAACAAGACACTACCTGTGAGAAACTTTTTTTCCCAATACGAATACCTGCCGATTGAAGCGAGGCGCAAGCCAACCAAAGTCCCGGCCAAGATCTGCTGCCTGGACCTGGCGAGATCAGCGGGATTGCCGATACGAAATCACGGACAGGTACCTGGCCGGCAGCTTGACCAGAACCTCGGGGCCGTGCGGCGCGTCCGCGTCGAAAAACAGGGTGTCTCCGGGCTTCAGCGAGAAGATCCTGTCACCGTGGCGATAGTCGACTTCGCCTTCCAGCATGTACAGCATCTCGATTCCGTCGTGCTGGAAGGTCGGGAACACGTCCGACTGTTCGGCCAACGTGATCAGGTAAGGCTCGACCACAACCCCGCTAGCGTTGTTCGCAAGGTGACCGAGCAGGTTGTACTGGTGCCCGGCCCGGGTGCCCGCCCTCTTTGTCTCGACTCCACTGCCGGATCGAGTCAGGACGGCCTCACGAGTGTCGTCGAAGCTCGTGAACAACGAGCTGAGAGGAACATTCAGCACGCTTGCGAGACATTGCAGGGTGGTGAGTGACGGAGAGATCCTGCCGTTCTCGATCTTTGACAGCATTCCTGCTGACAGTCCGGTGGAGGACGCGAGATCAGATACGGTCATGCCCCTCCGATGACGAATTGCGCGCACTTCGCGCCCGATGGCTCGCTCGAGATTCCTGTCGACACCTTGCCGAACCCTGTGCGGATCCTGTAACAGTTCAGGTTGTCTCACGGTGCGCATGCTCGGCTGTTGGACATTGCCATTTGTCCAACAACAGTCGGTCTGGAGCAACCCACAACTGACGACCGGAGCGGACGAAGGCGCCTCGCGAATCTCGCCTTGAGCTGTCGCAGGAACCAGTTGCCCGTCCTGCATCTTCAAGCAAGCAAGTCGCCACTCCCGCCCGGCGCGGCTGGCCCTGCAAGTTCATCCTCGCATGCCACCTTCATTGCGTCTTCCAGGACTGCCGGATTTTTCGGACAACGCGATCCAATTTGCTCCCATGATCTCTTCCGAGGTCTGGACGACAGAACTTGCAGCGCCCCGCCATACTCGAAACCAGGCATGGGCCGTACGGACGAATTGCGCGCGCGGGCCAGCATGATCGGTGCAGCAAGCCTGAATGCGGATTCTCCCCCGACGCCTTCCCCTAGAAGTTCAGGGAGATGTCGCGATGGACGGCGTTGCAACCGGAGATGTGCAAGGCCTGGTCGCGGTTGAGACGCTCCTGCTGGCGCGAGCCCACCGTGTCGGAGATGGCCTCAAGATACGTCCGAACGCCGGTTGACAGCGCTCCCGCCGAAGCACGGCGCCACACGACCTGGGCCTCAAACGCCGCCACGGCGTCAGCCCAGTCTTCCGCTGCCTTTTCGCGGTCCTCCCGGCCCTCGCGCAGTGAACGGCGCACCTTGGACAGGGCCGAACGAATTTCGTCGGCACCTGCCAATGCCCCGAATGCGCTGCCGAGAGCCTTGGCGGTCTCCTCCGCTATGGCCCTGTCGCCTGCATTCACCAAGCCCTGAACCCCGCGCAACTCGCTTTCCAGCGCGAAGAAGGCGTCGTTGGCGTCCACGATGGCAAGGAAGGCGCGCGCGGGCCCGACCGAATCGTCCGCCGCCCGGCGATAGGCCGCGCGTGCCTTGTCTTCAGCCTGAACCAAGGCGCTGAACTGCGCGTAGACTCCGTCCCATCCCTCCGGCAGAGTCGCGGCGAGCTCCGCCCGCTCGGCCTCGGTTTCCGCAACTCGCTCTTCCAGCCGCACCTTTCGGTCGGCCTGGTCCTCGGATGTCAGGAAGCTTGCCTGCCTGTTCAGTTCCTTGATTTCGTGATCAAGGTCACGGATCTGCTTTTCAATGAATCTCACCCGCCGATGCTGCGGGCGATACCCGGCCGTGGCAGCGACCACCTCGTCATGGGCGACCCAGGCACCGTCAAGATGCCCAATGGCGGCTTCCGCACTGTCAAATGCATCCGCCAGGTCGCTGCGAACACGGCGCGGCAGGATCGAAAGATCGAGCCCGCGTGCCGTCTCTATGGACGCCAGGACAACCTCACGACTCTCGCCCAGCCGAGCATGGACATAGCCTTCAAGGCAATGCTGCAGCTTCGGGTTCCTTGGAGGCGGAGCCGTCTCGCCCAAAAGCGAAATGCGGTTTGGCAGATAGTTCACGAGTTGCGGATAGTAGCCGACGATTCCGAGCGCGATCAGTTGCAGGCAGATGAAGGCCACGACCCCCTTATAAATCTGGACCGTCTTCACGGAAGGCGGCGCGACGCCTCTCAGGTAGAACAATGCAAATCCAAATGGCGGCGTCAGGAACGAGGTCTGGATGTTCAGCCCGATCATGACGCCAAGCCAGACCGCCGTGATGTTGGCCGTTGGATCCGCCAGGAGGATTGGGGCGACGATCGGTACAACTACAACCGCGATCTCGATGAAGTCGAGAAAGAAGCCGAGCACGAATATCACGGCCATGACGATGACGAACTGCGTCCAGAACCCGCCAGGCAACGAGTTCAGAAAGTCCTTCACCAGTTCCTCGCCGCCAAAGGCCCGGAACGCTGCCGTCAGCATGGCTGCACCGAGAAGGATGATGAACACAAGCGACGTGGTCTTGGCGGTCTCTATCATCACGTCGCGCAGCGTATTCTCGATCCGCAGGACGCGGACACCGGACCAGACCAAGGCGACCATGACAAGCGCGACGCCGACGCCCCCGAGCCAGACGCCCGTCATGTCTCCTCCCGAGACGATCACTGCCTTGACGTTCGTGTCGAAGGTCGACAGGGCAAACGCGATCACGCCGAGCCCGACCATCGCAAGAAGTGCAGGTGCGAAAGTGCGGCGGTTCTGCTCGACAAGCCGGTAACCGGCCATGATCAACGCACCGGCTGCACCGATGGCGCCTGCCTGGTTGACGGTCGCGATGCCCGAAAGGATCGAGCCGAGCACAAGGAAAATCAGGGCCAGCGGTGGAACGAGCGTCAGCAGCACGTTGCCCCAGAACCGTGCATCGCGCGCGCCGTGGTAAGGAACGGCCGGTGCCTGCCTTGGCCGGATCAAGGCGAGCCCGAGGATGAAGACCATGTATAGCAGCACAAGCACGATGCCGGGGACGAAGGCGCCGAGGAACATTTCGCCTGCGCTCGTGGATGCCACGTCAAAGACCGAGGGCATGGTCAATTCCCCTGTCGAATCCTTGTGCAGCGCCTTTCGCGCTGTCGACGCCTGGTCCGAAGCGCTGGCCAGCTGGTCAGCCAGGATGATGAGAACGATGGACGGCGGAATGATCTGTCCCAGCGTGCCTGAAGCGGCGATTGTTCCCGTTGCAAGCGGCTGGGAGTAGTTGTTCCGCAGCATCGCCGGCAGTGAGATAAGTCCCATTGCAACCACCGTCGCGCCCACGATGCCGGTCGTGGCCGCGAGCAATGCGCCCACGAAGACCACGGAGATGCCAAGCCCCCCCGGCACCGGCCCGAAAAGGCGCGCCATGGTCACAAGCAGGTCTTCGGCGATCTTCGACCGCTGCAGCATGATGCCCATGAATATGAAGAGGGGAATCGCAATCAGCGTGTCCCGCTCGACCTCCCAATAGACGCCCCTGAGATTTGTCACGCCGGCCGTAAGCCACTGCGACGGCCCGCCGGAGTGAAAGAACGCGTCCATGCTGTCGGCAAAAAAGTAGCCTGAGGCGGCTGCTGCAACGATCGATATGATCGCTGCGCCCGGCAGTGCGAAGGCAACAGGAAAGCCGGAGCCCAAGGCAGCAGCCATGACGAAGATCAGCACGGCGAGAAAGAACAGTTCCATCAGCGTTGATCCTCAGTGCGCGACCGGTTCGACATCACGGTGACCTGGCTCGTCACGCATGTCGGCCACGGCCTCGAACAGGTAGCTCACGAACTGTATCAGCATGGTGATGGCGAATACTCCGAGAAACGCGGCCATCTGGTACTTGGTGTACATGCCTGCTGTGCCAGTCTGGCTGACTTCGAAGTTCCTGACCGGCGAATTTATGATGGCATTGGCCGACCCCATGCCGACCAGGATGATGACCCAGGAGGTCGACATGCCCATCAGGATCGCTCCCACGGCGTTCACCCTTCCCTTCCTGCGAACGTCAAAGCCCGCATAGAGCACGTCGACGCGCACGTGGCCCTCATCAAGGAGGGTGTAGGCCGAGGAAAAGAGAAACAGGGCCGCATACCAGTAGCGGACGAGATCTCCCATGAGCGCCTGTTCGTAGGAGAAGACGAAACGGGAGAATACGATCAACAGTTCCGCAATCACGATCAGCAGCGCCAGCCACATGAAACCCAGCGAGCGCGAGAATGCCGCCACGACGAACCCCAGAACCGCCAAGGGAAAATGAATCCACGGACCGATGAAATGAGACCGTATCAGTTCGTGCGAGAGTTTCTCGCCAAAGACGTAGGGCAAGAGGCCCTCAACCCGGATGAAGGCAATCGTGGCATCCGCAATCCCGGTGAAGAGAACCGCGAAGTAGCAACCGCGAATGAGGTAGGCGTTGAAGTCGCTGATCGCACTCGCATCGTACCGCAATGCACGGTCGGGTGTGCGCAACACCCAAAGTACCGCGAGGGCGACAAGGAGCACGTAGATCGTGACCAGCAGCCACGCATGTCCATCGCCGCCCATTGCTTGCGTTGCTGCCGGAAAGCCCCAACCCACGATCAACACGTTGTTGATCATGAACGCGGCAAGCACGGAGAGCATCGCCCACCCGAACATGCGCGTCACAAGAGCAGGCGTTCCGTGACGAGACGGAATGTCTGAATCTGAAACGGTGCTCATCGAATCATCCCGCAGGAAACCGCGTCCTTCAGGGCGGGGAGGAATGCGGGCTCCCGTGTTCCGTGCATCGTTGTCGTCTCCTCTTTCCGCGGCGTCTCGAGGGCGTATCCGTAGCCGTCGGCGCGCTGGACGACGCGGCAGTGCCGGTGCGAGATCCCCTGCACCGTCCCCTGCGCGGTCTGGACG
>JAPPCV010000097.1 GCA_028824715.1 Boseongicola sp. | reverse complement strand
CTGACTTATCTGGCTGCAGCCACCAAGCCGTCTCAATCGACGGGACGCAGAAAAACCCCCAGCGGTGGCAGGAAGTCAAAACCACTGGATCAGGTAACGTCAAAGGCAGTGCGTGACCTGGAGAAGAGTGACCCCGAGAAGCACCAGCTTCTGCTGGAGTTCGACAGTTTGCTGCGGCAAGGACGTGTTCTAGAGACGAACGATGCTGTGAGACGATTTGGCGAGTCCGTAAGCAAGGATTTTCGACCCAGAACCGCTAGAAAGGACAATATCAGTGCATTGATGACCGCGCTTGCTCGACTTGGTGAGGAAGAGCTTGCAAAGTCTCTCAATCAGGCTTTGGAGAATTCATCAAGAAAAAAAGTCGATGAATATCAAAGGTTAGCAAGGTTCTTGATGCGTAGAGAATAGGAGGCCGGTTAGGAGCGCATTGTCGACAGATCGACGTAGAACTTAATGGCTCGGTCGGACAGTTGGTCTTTGTAGTCAAAGGGGCAAGCGTACAGTTGAGGTTTCATCAGAATTTTGGGGCTGACCGGCGGCCCCGAACACTTGGCTGACATGGTTATCGCTTGACTTGAGGCGAAACGGCCTGCAGCCGATCTCTTTTGGCTCGGCATCGGACCTGCTTTGTGATTTCGCCGATCCGGCTACGGCTTGCCCTCTTTCCGATCTTCCTGTGAACTTCACGAATGCTGAGACTGATCGATGCGGCCAGCGTCCGGATTTCTTTCACAAACCTAAGTTTCCGTGCTTGGGGAGGGGCATGACGCGAGACGGTCGAATTTTCTGAATTCCCAAGGCTCTCATTGGCTTGTTGCCGACAGTTCATCATATGATTGATTCGCAGTAGCAACAATAATCGAAATGTCATGATGGACGCCGCGAGCGCCGCCCTGCATGGCAGCGACGGAATTCTCGCTAGGGGCGCCCCCGCGATGCACGTCCGCAGGTGGCGCTTGCGCCTGAAAAAAATCGCTTTGTTGTAGCAGTGCAGCACGAACAACATCTAGTGGCATCTCCCGCATCATGACACAAACTACATCTAGCAGCCAAATCCATTTTCAATTCCAGATTCTAATTCACTGAAATTGAACAAATCAATTCACACCAAAAACTCTTGACAATTCCCAAAAAAAGCATATGTAGAAAGAATGGATATATATGCTTTTATCGACACACTCACCCAAGAACAAAAACACGAATTCAAAGCAGCACTGGCGCTTGAATTTGAAAACGATTTGGAACTCAAGATAAACGAGAATCCAACCAAATGCCCACATTGCAACAGTGAAAACGTCACAAATCGCGGAAGTTGCAGAGGCATAAAGCGTTACAAGTGCAAGGAATGTTCGAAGACATTCAACGCAAAGACAAAAACCGCATTTCACCACACCAAGAAGCCACTGGAGACTTGGAACAAGTATTTGGACTTGATGTTCACCAACCAAATGCCGTTGCGAAAAATAGCAAAAGCAACAGGACTGAACTTGCGGACGGCGTTCTTTTGGAGGCACAAAATCCTGAATGCACTGACGAAAATCGACGCTCCAAAACTAAGCGGCATCGTTGAAGCAGACGAAACCTACTTCGCCTTGAGCTACAAGGGACAAAGGAAAGGCATTCCAAGACCAAGCCGGAAACGAGGCAAGCAAGTCAAGAAACGCGGCATCAGCAAGGAGCAGGTTTGTATCGTCACCGCCATTGATCGTTCAAGGAACACCTTGCTCCAGAGCACTTGCCTTGGGAGAATGACGATCAAGCAGGTAACGGACACGCTTGGCCCGTACATCGCCTCTGACGCGCTCCTGGTAACGGACAAGCATTCGGCATACCCTGGCTTCGCCAAGCGGCAAGGGCTTACCCATTACGCACTGGAACACCGTACGCGGGATGGGAGCATCCACCTCCAGACGGTCAACTCGCTCCATTCACAGGTGAAGCGGTTCATGCGTCCCTTCAACGGAGTGGCCACGAAGTACCTTGACCACTACATGGCCTTCTACAGGTGGAACGGACAGGATCCCGTTGCCGCGCTTGCCCGACCAACGGCAAGCATCACTGGTGACGAGCTTGCCGCGATGCCGATGTCGCTCAAGTAGGCGTTGACTTCCGCCCGCCCGCCATTCTAACCTTTCCCTTGCAACTTCATTCGAGCCCGCTTGGTCGGGTCGCCCGCTGAATAGAACAGCCCTTGTATCGGCACGGGGTAGCTCCTTGTGCCTTGGCGAACAGGCGGGGCCTCACCCATCTCGGATGAAGTTGCAACGGCCCGGCACCCGCTTGGCTGCAACTTGATGCGGGAGGGAACCCCCATGAAAAACATCTTTTTGGCAACGGCTCTTGTAACGTTGGCGTCCATGGCAACGGCGGACCATCTTTACGATCCAGCCAAGATCAAGACACGCGAACAAGCAGCCGCGCGAGGAAGCGATGTCTTGCAGGACTGGATCACGGACCATGGCAGCAATTGGGATGCCGTGGTGCGCCGGTGCGTCCATCGTGTCCCTTCGTCGGACCTTGCCATGCAATACAAGTGCAATGCCTACATGAGAACCTTGTCGGACATGGTGGACAAGGCGATGGATGCGAAGGGCTTGGAATTCGACTCACGGCAACACCTGATGCTTTGGATCGGTCTTGCCAATTCCCTTGACGGCCAGATGCAGCCATGCCCCGCCGATCTCACTTTGGCGCAATGGGGACAAGCCAACTACGAACATGAAGCATACGGGATCCCCAAGACCCCTTGCGAATCCGTCAAGTGACGGGTAGGTGCTGCCGGTGCCGTCCCTTTTCTTGGTTTCTGTGGATGGCATCGGTGGCATTCTTGTGAAATGGAGGAAGTGATGATAACAACTAGTCAAATAACAGACAATTGGTATTTTCTCTCGTTTCGCCTTAAAGATGACACAATTGGCAATCAGACCTATGATGACCGGCGGGACTGCTTGATAGACCTTGTTGATAGCATCGCAACCGGTAAATACTCTGATGATACAACTTCTAGTTTTGTTTTCCGTTCGTCATGTTCCTTGAAGGAAATCAAGGACGAAGTGGAAAAACGCATCAATCTAGAACATGACGTTGTTGATGTGGCAGAGATGAACATCAAGAATTCGTTCAGAATTGGAAAGGCGAAGCAGTCTCGTCCTCGACGTAGTCGGGATTCTTGACCCATCTTTTCATGTAGAACTTGTGCTGTATCCCAATGGGTATTCCAAGGAGTCGTGCAAATCTTCTCACAAGGTTGCACTTGAATCTGTCCAGTTTCGTGGTCGGCGGTTTGTTCAGATATCTGGGTTGAATCTTTTTGGTAGACTTCGTGATTTCAATCATTTTTTATCTCCTTTATGAAAATTATTTAGCTGAACTTGATAAATAGCGGATATTGAGGAACGACGAATGAGACTGCATGAAGTGATAGACGACTACTTTGATGAAGTATTGAAAAAGAAGATTTCCGAAAGTGACGATCTATCCGATGAAGAAGTCCTGGCGGAAGAAATCAAGCCCGATCCCGAAATCGATAGGTTGAAGGTGCTTGCGGGAATTTCCAAAAAGTAAAGGCATGGGACCAAATGTTGTGTCGTGCTGCAATCCTATAACAGCGCGTACTTTTTCCATTTGGAATTTTCATTTCAATGGCATGATTTATGCTGCCATCATCTTCTATTGTAGTCTTGACGTGTGTGATGTTTGATTTCAAATTTTTCTCCTAATTTTCTTGTCAAAGTATTTAGCCTCGTGGCTAAATATTGTGTTGTGTCATAATGCGAGAATGCCACTAAATGTTGTTCGTGCTGCACTGCTACAACAAAGCGAAAAAAATTTGCCCGAACCTCTGGCGGAAATGGACGGGCAACACTCCCGCACTCTCCTCGCGGCGGACGAACAGCGGTCTGGACCGCCGCTTGCCCATGTGCATGGACAGCAGAAGGGCAAGCACGAAGCGGATCGGCACTTTGCGCCTCGTGCCGCTCTCGAAGGCAATCACCCGTTCGTCAATGCTGACATCCTCGACGCGCAACGCCACGAACTCGGAAACGCGTCCCGGTTTCCAGCAAGGTCTGGACCATGAGGCGAACCTGGCCGTCCAGGGAAATGGCCGCATTAATGAACCGGCTGCTTGATCGTCAGGCGGGACGGAGCGTTGCGCCGCTCCTTCAGCGCCTTCAGGTGTCCGAACACTTCCGCCATGTTCTGCCTCACGCCATTGCATCGGCGACAATTGTTTTGAGTACGTCACGCAACTCTGCGGCTTGCATGCCTGGCCGCAACGAAACGATACCGAAACGAAAGCGCCGACGGTATTCTGGGTGAAACAACCGGGCTGGCATCGCCACACCTTGGTACCCGGAACTAGTGTCCATTTCGGGGACATGCGGCGCCAGCAGATATGCAGCCGTCACGCTGCCTTCCACACCACCAACCTCAGCTTCATGAACCAGGGCGTCCCTGTATGTATGGATCGAATTCAGTGCCTCGGTAAGTCCGTCTTCGATCCGATACTTGGCGTCAAGAACGATCAAGCGTTCCGAACTCTCCAATTGGCCTTCCAACTCTCGACGCATTACCAAATCGGGCTTCATGATCCTGCTAAAGGATCCGCGACCGCCTGCTTCCAGCCAGAATTCCCGGTACGTCCTCTGAAAGCAAAGCTTCCAACCTGACCCGACCGGAACCGTTACAGCGCCTGCAGCTACCGTCACTCCGCCGCCAGCTTCGCGTACAAAGAGATTGCTCACATCAAGCCCGTCACCTCCGTACACTTCCGCAGCGGCTCGCAGAAGGCGCAGGAAACACCAAAGCTCATAGAGCTCGAATGTGCGTGCCAGTGGCATTTCGAGGAAGGCTCCGAACACGGCGGCGATGCCGACGTTCATGTCCTGCCAAAGCTGGTAGAACCGACGATAAGGCGGAACGTTTCGGAACACTGAGGAGAGCAGGAGACGCGGCTCCGCATCGGGCGCCTCGGCGAATGGCGCCAAGTCACTTAACTGACCAAGCCGCCTGGCCAACCGCCTGCATCGATCTGCCCACGCGATTCCAGCCTGCTTGGCTTCCGGGTCGTCCGAGCCTGCCGTGCGATCGAGAAGGCTGGCCGTTGCGTTAAGCCATGCCTGCCACGAACGGAGGCACGCCGCCATTTGGCGATGCTCGGGCAGATCAAGGGAACTGCGCCGTCGGCGCAGCCGAATTTTCTTTGGCAAAACACCCCGGAGAGCAGCCGGCAGCCGTCCAGACGAGCCGCTTTCCGGGCGCACTCGGCCCGATTGGAAGGAGCGCAGGATTTCCGGACCTGTGGCGCGCACTGCCCGGTGATACGGCACCATCGCTTCTTCCGCCCTCAGCATTCGTCGAGGGTTCCGTGCCACGTCCCATGTTGCCTCTTCAAGCTCGTGAACTCGTGAGCGAAGAAACTCAAGACGAGCGATCGGTGGAGGACGACCACCGGCTCCCCGGCCAACGCCAATGCGAAAGCCGCTTAAGGCGAACAACGCAAACGTATCCTGAAGGATCTCCTTCACCATCCCATCGAAGTCCGAGCGTGTCAGTTTTCGAAGATCTGGATCCGTGACGATCTCGAAGTACCGCTTGCCAGCACCTGGCAAGCGCAGTTCCGCCTCCACGGTACCGGCGTGAAACCCTGGCGACCATCTCCAGAGGGCTGTCTCGGGTTTCGTTACGCGAAGAGCCTCAAGCGGCACATCGTCTATCAGAAGGTCAGCAACCGATGCTTCATCGAATTGATTGAGTTCGAATAGGTAGCTTCCCCTTTCCTGCACCTTTCCCGACGGAATCAGTTCCGCGTCCGGCCAGACCCTCCATGCGTGCCCCGATTCCTCGTTCCGGATCAACAGCTCAACCAAGGCAGACTACCGTCCCGCTTGAAAAGAGCCGAATTCGTCCAAATCAAGCAACAATCGGTCGAGAAACTCCGTCGAACGCGGCAAGTCCTTCAGTTGATCATGAAGATTCGTAAGCAGACTCCGTTGCCTTTCTGCACCGCGCAGTTTCACCAGCACTTTCTGAACCATGAGATCATCGAATGTGTCATCCGTCGATAGCCCAGAGACATTGTTTTGTACGAATGCTTGGTAGCGGACTACCTCCTCAGCGACTCGATAGCCGAATCCCAACCCGTGATGCACCATCCGCTTTTGCACCGCCGCCAGCCGATCACTTGTGATCGCGCACGCTTCCTTCAGCCCTGGATCGTTGATCGCAAGATCCTTTAGATAACCGACGATGTCGACTTCCGACATGTCAATGACAACGGCCCGATCGAGTACCTTGTCGCTCATCACGCTTGTGGTCTCGTCGATGTTAATCGTGCCTGTCAAATATAGGTTTGGCGGCAACGCCACCTCCGCCGGAACGCTGGCTCCCGTCGAACCTTCCAACGGAACACTGCTTGAGTGCAGCCTTAGATTCTCTCCTGTCTCGATGCATGACAACACGTCGGAGAAGTAATACTCGACCCTAGCCAAATTCATCTCGTCCAGTACCACAAAGACCGGCGATTCCTCATGTGCAACTGCCAGCATCACCGCCTCCAGAAACGGTGGCACAATGTAACGGTTCGAGAGAATGTCGTAGTATCCCATCAATCCACTCGGGTCCGTCCATTCCGGACGCACCGGACAGACTGAAAGGAACGGGTCGGACTCTTCCATCTCTGACAATCCATGCACAGCCCTCGCATACATCAGCGGCAACAGCGTCTTGCCGGTGCCCGACAGGCCCGACAGGATTGCAAAGTGCTTTCGTTCCAGAAAGTTCAGCCCGATGTGAAGGCGGCGCACCTCTCCTCCGGGATAATACCCCCCAAGATTGTGTACGGCCTCCTCAATCACAGCCAAGTCGATTGTCGTTGGCATCCGCCGCATGTTCGCGTCAACCAGCGTCGGATCCGGCCAAGGCTGCAACTCGTGTATCTTCTCGGCCCCGATCAGAGTACCCAAATAACCGACGAACTGCCGCGCCAGCATGCTGCGGCGTGCCGACGCTGCGGGCGGATGGATGCCGAATACTACTTGATCGATCACGGCCGGCTTGCTTATGGTTGAAAGATCGTCTGGTAGTCCGTCCCAGAATCCCTTATTCCTGAGGTATAGCTTGCCATCGCCTGCGATGTAGCCCTTTACGTTGTTGTTCGTGGACGCGTACGCAAGCATATCCGGAGACACAACCGTTCCTGAATTGCCTGCGGCTCGCATTTCATCCAGCCGGTTCTTGAACGTCGCCATGTCGCTTTTGACGACAAGCGAGAAATAGACCTGATCCTCGGGGGGAAAGTTGAGCAGACAGTTGACCACCAGTTGATCAGCGTCTCCAGCCAAGTTTTCGAAGTTCACATTGAAAGCGAACAGGCCACCCTCGACAATCTTGGCACCGTTCGAAATACCGTAGGCGTCATGCATGCGTCGACGGGAAGCGGTTGGTACGGCCTGAACAACCGCCTCCTTATAGAGTTGCTGCCGTTCTAGCGTATCCATCCCCAACCTCCGCTTCCCCTACGCATAGCATTTGCATCATCTCGACCCCAAGTGCCTTCGCCATGAGTGGTGGCACCGCGTTGCCAATCTGTCGGAAGGCCGGGTTCATCGTTCCGCAAAACACAAATCCATCCGGGAAGGACTGCAGACGGGCCGCCTCCCGAACGGAAATTGTGCGGGCCTGGCAACTGTCGTAGTGAATGTGGCTGTAGCCATCTTTGCCGAGGTGAGCCATAAGGGTCCGCGCCGGAGCATCCGGCCACATCTTTCGCCATTTGTTCGGAAACTTGCTCACGTCGTAGGGTGGCACGTAGTCGCGGTAAAGCGCCTCGTACTCCCTAGATCCTCTACCAATCTCCTGCCCGCCCTTCCTTAGCGAGGACAACCGCTCTTCGAGCATGTCGTGTGCATGTTTCCAGGCTTGCGGATATTGATCACCGGGGTTCATGCGCGCAAACAGCTCGTAGTCCCTAGGCAGGTAACGGATGACGTGGTCGAGAATTGCGTCCGGTGCTTCAAAGTTGGGCCACGTCCGCATAGCCAGTGCGTAACCTGATGCTGTCCGACTTGAATCCCAAGGAACCGCCTTGTCGAAGCGACGTGCACCACGCTTCAACATTCCCGTGCGAAGCTGTTTCCGCGCATCAATCGGAGGCAGGTCACCGATCGCCTCGACCGCTGTCGGTGTTGCTGGCAGGTGTTCACCTGCTTCCGGTGGAGGAATGTAGTCAAACGCGTCTTCCGGAGCATCCGTTCCGCGTAACAGCTTTAGCGCTACTGCTCTAGAACCCTCATATCCTGGCGGTAGGTCAACCCAATGCGTCGGTTCGGGAAAGATCACGCCATTGGCTATCTCCCGCCGATAGCCGATCAGGAACAATCGCTCGCGCATCTGCGGGACGCCATAGTAGGCCGCATTCAGAAGAGTGTAGCCGCAGACATAGCCCTTGTTTTCAAGTACTTCGCATGTTTCTTCTGCAATGTTCTGTCCGCCATGGTTCAAAGCGTCCGGGACATTCTCCATCAAAACTGCCAGCGGCTTGCATGTCGTCACATAGTGAAGCCACTCGAGATAGAGCCGGGCGCGTGGGTCGTGAAGGAAAGCCGTGGGATGATCGTCGATCTCGCGCAGTTTCGGGCGCCCAACGCGTGCGAACGCCTGGCACGGCGGCCCGCCCACGACCACGTCAAATGCTTGCTCGACGTCACCCAACTCCAGTTCGACAACCAATTCCTCGGGGGACAGGCGAATATCCTTCGCCTGAGAGTGGGCCGCAGCCCCGTTGTGGAAGTTGGTGCCGTGAGACCTCGCTGCGTCCGGGTCATTTTCTATTGCTGCGGCGATTTCGAAACCGGCAGCCTGCAAGCCGAGAGACAATCCGCCGCACCCGGAAAAAAGGTCGAGCACTCTGGCCTTTCCACCCTCCCGCAGGCGTGCAATTTTCCCCTCAATGGTTGGCGTCATCGTTCTGCTCGTCCCAGCCGCGCCGCGCGCACTTCGAAACGCAGTTTCCATGTGCAATTGTGGCAGCCTAAGGACCTGAGCGCTGTCTGCAGGATCGCCCATGCTATCGCAATGTCGCTGGGTGCAGCCATTTTTAGGCTCCGGGCGCACGCATCCCCAGGAAGCACGACCGCGGTTCGTATCAGCTTGCGTTCTGTCGCCATAGAGTCGCAGCAACCGTTGAGAAACTGTCGCCGCTAACGTGGCATATCGGAGCAGGATGCACCATCCCAGAAAGCGTCGACACTCATGGCTGGTCGCGCTGTACTTGCGTATGCCGCTTCATTGAGGCCGAATCCACTATCACAAAACCACTCATGTTGCCCGGCTGCATTCTCGGTCCTGCATACACCAAGGCATAACCTTGCAACTCTAGGCCAGCTTAGGCAGACACGAGAAAAAAGGATAGCGTCATGTCACAAGAACTAGAGGTAACTTCTGTTACCGTCAACGACCTGCTCGACAAGCTCCGGGCTCGCGAGTGGATGATTCCGGCCTTTCAGAGAGACTTTGTCTGGACCATCGGCGACGTTTCGGCACTTGTGTCCTCGATCCTCGAGCGTCGACCTATCGGTATGGCGACCCTCTGGGGCCAATCGGATGACTCCGATCTTCGTTTGGAACCCGTCTCCATCCGAGATCGTGATAATCCAATCGAACTGCCGGGAGCACAATCACCACCGGCCATGAAGTACGCGGTGCTTGATGGCAGACAGAGATGTACGGCAATTGCAATTGCATTCGGAGGGCTTAGACCAACAGACGGCAGAGTCAGGTTTTGGGGGCGATTCTACCTCAACGTTGCCGCAATGGATGATTCCAACCGAATCAAATTTCATAGGGAAGCCGAAGTCAAAAAAAACGGATTGGACAGTGACTCCATCGCCATCGGCAAAGGGTTGTTCCCTCTGTCAAGTTCAAGGCCGCAAGAATCCTTGATGCAACAGTGGTATCGCTATACGCAAGCGATTCGGGATCCGGCAAGCTACCCGGAGTCAGAATTGCCGGATCCTGATGAGCTCGAACGCAGAAACCAGATACTGGCACGTTCGTTTGAAGGACTAATGGCAACGAAGTTGGCAGTGAACATCGTTCCATCGTCCTATTCCTTGGCAGAAATATGCGAGATCTTTGAGGTACTGAACACGACCGGAACTAAGGTCTCCACGGTAGACCTCATTCACTCTTGGCTATTCTCAGAAACGGCTAAAGAGGCGTCTCCGATCCTGCTGCGTGACTGGATTGACAGAATTGGCGAACTATCCGGAGCCGTCGGCTGGTCGTCTTCTAAGGACAGACCGGAATTGATTGCCCAGATGACCACCGCTGCATACGTGTCACTGGAGTCAAGGCCAGATCCGAGAGCCGTTGGGCCAAAAAGACAGACAAGGATCACGTCCGTCAAGTCTGGAGACCTATTGGCGACGCCAACGCTTCACTGGAAGAACGTAATGGCGTATCAACAGGAGTTTGTTGGATTCCTTGGCAACTTCCAGCAATGCGTTGCGGACGGAGCATTCGGATGGCAGTCTTGTCCCTATCCTGTCACAGCATCCATCTACGTAGGTCTTCGATGGCACCACCGATTCGATGTCGAGACCACACATCGCTGGGAAATCTCCGATCTAGACGCCCTGTTTCGCGCATTCTTTTGGCGAAACGCGCTTAGCAGCCGATATGATCAGGGGTTCCTCACGCAATTGGGTGCCGATCTAGCCCAGCTCAAAGCGATCCTGAACGAGCGGTCGTCCTTCGAGGACTCTTGCGAGTGGGCTACGGAGGCCAACCGGAAGCTTAGCACATTCATGAACACGCCAGATCTGGAATCAACCACGCTGCGTGAATGGATCAGTGACCGGCAGACAGGCGCCCTGCAAAAGGCGTTGTTGCTACCCATCATCGCTCGTGCCGACAAGGATCTGCTGCGGCCAAGTATCGATATCAGCTTTCCCGCACGTACGGACATTCAACTGCACCATATCTTTCCCCAAGCTTGGTGCCGCAACAATCGCACCGGCGAGTTGAGCGAGTGGTTGGACCCCGACGTTTCGGAGAAGGATTGGATTGGATCCGCCGCGAACCTCATGCCTTTGACCAGGGAATCCAACCTGAAGTGGCGGGCAGCAAATCCGGGGGCGATCATTCATCAGGAGAACCTCACATTTGATTCTCATAAGGAGCATCTCTCAAAGCTATTCATCACTGATGAAGCCTTTCACCACCTCGAATCGGGGGCCGCCGGCATCCCTTCGTTCTGGGAGACAAGGGCCAACACTCTCGCCGACCACTTGCAGAATCTCTTGACTGTCGCGAACCAGCCCTAACTTCAGGATGAACGCCGGGTACCCCTCCGCAGCATTCGCAGAGCTGCTCATGGCTTTGGGCAGCCGGCCTCAGGAGAGGACTCTGGACCAGCTCTTCGACGTGCTCGGCCTGGATGAGGAGGAGTATTTCCTAACCAGACTAGCTAAGGCCGACAGGATCCTTCGCGAGTGCAAAGTAGAGATCCAGCCCAGGCTCCAGGACAAACCGCCTGATGGAATGTTCCTCTTGCGGCAAATTGACATGGTTGTCCTCAGCGAATCTGCGGTACGTGAACAGCTCGCACGTCACGAATCGTCTTCACAAGAGTTCAAGTCGACCTACTGGTGCGATCTTCAACGACGCCAGCATCAGTCTTGCGCAACAGTCCAACAACTGCGCTCTGAAGCAGTCAAGCACTCGGCTTTGAAGTCCATCGCCGGTTTTCTGACGACAGGCGGAGGCACATTGTTCATCGGTGTCAACGACAGCGGCGAGGCGCTCGGTCTTCAGCCTGACCTGAGCATCCTTCAAGATAACCGACGCCATGTCGATCAGCTAATCAATAACATCAAGACCGATGTTACTCAGAGATTTCGAGACGGCAACACTGTGAATGATTATATTAGAATTGAAGCTGTTGAAATTGACGACGTTACGATATTGCGACTGGACGTTACATCCCGGCGGAAGCTGACTTTTCTGGCGCCAGCAAAAGGTGACGCCCAATTATTTCGAAGGCAGGATAATCGAACAATATCCGTGCAAATTTACGAGCTTGAAGAATTCCTAGAGTGGCGAAGCGAACACATCCTTGCCGGCGGACCTTAGTGCAAACTAGGGTCCAATCTAAAGTCCGAATTTCCCACCACAACAAGCGCAATCACCTAAATTTGATGACGGCAAAATATTTTGCGTGCCGCAATCAGGAACATTGCCGTTGAAAAGGTTTGCGGACTTTCCCATTAGCGCAATTTGTATGGCGGTCATGGGGTTGTATCCCTTGTAGGTCGTGGAGTGGTGACAGTCAGTTCTTGCGTGATGCTGGTCGTTCCAAAGTCGGGATTAACAACCCGAAAGCCGAAGTGGAATCGTGCCGCACATGGAGATGCGCATTGATCAGGCATACGTCATTCGATTGTTGTTGCGCCCCGACCCATGCATGTAATCATCCTCTTGTTTGGTCAATGTTTCGTCCGCTAGGCTTTCAACTAACTCCGAAAGCCATGGAGAAACATCCTCGATTCGAGCTATTGTGTTATGGGTGGCATAGCATTTGCCAACTGTCTCAAACTGTTTCCCGAAGCGCTCAGAAAACAGGTTTTGAGTCATACTCCACACCTGATGGCACTGAGCCGCCTCCTGAGCAAGCAGACGCTATCTTCCAGATTGTGCAAGGAGACTTACCTGACTAGCCCGACTGGACACTTCCAATGTACCGGCCCCACCCACTGGTCGATGCTTGGCATCGCTGACTGCATCTTCCAAGTTGACAGACGCAACCAATTCGCGAGCCTTTGGAAACAATGCCGGACCCGGTGCCGGGCGCTGCGGCGCGCCCGAGAATTCGGCCGTGGCCCTCAATCGTGCCGAAATCGGCGATTCCGCGCGACGCAGGACCCAAAGTACATCGAAACCCGTAGAATTAGCGCCTCCGCTGACGCTCACGTCGATCATTCGCTTCCGTGCGCTTCCGATCAACTGCCGGCCGCCGGAAAAGTGCAGCAGCGCAAATGCGTCATTGTGTACGCCGCTTGACAATGACGTGCGTTCGCCCTTAACAGGTGCTTCGGTTGCTGGTGGCCTTTCACTGCTAGATATTGAGCCAAAAATCTAACGAGGACTAGCACGAATGTCAGATTTGGTACCCCAAAAAATTGAAGGCCTACCGGCAATTACGGACAAAACCGACCAACTCCTGACGCAAGTCACCAGCACGTTGGACGTGCCTCGATACGTCCTGCCAAAGAAGGCACAGATAGATCACATCTGGGAAAACATTCCAAAACTGTTGAGCGAGATCCCCGTCGAATTGCGCGACGAGAGGATGATCCGGCTCTGTATCGCGGTCTCTGTCGGGTTGTTTGACAGCGCCATCAACTATGTTTGGAACTCGACAATTGTTGAATTGCGTAACAAAGTCATTGGGTTTGGGTTGCCAATCGTTGCCCAGCTAACCTCAAAATCGCTTGATGAAGACAAGCTCGCAGAGATGATGGATCATGACCTCCTGAAGCTGTGCCTGGAACTGAACCTCATTGCGGAAGAAGGGTACTTCAAACTTGACCAATGTAGGGCAATTCGAAACAGCTTTTCCGCTGCCCACCCCGCTGTCGGCGCGTTGGACGAATATGAAGTGATAAATTTCATTGGCCGATGTGTGCGTTCCGCCCTTAGCGACGTGAATGTACCCGCTGGTGTTGATTTCAACGAGTTGATCGCAGCAATTAAGTCAACGCAATTCAACAATGATCAAGAGGCGCATTGGACTTCTGCCATCAAAGGGACGCATTCAGCTCAGCGCGAACTAATTGCAACCGCACTGCATGGAATGTATTGCGATGAAGCATTTGGGCAAAGTTCCCGTACAAACTGCACGACCTTGTTTTTGTCGGTAATCGAACTCGATGGAATTCCATCCGCAATAATTGACCAACATCAAAGTTACGTAGGAATGGGCGAAGAAGCCAAGGCTAGTGCGTCACGTGACTTTTTTACGAAATTTGACATGCTTAATTTGCTTTCGGAAGCAGAGAGGCATTCGATAATATCTGCAGCGTGTGATCGCCTTAACGCTGCTCACAAAGGAATGAACAACTTCCATAACGAACCGCCGTTCGCGGCTCGCCTCCACGAGATTGTAGAGACTTCTATTGTACCAGATTCTGTTAGGGCGAAATTTGTCGAAACAGTCGTGTCATGTGCAATTGGAAATCAATTCGGAGTGTCATGGGGCGCTGCTCCCCATTACAAAATTATGATAAAGGACTTTTCTCCGAAGGCGCTGGATGTGATGTTTTCGATTCCCAGTAACAAGACGCTTGTCGCGAACAAGATCAGATCATTTTCCGCCTGTCGAAGGCGATACGCGGAGCTGGTTGGGCTGCTCCCAGGCGCCAATATTCCAACGGTATTGCAGGCGACATATAAATATTGGATGGATGAGCTTGAAAAGCACCATGCAGCATAGTGCAGCACGGGAGGTCGAGCATCTGGATGGACGAGCTCGAGCTAGATCTCTCTGTGTTCTTGCGAAAATTTAGCAGCGGTCACCGGGACTAATGTGGCGACTTGCTGCGGGCGCGTCGCGCGCATCTTGAATCAAGATGGCGGTTGACGCGATTCGGAATTTCAAGGCGTGGATATTCTGATCAGAAAAGAGTGTTGGTGCATCGGCAGTTGCGGACTTGGGAGATGTGCGAGTTAGACACGTCCGCCAGAAGTACTTTACTTTGAAGCCGGTCCGGTCCAGCACCTCGAAGACGGGCATCCAGTATACCGAGGTCGACTCCATCGTCACCTTCTTCACCCCGCAGGACGACAGCCATGCCGCCATCTCCTCCAGGTCCGGCGTGAAGGCGTCGAACGACCGCACCGGCTCCGGGCTCCGGTCGGGACCGACCGCGACGTCGTGCGTGTCCTTGCCGATGTGAATTCCGGCGCAGTCAGGGTTCACGACCTTGAGGCTGTCGGCCTTGTCTCTCCACTTGCGTGGCATGCGGTTCCCTCCTCTTCTCGCCTCGCTGCACTCGGGCCGGAGAGGGACCACGGCTGAATCTCAGTCTCTTGAACGAGGGTACGGGCAGGGCCCACGCCATCAGTGACAGACGCCGATTATGGTTTGGGCCAGGCTACCTTACGGGTGACTCGGCACGCCATTGCAACCCCGGCATCGACTGTCCCGACCTGCCGACAGGTCACATCCTGGAAAGCGCCGCCGCAAGCACCGTTTTACTTTCGCGGCAGGGCCACCGCCGCGCGGGGGCAAGGGCTACCTTCTCCATGACTTCCTTGGAGAGAACCTTGGTCATTTCGAATTTCCCTTGGCACTGAAACTCAGAAAATCAGATCGATTGTTATTCCGTTCGTGTGGTCACACTTTCCTATCCCGCCTCCATATGGGCCGGAACTTGGATTGTCGTATGCGAAGTGGCAAATCAGGGTCGATCCTCTCGACCCGTGGAGGATGGCGGTTTCGTTTCCGTACGTGGTGAAGAATGTCGTCTGGGTGCCGATATGTCCGAAGGTGTCAGTTTTGTCCTGGACGCCCTTTCCATGAAACGTTTCGTCCGAGATGGTGGCCGTCAGAATGTGCGCGTGCGGGAACTGCTGGTGCTCGAACAGGATTGCCGCCGGTCGGTTGGTGCCTCGGATCTTGCCTTGCAGTGTCGTGGGCTGGTAGCAGGCCGTCAGCAGGATTGTTGATGCCGCGACCGCCAGTGCTGGCTTCTTCATGATCGATTTCCTGGGTTCGGTTGATTTGGGGGGTTCGGTCCTCGCGAAATCTCAACTGCAGCCCTTGCGCACCTGAACGATCTTGATTGCGTCCAGCCGCCCCTTGGCGATGGCAACCTGAGCTTCCCGGTCGTTCCCCGCCATCGAGGAAATCGGAAGCGCCAGAAGAAGGACGCCGACGGCATCGGCATTCGCCGCCCCTCTTTGCGCAGCGGCCAGTGCGTTCAGATCGGCTTCGATCTCTGCGCGCCTTACGCGAAGGGAATCGCAGGAGGCACGCTCATAGGCTTCGGTCTCGGTCTTTGCGGCCGGGATGCTCTCCGGTCGTTTCGCGCAGGCCGTCAGAAGTGCCGCCACTGCGACGGTCGCCGCAAGTCGTGTGCGTCCTGTCATTGGATTCCCTATCTTGGCGGCCACAACGTCCAGCCCGCGTCTCGGCCCGCTCAATGCCTGTTCTTTCGACTTGCCTGACAACGCCAATTCCCTCCCCGAAGCCCGGTTTCTGCCTCTGCGATTCTTCCTGGATTTCGCTGACTTCCGTAACGACGATCGGACAGGCTCTTCATTTCGCTCCCACCGCCTCAAGATGCTCAGGCGCTCCAAGTCTGGCACGAGTAAATTGCACCAAAGCTCTTCACACCCACAACCTGCACGCCGACGTGTTTCAGAAAAAAGTCCCTGTCCCGATCTTCCTTTTCCTCTCCCTTCGCCCAGACGTACCATGCCTTGCGATCCCGGTTTCCGAACTTTCGGAAGTACCTGGCCCTCTCGATCAGCAGCCATCGCAGGAACACCTCGTCCCTGCTCAGCCCGAGCCCGAAAATCAGGAGATCGTTCGCGAAGAAGGCGTCAAGCCATGTGTTCCACCCCTTCCAGCGATCGATCGCATGCTCATTGGCGAACAGCCGGTCGTCGCCGCGATGCATCCAAGTCCGGGCCTGCTGAACCGAGCCCATGTAGTGTGAAAGTCCAAGCCGAACGCTGCTGAGGTACTCTGACATCCCGTTGATGTGCCAGATCGCGAAACTGTTCCGAGGCTTGTCAATCGGCTGACCTGGCACTTCGTATCGAGAGCTCCATGGATAGAAGCGAGAGAACGGCGCGCCTTCCGAGCCTTTCTTCGCATGTTCCAGCTTTGCGCCGCAGGCGTCAGAGAGGGTCGTGTCGAAATTTGTGGTCAGAATCGGGGCGTCGTATCTTTTCGCCCATTTCGTAATGGCGGCGTGACTCCGTCCATGTTTCCAATTCTCAATCGTCTCGCTAAATGCTCTCTGCACCGACTTATTGCGATCATCATCATCATCGTCGGCATCTTCAGAATGAAGTTGCAGCAGGTCGCTGAATTCAACCAACGACCTTTTGTCCAATTCTTGCCTCGACACCGGGAACCTGAGGTTCCTGCCGATCCGTTCAAGAATGTCCTTCCAAGATTCGTTCCCTGGACGACCGTTGGAGAGGTTTATTCCGTTTCCGACCATGAGAGTGAGACGTTCACTGTGCTCCTTGAGAATGTCCTGCATTTGCGCCAAGTTTCCAGTTCTCCCTGTGGGTCGCCGTCCACCTCATGGCGGTCGCGCCGCGAGCCCGTCATCCCTTTAGGTCTCGGATTGTCAAGCGTCCTGCGAAAAAAGGTTGCACCCCAACCTGTTTTGAAGTCCATGATTCTTGGTTCGCTCGAAGGCCATTGGCCCGCTGTTCAGCGGCAGTCTCGGCACGGGCGGACGCGGCAAGTCCGACGGGCAGCGTCCGGCTAAGTCCTGCCAACCGTCCGTCGCGTCGCCTTCCCGGCGACATGATACGGACCCTGAGCCGAGATCCCGTTTCGCCGACCGCGGTAACGTGGCGGCTTTATGTCTTGCGCAGCGGGAGCAACGGCGTGACCGCGGCATCGGGTCCAGTCCGAACAGTTCGGACAGCACGTTCGTGTCAGGCGCCGGCACCGCCGTCGCCTCAATTGAGTCGCGGCGGCTTGTGCGCGGGTTCGCGTGACGGCGTTTCTGTCTTCGCGCCGCAATATCTCACGGAGCATTCATGGACGAAGTCGGCAAGGTCTTCCTTGGGTGGAGGCCCTGTCGGACCGCATCGCCATGCATCTGATGCCCGAAAACCAACTCGCTGCAAGGGATACGAGGGCAGACGACCTGATCTTGGCGTCCGAATGTCAATCTATTGACTTGTGTTGCGCAACACGCTGCACGAAAAACTCAAGGGATCGGCGAGAGCGCCGCCGATGCCCGCCTTGAGCGGAGGGTCAGATGCAAGGAAGGACAGTCGAGGCCATGAAATCACTACGCAAGGAACCGCCCTGCCATCCGGGACCGTACATCAGACAATCGGTCCTGCCGGAAGAGCTATCCGTGAAGGATGTCGCCGAAATGCTCGGCGTTGGACGGCCTGCCCTGTCCAATCTTTTGAATGGCAACGCGGCTCTTTCGCCGGCAATGGCGATGCGGATCGAAAAGGCATTCCAGACCGATGCATCAACCCTTCTTGGGATGCAGGCGCGACATGATGAATTCCTTGCGCGCGCAAGAGAGGACGATATCGCGGTCCGCGCCTACGTGCCTGCGTATCTTCAGATCACGGCCCTTCAGATCACGGCATGGGCCGACAGCGTTGATGCCCGGGCGCAACTCGCGGCACTGCTGCGCACGCTTGTTCACTCGACTGGGGCAAACCTTGCAGCGGTCGATTTTCCGGCGTTCGACAATTCCCAGCGGAAGGGCTGGGACGGCCGGGTGACTTCCGGATCGGTTACGCCCTGGATTCCTCGCGGCCAATCCGGTTGGGAATTCGGGTGCAGCGAGAATCCCCGGACGAAGGCGGAGGCGGACTATCTTGCCCGCACCCGCAGAGTTCCGACCAAAGAACGGAAGTCGATGACCTTCGTGTTCGTGACACCACGGAACTGGCAGGGCAAGAACAGCTGGGTCAGCGAGAAAGTGGCGCAGGGCGAGTGGAAGGATGTGCGCGCATTCGACGCCAGCGACCTGGAACAATGGCTGGAGCAATCCGTACCTGCACAGACACGGATGCGGGAATTTCTGGGCCCGCCCGCCCAGGACGTCGCCACGCTGGACCAAATCTGGCAGGAATGGGCAAAGGTGACCGAACCGGAACTGCCGAAGAAACTGTTCGCTCCGGCTGTGGAACGGCACCGGGAGAAGATCGAGAAGTGGCTGAGTGCAACTCCAGGAGAGCCATTCGTTGTCACTGCCGAGTCGATTCTGGAGGCGCTGGCTTTCCTGAATTGCGCGCTCAGCCGAGCGGGAGAATCATGCCCCGGCACACATGAGCGCGCCGTCGTCATCCGGTCGCTTGCAGCGTTCAGGAACATTGCCGGGATTTCGTCGAACTTCGTTGCCATAGTCGCTTCGCCGGAGGTGGAGAAGGCCTTGGCAGGGCTTCACAAGAAGACACACACGATCATCGTGCGCGGTCGCAACGCGGTTACCTGCAACGCGAACATCGCGCTCGAACTGCTGGGCCATGAACCCTTCCGCGAGGCCTTGCGCGACACCGGGCTTGACGACGCCCGAGTGGACCAGCTCGCACGGGAGTCAGCGCGTTCACCGACTGTCCTTCGGCGGCGGCTCGCACAGGTTGAAGGCGTCAAGTCCCCGGACTGGATCAATGACAACAAAGTCGCGCGTTCGATCATGCCGTTCATGCTCGCTGGCGCGTGGGATTCCAGCGTTGAGGCTGACCGGGAAATACTGCGGTGCTTGACCAGCGCTTCCGATGAAGATGCCGAGCGAACAGTCGCGCAGCTGCAGACGGTGGACGAAGCGCCTGTCTGGTCGATCGGGCATCTCCGAGGCGTCACCTCCAAGATTGACGCGCTCAACGCCACGCATCGGGTTCTGACGAAGCGGCAACTGGAAGACTTCCTCGTCGCCGCCGAAATTGTCCTGTCGGAAGTTGATCCGGCCTTGGAACTGCCGGAGGACAAGCGATGGGCGGCCGAACTCTATGGCAAGAGCCGAGACCATTCGTCGGCCTTGCGCGAGGGCTTGTGCGATACGCTCGTGCTTCTGGCTGTGCACGGCAATGCACTTGTCGGCGACCGCCTGGGAATTGATCTTGCGGCCCGTGTCAGTGATGTTGTCCATAGATTGCTACACCCATCCGCCGCGACGACTTGGCTGTCGCAGCAGAGCGACTTGCCGCAATACGCCGAGGCCGCACCGGACACCTTTCTCGACATCATTGAGGCGGACCTCAACAGCGAGGTCCCGCAGATTGCCGAGCTGTTCACGCCTGCAGGCGCGGGAATCCTTGGCGACTGTCCGCGAACGGGTCTGCTCTGGGCGCTCCAGCTGCTTGCTTGGAAGCCAGGGCGGCTGGTCCGGGTCATTTCCATCCTCGCCAGACTGTGCAAATGGAAAGTCGACGACAACTGGGGCAACACGTCCATCGGTGTGCTGGAAACAATTTTCTGTTTCTGGATTCCTCAGACTGCAGCCTCGCTCAGCGAGCGAAAACGGGCTCTGGAGACGCTTGCCAGCAAGTTTCCGCAAGTCGGCTGGCAAATTTGCATCGGTCAGATCAATCGGGGTTCGACGATCATGCTCCCCGGCTCCAGGCCGAGATGGCGCACGGATGCTCATGATGCGGGCGAGGTCACAACGGTTGACGAGGCACGGAACGGTCGGCTTCATGCAATCAAGCTTGCGCTGGACTGGCCGACCCACGACGAGCACACGCTCGGCGATCTCGTCGAGCGTCTAGGAGCGTTGAGTCCCGGCCAGCGCAAGCGGGTATGGAAACTCGTTTCCGCCTGGAGTGACACTGGCCCGAGCGATGTTCGAAAGGCGGCGCTGCGCGAGCGGATACGACGCTGGACACTGACGCGGCGCAGCCGGCACCACGAGCTTGACGACCTGGCCAGAAGGCATGCCCGTCAAGCTTGCGCGCGGCTCGAACCCAGGGATCCTGCGACACGTCACCTGTGGCTCTTCCTGAACCATTGGGTGGATGAATCGGTCGACGGTCTTGAGGACGAAGGCCTGGGTTATCAACAGAGCTTGGAACGCATTTCATGCCAGCGGCATGACGCCCTGCAAGAGGTTTGGGCAGAGAAGGGGCTGGACGGAATCATGGAGCTTTGCCGATGGAGCAACGCCTCCAGCGTAGTGGGGTGGCACATGGCCAAGATCTGCACGGACGTTCGGGAAGCGGCGGGCTTTGTCCAGAATGTCATCGACTGGAAGTCGGATGAGCAGCTTGAAAAGCGGGAACAGTGCATCTCCGGATTTCTGGCCAGTTTCGACATGCCGGAACGTGATGCCGTCCTTGTGGAGCTGCTCGCGCGCCTCGCTTCAAGCGAGGATGCGAGCGTGAGGCTCCTGTGCTGCGCGCCATTCGATGGTGGCACCTGGCAACACGTTGACTGGCAGTCGAAGCGAGTCAAACAGCGATACTGGGAAGAGGTGGTTCCCCGCTGGGGCCGCCATGATGCGTCTGAAACAGCGACCTTCGTCGACGAACTGCTCCAGGTGGACCGGCCGCGTGCCGCGTTCCACGGCGCTCACATCGGCTGGCAACACGTCGATTCTCCGCGCCTGATACGGCTTTTGACAGAGGTCGGGACCAGCGGTGCGGAGCCTGTGGACCACTTTCGGATTGAAGGCCATTATGTTTCGACGGCGCTTGAAGCGCTTGAGCAACGTGGCGACACATCAAGGGATGATCTTGCCCGGCTCGAATTCCTGTTCATCAACGCGCTCGAACATTCCGAACACGGGCTCCGAAATCTGGAGGAGCAACTCGCGGAATCACCCGCGCTCTTCATGCACGCACTCGCACTTTGCTTTCGGCGAAAGGACGGGGGAGAAGACCCGATCGAGTGGCGAACACCGAATCCCGACAACCGAGAAGCGATTGCGAACGCCGCATACGCGCTTCTCGCCAGAGCGAGCCGAATTCCCGGAACCCGGCCCGATGGCAGCATTGATCTCGAGAAGCTACTGGAGTGGCTTGAACAAGTGCGCACACTTGCCCGCGAACATGGCCGCGCTGACATCGGCGACCAGATGATTGGTCAACTGCTTTCCGGTTGTCCGTCAGGTACTGACGGAATATGGCCGTGCGAGGCCGTGCGCGAGGCCATCGACGGTCTCGGATCACAACACATTGCGACCGGCATGATCGTCGGCAAACTGAACGCGCGCGGGGCGACTTTGAGAGTCGCAGGCGAAACACCGGAACTTCAGCTGGCAGAACAATATCGAAACTGTGCCCGGCAAGTTGCGTTCGAACACCCCTTCACCGCGAGAATGCTGGAACAGATCGGCGCCAGCTACGACAGAGAAGCTCAATTGTGGGACAATCAGGATCGCGTAGATCAACAGATTGGTCATTGAAAGCAGAGGACCGGAAGCCAGCCGTCATTCTCGCAAGAGAGAGGGGTTGTCAGATACCTGCAGGCCTTGACCTCAGAACGGCGAGTTTATGGGCTCCGGCAATTCGAAGATGCCGTGAATTGAACTGACTTGCCTGAACAAGCGGGGAGGCTTGGTTGGTGCGACAGCGCCGTGCGAGGAGCGAGCCAGCCGGCATTCTGGACACGACCATGGCATGTTTGGCCAGTCGCGCATTGGAAGGGCGCGGTCAGAGCGCCGCAATTTGCCTGCCGCGAGCCGCTCTGAAATTGTGCCAGTGTCAGGGAACTGGTGCGTGAACGATCCGGGTGAGTCCTGGTCAGCAGGAACCGTCCAGTGCCTGTGAAATCGCCTCGCCGATCCTCTCGGCCGCCTCGACCACTTCACGGTCTCCGACATGGGCGTATCTCATGGTCATCCGCACGTGGCTGTGACCGAGCAGCCGTGCCACGACCGGCAGCGGAATTCCCTTCATGACGGCCTGGCTGGCATGGGTATGCCTCAGATCATGAAGGCGGACGTCAGAGAGGCCGGCCCGTTCACGAACCTTGTACCACAGAACCAGATTCTCGCCGTAAGGCCTCCCCGGATTGACGGGAGAGGGAAACACGAACGCGCCGTTCCCGCATCGCTGCCGGTCGATGACCGCGCGGGCGTCCACGCTCAGATGCACGGTCCTTGGGCCGGTCTTGCTGTCAGAGAGCCGGAGCGTGTCTCCGTCGACCTCGGACCACTGGAGGTTCTTGATCTCGCTCTTGCGACAGCCCGTGAACAACAGGAGACGGACGATGTCGGCCTGCCGTTGCCATGCGTGTCGCTCGTCGACGCACTGGTCAAGCGCATCATGAAGGCGGACGATCTCCTCCGCCGAGAGGAACCTGGTGAGCCGGGGTCGCGGGTTCATCCTCGTGCGCCGGGCGGGATTCGTGGCGATCAGGCCGCCAGTGACGGCAAATTCCATGATTCGCCGGAGAAGCGCCAAGGCCCTGTTGGCATTGCCAGGCGCCACGACGGTGCAACGTTCGAACCAGGCATCGACGTCGGCCGGCGCGATCCGGTCGAGCGGCAAGTCTCCGAACACCGGGAGCAGCCGGCTTCGGAGGAGGGACTCCACCGATCTCCGTGTCGACGGCTTCCAGCGGTGACCATGACCGTCCATCCATGTGCCGGCCACGTAGTCTCGGAACAAGGGAACGCTGGATCCGGACATCACGCCGTTTCCAGCCCCGATGGGACTCTCGTCCAACTGGATCGAAAGACACTCCCTGCGGGCATCCCCGACACTCTTCAGCATCACCGGCCCCAGCGAGACCCGTCGGGCGTTGCCCTGCCCCCTCTGGTGAAAGACGTATCCCCGGAATCCCGACGTCCGGACGCGAACGCCAAGGCCGGGAGTGACCGTGTCCCACACCGTGTAGTCGGTCATGCCGGGCTTGAGCCGCATGATGCCCGGATCGGTCAGGCGCACGCGTCGCGTCATCGCCGGCCCTCCCCGCCAAGAACCGGCGCCACTGCGTCGACGGCGTCACGTACCGTCCGGTCAGCAAGGTGGATGTACTTGAGTGTCGTGTCCGGATCGCTGTGGCCAAGCAGGCGGCCGATCACGAGGACGGTCTCGCCGGCCTGAAGGGCCAGACTCGCGTAGGTGTGCCGCAGATCATGCAGACGAACGTCCTGCAGCCCGGCCTCGTCTCGCAGCTTCACCCAGAAGTGCTTGAGGCCCTGCACCGAAGCCTTTCCGTCCCTTCCCGGAAAGACCCACGCTCCCGTTCGAGGCAGGCTTTCGAGGATCGAGCGGGCGGCGGTGGACAGCCAGACGGTTCGCGGTCCCGTCTTGCCGTCTCTCAGGAAGAGGTGCCCGTCGCGGAAGTCCCGCCACTGCAGAGTCATGATTTCGCTCTTGCGGCAGCCGGTCAGGAGCAGGAGCCTAACCGCGGCCGCGAGGACATGACCGTCATGCCTTGCCAGTGCCTCGCCAAGCCGACGGGTCTCTTCCCGGGACAGGAACCGCTCGCGGCCGCGTCGTCGGTACCGCCGGATGTTGACGCACGGATTGCTGTCTTCCGGACGGTGTCCGAGCGTTTCCGCTTCCCGCATGATCACGGACAGGACCGGCGCCGCCCGGTCGGCGGCGGCCGGGGTCGACCGGAGGGAGGCGAACCATTGCTGGACGTCCGCACACGTGATGGCGCCGATCCGCTGTCCGCCGAACCTCGGAAGGATCTGGTTCTTCAGGTAGTTTCGATTGACCGCCAGCGTGCCGGGCTTCCAGAGTCGGGCATGTCGGCGGAAGGCGGCCTCCGCGACGTCCTCGAACGGGGTCTCCGCCGATGCCTCGACCGAAGGTGACGGGTCGCCCTCGCGGCGCGCTGCCAGATGGGATCGTGCGAGCTTCCGGGCATCAACCAGCGGCATGGCACCAGCATCGCCGACTTTCGTCCACACGCGCCGCCCGTTGCTCTGGGCATGAACGAAGTACGACTTGCGGCCGGATGACAGGATCCGGACGCCGAAGCCGCGCAGTTCCGTGTCGCGAATCTCGCGAACGGACCTTCCCGGCTTGAGGGTGTCTATCAGGCGTTGCGTCAGGCGGCGGTTGGCCATGGATTCTCTCCCGAATCAGTTGCATTGGGGAACCTGAAGAAGGCGATTCGGCCGATTTCCGGTTCTTGACACGAGAGAGAAAGTTGTTTTGAATCAGGCAGTTGCCTTTTCTGGCAGCACCGCAGGTGCGGCGAACGGGTGTTTGGCTGGAAGACCCGCTGGGAAGGGCCTGCGATGGAGACTGGCTACACCGTGCATGTAGGGTCGGATGACAGCTATGTCGCCCTGTTTGCGCATGGCGATGGAGCCTCCGAGCCGAAGAGTTCAAGCTACACGACAAAGGGGGGTCTCAATCATTGGGGCGTCGTGGTCGACGATCTCGACGCCGTCGAGGAGCGCGTAAAGGCCGAGGGATTCAATCCCGTCAACCACGCAGACTATGTGCCCGGACGGCGCTTCTACTTCCGTGACAATGACGGAATCGAGGTCGAAGTCGTCCAGTACGACTGACGATTCGGACCATGGCGACCTGAGCGCGGCGACGCGCATCCTGGACTCCAGGCGTGTCCGTCGTGCCGGGAGACGCGAGGCGTCCGGGTTGGTGCACCTGCGCGGCCAGGAGAGCAGGCGTCGGCCATTTCTGCGGTCCGTGAAGCCAGCGTCTGCATGCCAGACAAAAGTAACCCAATTGAATTGCCGAGGTGCTCGACCGCACCTATAGCCGCACCATGTCCGATTCAGTCCATGCCGAGGATCGTCCCGAACTGCGCAGGCAGGCGCGCGCGCTCCTCCGCCTCGGCCTGCCCATTGTCGCGTCGCAACTGGCGCACATGGCCATCGTCACGACCGACACGGTCATGATCGGATGGTACGACGTCCCCTCGCTCGCCGCGCTTTCGCTTTCAGGTGGCATCTGGTTCATCATATTCATACTCGGCTCGGGCTTCGCTTGGGCAGTGATGCCCATCGTCGCCTCGGCAATCGCACTGAACGACATGCGGGAGGTGCGCCGGGCAACCCGCATGGCAATGTGGCTGTCGGCCCTCTATGGCATGATCGTCACGCCGCTGTTCCTGTTCTTCGAGCCAATCTTCCTGGCCATGGGCCAGGATCCCCAAGTCGCTCACCTGTCCGGAAGATACATGGTCTGGCTCGGCCTGGCCACTGTGCCCGCGCTCCTCGTCACGACCCTGCGAAGCTATCTGTCGGCTCTTGAACGGCCGAATGTCTTCCTTGCCGTGATCCTTTTCGCTGGGCTTCTGAACGTTGTGCTGAACTACGCGCTGATTTTCGGCAATCTAGGCGCCCCGGAACTGGGCATCGCGGGCGCAGGCATCGCCTCGCTGATCGGGAACCTCACGTCATTCGTGCTGCTGGCCCACTTCTCGGACCGGGTCCGCCCGGATTTCGCGCTCTTTCGCAACATCCACAGACCGGATCGCATGTTCCTCGGACGCGTTTTCCGGCTTGGCTGGCCCATCGGACTTACCAATTTTGCCGAGACCGGGCTGTTCGCGGCTTCAACACTGATGATGGGCTGGGTAGGCACCGTCGCGCTTGCGGCCCACGGAGTTGCACTGCAGGTCGCAGGCCTCACCTTCATGATGCATCTCGGCCTGAGCCAGGCGATAACTGTCCGCGCAGGTCGCGCCTGGGGCATGGGCGACCGGGATCTGCTGAGAGTCGCCAGCCAGGCCGCGATGATCCTTTCGCTTGCAGCGTCCGTGACAACGATCGTGCTGTTCCTCACCCTGCCCGAATTCCTCATCGGCGTCTTCGTCGATCCACTGGATCCCGCAAGGCCCGCCATCCTGGCGGTCGGCGCATCGCTGCTGGCCGTGGCAGCCCTGTTCCAGCTCGTCGATGCCGGGCAGGTCATGGCTCTCGGCATGCTACGTGGCGTTCAGGACACCCGAGTGCCAATGATCATTGCGGTCGTGAGCTACTGGCTTGTAGGCCTGCCGGTCAGCTACTTCTTCGGCTTTGCGTTCCGGCTGGAAGGCGTAGGAATTTGGCTCGGGCTTACGGTAGGTCTCGCCTGCGCGTGCATGGCGATGCAGTTCCGATTCTGGACCCGCTACGTCGGACCGGCAAGGATGGCAAGTTGAAGTCGTATTGTCCGGCTCGCCCACACGACCGAACCCTGAAAGCCGACGGAAACCGGCCTTGCATTGCAGGCAGTCCGCCGTCGGCGAATTGGAACGTGCATACATTCGGCAAGACGCCAGAATGGCGCCCTTGCCCGCCTATTGACGGCCCATCTTTTCCAGTTGCTCCTGAACGGCGGCGAGCTGGGTCCGGATCTCGTCAAGTTCCCCGGAAGCCCCATCCTTCTTGCCATCACCTTCGGAAGTGTCCGGATCACCCGGCCCGAACGTGCCGGTCATGGCCCTGATGAACGCCTCCTGCTGCGCCTGCATCGCCTCGAATCCGGGCATTGCCGACAGCGGATTGGTCATGCTCTCCATGACCTGCGACTGTCCCTTGCGCAACATCTCGAAACTCATGGAAAGAAACTGCGGGACAACCGAATGCGCCTGGCTCGTATAGGATCGGACAAGGTCCGTCAGCACGTCCATCGGCAGGACATTCTCGCCCCGGCTCTCATGCTCGGCAATGATCTGGAGGAGATACTGCCGGGTCACGTCATCGCCGCTCTTCAGGTCCACGATCTGCACGTCGCGGCCCTCGCGGATGAACCGCGCAATGTCATCCAACGTCACGTAGTCCGAAGTCTCGGTATTGTAGAGACGCCGGCTGGCATACCTCTTGATCTGCAGTTTCTCTCCTGACATCGGAGTCTCCCGGAATTTCGCCGCATTGCAGCTTACGACTGAATTCCTCGACGTCAAAGCGCTTTTGCGCGGCGCTACGGCGCCAGAAACCCGGGGCCAGCTTCGACAAGAAGCGCCTCGGCGAGATCGCGGCCAAGCGCAGGACCATCTTCAACCGGCCCCTCCCGGGTCCCCGCATGTGCTTCGCTGCCATCGATTCGCAGAATCTCCCCAGTCAATCGCAGCCGTCCGTCCCTGACCTCGCCGTATCCCGCAATCGGCGTCCGGCATGATCCGTCGAGGCGAGCCAGAAATGCACGTTCCGCCTGCATCCGGGCCTCGGTTTCCGCGTGCCGAACGGCATCAATGAGCTGCGCCACGTCGCGATCATCCTCCCGCCGCTCAAGGCCAATGATGCCCTGCCCGACCGCAGGCAGCATGTCATTGACATCCAGCGGCACCACCCGGGCGCTTCCTGCCAGCCCCAGCCGTCTCAGGCCCGCCATCGCCAGCAGGGTGCCCTTCGCCACGCCACTTTCCAGCTTGCGGAGCCTTGTCTGAACATTTCCCCTGAACTCGACAACGTTGAGATCCGGACGGCAACGCAGGGCCTGGGCACGGCGCCTGATGCTTGACGTTCCCAAGGTTGACCCTTCCGGCATCTCAAGCAATGTGCCGCCGGAGAGCGACACGAAAGCGTCCCGAACGTCTTCGCTCCGCAGGCAGGCGTCGATCACGAGCCCCTCTGGCTGAACGACCGGCACATCCTTCATCGAATGCGCGGCACAATCGATCCGTCCTTCCAGCAGGGCCTCCTCGATTTCCTTGGTGAACAGGCCCTTGCCGCCGAAATCGCGCAACGGCTGGTCGGACACGCGATCCCCTGTCGTCCTGATCACCACGATCTCGAAAGATTCCGGATCGAGACCGTGCGCCGCGGCCAGATGGTTGCGCACCTCGTTGGCCTGCGCCAGCGCAAGCGGACTGCCACGGGTGCCAATGCGGCACGGACGTTCCCGATCCGGCTTCTTCATGTGCCGGGGTCTAATCGCCACCACGGCGCAAGACAATGCGCTCTATTGACAAGTCCTGACCCTGACAGCAGAGGCGGAACCATGACCAAGAAGCTGCTGCGCACGCTGGCGGGCGAACGGACTGACATCCCGCCTGTCTGGATGATGCGCCAGGCAGGACGCCACCTGCCAGAATACAGGGACACGCGCGCCCGCGCGGGAGACTTCCTTGGTCTCTGCTACACACCCGAACTTGCCGCCGAGGTCACGCTTCAGCCGATCCGCCGCTATGACCTTGATGCGGCGATCCTCTTTGCCGACATCCTCCTCGTTCCGGACGCCCTGGGTCTCGAAGTCCGGTTTGTCGAAGGCGACGGCCCAAGAATCTCAACCGTGACCACGCACGCGGACCTCGACGCCCTGCGGGCCCCCGACGCCATCCACGACCATCTCGCACCGGTCTATGACACGCTTCGCATCGTTTCCGGCAGACTGCCATCGAAGACCGCGCTCATCGGCTTCGCCGGCGCTCCGTGGACGGTTGCCACCTACATGATCGCCGGACGGGGAACGCCCGGACAAGGTCCCGCACACGCGCTCAAGACGGAACAGCCTGGCTTGTTCGACGCCTTGATCGAGCACTTGACGGACGCCACGATCTCCTATCTTTCCGCCCAGATCGAGGCCGGAGCGGAAGTCGTCAAGCTGTTCGACAGCTGGGCCGGGTCGCTTAGGGGCGAGGACTTCGAAATCTATGCGATCGAACCCGTCCGCCGGATTGTCGGCGCCCTGAAGTCTCGCCACCCGGACACACCGGTCATTGCATTTCCGCGCGAGGCGGGAATGCGCTACGTGGGGTTTGCCCGGAGCACAGGCGCAGATTGCGTGGCCCTCGACAACTCGGTCGATCCCGTCTGGGCGGCCCGCCACGTTCAGAAGGACGGCCCGGTTCAGGGAAATCTCGCGCCACATCTCCTGGTCGCCGGGGGAGACGCACTCATTCGCGAGACCCGCTTGATCCTGGAAGCGTTCAAGGCCGGCCCGCACGTCTTCAATCTCGGCCACGGCATCACGCCGGATGCTCATCCCGACAATGTTCAGCTCATGATCGATGCGATTCGCAATTCGACGTAGGTCCCCGACTTGCCTCGAATTCCTCGGGAACGAAAACAGCCGGGTCCGGCACTTTGCGTCAGGGAGGGCGGCTTGCCTAGGTGAACACGCGCTCGGCAAGGGCGGCTGAGCCGGGCCTCATTCCGCAGTCAGCAAGGGTGGCTTTTTCCTGGATGACAGCCGCTTGGTCTTGCGCTCGATCCTGAGATCAAGCTCACCGCCCTTGACGCCAACCCTGACAATGCCGCCCTTGGCCAGCTTGCCGAACAGCAGCTCCTCGGCCAACGGCTTCTTGATCTCCTCCTGGATGACCCGCGCAAGCGGCCGGGCGCCCATCTTGTCGTCGTAGCCCTTGTTCGCCAGCCACTCGGCGGCACGCCGCGTCAATTCGATGTGAACGCCGCGATCCATCAGCTGAGCCTCAAGCTGCAGGACGAACTTTTCGACGACTTGCAGAATCACCTCCGGCGGCAGCGCCGCGAAGGAAATCACGGCGTCAAGCCGGTTCCGGAACTCGGGCGTGAACATCCGCTCGATCGCTTCAGTGTCCTCGCCCTCGCGACGGTCCCGGCCGAACCCCACTGCGGCCCGCGCCATGTCGGACGCGCCGGCATTCGATGTCATGATCAGGACCACGTTCCGGAAGTTCACGGCCCGGCCGTTGTGATCGGTCAGCTTCCCGTGATCCATCACCTGAAGCAGGATGTTGAACACGTCCGGATGCGCCTTCTCGATCTCGTCCAGGAGCAGGACGCAATGAGGATGCTGGTCAACACCGTCGGTCAGAAGGCCGCCCTGGTCAAAGCCGACATAGCCCGGAGGCGCGCCGATCAGCCGGCTGACCGCATGCTTCTCCATGTATTCCGACATGTCGAAGCGAAGCAGTTCAACGCCCAGCACGTCCGCGAGCTGGCGCGCCACTTCCGTCTTTCCGACGCCCGTCGGACCCGCGAACAGGTAGTTTCCTATCGGCTTTTCCTGTTCACGAAGCCCTGCACGACTCAGCTTGATGGCCGAGGCAAGGGCCTCGATGGCGCGCTCCTGCCCGAACACCACGCGCTTCAGTGACGCTTCGAGATCCTTCAGGACCGTGGTATCGTCCTTGGACACTTTCTTTGGTGGGATGCGCGCGATCTTGGCCACGACCGTCTCGATCTGAGAAACGTCGATGGTCTTCCGGCGCTTCTTGATCTCCACAAGACGTTGCGCGGCACCGGCCTCGTCAATCACGTCAATGGCCTTGTCCGGCAACCTCCGGTCATTGATGTAGCGCGCCGAAAGCTCGACCGCCGTCCGCACGGCGTCGTCGGTGTACCTGACTGCGTGGTGGTCCTCGAAATACGGCTTGAGCCCGATGAGAATCTGGATCGAGTCGTCGACGGACGGTTCGACCACGTCGATCTTCTGGAACCGGCGGGACAGCGCCCGGTCCTTTTCGAACTGCTGGCGGTATTCCTTGTACGTGGTGGATCCCATGCAGCGCAGCCTTCCGCCCTGCAACGCTGGTTTCAGCAGGTTGGATGCGTCCATGGCGCCGCCCGACGTTGCGCCCGCGCCGATCACGGCATGAATTTCGTCAATGAACAGAATCGCGTCCGGGTGGTCCTCTAGTTCCTGCACCACGGACTTCATGCGCTCCTCGAAGTCTCCCCGATAGCGCGTGCCCGCCAGCAAGGCGCCCATGTCCAGCGAATATATCGTGGCTCCATGCAGCACTTCAGGCGTGGTCTTCTCGACGATCTTCTTGGCCAGGCCCTCCGCGATCGCCGTCTTGCCGACCCCTGGATCACCGACCAGCAGAGGATTGTTCTTCCTGCGCCGACACAGCACCTGAACGCAGCGCTCCGCTTCGTGCTCCCGCCCGATCAGCGGATCAACATCACCCTTGGTCGCCTTCGCATTCAGGTCCACGCAGAATTTCGCGAGCGCCGACTCCTTGTTGTCCTCTTCCTCGGCTTGCCGAACCCCGTGATCTTCCTCAACCTCGCTTGCGCCAGTCACTGACCGCGTCTCGCCAAAGGCCGGATCCTTGGCCACGCCGTGGGCAATGAAGTTCACCGCGTCATAACGCGTCATGTCCTGGGCTTGCAGGAAGTAGGCCGCGTTCGATTCTCGCTCCGCGAATATCGCAACCAGCACGTTGGCCCCGGTCACCTCGGTCCGCCCGCTTGACTGCACATGGATGGCGGCTCGCTGAATCACGCGCTGGAACGCTGCAGTCGGCACGGCCTCTGATCCGTCGATCCCGGTGACGAGCGACGAGAGATCATCCTCAATGAACTGCTTCAAGGTCCTCTGCAAGTCATCGAGGTCAACTGAGCAGGCCTTCATCACCCTTGCGGCGTCCGGTTCGTCGATCAGTGCGAGAAGCAGGTGCTCGAGCGTGGCAAGTTCATGGCGGCGGGAATTGGCAATGGCCAGCGCTGCATGAATCGCGCCTTCCAGCGTATTCGAGAAACTTGGCACGCGCAGAGGCTCCTCTACTCAGTTCTCGTCATGTCGGCCAGGCGACTCTCCGGGCACTGACCGCATGTCGTCAGGATTCTGCCAGAAATCGCGGGCTTCAAGCCTTTTTTCTTCCAGTTGGATCACATTTTTCGGCGACATCGCCATTTTCCACCGGATTCAAGTCACTTTCGACTGTCAAATTCATGCTTGGCGTCGGCTGAACGGCCGACAGCGAAATTGTACAAAGCCGTTTCTTTCGCAAGACCGCGTCCGGCAAGAGCGTCATTTGCGTGCCTGAGCGCTCGTGCGACGTCAGTCGAAACGACATGCCCATTGTCTTCGCGTGTCAGCGAATTCACTTCCTGCGCCTGACTCGTGCCACGCCGATCGGTCAGGACATGCGCGCTTGAGACGGCCACTCCTGACCGGACAGTGCGGCTCAAACGCTGTTCTCGATCTTCAAAACGCGTCCTTTCGGCGACGAATCTCGCCAAACACCTCCGCGTCGCTAGCGCCGCTCATGCCAAGACCCGACTTGATCTCCGCAATGCCGGCGCGGAGGAACGGATTGGTCGCAAGCTCCTCCGACAGAAGCGACGGCACGGTCGGCTTGCCCATGGAACGCGACTCGGCGATTCGCGCGATGCGCTCCTGAAGCGCCAAGCTGTCAGGCTCGATGGTGATTGCAAATCGTCCGTTCGCCTCGGTGTATTCATGCCCCGAACAAATGGTCGTGTCGGCCGGAAGTTCCGCAATCTTGCTGAGGCTCGCCCACATCTGGTCCATCGTGCCCTCGAACACGCGCCCGCAGCCAAGAGCCATGAGACTGTCGGCGGTGAACGCGACTTTCGCGGCCGGCACGTGGAATGCGATATGGCCAACCGTATGTCCCGAAACGTCGAAAACCGCCGTCTCTGCACCGAGCAGCTCGAACCTATCGCCATCGGACACGGCGAGATCGAGGGGAGGCAATCGTTTCGCGTCCGCCGCCCCGCCGACCACACGCACCTCGCTGCCAATGCCTGCCTTCAACTCGTCCAGCCCCTGAACATGGTCTGCGTGATGGTGGGTCAGAAGGATGTCCGTGACGGTCACGTCACGTGCCGCGATTTCCGAAAGGATCGGCGCAGCCTCCGGCACGTCCACCACGGCCGCATTGCCCCCGCTCGCCAGCAGGAACGCGTAATTGTCCTCAAGGCAGGGAATCGTGACGATCTCAAAAGACATGGCAATACCCTCTTGCGTCGTTATGCTGGCGTCAATTGTCGGCTAAAGCTAACGGGAGAGCAATGCACTTCGACGTGGTCGACCTTGACGCCTTCTATGGCAAGACCCGTCTTGGGCGGATCGCGCGAGGCGCCATTCGGGCCCGCATGCGCGAACTCTGGCCCGACACACGCGGGATGAATGTCCTGGGATACGGATTTGCGGTGCCACTGCTCGGGCAATATCTTGATGCCGCGCATCGCGTGACGGCGCTGATGCCGGGTCGGCAGGGCGTGAAGCGCTGGCCGGCGGGGCGGCCCAACGTCTCGGTGCTCTGCGAGGAAACCTTGTGGCCCGTCGAGACCGACAGCGTTGACCGGCTTGTTGTTCTGCACGGGCTTGAGGCCAGCGAACACCCGATCGCGCTTCTTGATGAATGCTACCGTGTACTCGCGCCCGAGGGTCGTGGCATCCTTGTCGTGCCGAACCGCGCCGGACTGTGGTCGAGCCGCGACGCGACGCCCTTCGGATTCGGGCGTCCCTACACGCTTGGCCAGCTTGAGGGCATGCTCTCCGCAATCGGCCTTGTGCCGAAGCGACACCTTGCAGCACTTTACCAGCCACCCAGCGAAAAGCGTTTCTGGCTCAGGACGGGCCAGTTCTGGGAAAGGCTGGGGGCACGGGTCGCAAATCGCTTCGCCGGGGGTGTGCTTCTCGTCGAAGTCACCAAGCAGGTCCCGGCACCGCCCCGGGCCGGGTTGGCGGAGGCGATCAAGCGTCCCCTCGGCGTCCTCGAAGGAATTGCGGTGCCCGGACCCAAGCCGGTCTGAACACCGCCAGGTGGAATCGGCGAGAAATTGCCACCCGTCTCGCACCTGCAACGCTGCATTCCGTCGCACCTGGACCAAGTGACTGGAATGTGGCGAGATTTGCGTTGCGGCACGGGTTGCCTACCCTGTTGCGGCGCAGAAATTCCTCTGCTACATGACCGCTGATCTGCTCGCGGGAATTGTCCGCCGACAATGGCCAATTGCATCGGCAACCCGGCGGAAGCGTCAGGCTTGGGAAAGGGGACAAGTGTCGGAATCCGCCTCAGTTTCTTCGGGAATTGCCGCTCGCTACGCGACGGCCGTCTTCGAGTTGGCGAAGGACGGGGACGGGCTTGGCCGCCTTGAGCGGGATGTTGACGCGCTGGATGCGGCCCTTTCCGAAAGCGACGATTTTTGCAGGCTCATACGCTCGCCGATCTATTCGCGCGTCGATCAGGGAAGTGCCGTTGCGGCCATCGCCGCCGGCATGGACCTTTCCGGCACGATGGCGAACGCGCTCGGGCTGATGGCGTCAAGGCGCCGCCTCTTCGTGTTGCCCCACCTTGTCGTTGCGCTCCGTCGACTCGTCGCGGACGAGAGGGGCGAAGTGACCGCCGAGGTGCGCACTGCGACAACCCTCACGGACGGGCAGAGAACAGAGCTTGCCGCAGCGCTCAAGGCGTCCGTCCGCAAGGAAGTGAAGATGAACGTTGCCGTCGATGAAGGCCTGATCGGCGGCTTGGTCGTAAGGGTGGGTTCGAAGATGATCGACACCTCGATCGCGTCGAGGCTTGCGGCCCTGCAGAACACAATGAACGAGGTCGGTTAGATGACGATCCAAGCAGCAGAGATCTCTGCAATCCTAAAGGAGCAGATCAAGAATTTCGGCCAGGAAGCCGAAGTCGCGGAAGTGGGCCGCGTCCTCAGCGTCGGGGACGGCATTGCGCGTGTCTACGGCCTCGACAATGTCCAGGCGGGCGAGATGGTCGAGTTTCCCGGCGGCATCATGGGAATGGCGCTCAACCTCGAAAGCGACAATGTCGGCATCGTGATCTTCGGCTCGGACCGGGACATCAAGGAAGGCGACACGGTCAAGCGCACGAACGCAATCGTGGACGTGCCGGCCGGCGACGCGCTCCTGGGGCGTGTCGTTGACGGTCTCGGCAACCCGCTCGACGAAAAGGGTCCGATCAAGGCAGCTGAGCGCCGTGTTGCGGACGTGAAGGCGCCGGGCATCATCCCGCGTCGGTCCGTGCATGAGCCCATGGCCACGGGGCTCAAGGCGGTGGACGCCATGATCCCGATCGGCCGGGGTCAGCGGGAACTCATCATCGGCGACCGCCAGACCGGAAAGACCGCGCTGGCGCTGGACACGATCCTGAACCAGAAGTCGTACAATGACGCTGCCGGCGATGACGAAAGCAAGAAGCTCCATTGCGTCTACGTCGCGATCGGACAAAAGCGGTCGACCGTCGCGCAGCTCGTCAGGAAGCTCGAGGAATCTGGCGCGATCGACTACACGATCGTCGTTGCCGCCACCGCCTCGGACCCGGCTCCGATGCAGTTCCTCGCTCCCTATGCCGCGACGGCAATGGCGGAGTATTTCCGGGACAATGGCCGCCATGCACTCATCATCTACGACGATCTCTCCAAGCAGGCCGTGTCCTATCGCCAGATGTCGCTTCTGCTCCGCCGTCCGCCGGGACGCGAAGCCTATCCGGGCGACGTCTTCTACCTGCACTCGAGGCTTCTCGAACGCTCGGCGAAGCTCAACCAGGACAACGGCGCCGGATCACTGACGGCACTGCCCATAATCGAGACCCAGGGCGGGGATGTGTCGGCCTTCATCCCGACCAACGTGATCTCGATCACGGATGGCCAGATTTTCCTTGAAACGGACCTGTTCTACCAGGGTATCCGTCCGGCGGTGAACACCGGCCTTTCGGTGTCACGCGTCGGCTCGTCCGCCCAGACCGCCTCGATGAAGTCGGTCGCAGGTTCGGTGAAGCTTGAACTTGCCCAGTACCGCGAGATGGCGGCCTTTGCGCAGTTCGGCTCGGATCTCGATGCAGCCACGCAGCGTCTCCTGAACCGAGGAGCGAGACTGACCGAGCTCATGAAACAGCCACAGTACTCGCCGTTGACCAACGCGGAAATCGTCTGCGTGATCTTCTCTGGCATCAACGGATATCTTGACGGGATCGAGATTGGCGACGTGGGACGCTTCGAAAGGGGCCTGATCAACCACCTGCGCTCCAAGCACCAGGATCTTCTCGACTGGATCACCGCCGAGGACCCGAAGGTCACCGGCGACGACGCCAACAGGGTCAAGGCGGCAATCGACGAATTCGCCAGCGACTTCTCGTAATCCCTGAACCGGCCTGAAGGACAGCAGGAATGCCAAGTCTCAAGGACCTCAAGACGCGAATCGACTCGGTCAAGTCGACCCGGAAGATCACACAGGCGATGCAGATGGTCGCGGCCGCGAAGCTGCGCCGCGCCGAAGAGGCCGCGTCGGCCGCGCGGCCTTACGCCGAGCGGTTTGACGCCGTTCTGGCCGGATTGGCGGCGGGCATCGGCGAGGACGGCCCGAAGCTCCTGAAGGGCACTGGCTCGGACCAGACCTGGCTTCTCGTCGTCATGACGTCCGAGCGCGGGCTCTGCGGCGGCTTCAACTCCTCGATCGTGAGACTTGCGAAGGCTCAGGCCAAGAAACTCTTGGACGACGGGAAGACGGTGAAAATCCTTACCGTCGGAAAGAAGGGGCGTGAGCAGCTCCGTCGCGAATACGTCGACCACTTTGTCGGCCATGTCGATCTCACTGAAGTGAAACGGGTCGGCTACGCAAACGCGCAGGACATAGCTTCAGACGTCCTTGGCCGCTTCGACGCCGGGGAATTCGACGTCGCAATGATCTACTTCAACAAGTTCGAGAGCGTCATCTCGCAGGTTCCGCAGGAACTGCAGATCATCCCGGCAAAGATCGAAGCCAGCGAAGACGCCACCGTCTTCGACTACGAACCTGGCGACGATGAAATCCTCGCCGAGCTCCTTCCTCGCGGCGTGGCGACACAAGTCTTTGCGGCGCTCCTCGAGAACGGCGCGTCCGAGCAGGGCGCACGAATGAGCGCCATGGACAGCGCGACCCGCAATGCCGGCGAGATGATCGACAAGCTCACGATCCAGTTCAACCGGACCCGGCAAGCGGTCATCACCAACGAACTGATTGAAATCATTTCGGGCGCAGAGGCGCTCTGAAGCACCGGAGAACCAGAGATGGCAAATGCAAAAGGCAAAGTGACCCAGGTCATCGGCGCCGTTGTCGACGTTCAGTTCGACGATCACCTGCCCGAAATCCTGAATGCGCTGGAAACCGACAACCATGGCAACAGGCTTGTCCTTGAAGTCGCCCAGCACCTCGGGGAGAGCACCGTCCGCACGATCGCGATGGACAGCAGCGAAGGCCTCGTGCGCGGGCAGGATGTCACCGACACCGGCGGTCCGATAACGGTCCCTGTAGGAAACGCGACTCTTGGCCGCATCATAAATGTCGTCGGCGCGCCGGTGGACGAAGGCGGACCGGTGACGGCGGACGAGCATCGCGCGATCCACCAAGAGGCTCCCGAATTCTCCGAACAGTCAACCGAATCGGAGATTCTCGTCACCGGCATCAAGGTCGTCGACCTGCTCGCTCCCTACGCCAAGGGCGGCAAGATCGGCCTCTTTGGCGGCGCAGGCGTCGGCAAGACAGTCCTGATCATGGAGTTGATCAACAACATCGCCAAGGTTCACTCCGGATTCTCCGTGTTCGCTGGCGTCGGCGAGCGGACCCGAGAGGGCAACGACCTCTATCATGAAATGATTGAATCCAACGTCATCAAGCCGGACAACCTTTCGGAAAGCCAGGTGGCGCTAGTCTACGGCCAGATGAACGAGCCTCCGGGAGCACGCGCCCGCGTCGGCCTGACCGGCCTCACGCTCGCCGAGCAGTTCCGTGACCAGTCAGGCACGGACGTCCTGTTCTTCGTCGACAACATCTTCCGCTTCACGCAGGCAGGTTCCGAAGTGTCGGCTCTTCTGGGCCGCATTCCTTCGGCCGTGGGCTATCAGCCCACGCTTGCGACCGACATGGGCGCGCTGCAGGAACGCATCACCTCGACAAAGGCGGGATCCATCACGTCCGTGCAGGCAATCTATGTTCCGGCCGACGACCTGACCGACCCGGCCCCGGCAACGTCGTTTGCCCACCTGGATGCAACGACCGTGCTTTCGCGCGCGATTTCGGAGCTCGGCATCTACCCCGCCGTGGACCCGCTCGACTCGACGTCGCGAATCCTGGACCCGGCCATTGTCGGCGAGGACCACTACCAGGTTGCGCGTGACGTGCAGGGCGTGCTTCAGCGCTACAAGTCGCTGCAGGACATCATCGCGATTCTCGGCATGGACGAGCTTTCGGAGGAGGACAAGCTGACGGTCGCCCGCGCCCGCAAGATCCAGCGTTTCCTCTCGCAGCCATTCGACGTCGCCGAGGTCTTCACCGGCTCGCCAGGCGTGCAGGTGCCGATCGAGGACACCATTGCGTCGTTCAAGGCGGTGGTCGCCGGAGAGTACGATCACTTGCCCGAGGCGGCCTTCTACATGGTCGGCGGCATCGAGGAAGTGATCGCGAAGGCCGAGAGGCTGGCCGCCGAAGCCGCGTAGGGAGTCCGCATGTCTGGCACAATGCAATTCGACCTGGTCTCGCCCGAACGCAGTCTTGCTTCGGGACAGGCCAGTTCAATTCTGATCCCCGGCGCTGACGGGGACATGGTGGCCATGCCGGATCATGCACCGGTGGTGACCGGACTTCGCCCGGGGATCGTTGCTGCGGAGATCGATGGCGGGATGCAGGAATTCGTAGTGACCGGGGGCTTTGCCCAGATCACGATGGCGGGCGCGACAGTGCTCGCCGACGAGGCCCTGCCGAAAGCGGAAGCCACGTCCGCATTCCTTGACGGGCACATTGCCGCTGCGCAAGAGAGCCAGGACGGTTCGACAGGAGCGACTGCGGACGAGGCGGCAAAGCGCGTGGCCGATCTAGAGGCGCTGAAAGGCATTCTCTGAGATCCGCATGTGCGCCTGAGTCCTGCTTGCGGCAGACACGCAATGTCATCCGGACAAACGTTGGAGACTTGGGTCGGGACCCTACGCGGTCACGGCGGATTCCCATGCGAGCATGGCGCGCTTCACGGGCAGGCCCCAATGGTATCCCCCCAACCCGCCTGATTTCCGAATCGCGCGATGGCACGGAATGAGCCAGGAAACCGGGTTCCGTCCGACAGCTGTGCCAACGGCCCTGACGGCCCTGGGCGCACCAATGACCCGTGCAATGTCGGAATACGTCGTCACGTGACCCGTCGGAATGTGGAGAAGCGCCTCCCACACCTTGATCTGGAAGGGTGCGCCTATCAGGAACAGGGGAACTGGCCCGCCAGCCCTGCCGCTCTTCGGAAAGGCCGACGCAACCAACGGTGCGAGGACTTCAGGATCCTCCTGGTAAGACGCCTTAGGCCAGCGCGCCCGCAGGTCCGCCACCGTCGCGCCCGCACCGGCTTCTGCCGAAAACCCGATGCCGCAAATGCCCCTTGCCGTGCCCATGACAAGCGCCGGTCCGAAGGGGCTGCCGAACCAGCCCCAGGAAATCTCCAGCCCGTCCCCGCCGCGTGCGTAGTCTCCGGGGCTCATTGCCTCCCATCGCACGAACAGGTCGTGAAGCCGTCCCGACCCCGACAGGCCGACTTCGTGCGCAGTTTCAAGCGTCGTGTGCCGTCGGGCCAGAAGCGCCTTTGCGTGATCAAGCCTCAGCCACTGCTGGTACCGCTTGGGCGAAACCCCGGCCCAACGACTGAAAATCCGCTGGAAATGCGTCGGGCTCATGCGCATTTCAGACGCGATGTCTTCCAGGGAATGATCCCGGTCGCCCGCATCGATCAGTTCGATCGCGCGCCGGACAAGCTGGTAGTGGTATCCGGATTCCGGTTCCGACATGTCATTGGCCTCCGCATCCCTCGGCGTCCTGTCGCGGAATTTACGAATCGTCACGAAAAAGGCGACCCGCATCTTGCGAGAAATGCTTGCCGCCAATTCCCCGTTCCGTCAGAAACGCTGTCCATGGCCAGGCAATTGCCCTTTCAGACGCTTGTCGAGATCTTCACGCGATTCCGCGAGGCCGAAGCCGAGCCCAAGGGCGAACTTCAGCACGTCAACGCCTACACGCTTGTCGTAGCCGTGGCTCTTTCCGCCCAAGCGACGGATGCGGGCGTCAACAAGGCCACGCGCGAACTCTTCAAGGTCGCGGACACGCCCCAGAAGATGCTGGACCTGGGCGAGGACGGCCTCACCGAACACATCAGGTCCATCGGGCTTTTTCGCAACAAGGCGAAGAACGTCATGCGGCTCTCGCGCATCCTTGTCGACGAGTATGGCGGCGAAGTTCCGTCCTCCCGAGCCGCCCTGCAATCCCTGCCGGGCGTCGGACGAAAGACCGCCAATGTCGTCCTGAACATGTGGTGGGGCCATCCTGCGCAGGCAGTCGACACTCATATCTTCCGTGTTGGCAATCGCACGGGGATCGCGCCTGGCAAGGATGTCGATGCGGTCGAGCGTGCAATCGAGGACAATGTTCCAGCCGAGTTTCAGCGCCACGCCCATCACTGGCTGATCCTGCATGGGCGCTACACCTGCGTAGCACGCAAGCCGAAATGCGGCGCCTGCCTGATCCACGATCTGTGCAAGTTCGAGGACAAGGCGGCATGAGCTACGATGTCGTCGGCATCGGCAATGCGATTGTCGACGTGATTTCGCCCGCAGACGATTCCTTTCTCGATCACATGGGGATCGAGAAAGGAATCATGCAACTCGTGGAACGCGAGCGTGGCGAAAGGCTCTACGGTGCAATGACGGACAGGGTGCAGGCCCCCGGCGGTTCGGTCGCAAACACGCTGGCGGGACTTGGCAATCTCGGGCTCAAGACCGGATTCATCGGGCGCGTTCGGGACGATGCGCTCGGCAGGTTCTATGCATCTTCCTTGACCGCGGACGGAACGGATTTCGTGAATGAACCGGCATCTGGCGGAGACCTGCCGACATCGCGTTCCATGATTTTCGTCTCACCAGACGGCGAACGGTCAATGAACACCTATCTCGGCATCTCGTCCGAACTCGGCCCCGAAGACGTTCCGGACGAAGTGGCAGGCGCAACGGACATCCTGTTTCTTGAGGGCTATCTCTACGACAAGCCAAAGGGAAAGGAGGCGTTTGAGCACGCGGCTCGACTCTGCCGCAACGCCGGTGGGCGGGCGGGCATTGCACTCTCGGACCCGTTCTGCGTTGATCGGCACCGCAACGACTTTCGCCGTCTCGTTCGCGAGCTTGATTGCGTCATTGGAAATCAGCATGAATGGGAATCACTCTATCAGAGCGATCTTTCAGGCGCGCTGGAATCTGCAGCCGAGGACTCTGGCCTGGTGGTTGTCACCCGATCCGGCGAGGACGTGATGCTAGTCCGGGGCAACGAGACGGCGCGCGTCTCCGTCAGTCGGGTCGTGCCTGTGGACGCGACGGGCGCGGGGGATCTCTTCGCGGCCGGGTTTCTCTACGGCTACGCGACAAACCAGTCACTCGAGGTCGCCGGCCGAATGGGCTGCGCGGCAGCATCTGAAGTCATCAGCCACTACGGCGCCCGGCCGGCAACCGATCTCAAGGAACTGTTTCGGAAAAACGGCCTGATCTGAGGCCCCAAAGGGTCGCGTCTGCATTGAAGCCCGGCGGTGGCTTCCATCCATTGATCCAGGACGGATGACACTTGATTTATTCCGCAACGAGCGCAACATCGGCGCCCGCCGCCCGAAAACGGCCCAAGTTGCCGTAGAGCGCGCGAAGCATGATGCC
>JAPPCV010000107.1 GCA_028824715.1 Boseongicola sp. | reverse complement strand
AGTGTTCAACTACCTGTCCGGCTACGCTCAGCCCGAAGGCATGGAGAACCTGCGAGTCTCGCCAATCAGCCTGAAGGACACGATTCTCGAGCGGATTGCCGTTGAGGCCGGACACGCTCGTGCCGGTCGACCGGCAATGATCTGGGCAAAGATGAATTCGCTCATCGAACCCGACGTCATCGACGCGCTCTATCGTGCCAGCCAGGCCGGTGTCGAAATTGACCTGGTCGTCAGGGGCAACTGCGGCCTCAGGCCTGGCATCAGGGGGCTGTCCGAAAACATTCGCGTGAAGTCGGTGGTCGGGCGGTTTCTTGAGCACAGCCGGATCGTCTGCTTCGCCGCTGGCCATGGCCTGCCCCACAAGAAGGCGAGGGTCTACATCTCTTCTGCCGACTGGATGGGGCGGAACCTGAACCGGCGGGTCGAAACGCTTGTCGAATGCACGAACCCGACGGTCAAGGCGCAGATCGTGAGGCAGATCATGGCCGCGAATCTGGCGGACGTCGCGCAAAGCTGGATTCTTGGTCCCGATGGTAGCTACTCCCGCGCGGAAGTGCCCGAGAACGAGACGGCGTTCAGTTGCCATCGGTTCTTCATGGAGAACCCGTCCCTGAGCGGACGCGGATCTGCCGGGGCAGCGGACGTGCCTGCCCTGACTCACAGCGAGGAATAGCGGTCGCGTACGTCCGCCAACCCGAAGTGTGCGCCGCCTAGGGACTCGGCTTCCCAGCCTGGTCAATCCGGGGAGTCAGCCGGACCGAATTCGTGCCTCGGTCGAGCGAGACGGCGGCGACAGAGGCCCTGAACGAGAGCCCTGCCATCGCACTCGACGACGAGGCTCGGCATGACTTTGTCACGGCGCTTGACTCTCCGGTGGAGCGGGACCCCGCAGTGAGGGCACGTTACACGCGCCGGCCCCATTGGGACCGGTAGAGCCGCGGGAGCCGCTTTCCTCCCGCCACGACATCTCGCAGCACTCTTCGGGCGTCCCTGCCCTCGACGCATGGCTCCAGGGCAATGCATGGCTGAACGACGCCAAGTGCGGTGCGGGCAACCATGTCGTCTGCGACGAAATTCGCGTGGCCGGATCCAGCAGCCCGGCCGCCGGCGCAGTGGAGCAACGCCGCGTGTCATCTCGGGTCGGCCGGTACACGCCTGACCCGGCTCCGGCCATCCTTCCGGGACAGCTTGCGGCGGACGAAACCCACCAGAGCCGTCGTCTCGGATCGAACCTCGTGGTCGGCGCGGCGAGACGTTCGCTGGCTGCGGCCAGCGTGGCTGTTGCCCGCTCCTTCGTCGTGCAGGCCGTCGATGAGCGGACCAGAACCCATTGCGAATGGCGGGGCTTCCGTCCGTGCTCGGATCGCGAACCGCTCATGCCGGTGATGCGGATGTCCGAGATCGCTTGCCTGACGGGGCTCCGAGGTACATCTCCGGCATTGCACCTGGAACGAGCCGAGCGCCTATATTGCCAAGTCCTCGACGGCCAGCACGCCGGGAAGGGACTTCAGCGCTCCTTTGATCTGCGGCGATACCGGCCAGTCTCCCCCAATGTCGACCGGTACGTCCTGCGTGGCGCCATCGGGCAATGGCACCGAAAACGCGGTGATGCGAACCGGGCCCCGGCCCTTGATGGAACCGTCGTCCTTGAACCGCGTCAGAACCGACGCGATGCTCGCCACCGTGTCAGGAGCATCGATCAGCACGTCAATTCCTGCCGAAGCTCCCGCCGTCACGACCCCTTCTATCGGCACTGCGGACCGCCCGACAGGATCAAACTGGCCTTCATTGGATCGTGCCTCCAGGCTCATGATGACTTGCGACGTGCCCTCCAGAACCCTGCGAACCTCTGCGAAATTTTCAGGGAAAAGGGCGATGCCGGTCACCTGCCCGGTCGGGTCCGAGATGTTCATGCGAAAGAACTTCGTGCCTCGACTCGACTTTCGCTCCTGCAAGCCGCTTACAATGACGCCTACACGGCCCACGGCGCCATCGTCCCGTTCGGCCCTTTCCCGCAGCTCCGCGAGCGTAAGCATGCCGTTCAGTTTCAGGGCCACGGCGTAATCGTCCAGAGGATGGCCCGACAGGTAGAAACCGATTGCTGCCCGCTCTTCTTCCAGGCGCTCGTTAGGAAGCCAGTCCTCGACCGACGCGAGGCGAGGCTCCGGCAGGTCTTCGCCCGCATCGCCGAAGAGCGAACCCTGATTGGAATTGCTCTGGTGAAAGACCGCTGCAGAATAGGCCACGAGCGCATCGAGCGAATCCAGGACGCGCCTGCGATTCCGGTCCAGTTCATCCAGCGCACCAGAACGAACCAGCGTCTCAAGCGACCGCTTTCCGAACTGTCGGAGATCAACGCGCCGCGCAAAGTCAAAGACGTTGACGAAAGGCTTGTCGCCTCGCGCGTCCGTTATGAGCCGCGTGGCCTCCAGGCCAATGTTCTTCAACGCTCCCAAGGCGTAGACGAGCTTGCCTTCACTAACGGCGAACTGGGATTCGGAGCGGTTCACGCAAGGCGGAACAATCTCGATTTCGAGACCGCGACGCACCTCCTCTGCATAGACGCCGAGCTTTTCCGACAGGTGAATGTCGCAATTCATGACACCGGCCATGAACTCGACCGGGTAGTTCGCCTTGAGCCATGCGGTCTGGTAGCTGACGACCGCGTAGGCGGCGGCGTGGGACTTGTTGAATCCATAGTCGGCGAACTTTTCGAGCAAGTCCCAGATCTTGCGGGCCGTGCGGTCATCGACACCGTTCTTCCTGGACCCATCCATGAAGTTCGGCCGCTCAGCGTCCATGGCAGACTTGATCTTCTTGCCCATCGCGCGACGAAGCAGGTCGGCGCCCCCGAGCGAGTAGCCTGCCATTTCCTGCGCGATCTGCATCACCTGCTCCTGGTAGACGATGATGCCTTGCGTCTCGTCGAGGACGTGGTCGATGAGCGGATGCAACGCCGTCCGCTCGGCACGCCCGTTCTTCACGTCGCAATATTCCGGGATGCTCTCCATGGGACCCGGCCTGTAGAGCGCGACCAGCGCCACGATGTCCTCGATGCACGTCGGCTTCATGCGCCTCAAGGCGTCCATCATGCCCGAGCCTTCCACCTGGAACACGGCTACGGTTCTTGCACTGGAATAGAGGTCGTAGGCCTTCTTGTCGTCGAGAGGGATCTGCCCGATGTCGATCTCGATCCCGCGCGCGTTCAACAGGTCCAGCGCGTTCTGGATCACTGTCAGGGTCTTGAGGCCCAGAAGGTCGTATTTCACGAGGCCCGCCTGCTCGACCCATTTCATGTTGAATTGCGTCGCGGGCATTTCGGATCGAGGATCACGGTAGAGCGGCACAAGCTCGTCCAGCGGACGATCCCCGATCACGACGCCTGCAGCATGAGTGGACGCGTTGCGCAACAATCCCTCGACCTGCTGGCCGTAGTTCAAGAGCCGATCGACGACCTCTTCGGCGCGAGCCGCTTCCGCGAGGCGGGGCTCCTCCTTGCGAGCCCGTTCGATCGAGATCGGTCGCACGCCTTCGACCGGGATCAGCTTCGACAGCCGGTCTACCTGGCCATACGGCATCTGCAGGACCCGACCGACATCGCGGACCGCCGCCTTGGACAGCAAGGCACCGAACGTGATGATCTGAGCGACGCGGTCGCTGCCGTATTTCTTCTGCACGTAATTGATGACCTCCTCGCGGCGGGCCATGCAGAAGTCGATGTCGAAGTCGGGCATCGACACCCGTTCGGGATTCAGGAATCTCTCGAAGAAAAGCGAGTAGCGCAGCGGGTCAAGGTCGGTGATCGTCAGCGCATATGCAACGAGCGAGCCGGCCCCGGAACCACGTCCGGGACCAACGGGGATCGCGTTGCTCTTCGCCCATTTGATAATGTCCGCGACAATCAGGAAGTATCCCGGGAATCCCATGCCTTCGATGGTGTCCAGCTCAAACGTGAGACGACTTTCGTATTCTTCACGAGGAGCTGCCGGTTCGATGACCGCCAGTCGCGCTTCGAGGCCTTCCTTCGCCTGGCGCCGGAGTTCCTCGACCTCGTCCTCGGCGAATCGAGGCAGGATGGGGTCGCGCGTTTCCGCGACGTATGCACAACGGTGTGCGATTTCCAACGTGTTTTCAATGGTCTCTGGCAGGTCGGCGAACAGCGCCGCCATTTCGGCCGGGGACTTGAAATAGTGCTGCTGCGTGAACCGCCGCCGGTCAGCCTGCTGATCAACATAGGTTCCTTCCGCGATGCAAATCAGCGCGTCATGCGCTTCGTACATGTCGCTGTCGCGAAAATGCACGTCATTGGTCGCCACGAGCGGCAATCCACGTTCATATGCCATTTCGATGCTGGGCCGCTCCGAATGCCGCTCTGGCTCCGGAAGCTGCCCGGTTTCGGTCGGATGGCGCTGAAGTTCGACGTAGAGCCGTTCCGGGAAAGTCGCCGCCAGTTTCCCGAGAAGCGCATCGGCCGCGTCGCGCCGACCCGATCTGCAAAGCCGACCAAGCGGGCCGTCGGGTCCGCCGGTCAGGCAGATGAGACCCTCCGCATGCCGTTCCATGTCAGCCAGCGTCACATGTGGCTCAGAGGCCTCTCGAAGGTACAGCCTGGAATTCAGCTTCAGCAGGTTCTGATACCCCTCGCGAGACTGCGCCAGCAAGACAACCGGTGCCGGAGCGGCCGAGCCTCCCTCCGGGTTCGTGCCATCAAGCGCCAGATCAACCTGGCAACCAACGATCGGCTGGATGCCGACATTCATCGCGGAGACCGAGAATTCCAGCGCCGAAAACATGTTGTTCGTGTCTGTGACTGCCACGGCGGGCATGCCGGACCTACGGCAAAGATCCGGGAGCTCCCCAAGCCGGACGGCGCCTTCAAGAAGGGAATACTCGGTGTGAACGCGAAGGTGAACGAATCCGGCAGTCCTGCTCATGGCAAGACCTTAGGGTCGCCTTGACCGGAGGGAAAGCCGACCATCGTTTTGTCTCGTTCTTTCGGCAGATTTCCGACATATGTTGGCATCATGTTGCTGGACGTGCACGGCCTGAGGAAGGCCTTTCCCGGAAGCGAGCGCCAGATCACGGTGCTCGATGGCGTGTCCCTGTCGCTCGACGCGGGCGACGTCGTGGCGCTGACCGGTGAGAGCGGATCCGGCAAGTCCACGCTCCTGCACATCATCGCGGGGCTCGAGCCAACGGATGACGGATCGGTCCTTTTCGACGGAGAGGACATTTGCCTCATGGATGATGGGGGGCGGGCGGCACTGCGCCGGAACTCGATCAGCATTGTCTTCCAGCAATTCAACCTGATTCCCTCGCTGAACGTGCGCCAGAACCTTGTCTTTCATGCCCGCCTGGCCGGGCGCGCCGCATCAGTCGACCTGCCGGCACTCGCCACGTCGCTCGGCCTCGCGGACCATCTCGAGAAATTCCCGGAGGACCTCTCCGGAGGAGAGCAGCAGCGCGTTGCAATTGGCCGTGCGGTTGCGAGCGAACCGAAGCTGGTGCTGGCCGACGAGCCCACCGGAAACCTGGACGAGGACACCGGGCAGGCGGTCTACGACCTCTTGCTGGCCCTCGCCCGCAGAACGGGCGCCGCGCTCCTGATTGCCACTCATTCCATGCGTCTGGCCGGGGCGGCCGATCGGCGAATGCACCTGAGCCACGGAAAGCTGACAGAGTGACTGGACCGGTTCTCGCTGCGCTTCTGTCCCACTGGCGACGACGCCCGTTCCAGCTGGCGACGCTCTTGCTGGGCCTATCGCTCGCCACCGCGCTCTGGTCCGGAGTGCAGGCAATCAATGCAGAAGCCCGCAAGTCCTATGCCGAGGCTGCCGGCATTCTTGGCGGCGGCGGGCTCTCCGAGCTCGTTCGGACCGATGGCGGCATGATTCCGGTCAAGACCTTCGCGACCCTTCGAAGGGCTGGCTGGCTTGTAAGCCCGCTTGTCGATGGATGGCTGTCCGCAGATGGCGGTCGCGTACGGATTCTTGGCATGGATCCGTTCACCGTTCCTCAGGACACGAGCATCGCAGCCACCGTCGAACCGAGCCTCTATCCGGAACTGGTCGGCAAGAACGGGGTGCTCCTTGCCAGCCCGGCGACGGCGGCCCGGCTGCCGGATCTCGAGGACAGGCTTCGCGCAATCGAGGATCTTGCTCCGAACATTGTCCTTGCCGACATCACGTCCGCGCAAGAACTGTTGGACATCGCGGGCTTCAGCAGGATGTTCCTGGCTCCCGTCCAGCCGCTGCTTCGCCCCGATCTTGCATCCCTGGCACCCGAGCTCGCGATCAAGCCACCCGCCACGGCTAACGATCTCGGACGCCTCACGGACAGCTTCCACCTGAACCTGACTGCTTTCGGGCTCCTGTCGTTTGCGGTCGGTCTCGCGATCGTGCACGGCTCCGTGGGTCTTGCATTCGAACAGCGCCGCCCGGTCCTGCGCACGCTAAGGGCGCTCGGAGTCTCCGCCCGCCGAATTGTCCTTTGCCTCGTCTTCGAGCTGTTGACGCTGGCGCTGGTTGGCGGCGCGCTGGGAATCATTGTCGGATACGTCATGGCGGCAGCACTGCTGCCCGATGTCGCCGCCACGCTTCGCGGCCTCTACGGCGCGACCGTCAACAACGCGCTCACGCTTTCACCTCTGTGGTGGCTGGGCGGCGTCGGCATCGCGTGCATCGGCACGGCCGCAGCCGCGGCAAACGGATTGTGGCGCATCGCCAGAATGCCTCCCCTTTCACCGGCCCGCCCGCGTGCTTGGATCATGGCCAGCGGCCACGCGATGCGTTGGCAGGCGGCGGGCGCAGCCGTTTGCCTGGCTGCCGCCATTTGCGCCGTGACCTTCGGCGGCGGGCTTGTCAGCGGCTTCGTCCTCGTGGGAGGCTTTCTCGCTGCAGCGGCGCTCTTCCTTCCAACGGTCCTGTCGTCGCTCATTGCCGTCGCAGCCCGATGGTCAAGCGGACCAATCGGACAATGGTTCTGGGCGGACACGCGCCAGCAGCTGCCTGGCCTTTCCCTGGCGCTCATGGCGCTGCTGCTGGCGCTGGCGGCAAATGTCGGCGTGGGGACCATGGTCGCGAGCTTCCGCGCCACGTTTTCCGGCTGGCTTGATCAGCGCCTCGTCAGCGACCTCTATGTGACGGTTGAGGACGAAGCGGACATTCCTGCATTCATGGCGTTTCTCGAAGACAAGTCGGACGCCGTCCTTCCGATCTGGCATGTCGACGCAGAGGTCATGGGCGCACCCGCCGAAATCTACGGCGTTGTCGACCACCCGGTATATGCCGCGAACTGGCCGCTCCTGTCGGCCCTGCCAGACACTTGGAACCGAATTGCCGCGGGCAGGGGCGCGTTGGTCAACGAGCAGCTTGCGCGACGCGAAGGATTGTCGCTTGAAGACCGCCTTCCCCTGCCCGGCGGATGGACGACTGCGGTCGTCGGCATCTACAGCGACTACGGCAATCCGCTGGGACAGGTCGTCTTGCCGATCGAGACCCTTACCCGCCATTACCCGGACGTGGACCGCTCGGACTTCGGCATCGTCGTGCCGGAGCAGAACAGTGAGGCCCTGATGGCCGCGCTGACTGAGGAATTCGGGTTGCCCGCGGACAGGATCACCGACCAGGGCGCGGTCAAGGAATTCTCGCAGTCGATCTTCGAACGGACCTTTGCCGTCACGGGCGCCCTCAACGTCCTCACCCTCGCCGTCGCGGGCGTCGCCATCCTCACGAACCTGCTCACGCTCGCCTCGATGCGGCTGCCGCAACTTGCACCGGTCTGGGCCCTTGGTCTCACCCGAACGACTCTCGGGAGGCTCGAATTCACCCGTGCACTGGTCCTCGCGGCACTCACCTTCACGCTTGCACTGCCAGTCGGTCTCGTTCTCGCGTGGATGCTGCTGGCGATCATCAATGTCGAGGCGTTCGGCTGGAGATTGCCGATGCATCTCTTTCCGCTGGACTGGGCCAGGCTAGGGGCGTTGTCCCTCGGGGCGGCAGGGCTTGCGGGCATCTGGCCTGCATACCGGCTCGCAAGACGTCCCCCTGCAGATCTCGCCAGGGTGTTCAGCCATGAACGCTAAGGCACTCCTGCCCTTGCTGCTCTGCATCACGCATTCCCTGGCCATGGCGCAGGGCTTTGCCGAGCTTGGGCAGACATCCGAGGGTTATGCCCTGCCGGACCCGGCGACGCGCTTCACGTTTCCGGACGACCACGGCCCGCACCCGGAGTTTCGCATCGAATGGTGGTACGTGACCGCAAATCTCAAGGACGCCGATGGCACTGACTACGGCATCCAATGGACGCTGTTCCGGAACGCGCTTTCGCCGGGCGGCAAGCCGGAAGACCAGGCATGGATGGGGCATGCAGCAGTTTCCGCGCCGACAGGCCACCTCGTTGCGGAGCGCCTGGCACGCGGCGGCATCGGCCAGGCCGGCGTGACGGCGTCGCCGTTCGAGGCGTTCATCGACGAGTGGCGCATGGCCGGCCCGGACCTGGCAACCGTGAGCATTGCGGCCCAAAGCCATGAATTCCGATACGACCTCGACCTGTCGAGCAACGGACCGTTCGTGCCGCAGGGCGAAGACGGATACTCGGTCAAGTCGTTCGTGGGACAGGCCAGCCACTATTACTCGCAACCGTTCTATTCGGTGACAGGCACGCTGACCCTGCCAGGGGGCGAGGTTCACGTCACGGGACAGGCCTGGCTGGACCGGGAATGGTACTCGCAGGCTCTTGTCCAGGACCAAACCGGCTGGGACTGGATTTCGCTCCACCTCCCGAACGGCGAAAAGCTGATGGGCTACCGTTTGCGCGACCGCACGGGAGGCGCATATGTCTTCGGCACATGGATTGCCGCAGACGGATCGCCCGAGCCGCTTCGAGTCGGTTCTCTCGAGATGACTCCGATCGAATGGGCAGAGGTTGCCGGACGACAACTCCCGGTAGCTTGGGACATTGCGCACGAGGCGCGAGGCATCGCGATCCGCGCCGAGGCAATCTACCCGCAGAGCTGGATGGGCACGCTAATCCCCTACTGGGAAGGCCCTGTCAGGGCCAGCGGCAGCCATTCCGGCGAAGGCTATCTCGAACTGACCGGCTACTGACCTCTCGCCAAGCCGCCGGCATCGGGCTAGGGAAGTCCCATGCACGCCCTGCCCCTGCCCCTGACCAAGGAAGTCGTCCTGATCGGCGGAGGCCACACCCACGCGCTTCTGCTCCGCAGCTGGGGCATGAAGCCGCTGCCCGGCGCTCGCCTGACCGTCATCAACCCGTGCGCCACCGCGCCCTATACCGGCATGTTGCCGGGCTTCGTGGCAGGTCACTATCCACGTGACGCGCTGGAGATCGACCTTGTCCGGCTGGCAAGGTTTGCGGACGCCCGCATGATTTTCGGACATGTCACGGGCATCGACCGGACAGGGCGCACGCTTTCGATCGAGGGTCGCGCGCCCGTGGCCTACGACGTCGCGTCGCTTGACATTGGCATCACGTCGGACATGCCTGAACTCCCGGGCTTCTCGGAGCATGGCATCGCCGCCAAGCCGCTCGGGCCCTTTGCCACGCGCTGGATCCGGCATCTTGAAGAAGGCGGAGGTCCGGTGACGGTGATCGGCGGTGGCGTGGGCGGTACAGAGCTTGCCATGTCCATGCGGCACGCCCTCGGCGACGGAGAGATTCGAGTTGTCGAGGCGGATATCCCGCTCGTCGGCATGGCCAGGTCTTCCCGCGCGAGGCTCCTGGCCGAGCTGTCGAGGCAGGGCATCGAACTGATCCAGAACAACCGGGTCAGCGAGGTCCATCCTGATGCGGTTGTACTTGACGATGGCCGGGAACTGCCCACGAAACTGTCGGTCGGCGCCGCCGGGGCAAGGCCCTTCCCGTGGCTTGAGGAAACCGGGCTTGACCTGAAGGACGGCTTCGTGACGGTTGGGGCAACGCTCCAGTCGGCCACGGATCCGGCAATCTTCGCGGTCGGAGACTGTGCGCATCTCGAGCACGCGCCGAGACCCAAGGCAGGGGTATTCGCCGTTCGCGCCGCGCCTGTCCTGACAGCCAACCTTCGTGCCGCGGTTTCCGGCAAGCAACTTGGCGCCTTCCGACCGCAGTCACATTACCTGAAACTCGTTTCGCTGGGACGCAAGTCCGCACTGGCCGACAAGTGGGGAGTGTGCGTCACGGGAGACTGGGTCTGGCGCTGGAAGGACCGGATCGACCGCGTCTTCATGGACAAGCTGAACACGCTGCCTGAAATGACGGCCCAGGACTTGCCCGGCACGCGCGCCGAAGGCATGGGCCTGGCTCTCGGACCGAAGCCGCTTTGCACGGGCTGCGGCTCGAAGATCGGATCAGGAATTCTCGATTCGGTGCTTGCCGACCTGCCCGGACACGCGCGGGCAGATGTCGAGCTTGGCCCTGGAGACGATGCGGCCATTCTCGGCACCGGCGACACGCGGCAAGTTGTCACGACCGATCACCTGCGCACATTCTGGAACGACACATGGCTGTTCGCGCGCATCTCAGCGCTTCATGCACTCGGCGACGTCTGGGCCATGGGCGCCGAGCCGCAGGCCGCGTTTGCGCAGATCACGTTGCCGCCCTTGGCCGAGAACTTGCAGAAATCCTGGCTTGCCGAAATCATGCATGCAGCGTCCGAGGTGTTTCAGGGCGCTGGTGCCGCACTCGCGGGCGGACACAGCACGATCGGCGCGGAAATGGTCATCGGGTTCACGGTCACGGGCCTTACGCGTGGCAAGGCAACCATCTTGGCAGGCGCCGAGGTTGGTCACTCGCTGCTTCTCACCCGACCCCTCGGCTCCGGAACAATCCTTGCCGGGGAGATGGCGGGCGACGCCAACGGGAATGACGTCGCCGCCGCCCTTCAGACCATGGCGACATCCCAGGGCGACGCCGCTCGTCTGCTGGCCGGCTGCGCCTCGGCCATGACGGACGTGACAGGATTCGGGCTGGCGGGACATCTTGGCCGCATGGCGGGAGCATCCGGACTGACGGCGCGCATCACCCTTGAAGACATCCCGATGTACGAGGGAGCCGAAGCCCTCTGCGCGGCCGGGACGAGATCCTCGATCTGGCCTGCCAACCGCGCTGCTGCCAGCATCGACCTCCGCGACAGCGGCCGAAGCGACCTTCTGTTCGATCCGCAGACCGCCGGCGGCCTGCTTGCGGCGCTGCCTCCGGATGACACGAATGGCGTCCTGCGCGCGGTGCGTGACATGGGCCACGATGCCAGGATCATTGGCGTCTTCGAGTCCGAGAGCGAGGTCACGGTCCGGGTTGACTGACCAGTGCCCCGACCTTCCCTGCCAGTCGGTCCAGATCCTTGTCTCCGAGATTCTCCGCCGCGATGACGGATTCCGGTCCCATCGAGCGCCGCCCGCGCACCTTGGCGTATCTCGGATCGTAATGATCGCGGATCAGCCCTTCAGCGAGCTCCTGGTAGGATCCGCCCTCGGCAAGCGCCTTCCAATGTGCAACCTTCTCCCTGCCCTGAAGGCGCTGGAGCCGATCCAGCCGCTCCAGCAGCAGGATCTTGTCGTTGACCAGATCCTGGTACGCTCGCGTGAGGTAGCCGGCGCGCGCGGAGACAGGTGCCTCGATCCTTATGCGGCGCGCGGCCTTCATGGCCTCGAACACGCGCGGCGGAATGCTGAGCCTTCCAACCTTGCTGCTCTCGGCCTCGATGACGACAGGTCTGTCCGGGTCCAGGGCGGCCACCTCTGCCGCCAGACAGCTCTCGAACCACTTCTGGCTGGGTTGCTCGCCCTGCCCGCCAAGCACCGAGCCCCGATGATTGGCCATCCTTTCCAGGTCAATGGCCTGTACGCCACTCTCTGCGGCGCGATTGAGCACCTCGGTCTTCGCCGTCCCGGTGTTCCCGTCGAGAAGCACGACGGAAGCAGGAAACGCCGTGTCGTACAACAACTGGACGACAAGTCGCCGATAGCTTGAATAGCCGCCTTCCACGGTCTCCGCCCGCCAGCCGATCTGGGACAGGATCGACGCAAATGACGCGGACCGCTGCCCGCCCCTCCAGCAATAGACAAGAGGTCTCCAGCCACCGCCCATCTCTGCCAACGGCCCTTCGATATGCCGCGCGGCATTGCGCGCAACCAGCGCGGCTCCGATCTTTCTGGCCTTGAAGGCGCTCTCCTGAGCGTAGATCGTGCCAACGTGCGCCCGTTCCGCGTCACTGAGGACAGGCATGCTGACGGCACCGGGAATGCGGTCTTCAGCGAATTCCGATGGCGACCTCACGTCGATCACCATGTCGAAGCCCGATGCGCCATCGACCAGAGTTTTCAGTTCGAAGCCCATGATCACGTGCATACATTCTCGGGACATTGCCGAAAAGCCGCCGTACCGGGCAACGTGCGATTCGACTTGACGGCAACCATGCGTCGGGATTCCCTGAGCGGCATGTTCACAACTGCAGGAGGCATTCACTGATGGCGGTGCGACTTGCCATTCTGGGTGCGGGCCGGATCGGCCAGGTGCACGCGCGCGCGATCGCCGCAAACGGCACGGCGGAGCTTGTGGCCGTCCATGATCCGGTGTCAGCCGCGGCCGACGCCATTCAGTCCGCATACGGTTGCGAATTCAGGACGGTCGAGGCTTGCGCGGAAGCCGATGACATCGACGCGGTCCTGATCTGCACGCCGACCGACCTGCATGCGGAACAGATCGAGCTCTTCGCGCGGGCCGGAAAGGCCATATTCTGCGAGAAGCCCGTCGACCTCTCCGTCAACAGGGTCCGCGCTTGCCTGGACGTGGTTGAGGCTGAGGGAACGACATTGATGATCGGGTTCAACCGGCGCTTCGACAAGGACTTCAGGGCATTGAAGTCGGAGATCGCCGAGGGCCGCATCGGGAATGTGGAGATGGTGACGATCACGTCGCGCGACCCCGGGCCACCACCGATCGACTACATCAGGCGCTCCGGCGGCATCTTTCGGGACATGACGATCCACGACCTTGACATGGCGCGCTGGCTTCTCGGCGATGAGGTCGAAAGTGTCTTTGCCCAGGGTTCGGTCCTGGTCGATCCGGCCATCGGCGAAGCCGGGGATCTTGACAGCGTGAACGTCCTCCTGAAGACCGTTTCCGGCCAGCAGTGCGTGATCTCGAATTCGAGGCGCGCTGCCTACGGCTACGACCAGAGGATCGAGGTCTTGGGATCAGGCGGCATGGCATCCGCCGACAACGTGCACGAGACCCGTGTTGAGACGGCGACGTCGGACGGCTACGCGCGCCCGCCGCTCCAGAACTTCTTCATGGAGCGCTACGAGGCGGCCTATGCGGACGAGATCGGCGCGTTCGTGAATGTCGTTATGGCCGGGACGGCACCGCCGGTGTCCGGCCATGACGGCCTGATGGCGCTTGTCCTGGCCGAAGCCGCGAACGTCTCGGTGGCCGAGGGTCGCGCGGTCGCGATAGACGAGGTGCTGGAATGAGCTTGCCAGACATCAGGGTGCGGCTTCCCGGGGGAGCCGCAAGTTGAAACGGGACCCGCTCGGGCTCCACAATCCGGTCTTCCGGCCGTTATCGCGGCGGGTCGCGATATTTGGCCTTTGCTTTGGCTGGAGCCTTCTCGAACTCTACTGGAACAGTCCGTTCTGGTTCATCCTGTTCTTCGCCCTGGCGATCTATCTGGCGTACGAGTTCTTCCTGAAGTTTGATCCAGAAGACTACCAGGAGAATTCGGGCGAACGCTCAGACAAGTGAACCTGCGAGCCGCAACCTTGCATGAGGCTGCTGCCGAAATTGCCGCAGCACATCGCCGCTCGAAGCTCCATCTTGCGTACTGTCCGCAACGGGCACCACGACTTTCGTGGAGGCTGCCAACAACGCAGTCAGTGCCCGCGCGCCCGTCGAAACAGCTTTCGCGTCGTCGGACGACGGGCCGTCGCCCGACCGCATTGGCAATCCACGGCCAAGTTGGTGCGGTACTGATTGCCGATTCACAAGCATGTGCCGCGGCTGCTAGGCGGGTGAAGTTTTCAGCGCATGATCGATTTGCAACATCATGCGCCATCCGATCCGTTGACACCTACATCAGGCGTTGCGCTTCGCCGTGGAACCGGTGAAATTGAATGCATTTCTTGGAGTCCTTGCCCGAATAATGTTGTGTTTGTTGCTTGATCGTGAGGCAGCTTCAGTCTCGAATTGAAGATCCGGATGAAGTCGGGAATTGCCTGTTCGTCGGGAATTGGATTCAACCGCCCGGCGCGCCTCTGGTGAACATGGGGTCTCGGCTACGGTCCCAGTCCAGACCCAGGGCACCGACCATGAACTTCAGCAAGGGCGACAGCGCCGCAAATGTCTTGGCCACACGGTCGGGGAAATCGGCGGCACAAACCTGGGCTTCGGTGCAGCTGGCAGCGGCATACAGCGACTTGCGCTTGAGATCTTCGAGGCAAGGGTGATCGTCCGGGTAGCCACGCGGGGCGTTCTTCAGGGTTTCAGTCGCGCTCAGTCCGCCGAGCAACTCGGCGAAGGCGGGCGCCTCCTGAATTGCCTGCCAATGCCGGGGGTCTTCGACAATTGCGTCACGAATCCTGTTGAGGACCGGTGTCGGCGGCGCCCATATCCCGCCCCCAAAGAACACTTCGTCCGGCGCGATGTGAACGTAGAAGCCCGGTGCGTGGGCATCCTTGCCTGCGCGATGCCGGAAATGGCAGCCGACGTTGGTTTTGTAGGGCGTCTTGTCGGCGCTGAAGCGGGTGTCACGGTAGATGCGAAACAGCGATCCCCCGTTGAGACGGGTGTCGGCGACGAAGGCGGGCGCGTTTTCCGCCAGCCAGGGCGACATGGTCTCGATGAATTGGATCATCGGCAACTGCACCACTTCACGAAACCGCGGCTTGTTGTCGGAGAACCATTCCCTGTTGTTGTTTTCGCGCAGCTCCCGCAGGAAGCGGAACAGCTCGGGGGCAATCATGTTGGGCACCGTCATGGCTCCGGCAAGGGTTGGCTTGGGCATCGCTATTCTCCAGGTCGCGCGACGGCCCGCACTTGAGCTACTGCGGTTCCGTCGTTGCTTGCAAGGGCGATCGGCCTAGATTCACGAGCTTCCCGTTCTGCGTGCACTTCCTTCAGGACATGCCGAAGCCTTCCGGAGGTTCGGCTTCGTCTGCAGTCGAGAGCGTGGTGGGAGTGACCCCTGTCCGGACTCCGACGTGTCGAACGTTGCCGCGAAGCGCCGCACAGCCCATGCCGACCTCAACGCGGCGAAGAACATCCGCGACAAGGCGCTGGATCGCCTTGCCGCGATGAACGAGGCGTCAGGGACTGGCGCATCTGCACGGCGAGCGGCGTTTGCGTTGGCAACCACTGACCCGTGAAATCAATGCTTGCGACGGCCCGACGGTCCGTCAATTTAGGTATATAAGTCCCCAATGTTCGTGGTTGACCGCGCGACACGCGGACCGCGTCCGTAGGGGCGGCGCGCGCCCGTCCGGACGACGGATTCGAGGCTTGATGACCGCATCGAAGGCGATGCGGCGCAGCCCAAGATGGCGGGTCGCGGACGTGCCGCGAAGACCCGTTCGTGAGGTGCGTTGCCGATGGCCGTCACAGGCGCATGTCGTTGCACGGGCGCCGACTTGTTCATGGTGCCTCGGATCTGCACACGCCTCCCCACAGAGGATGACGATGCGACTATCCGGTGACCGCCCTTTGGTGCCGACGGGCAAAGTGGTGCCAGACGCGATAGGCTTGCAAGAGCCCCAGCGGCACGAAGTGCACAAGCGCAGGTCCCAGTCCGCCCCAGTCATGAAGTGCGGCCCAGTGCACGAGCGTCAGGATGGCAGCGCCATAGACCCAGCGCTGCAGCACCTTCCATCTTGGACCCATGACGCGAACGCAGTAGTCCATGGAGGTCGCGGCCAGAGGGATGAAGATGAAGAAGGCAAGCCAACCTGTCCAGATATCCAGTCGCGGCGCCTCCCCGAAGATCCTTGCAAGCGTTCCGGCATCCACCACATAGAAAACCGTGTGCGCAAGCGCATAGCCAAAGGAGGCCACGCCGAAATACCGCCGGTTCCTCTTCAGCCATCTCGGACCGCGCCACTCCTTGAGGATCATCGCGAGCGGCGTTGCCGCTAGCGCGATGATCATGAAACGCGCGGCAAATTCTCCGGTCGGGTGCAGGAGTTCGTGAAACACGCGCGGTGACGGCGATTCGGCAACCTCGGCGATCATCCCGGCAGCGGGAAGTGCCAGGAGTGCCCAAAGCCAGTACGGGGAAATGGCGGAAAACAGTCGTGACATCGGCCTGTCCTTCTTGGGCGGCAATCAAGCAACATGCATTACACGTTCAGGAGAACAGGTTCCGTCGGTGCGATGCGCCAGAGCGTTCAGCGGTGGCGCACCGAAGCGGAACGCAGATTCATGCGCTTCCAAAACTGACTTGCCCCGGGGCTCCCAGGAGCCAAGCATCGAGAAACCCAAGTTTCCGAACCCTTGTTCTGGTTCGGATCCAGTCAGAGCATGCCAGCACACGCTCCCTGCGGAAACCGGCCAGCAATCGCCTGAGGTGCAGCGAAACATGAATGGCTGCCTTGGCCAACGCAAGGTCGAGCAAGCGGTTGAGCGCCGCGCGTCAGAAGCATCTGCTTCGTCGCACACCTTGACCCGCAGGCATCCCGGGCTGGGACGCGCATGGCGTCATTGAACTTGCCCACCTGCATCTCCTGCCCGCATGAGCGCCACTTCGCGTCGCCAAATCATGAGACCGGACATGGCGATCATCAGCGCACCCAGCATCGTCCACGCATCCGGCAAGTCGCCAAAGACGACGAAACCGCCTGCCATCATGTAGATCAGGTAGCTGTAGGAATACGGCATCAGGTAGTTTGCCTCGGCAATCTGGTGCGCGCGGATCAGGAATTCATGCCCGATCCACGCAAACAGGCCAAGCGAGACCATCAGGACAAGATCGAACGCGCTGGCAGGCGCGATCCAGTAGACCCAGCAGAAGGGAGCAAGCGCGACCGTTCCGGTCAGCCCGAGAAGGAACTGCATGATGAGCGGCTTCACGTCACGCGAGAGCTTCCGCGTCAGGATGGAATAGAGCGCAAGACCGGTCGCAGCCAGGAGCATCAGGAAGGCTGCCGGATCAAGGCCCTCCCCGAAAGGTCGAATGACGGCCAGCACGCCCGCGAAGCCAAAGGCCACGGCGGCCCAGCGCACGCGCCCGACCCGTTCGCCCAGAAGCGGCCACGAGAGAGCGCAGACGATGATCGGAGCCGAGAACATGATTGCCGATGCAACCGCCAGCGAAAGGGATTGCAGAGCCACGAAATTGAAGATCGTGGACACGACCAGGAGCGATGCCCTCAAGACAAGGACCGGCAGCAACGGTCGGGCGGCGCCAAGTCCCCGGCCACGCAGCCCGGCAAGCACGCCGGACGTGATGACGAACTGGACCGCGTAGCGAAAGAACGCAAGCTGGACCGCCACGTAGCCCGCGCCCAGCAGCCACTTCGAGGATGTATCCACGACCGCGAACATGAAGTTCGCGAACAGCATCATGAGGACGGCCATTGTTGCGATCGCCGCGAAACGGGACATTGTCAGGCAGCAACTCGAGCGGCTCGATCAGCCTTCATCGGTGCCGACGGTCTCGAAGGCGCGATCCTTCATGCTCTTCTGGATTTCGTAGATCGAGATCGCAACGTTCGGCTGCGGTTGCGGAATGCGGACAGGAATGTCCTCAAGGCGCGGCTCGATCGTCGACTCGCCGCACAGCATCCTGCTGTCGTATTCCTCGATGCCGTCCCATTTGGTCATCGATCCCATGATCGGGAACGCGTCCGCCGCCATCATCTCGTAGAACAGGAGCCGCCGGGGCCGGTCCGAGCGATTCAGCGCGGATCCATGAAGGATGCGCCCGTGATGGATCGAGATCGATCCGGCAGGGCCCGTGAGCTGCACGGCATCCTTCAGGTCCATGCCCACCGCCTCGGGCAGCACCGCGCCGGCAAAGACACCGTCCACATGATGGTCGTGAACAGGCCCCGTGTGGCTGCCAGGGAAAACCATCAAGGGGCCGTTCTCTTCCCCCATGTCGTCGATCAGGACGCCGATCGCGAGGATGTCGTCGTTGGTGTGCGGATAGAACGCGTAGTCCTGGTGCCATTCGACAGCGGCGCCATATCCCGCCTCCTTCATGTTCAGCTTGGTCGTGTGCAGCCGAATGTTAGGACCGATCAGGTCGCGCGCCGGAGCCAGGACGTGATCCGAATACATGAGATCCCGCATGACCCTGGACTGCGTGTGCGGAAGCTTGATCCGTCTCAGGCGCGGTTCTTCCGGCCTATGGCTGTCCTCGAGATCAAGCCTTTCGTCGGATTCGGTCATGGTGCGTGCAACATCCTCGAAACGGCGGATCTCGTCTCGAATGGCATTGATAATGTCGGGCGGCACTCTGCCCTCAAGCACGAGATAGCCGTTCTCGGCGTAAAACGCCTCCTGATGACCTGTCAGTACTTCGGCCATCTCAAGCGCAATGGGGACTGGATTCGTCCCACCTGTGTTGCGCGACATGCGGCGCATTGGCCAGACGGCTGCGAGTCTCCACCCACATGTCCTTCCAGACCCGCCAATCCTTCAGCTCGATCGCGGGATTGCTCCGGGACCGCGCGACGAATTCAGGAAAGTGACTGCGGCCCGTCGGTTGGCCCGTGACGCTGTAACGAAGATCGAATGACCAGCGATACCCGTCCGATTCGTTGGCCAGGGAAGCGTGAGGCGTCATCGGGTGGAAGATCACCGCGCCCCCTGCCTTGACGGGAACCGGCACGGAAGTCTTGGGAACGTACGGGTCCGCAAGCGCAGTCTGGACCCTGGGGCAATGCGGCATCATCGCGTCGTGCCGTTCCGCCGCCACCTTCAGGCAGCCGTTCTGGACGGTCGCGTCCGTAATGGCCAGCCAGACCGTGACGAATTCGGTCAGGTCAGCTTCCGGCAACGTCACGCCCTGGTCCTGGTGCCAGTCGGTTGACACGACATGGGCCCGGATTTCATCCTTTGCCACGGCCCGTTGCGGCGGCTTGATGCGAACGTGCTGGATCGGGTTCGAGGTGATCTCGGGCCCGATCAGCGTCTCGACGGCGTCGAGAATGTTGCTGTCCGTGACCATGTCGAACACGGCAGGTCCGAAGTGAAACGGCGTCTCCTCGGTGATGCCTGCAAACGGCAGGCTGATGTCGAATGGCTGGTACCAGTCGAATCCGCCGCGATACGCAACGTCAAGCTTGTCCCAGAAGTCCATGCCGGCACGCGGCGCATCCACGTAGCCCTCCGCGTGCCACTGGTTGAAGAGACGGTCCATGAGCATGGCATATTCGTCTCGAACATTCTCGATAACGTGGTCGTCCAGGAGGCCTTCGACAACAAGGTACCCTTGCCGCCAAAACGAATCGACATCCTGCCTGGAGAGCATCCGTTCCCCCCGCCTTACAAGAGAACCGTGACTATGCTCGGCCAGATGAGCAGCACCGACAGGGCCAGAAGCTGCACGCAGATGAACGGCAGGAAGCCCCGGAAGATGTCAGTCAGCGAAATGTGCGGCGGCGCCACGGACTTCAGGTAGAAGGCTGCCGGGCCGAAGGGCGGCGACAGGAAGCTGACCTGCATGTTCATGCAGAACAGCACGCCGAACCAGATCGAGACGTAATGCGGTTCAAGCTGGCCTATGAAACCGATCTCCTCGATCGGCAGCTTCTTCACGATCGGCAGGAAGACAGGAATGATGAGCAACACGATGCCGACCCAGTCCATGAAGGCCCCCATGAAGAGCAGGATCACCATCATGCTGAGCAGCACGAGCATCGTCGGCATCTCGCTTCCGACGATGATGTTCGCGATGTAGCTCGGGCCGCCCGCCAAGGTGTATGAGCCTGCCAGCGCCGCGGCGCCGATTGTGACCCAGATGATCGTGCCGGTCGAGCGCAATGTCCGCATCAGGCTGTCCCAGACCAGTCCTACCGAGGCCTCGCCCCGCAAAGCCGCGATGATGAACACCGCGAGCGCACCCATTCCCGCAGCCTCGGTGATGCCGGTCACGCCGCCATAGATCGAGCCCAGGACGACCCCGATGACCGTGAAGGGGGGCACAAGGCCCTTGCCGTGCTCCCATGCCTTGGCGCTGCGTTCGCGCCCGAACACGAACAGCGCCAGGACGATGCCGATCGCGACCGCCGCCGCAACATACGGGATGTGGTGCGGCATGCCCCAGGCGATCGGGTCCTCGCCTGATTCCAGGACGTTTTGGCCCGTGACGGTGAAGTAGAGAACTCGCAGGAGCAGGAGAGTCGCGAAACCGGCCAGCAGGATCGACAGGAAAGCACCGAACATGGCGAGCTTCTGGAGGCCCGGAACGTCGTCTTCGCGCGGCTCCGGCAACGGTGCCAGCGTCGGATTCAGGTTCACGCGCACCAGGATGTAGATGATGATGAAGCTCGCCAGCATGAACCCGGGCACGAAGGCCCCGGTGAACAGGGACTTGATCGATGTCTCTGTGATCAGCCCGTAGATGATCAGCACGATCGACGGCGGAATCATGGTGCCGAGGCTGCCGCTCGCGCAGATCGTTCCGATCGCCAGGTTCTGGTTGTATCCGAGCCGCAGCATTTGCGGGAGCGCAATGAGGCCGAGTAGGACGACCTCACCGCCGATGATCCCCGACATGGCGGCCATGATGACCGCCATGAGCGACGTCACGACCGCGATGCCGCCGCGCACTTGCGAGAGCCAGTAGTCGAGAGAGTCATACATCGCCTTGGCAATGCCTGAACGCTCCAGAAGGGCCGCCATGAATATGAACAGCGGGACCGATAAGAGGACATATTCGGTCATCAGGTCGAATATCTTCTGGGTCAGGATGTACAGCGGCCCGGTACCGGGGTTCTTTGTCAGAAGCCCTTCGCCGAAACTAAACGGGTTCGTCAGCAAGGCCGGCTCGAACTTCATGATCAGCACGAGCGCCGCGAGGCAGCCCGACGCGAGACCGAGCGGCATGCCTATGGCGAGAAGGACGATGAGGCCGAGGACCAGGACCAGGGAAATCGTTCCGACATCCATCAGTCGTCTCCTACCGCGCGCTTGATCGCTTCCAATTCGTCTTCGTCGATGTCATCGGCCGCCGTGTGCACTTCAGGTTCAAGGTTCCAGTCCGAAATGACGTTCACGACGGCCTGGATGGCCACCAGCACGATGATGACCAGGACCGCCGGCTGGATTGTCGCCGGAATCGGGGGATCGAATGCCGTGCCGAACATCTCCCACTTGTAGAACTTGATGAGGAACACCTGCTTGTAGCTGCCGTAGACCAGAAAGAACGCGAACAGCACGAAGAGCGCCGTCCAGATGATGTCGAACGCGCGCTGCAACGGTCGGGGCACGGCATCGTAGAGCAGGAAGATGCGGATGTGGCTGCGCTGCTGCATGCCGTAGAAGCCCGAGCAGAGAAACACGAATCCGCCGATCCAGAGCGTAAGCTCGTTGGCCCATAAGGTCGGCGCCTCAAGCGCGTAACGAAGGAACACCTCGTAGAGCATGACGGATGTCATCGAGATGATCAGCATCATGGTCACGCGCCCGAAGAAGAGCGCGACGCGATCAATGGGCTTCCAGTGCTGGAACTCCATGTGCGCCACCCTTACGCCCAACATGCCGATCACGAGGAACACGGGGATGAGCGCAAGCGCCAGCCAGTCGACGATGTCGGCCACGCCGCCGAAAAGGCCGGGGAGCCCTGGCGTCACGTCCTTCGTTTCGTGTATTGCCGTGACCTGGGACAGCGTCGAAGGGTTCTCGTGCGGCACCAGCGTGAGGATGTACGCCGGAATGTGCCAGATGGCCCAGCTCGCGCAGACGACAAAGCAGAATGGTATCAACCATTCCATCAAGCTTCCTGTCTGGTCTTTCACAACGTCCCCCCCTTCAAGCGATCTTGAATTTGTTGATGAATTCCGGATCGGGCATGACACCCAAACCCGGCCCGGTCGGGATTGCAACCCTGCCGCCGTTCCTGCTGACCTGGCCCTGGACATCAAGCGGTTCGACCAGGAGACCGTCACGGAAGACGTTCTCCGTGGTGTCGAATTCCAGCATGGGCTCCCAGGGGTTCAGGCCTCCCGGCATCGTCGGCATCGCGGCCAGGAGATGCAGGTTCGCCGCAACGGCGATCGCCGATCCCCAGACGTGATTGACGACCGGGGTGTGATGCGCGTGGCAAAGCGCGAGAACCCGAAGATACTCGCTGACGCCGCCAAGCGCGCAAACCTCGGGCTGCGCGATGTCCAGTCCCCTGTTCTCCAGGATTGCACGCCAGCCCCAACGGTTGAACTCCGCTTCCCCGCCGGCAATGTTGACCTTGAGGCCGGCGCGCAGCTCGCGATAGCCGTCCAGGTCCTCCGGTGCCACGGGTTCCTCGAACCAGTAGGCGCCCAGTTCTTCCAGCGCGTGGCCCACATGGAAGGCATCGCTGGTCGTGTAGCAGTGGTTTGCATCCACCATGAAGCGGAAGTCGGGACCGACCCCCTCGCGCACGGCTTCCGCAAGACGAATGTCATTCGCAGGCCCAAGCCCCACCTTCATCTTGGCGGCAACAAATCCCGCCTCCTTGATCGCGGCGGCCTCGTCCCGGAATCGCGCGGCCAGATCGGACGCCGGCTCGGGCCGCAGCATCATGCCGTAGCCGTAGACAGGCACGTCTTTCCTGTGGGCGCCGCCGATCAGCTTGTGAAGGGGCAGTCCCGCCACCTTGCCGGAGATGTCCCACAGCGCGATGTCCACGCCCGAAAGGGCCTGGAGCGGCATTCCCTTCTGCCCGTGATCGCGAAGGAGGTTGTAGACCCTGTGCCAGATCGCGTCGCGGTCAAGCGGGTCGGAACCCAGAACCATCGGCCGCATCACGTCCTCGACGATGCCCTTGTTCGCTAGCGCGACAGCACCCGGACCGAAACACTCGCCCCAGCCGCTCACGCCTTCGTCGGTCTCGACTTCGACGAGGTGCGCCGTGCGCCTGGAATAGTACTGCTGCGAGTATCCGAGCGCCTCGGGCATGTCGCAGGACAGGACGTGGCTTGAGATGCGGGTGATCTTCATGGGATCCAGCGACGCAAGGCGGCAGGGCCCGTCGAGCCCTGCCGCCAATCATTTCCGAAGCGTCGACCGCTTACTGCATCGCGCCCATGCCGACCAGGAAGTCGACATGGCTTTGCAGAAGCGCCTTGGCTTCAGGCGTCGTGGCGAACTCTTCCCAGCCCGCCTTCACGGCAACGCGGTACTTCGCGAGCTCTTCCGGCGTCCATTCGTAGAGATTCACGCCCTGCTCGCGCAGTATGACCGCGTTCTGCGCGTTCATGACCTCGTTGATGGAGGCGTTGTGCATCGCCAGCGCATCCATCGCGACGATCATGATCCGCTTGTGATGCTCCGGCATCGCGTCCCAGACATCCTTGCGGCAGGCCAGATGGTCGGCCGGCATGGAGTGGAAGCCTGGGAAGTTGGTATGCTTGGCGATGTCGTAAAGACCCAAACCGATGTTGTTGGTCAGGTTCGCCGCATCGGCGCCATCGATGATGCCGGTCTCAAGAGCCGTGAAGATCTCATTGAAATCCATCACGATCGGCGAAGCCCCGAGATTGGAGAACACCAAGGTTGACATGCCCGGTGGCGAACGGAACTTCCAGTTCTTGAAGTCGTCGACGCCGCGGATCGGGCGGGTTGACGAGAGCGATTCAGGACCCGGGATCCACCAGCCCACGAACTCCATGTTGTGCTCGTTGTAGAGTTCGTTGAGGGCGGCTCGCCCGTTTCCGTGCAGGAGCCAGGCCATCTGCTGGTAGGGATTGGCGTAGCCGCCCATGAGGTCGCCGGCAAACTGGAACGCCGGGTTCTTGCCGGTCTGGTATGAACCGCCCGTCATGTCGCAGTCGAGAATGCCGGTCGCGGCCGCATCGAAGGTCTCTGCCGACTTCACGACGGACGAGGCATAGAACATCTCGATCTCGATCTCGCCGTTCGACATGGCGGTGATGTCATCGATGTACTTGCCAGCCATCTGACCCGAGAGGGTCTCCTGGCTGAAATGCGTCTGGATGCGCAGCTTCGTCTGAGCCGATGCGGTTGCGGCCCCGATTGCGAGCGCCGCAACCGACGCCGCGAGGATCATTCCTCTGGTGAGTTTCATTCTAGGATTCCTCCCTTGAGTGTTCCGCCCGGACATGCCCTGACCTCCATCTGGCCATGAGGGCGCCCGAGCCCGAGATTGATGCCCATAACGGCAAGTCACTGGTCACAAACACGTTCAATTTCGCCTCCCTATCGCCCCATCCAACCGCCGTCCACAACAAGGATTTCCCCGTTGACATAATCGGACGCCGACGACGCGAGAAAGACCACCGGTCCGGCAAAGTCCTCCGGACTTCCCCACCGCCCCTGCGGAATGCGCTCCAGGATGGCCTTCTGCCTGGCGGGATCATTCCTGAGCGCCTCGGTGTTGTCCGTTGCGACATAGCCCGGCGCAATGGCATTGACGTTGATCCCCCGACCCGCCCACTCGTTCGCCAAGGCCTTGGTCAATTGCGCGACCCCGCCCTTGGACGCGGCATACCCCGGCACCGTGACCCCTCCCTGAAACGACAGCACCGAGGCCGTGAAAATGATCTTGCCACGGCCACGTTCAATCATGCCGCGACCGATTTCCCGGCTCAGGACGAACTGGGCGGAGAGATTCACCTCGATCACCTCGTCCCACCACTCGCCGGGATGATCCGCGGCGGGCTTGCGCCTGATGGTTCCGGCGTTGTTGACAAGGATGTCAGGCTTGACCCCGTCCCGGGCCAAATCTGCAACAAGCGCGTTCAGGGCCGCCCGGTCCGCGAAGTCGGCCTGGTAGGCCGCGAAACTGCGCCCCTTGCCGGCAACAGCCGCGCCGACCTCCGAACCCTCACCCTCCAGGCTGGCGCTGACACCAACGATGTCGGCGCCGGCGGAGGCAAGCGCCTCGGCCATGCCGCGTCCGATTCCGCGCCTCGCGCCGGTGACCAGCGCGGTCTTTCCCGTCAGGTCGAATGCGGAAAGAACGCTCACTCGCCATCCCCGATCTTGATGAGGCTCTTCAGCGCAGTCGGACTGCTGTCTAGGGCCTCGAATGCTGACTGGATGCCGGACAACGGGCTGACATCCGTTATGACCGTGTCCGCATCAACTCCGCCGCCGGCGATGATCGCGATGGCCTGCTCGTAATCCTCCGGCTCGTAGACGCGCGCGCCCAGGAGTTCAAGCTCACGCCAGAAAAACTTGAAAAGGTCGATCTTCGGCCTCCGGGCGTGGATTGCGACCATGACGATCCGTCCCCGCGTTGCTGCGCAGGCCGTCATCGCATCGACCCCGGCCTGCGTGCCCGAAACCTCGAACACGACATCCGCACCCTTCTTCCCGGTTCGCTCGTTGACCAGGGCCGGCAAGTCATCCTCTGCCGGATTCACCACGTCGAATCCGAGCTTGCGGGCAATCTCGACGCGGTTCGGATTCACTTCGGACAACACGACCTTGGCGCCACGCTCGCGTGCAACCATCGCGCAGAGAATCCCGATCGGGCCGCCTCCGACAACGAGCGCGTCCTCGCCCGGTCGCAGCGCCGAGCGCCGCACGTCGTGGCACGCCACTGCGACAGGCTCGATGAGCGCAGCGTGATCCATGCGCAGGCCGTCCGGCAACGCATGGAGCGTGTGTGCCGGCACGTTCCAGATCTCCTGCATCGCGCCATCCGTATCGAGCCCGAGAAACTTCAGGTTGTGGCAGATGTGCCTGTGACCCGCTGCGCATGAAGGGCACTCGTCGCAATGGTCCAAGGGCCGCACCACGACCTTCTGCCCGACGGCAACGTCTGACACGCCCTCCCCGACGACCGCGACTGTCCCCGACATTTCGTGTCCGATCACGCGATTCAGGCCGACCCTTGCATCCATGTTTCCGTGAAAGACATGCATGTCGGTCCCGCATATCCCGCAGTAGGCAATGCGAACCGCGACCTCGCCCGGCCCAGGCTCGCTTGCGTGCCTCGCCTCGACGGCAAAGGACCTGTTCCCTCGGTAGAATGCTGCCGCGACTTCCGTGTTCATGCCGCCCTGCCCGCTCTCGCGTTCCGGGCCGCGGCGTCATGCGCGGCCTCGAGCTTCGCCCAATCGAAGGAAACGCCAATGCCCGGCTCGCTCGGAGCAACGGCAAGGTGATCCTCCACGACAAGCGGGCGGTGCGTATATTCGTCTATCGGAAAGCTGTGCACTTCCAGCCAGCCCGAGTTGGGGCGCGCCGACACGAGACTGACGTGAAGCTCCTGCATTCCGTGGCTGCAGACCGGGATGCCATGCCGTTCGCCCAGTTCCGCAACCCGAAGCCAGCCGGTAATGCCACCGCAATTCGAGGCGTCCGGCTGGATGTAGCTCAATCCGGCGTCGCTGCACGCGTGCTCGAATTCGTGGACCGTGTGCAGGTTTTCGCCCATCGCCAACGGCACGCCCGTTGCCTCCGCGATCCGGGCATATCCCGCGTAGTCGTCGGGAATGACCGGCTCCTCGAACCAGAGGATGTCATGCTCGGCAAACGCAAACGCGGCCTTGATCGCCTCAGGCACGGAGAACGCGTAATTTGCGTCCACCATCAAAGTGCGGTCTGGCCCAAGCACCTCGCGGACGGCGTGTACACGATCGACGTCGGACGACAGTTCCGGCTGACCCACCTTGATCTTCACCGCATTGAATCCCGCTTCGACGAAGCCCTCGGCCTGCCGGATGAGCTTGTCGAGCGAAAAGTTCAAGTCGATGCCTCCACGATAGGCCTTGCAACGGTCTCCTTCCCCGCCGGCCACCTTCCAGAGCGGCTTGCCGGCCGCCTTGCAGCGAAGGTCCCACAGCGCGATGTCGACGGCGGAAATCGCGAAGGACGCCACGCCTCCCCGACCGACGTAGTGAACATGCCATTGCATGGCATCGTGGACCGTCTCGACCTGGATGGCGTCCTGACCGGCCAGGAAGGGTGCGAGGTCGTGCTCGATCATCGCAACGATGGCCTGTCCGCCCCTTCCGCCCGTATAGGTATATCCGGTTCCTTCCAGGCCATCGCTTGTCCGAACAGTGACCGTAACGAGTTCGAATTCGGTGTGGTCGCCATGCTTGGCATCGGTCAGCACTTCCGCGAGCGGAACGGCAAAGCGCCTGACGGATACGTCTGAGATGATCGGCATGCGCGTGCGCGTCCCCAAGCGGCATTTGCCCTGATCATTGCACGGCTTGTTTCAATTTGGTATGACAAAAAAGCACAATCATGTCCAGTAGTTCTTTCGCATGTCCATAAAGCACGCAATTTTTGTCCAGTTTTGTCATACTAAACAGGCATTCGGAGGATGACAGAAGAAAGGTTTCGAGACGCACGCACCCGCGCTGCGGACAACCTGGTCTCGATATTCGAGCGGCAGATCATCGATGGCACGCTCGCCGTCGGCAAGCCGTTGCCGCCCGAACGCGAAATCATGCAGTCCTTCGGCGTCAGCCGCACTGTCGTTCGCGAGGCCGTTCAGGCTCTTTCCACCAAAGGCCTTGTCGATGCCCGGCCTCGTTTCCGGCCTGTCGTGCGGACGCCGGGTTACGATGCCGCCATCGAGGCCGTTGGTTCCGTCGTGAATCGTCTCCTGACCGTCCCGGGCGGCGTGCGAAACCTCTTCGAGCTTCGCATCATGATGGAGGCGGCGCTTGTCCGCGACGCAGCGCTGCATGCCGGCAAGAATCATGTCGCGCGAATGAAGCAGGCCCTGGCTGACAACGAGGCGGCACTCGGCGATTCCGAACGGTTCTTTGAAACGGACGTTGCCTTCCACCGCGTTCTCTACGAGGTTCCCGACAACCCGGTGCTGCCGCCGATTCACCAAGCCTACACGGACTGGCTGTCGGGTCACTGGACGAGAATGCCGCGGGATGCGGAGCGCAATCACGTGAACTACAGGGCGCATTGCAGGATCTTCGAATCGATCCTTTTCCGAGATCCGGACGCTGCCGAACTCGTGCTCCGGGACCATCTTGACGATGCGTGGAACCAGGTGCGTCAGACATTTGCAGAGCCTTGAAGCCGGTGGACCGAAATTTCCGGATAGCATGCGTCGGCGAAGTGATGATCGAACTCATCGCAGGAGACGGCAATGCCGCTGAACTGAACGTGGCGGGCGACACATACAACGCGGCAGCCTATCTCAAGCGCGCCGCACCGGAACTGCACGTCGAATACGTGACGGTTCTTGGCAGGGACAGGTTCTCCGACCGCATCGTCCGCGACATGAAGGCAAGGGGCATCGGCACCGCGGCCGTCACCCGGCATCCGAATCGAATGCCAGGCCTCTACGCGATCGAGACCGATGCCGCCGGCGAGCGCAGCTTCGCATACTGGCGTTCGTCCTCCGCGGCACGGACGCTGTTTGACGCGGACGGTCGCGACCCGGCGGATGTCCTCGCCAGCCACGATCTTGTGCTGCTCTCGGGGATTTCGATCGCGATTCTGTCAGGCGCGGCGCGTGATCGCCTGCGCAATGCGCTTGAGGGCTTTCGGGCGAACGGCGGACTTCTGGCATTCGACAGCAATTTCCGCCCTCATCTCTGGAAAGACCTCCGGCTTGCACGTGCTGAAACGGAAAGGTTCTGGCAGTGCACAGACATTGCACTTCCTTCCGTCGATGACGAAATGGCTCTGTTCGGCGATGCGGACGACTCGGAAGTCATCGCCCGGCTCCGGTCATGGGGCGTCTCGCGCGGGGCACTCAAGCGCGGGGATGCCGGGCCAGTGGATCTGGGAGCTGACGGGCATGCCCTGCCCGTGCCGATGGCCGAGCACGTCGTGGACACGACGGCGGCGGGCGACAGTTTCAACGCGGGCTATCTCGCGGCAACGGCAACTGGCCGGTCGTCGATCAAGGCAATGGAATCCGGACATGCACTCGCACTCAAGGTCATCGGCAGGCGGGGCGCAATCGTGGACATCGACTGAATCCGGTGCCGCCGATGGACGCTGTTGCCAACGAGGAGCGACCCTGGCAGCGCCCGGCGAATTTCTTGGCGAGAACCGTCGGAGCGGGATGTACGCCATCGAACGACCCGGATCAGGCAGTTCATCAAAGTCCTTGCAAGTTGACAGGCCGTCGATCGCTGCGGGGCGCCGGAATTCGGGATCAGGGTCGGCATTCGCGTAGCATGGCAGCTTTCGACGTGACGTTGCCGCGTCTGTGCGACTCCAGTTATGGCCAGACCTTGTCGCCGCCCATGGCTTCAGGCCGCTTGCAGGTTGCTGGCACGCCGTATCTTGTGATGACCTCGACCCAAGAGCCACGGGGGATGGCTGGAACCGGCCGTCGGCTTGATGCCTTTGGCTGACGCCGCGATGCTGGTTGCCATCAGGCAAGCTGCCCCGATTGCGAGCGCCTGTGAGAGCTTGTCCCTTGTCTACCTCCCGGTTGATTGCGTGCCGGTTCCAGGTTCAGCCCCAGGAATGTCCGGCCCAAGTGATTGACATCCCGGCCAGCCAGTCGGCCCCAGTGGCATAGAGCGCTTCGACCTCGGGGCCCTCAAGGCCCGGCATGTCTCTCTTGACCGGATAGCCGACCTGCGACTGAAGATACGCAAGATGCTGATATCCCACGGGAAACGCGTCCAGAATCGATTCATCAAGCTCCAGCGACGCGCGTGGCGCAATCGGATCCATCCGGTCCCTTTCATAAATCGGCTGACGCAGGCACATTCCCCATTTGCCGCCTCGCTTCTCCAGGAAGTCGAAAAAGCGTCCTGTGCAAACCACATCCACCAGAACTCCGTGAACCTCACCGCGCTGTGAGATTGTCATCTTCGTTTGCGTGACCGCTCGGTTGCCTGCGATCTCGCAGCTGAATCCGCCGAGAAAATGCAGGATCGACACTCCGCGCGCCCAGCCTTGCCTGCTCATTTCGATGAACTCGTCAGCAGTGCCTTGGGTCCAGGTGGCCATCATGCGGCCGTCGTCGTGCCAGACCGTGCGGAACTTGTCCCAGAAGCCGGCATCCCGCCATACGGCCCAGTTTTCGATCAGTTCGCGCAACAGAAGCTTGTCCTGCCAATCGTCCATTGATGCCTCCTTGAGTGGGTTTTTCGGCTGCCGCGTTCCTTGGCCGGCCGTCGGGCTTTGGCAAAGGTCTTGCTCGACCATCGCTCGCCGTGCCGCCTCTGCTCGACTGTGTCATTGCGGTCGCCTCAATCGCTGCCATCGCGTCCTCATGATTGCCTTTCGCAACATGGGACCTCATCTGGCCACTTGCTGCATCGAACTCATCGAACGTGCCGCCCGTTGCGGAACACCATACACCATGAACGATCGGCCGACATGCCCTTCGACTGACCGAACTCGGCGCAGTCCTCATTGAGTGCACACTCCGTCGCCTGAAGACGACGCTGCTTCCTGCACCCCGTTCAAGGCCAGTGCGGCGGCCGCCGCGTTTTCCAAAATTGCCGGGACCTTGATGACCACTACCACGTCACCGAAGCTGACCCGGCACACTTCACGCATGTCTCCAGCCCGGAGGCATCCTGATAGACCCGGTCGCTTGCAGTCGGATCAGGGCAAGCATTGCGGGGGTACGGGACACTCCCAGCACTCGTTCCGCCATGACCTCGGACAGCCGCCTATCTCCAGGAACCTCTCCATCCAGAATCATTTGGCGCAGTCTCGCGACTGACAGCGACTTGATCCGTTCCGGGACCGCCAGCGACGTGTTGGAGCCAGGCATTGCCAAACGGTCAAGTCATCTCGAGGTCGCCGCAAGATACGTGAACCCGAAGGACAGGTCGATCTCCCCGGGGGTGCCGACGCCGCGGGGTTCCATGCGTCGTGCTAATCCGGCTCAAGCTCGGCCAGCGCTCTTTGGATCGCCACCAGCATCGCATCGCGTTTCTGCGACAGCTCGGCTACGGTAAGCCCTTCGTTGGCTTCCGCCAGTCCCTCTTCGAGCAGCTTCGCGTTCGCGTCGTGCAGTTGCGGAGAACCCAGATCGGCCCACCACCCGTTGAAGGTGTCTGCGAAGTGATCGCAAAAGGCCGCCAGCCCGCCCTGGCCGGCGCCAAGGCCAAACAGGGTCGTCGGCCCCATGGTTGCCCATCTGAGCCCAGGGCCGGAAGCGATCGCCTTGTCCACGTCGCCAACGCTTGCGACACCAGTCTCGACCAGATGGATTGCTTCGCGCCAGATGGCAGCTTGCAGCCGGTTGGCGACATGGCCCGGCACCTCCTTCCGCACACGGATCGTGGTCTTGCCAACGTCCGCATAGAACGCCTCCGCGGCTTCAATCACGCCGGGCTGCGTTCCATCGTTTCCCATCAACTCGACAAGGGGAATCAGGTGAGGCGGGTTGAAGGGATGGCCCAGAATGAACCGGCCAGGCGAGCGCCATCCCTTCTGCATTTGTCCAAGGGTCAACCCCGAGGCCGAGCTTGCGACGATTGCCCAGGACGAAAGGTGTGGCTCGATCCGCGCAAACGTGTCGTGTTTCATGGCAATCCGTTCGGGAACGCTCTCCTGAATGAAATCCGCCCCGTCAACCGCTGCTTCAGGCGATGCGTGAAAGGTCATCCGATCCGGGTCGCCCCGTTTCGTCAGCCCGATCTCGGTCATTGAAGGCCAGGCCTTCCGAACATGGTCCCGTACGGCTGCCTCGGTTCCCGCCGCCGGATCGAAGACCGACACCGACCGGCCAGAAGCAAGAAAGAGTGCCGCCCAGCTTGCGCCGATGAGGCCTGCACCAATGACGCTGGTTCGCGTGATTTCGGACATCAGTAAATTCCCGGGCTGATTGGCGAAGCGGCGGTCATGCCGCCATCCACCGTGAAGAGCTGGCCGGTTGCGAAGCCCGCCTCGTCCGACGCCAGCCAGACGGCGATTGCGGCAATGTCTTCAGGGCGCCCGAAACGCCGCGTCGCGTGGCGCATGAGCGCGTCCTGCCTGGCAGCCTCCGGGTCCGAGGCAAGTGCAAACCCGGCTTCGAGCATTCCGGTTTCGACCCATCCGGGGCAAATGGCATTGCAGCGCACCCTGGGCCCGTGATCCACGGCGATTGAACGGGTGAGGCCATGCACGAAGGCCTTGGACGCGTTGTAAAGTGCCATGCCCGGATCGGCAGCCTGACCTGAAACCGAACCGACATTGATGATGGAGCCACCTGACCGCATGCGGGGAAGAACTGCGCGGCAGGCATTGAACACGCCCTTGCAGTTCACGCCGATGACATGGTCCCAATCCGCATCCGTGCTGGCCATGACGGTTCGCTCAACCTGAACTCCGGCGTTGTTGACAAGGATGTCCACTAGCCCGGCCGTGGCGGCCAAGCGTTCCATGTCTTCGGCGCTGGAAACGTCTGCGGTCATCCAGACGCAAGCCACCGGAAAGTCCTCGGGCACGGGGCTCCGCCCACAGCTCAGAACGCTTGCGCCCTCCTTCAGGAATGCCTCGACGATTCCGCGTCCGATGCCACGGCTGCCTCCCGTAACAATGGCCTTCTTGTCCTTAAGTCGCATCGGTGCCCACCAAAGCATGCTTCTTCCAGGGATGCCGACACCTCTCGATCTCCCAGTGCAAACTCGTCAAGAAAGGACGCCTTGCCAGGCATCCATCGACGAAATGTCCAACCTTGAAGCGGTGGCTGGAATCCAGGCATTCGAACCCGAATTCCGTGCCATGTACGTGGCCCAGACGCCTCACGTCGCACGCACTGTTCGCCAAGGTGTCGGGAAGCATGAAGTCCCTGGCCTTGGCGAGGAACTCCGGTGTCAATGCGAACCTCCAGGGTGGCTCAAAGATCCCGAAGATCATGGATCTCATGCCGAGCTCCGCCTTTTCGAGGCAGGCTGACGACGCGTTTGGCCCTTCGTCCATGGTCACTTCCAGGGCCATCAAGGATTCATCTGCTGGACCTGTGCGCTCAGCCCGCCATCGAGAATCCACAGCTGCCCGCTTGCATAGCGCGCTTCGTCCGACGCCAGCCAGTTGACGAGATTCGCGATGTCCTCCGGGGCGCCATAGATCCGCATGGGATGCACGTCGCGAACTGCCTTTTGCAGTTGCGTGATGGTCCTGCCACCGCCGCCCGAGCCTTCGCCTTCGAAGAAGCTCTGCAGCATGGGGGTGTCAACATAGCCTGGACAAACCGCATTGACACGAACGCCTTCCGGACCGTGGTCACAGGCCATGGCGCGGCTCAGGGCATGAACCGCGCCCTTCGTGGCACAATAGGCCGCCAGGCCCGGATCGGCGATGAATCCGTCGTACGAACCGAAATTGATGATGCTGGCGCTGGCACCCCCCTCAGCCGCCGAGCGAAGCAAGGGCAAGGCATGTTTCGACGTCAGGAACGTACCAGTGACATTGACGGCGAAAGAACGGTTCCATTCGTCGAGCGTGGTCTCCTCAATGGTCTTCTCGATCTCGATTCCGGCTGCGTTGACAAGAACGTCGAGCCTGCCCGCCTCGTCTTGCACGCGGTTCATCGCAGCGATGCACTCGTTCTCGTTCGTGACATCGAGGCGAACGAATCGGCTTCCGTCTTCATCGTGCCGGTCGAGCGAACCGCCGACGCTCAGGTCAGCGGAGTAGACGGTTGCGCCCTCTTTCAGGAATCGCGCAACGATTGCGCGTCCGATGCCGCCCCGGCCGCCCGTGACGAACGCGGTCTTTCCTTCAAGCTTCATGCTCGCTTTCCTTCGGTGGTGGCCTTCCTGATTGCGTTGCGGTCTCGGCGCGCCACGTTCCGCCTCTCCTCCCATTCAGGACCGGGACAGCGAACGAAGCGATGCCAGACCGTGTCAATGGGCTGCCCGTGCATAGGCGTCCAGAACAAGCCCGTGAAAGTGGTGCACGGCGTGCTCGGACTTTCCCGAGCCTGCCGGATTGCTTACAATGCGCCCTTGGGCGAATGCCGGCGTTGCCATGCCCCTCTGCACGCTTTCGACGATGTCGATGTCCTCGCGCTGAAGCACCTCGTCGAGGTAGCGGATGGCATCCTTCTCCATTTCGTCCGGTTCGGGTGTCTCAAGGAAGAAGTCGTAGGTTTCCAGGGTTCGCTCGGCGCCGGCAGGGATGATGTTCAGCACGATCATCGACGACCGGCCCGGATAGCGCATGAAGCAGGTCGTGGGCCAGAGCCACCAGACCGCATGGGTGCGTACCGTAGCCTTCGAGACGTCATATGCGGTGTTGGCACCCTTGCCGGCCTCGGCCATATGGCTTGAATAGATGCCATGGGTCGTCACCTCGTAGGTGTCCATGTCCACCAGATTGCAGAAGTCCTTGTGAGCGACCGGGCAATGATAGCACTCCAGGAAATTGTCGACGACATTCTTCCAGTTCGACCTGATGTCGTAGGACAGACGGTGGCCGAACGTGAGCTTTTCGATGTCCGGTGCCCAATTGCGAATTTCGGTCTCGAGGCTCTCCGACGCCTGAGACAGGAGCACTGCGTCCGAATCCAGGTTCACGAAGACAAATCCCGCGAATTCGGTCACCAGCACCTCGTCAAGGCAGATCGAAGCCACGTCGAACCCGGACAGGTTCTCAGTCTCCGGCGCACGGACCAGTTGACCGTCCAGCCGGTAGACCCAGGCGTGGTAAGGGCACATGATCCGCGACGCCTTCCCTTCTCCGCTGAGCAGATGGTGCGCGCGGTGCTTGCACACATTGTAGAAGGCGCGAAGGACGCCCTCTCCATCTCGTACGATGGCGATCGGCCTTCCCGCGATTTCAGTTGCAAGGTAGGAGCCGGGCTCCCGCAGCTTTTCGACATGGCACACCCATTGCCAGCTCCGCGCGATGATCGCGGACCGATCCACCTCGTGCCAGGCCGGGTCCGTGTAGGCGTCCGCCTTCAGCGACAATGAGCGGCTTGCGTCCGGTGAATATCCCGCGCCAATCGTCGCGAATTGCTCTCTGCTTGGCAGATCGGTCATCGAGTGTTTCCTCGCATCAAGAGGACCTGACGCAATCTTGCGGACGAAACGAATGCCGACAAATCACCATATTGGCCACCAATTTAACTTGATTGGCCTTGCGGCACCCTGTGCATTGGCCACGAGCGAAATTCAAACGGAACCCGGCCTTCCACGCGGTCGGTCCGGGGAGAAATGCCGAAGCGCGCCTTGTAGGCCCTGCTGAAATGAACCTGGCTCGAAAATCCGGATGCCAGCGCGACCTGCGACAGCGGCAATTCCGTCTGGGTCACAAGGCCACGCGCGCGATCCAGGCGAATGTCACGATAGTAGGTCGAGGGAGGTGCCTTCACATACCGCCGGAACAACCGGTCAAGCTGTCTGTGAGAGACCTTGACCTGGCGACAGACTTCAGAGATCCGGAGCGGCTCTTCCAGGTTCTTTTCCATCAGGTCGATGGCACGGAACAGCTTCTCGGGAATGCGGCGACCAAACGGCTCGGAGGACTCGGCAGCCTGACGTGTCCCGGCTGGCCGCACGCCTTGCACGAACAGGTACTTGGCGGCCGCATTCGCAAGACCCTTGCCGCGAAATTCGCTCAACAGGAGAAGCGCGCATTCGCCTGCCGCCGTGCCGCCGGAACAGGTGATCCGGCCCTGGTCGAAGACAAAGAGGTCATCGCAGACTTCTATGTCGGGGAATCTTTCGCCAAAGGCGTCGAGGTGTTCGTAGTGCACCGTTGCCCGGCGCCCATCGAGCAGCCCGGCATCAGCCAGGATGAAGGCGCCGGTGTCCAGTGCGCCGACATTGCTTCCTGAACGGGCAAGGCGCCACAGATTCGCGTGCAGGGCAGCGCTGGAGAACGACTCCGGCGTCCAGCTTGTGGAGAGCATCACCAGATCTGGGGACTTGCCCCGGATGCCGGACAGCGTGCCTGTCTCGATCGTCACGCCGTTGCTGGCCAAGCAGGGTCCACCCCGTTCTGAAACGATCGACCAGTGAAAAAACGACTTGCCTTCGATATAGTTTGCTGCGCGAAATGGATCCAGAAACGACATCGTGGCCGCAATGTTGAAGTGCGGCGTGACCACGACCAGAATGTGAAATTCGTCGATCTTCTCGAGGGGCATCTGACCAGTCATGTGAAATTTGCGGCCAGTCCGGTTAAACCACGAATCCCGTGGTCAGGACAATTGCCACACGGACGAGAGCGAAGGGCATCGACGCCCGGGAGACGCAAAGTCGGCGACCTCTCCCTGTAGGGAGAGGCTTGAGAGGCCGAAGTCCCGTGGGCCATTGCTGACCGGCACAGGAAAGGAAGCCATCATCCAACCCAAGTTGGGCCACGCATTCAAAGCCAACCCCGGTGCGCTCCTGCGGTGCCGGGCTCTCGAAGACTCGTCGGCGGCAGCGCCGGGTCAGAGACGAAACGGAGCGAATCGTGCTCGGGTGACCAGGTCGTGCGAAGGGAGCCCGGCTCTCGCCGGAGTCGCCTCTGCGACTTCGCGAGCGGCGCAAGCCGCATCTTTTCCCTTCCTTGGCGGGGCGACCCGCCCTTGGGCAGGCGGTGGCGGCTGCCTGTTCCACTTTCACGCAATCAGCAAAGGGGCGCGCTTTCCCCTCGGCGTGAACGCCGGGGATTCCTGCGCGAGAGTCAGATGATCAAGACAGTCACAACAGTTGCGGCCGTGCTTGCCGCCTCAGGTGTCCAAGCGGCCGAGTTGGGTGCGGTTGACGAGCCGATCAAGCTTGCCATCAACGAATGGACTGGCCAGCACATCTCCACACACGTGGCGGGCGAGATGCTCAAGGCAGCCGGCTATCAGGTCGACTATGTCACGGCGGGCTACATGAACATGTACCAGGCGATGTCGGACGGAGAGTTGCACGCCGCCGTGGAGATCTGGTCATCGAACGTCTCCGACGACTACGCCAAGAAAGTCGAGGGCGGAGGAGTCGTCGAACTTGGCGATTTGGGCCTCGACGCGAAAGAAGGGATCGCCTTCCCGGCCCACGTGGCGGATCTGTGCCCGGGCCTGCCGGCCTGGGAGGCACTGAAGGATTGCGCCGGAACCTTCGCCACCGCCGAGACGCTGCCCGCCGGCCGACTGGTGGACTATCCTGCCGACTGGGGCACGCCCGGGGCCGACCGCATGACCGGGCTTGACCTGCCCTTCAAGGCGGTGCCTGCCGGCTCGGAGGGCGCGCTCATTGCGGAACTTCGCGCTTCGACCGAGCGCAAGTCTCCGCTGCTGATCACCTTCTGGCAGCCGCACTGGGCAATGTCCGCCTATGACGTGCAGTTCGTGGACCTGCCGGTCGGCAACGAGGACTGCTTCAACGATCCTGCCTGGGGTCCAAACCCGAACGCCGTCAATGATTGCGATTTCGCGCCAAGCCGCATCTTCAAGGCTGGCTGGGTCGGGATCGAGGACATGTGGCCGGCCGCCTTCGAGATTCTCTCCAACTACACGCTGTCGGTCGCCGACCAGCAACCCATGATGGGAGCCGTCGATGTGGATGGCGGCAGCGTCGAAGAGGTGGTCGCCGACTGGATGGCAGGCAACGAGGCCAAGTGGAAACCGGTCGTGGACGCGGCGACACGCTGATCTCCATGGCGGAACAGCCTGCCATTTCCGTTGCCGGACTCTGGCAGGTCTTCGGGTCCGATGCTGCGTCCGCCTTCCGGCGGGCGCAGGACGAGGGCGGCAGCTCGCGGGACATTGCCGGGCGCCTGGAGGAGCGTGGATACATTCCGGCCGTTCGCGATGCCTGCTTCGAGGTGGCCGAAGGCGAGCTCTTCGTGATCATGGGGCTCTCAGGGTCGGGGAAGTCGACGCTGCTCAGGGGAATCTCGCGACTTGTAGAGCCGACGGCCGGCCACGTCTCGATTGAGGGCGAGGATATCCTCGCTGCCAGCAAGGCGCGAATGACGGAGCTTCGACGTTCAAGGATCGGGATGGTGTTTCAGCATTTCGGCCTGTTCCCGCACATGTCGGTGATCGACAATGTTGCCTTCCCGCTGAAGGTCGGCGGCATGGGCCGCCGCGAGCGTCATGACAAGGTGCAATGCATCATCGAGATGGTGGGCCTGAAAGGGCGGGAGGGGGCATACCCTCGTGAACTGTCAGGTGGCCAGCGTCAACGTGTCGGGATCGCGCGCTCGCTCGCCGGGGACTGCAGCGTCTGGTTTCTGGACGAACCCTTTTCGGCACTCGATCCTCTGATCCGTCGCCAGTTGCAGGACGAGTTCCTCGACATTCGGGCCAGGCTGAACACCACGATCGTGTTCATTACCCACGACATCGCCGAGGCTTTGAAACTCGCCGACCGGATTGCAATCATGCGTGACGGCGAGATCGTGCAGATCGGGACACCCGCAGATATCGTGCTGCACCCGGTCGACGACTATGTGCGCGAGTTTGCACGCGACGTCGTGCGAGGCCGGCACGCCAAGGTCGGATCGATCATGCGGGCGGATGACGATCGCGCGGCGAACGGCACGCCCGGCTTGCGTCCCGACATGACCCTTGAAGACGCACTGGCGACCTGCATGGCTCACTACGAGCCGGTAGCGGTCTATGACGATGGCGGCAACCTGCTCGGCACGGTCGATCCGCAGGACATCGCAAGCGCCCTGAAGGCCGACTGCGGATGAGCGCGAGCAGCGAATCGCCCGCAGCGAGCATGCCCGGACCGCCAAGGGGGCAGCTTGCGGCACTCCTCACGTTGGTCACCGGGGCAGCCTGCCTGTTGCTCCAGGACTACGCGCCCTGGATGGTGCGTTTTCCAGAGGCCTGGACGCTGCCGGCGACAGAACTGGTCGGGACGGGACTGGACGCTGTCCTGAGTGCGATCAAGCCGGTGATGCGGGCTTGGTCCTGGCTGCTTTCCTATCCGATGAGTTGGGCCAATGCCGTGCTTGTCGGCTCGCCTTGGCCGCTGATCATCGGCGCGTTCACCGCGGCGGGGTGGTACATCGGCGGGTTTCGCATGGCGTCGCTCACCTTTCTGGGCTTCGGGTTCGTTCTGCTGTCGGGCTATTGGAGCGAAAGCATGAACACTCTGAGCCTCGTGTCGGTTTCGGTTCCCTTGGCAGTCTTGGCCGGCGGCAGCCTTGGCATACTCGCGAACGAAGTGCCGCGCATTCGGGCTGCCCTTCTGGCGACGCTCGACGCGATGCAGACCATTCCGACCTTCGCCTATCTGACGCCACTCCTGCTTCTGTTCGGATTCGGCCCGGTGGTCGGCCTCGTTGCCTCCGCAATCTACGCCGCGCCCCCGATGGCGCGAAACGTCATCCTGGGGCTCGAACGGGTTGATCCCGAAGTCAAGGAGGCATCGATCATGTCCGGCGCGAGCCGGTGGCAGCAATTGTTCCTGGTCGAGATTCCGGCGGCAAGCCAGCAGATCATGGTGGGCGTGAACCAATGCCTGATGGCGTCCCTGTCGATGGTGATCATCGCGGCCGTCATCGGTGGTTTCAACGACATCGGCTGGGAAGTGCTGCTCACCATGCGCAAGGCACAGTTCGGCCAGGCGTTTCTGGCAGGACTGGTGATCGTGATATTCGCGATCGTGATAGACCGCCTGTCAGGGTCGCTGGCGCTGGAACGAAAGCGCCACGACCGGCGTGTCACGTGGGGCCTGCTCCTTTCAGGTGCCGTCGGGGCTGCTCTGCTGGCTCTGACAGGGGCCGACACTGCTCCCGAGGGCGTGTTCTCGGCGGCCGCGGTCGCCGTGGACGACAGCTTGGGCGCGTTCACCGCGACACATGGTGCCACGCTTGATGGCATCAAGACTTCGGCGATGTTCTATGGGCTGCTTCCGCTGCGCATCGGCCTTGACCAGGCTGTGCTGCCTTTCACCTGGGGGTTCCAGTGGACGCCAGCGATGAGCCTCTGGCTGTTCGCCATCGCGGTTCTCGCGGGGCTCGGCCTTGCCGCGGCGGGACGGCACATGGCCGGAGCGGGCCTTGTGATCGCCGTCGGAGTTGTCGAGACAGGGATCGCCGAACTGCCTTGGCCGTTCGTGATCGTCGGAACCATGTCGCTTGCATGGGTTGCTCAGGGAACCCGGCTTGCCGTCCTCTCGGCCGCCCTTCTTGGGCTCGTGCTGATCTCGGGCCTCTGGGATCGCGCGTTGCTGTCGCTCTACCTTTCCGGCGCCGCCGTTGTCGCCTGCGTCGTCGTGGGAGGCGCGATTGGTCTCCTGTCGGCCGTTTCCGGAATCGCATGGATTATCATTCGCCCCGTCTGCGACATGCTTCAGACGATCCCCCTGTTCGTATTCCTGATACCTACGCTGATGTTCTTCCAGATCGGCGAGTTCAGCGCATTTCTCGCAATCTGCGCCTATGCCGTGGTTCCAATGATCCGCTACACGCGCCATGGACTGGTCTCGACGCCACCGGAGATGCTGGAAGCCGCGACCTCGAGCGGAGCCACGCCATGGCAGACGATGACCGACGTGCGCATGCCCTATGCCGCACCGACAATCCTTCTGGGACTCAACCAGACAATCCTCTACGCATTCGCAATGCTGGTCATCGCCGCGCTGATCGGAACAACCGGACTCGGCCAGTCGATCTACCTGGCGCTAGGGCAGGCCGACGTCGGGCTGGGAGTAAGCGCAGGTGCAGCGATGGCGATCCTTGCCTTCGTCGCTGACAGGCTCGCACAAGGCTTTGCAGAAGAGCGGCGGAAGGCTCTGGGTCTATAGGCGCGCATCTTGATGGAAGCGGATTGCGTCATCTGCTCCTTCCACACGGACAAGGGCGGCCTCGCAGTCAGGGAAGCCGCTCAAGAAAGTCTGCATACTCTGCATCGTTTATGTCCGCGGTCTCGCTCGGGCCCGGATAGCTTCCGCCGCGCGCTTCCTTGGCGAATGCCTCCAAAGCGGCCCGGCGCTCGACCTTAATGCGTTCGTGGAGCGCATGAAGGTTGCCGAAGGCCCGGGCGTGCCGGGGGCTCTCGGGTTGCTCTCCGCAAATGTCGTTCTGAAACAGGTAGCTGATGTCGCCACCGGATCCGGAACCGAGCGACGACGTGACAAGCGTTGTGCGGCGACTGATCTCGGTCATCACCCTGGAGCAGATGACTTCGGCCTCGACCGAGAAGGCGCCGGCATTTTCCATGCGCCGGAATGCCTGCCAGAGTTCGAAGGCTTCCTCTGCCGTCTTGCCTATGGCGCGCAGGCCACCGTTCCAGGTGGACTTCCGGGGAACGAGGCCCAAGTGACACATGACGGGAATGTCCTCGCGGGCAAGCATCTCCACCACATGCGGCCCTCGTGCCGTGTAGACGGAATCCGCTCCGTCCTTCATCGCGCGAAACGCGGCCAGCAGAACGTCCCGTTCGGTCGGAAAGTCCGGCAAGGACACGGCAGCGGTGAAGAACATGTCCGGTGCCCCAGCCCGGACCGCCGCCGTGTTGTGCGCATTGCCCATGACGAGATCCAGGCCCGCGTCCCTCGCCGCTGCGGCCTCTTCCGAGGAATTTGCCGTGGTTTGAACAAGCTTGCGCACGCCCTTCAAGGCGCGCAGGTCCGCAGCGGTGTAATTTCGCAGCTGCGGCCTCGCATCCCAATCATAGATCCGTCTCACTGGCGTCCTCCAAGTTCTTTGGCAATTGAACCGCTTCGGATTGAGGCTTGCAAGTGCCACAACAGAAGGCTTTCGCTTTGTCCGTAAACCGTAGTGCTAACTAAATCTTGCACCAGATCACCAAGATGACACAACCATAGATCTTGTGTCAATCACTTTCAGAAGATTCTTGTCTCAACTTTCCTTCTAAGTTGCCAAATCTTGCATTATGATTCGCTTTCATTTCTTGTATTTGCTTATTCAATTCCTCAATTGCAATTTTGAAATTTTCCATCGCACTAATTGTACTACCGCTCATTGATCTCTCCAGGTATTTCACGGCACCGTCTATATCACCGCGATTGAATCTCTTTGCAACTTCATTCACAATTCTAACGTAATCCATTGCCGTATCTCTTATTTAGCCAGACACGATCCATACCTCACTTCTCAGAAATTGTCAAGTAAAAGACACAACACAAGATCCAGTTGATCTGACCACGAGATCTTGATAGTCAAATTTGACTGCTGGTGCCCATCGCATACCAAGAGGTATGCGGTCACATCTCCAATATGGGCATCAGCAGTTCTATTTATCTCCTTGCCGAATCATCAAAGATCTGCTATACTGAAATGGAGCCGCCATAGTGTTCAAGTAGCATTCTAGAATTGGTAATCTCAGAGTTGTGGGTTCAAATCCCACTGGCGGCACCGCTTTCTCTTGCACTTTTATTTATCTCCTTGCCGAATCAATGAAAATCTGATATAATGAAATGGAGCCACCATAGTTTAGTTGGTAAAATACTTTAGCGGTGATTTTGGAGATGCAGGTTCAATTCCTGTTGGTGGCTCCACGTCATTGCCTAGCAGCTCCAGCGAGATTATTCTCACACAATTATTTATCCCAAGGTAACTGCTCACCCCTTCTTGGGGGCAGCTTCGGCATAGTGCAACTTGATCATGTCGGCGGCCTTTCCGGCAAGCGCGATCTGGATGGCGACG
>JAPPCV010000089.1 GCA_028824715.1 Boseongicola sp. | reverse complement strand
CCGACATCAACGCGGCAAGGAACATCCGGTGCGTGGCGCGTGGCCGCGCCCCGGAGCACGAGGCGTCCGGGATTGGCGCGTCTGCACGGCGAGGGGCGTTCGGGTTGCCGACCTCATCGACCCGTGAAATCAGTGCGAGAGCGGCCTGATGGTCACTTACGTATATTCCCAATGAACACGTGAGCCAGGAGCGCCATCCATAGCGGCATCGTGTTGAACAAGACAGATGTCCGCGAAACTGTCGTCAGGTCGAGTGCCACGAACAGGAAGACGAACTCGAGCGAAATCAGCGTCCCCATCAGGCAGCCAAAGAACAGGTTCTTGCGCTTGAGCCCCAGCGGGCGGCGCCGAACGGCAAACCAGAGCCAGAGGCAAATGACGACGCCCACCGAACGCACGGCGGCGAAAAAGACCGGTTGCAGCCCCTCGTTCACAACCCTGATGACAACCTGGTTGAAGGCCAGCAACAGGGAGAGACCAACAAGCGCAAACGCTCCTGCCGCATCAATTCGGTCCTTTCGCGTCATTCCGGCAACCATCGTGTTCGCACAACCGTGTTGCGTGAACCTGTCAGCGAGATTTCTTGCCAGGACAAAGCCCCGCAAGGCGTCTCCTCTGGCAGGCGGTCGCGCACTGCGATTTGACGGATGAACTGCGGGAAACGCTCCGTGTCGCCGTCGTTGCCCCACGTATTGCGATGGCGGCAAGGAGGCAAGATGGTGTCGCGCGGCTGATGCCGCGCACCAGAGACGGCAAGCATCATCCCGGGGGCCTCGCTCGTCATTGTCGCCCCAGAGTTCCTGGCACTGAATGACATTCTTGCCGACACCGGGTCCGTCCAAAGGGTCGCGACCAGGGGACCAACGTCGAATCAAGGAAGCCACGCCGTGTCCGCGGCGCTGGACGGAACCAAGGCGTGCCGCCGCAACAGCATGGCGCTTTCCGGCAACGCTATGCTGGCAGCCACCCTGACGCAATGCCATGGGACATTGTCGTATCCGACGTGACACTTCCGGACCATTGGATCGGGCGGGTTGGATTTCAATCCGGATCATCGGTGCCCAACCCGACCATGACGTGATGGCAGACGGTCTCGCGCCGCATCGCATTCACGGCGCTGCCCGCGCCACACTCTTTGCAAACGACATTCAGAACCAATGGAAATCCCGAGGCAAATTGACCATTCATGGCGCTGATCTTGACAAGCGCATCGGGCCTGCGGCACGTTGCGGCGATGTTGTCCCGGCGACTGATCCTGATGGGCTTCTGCACCTTGCCCCTTCCTGCACATGCATCGCTTAGACGCTACGAACTGGAACCTCGTGCCTCGCGCGCAGGGTTCACATACTGGATGAACGGGGCCAGGCGGAACGGCGAGATGCCAGTCGGTCGCGCCGATTTCCAAATCGATCCGTCCGATCTGGCTGCCAGCTCGACCGATGTGACCCTGCGTGCAGACCGAGTGCGAGCCGGGTTCTTTCTTGTCACCGGAATCCTGAAGAGCGCGGCAATGCTGGACACCGATCGGTTCCCAACAATTCGCTTCGTCTCCACCGCGGTCAGGCCGGCCCCGTCAGGTCGACTTTCGGACGGCGCGAAGCTGGCCGGAGACCTGACGATACGCGATGTGACGCGGGCGGTAACATTCGACACCGTCTTCATGCCCCGGGCGGGCAGTGCACCGAATGACCTTAGCCGCCTGACGGTTCGCCTGACCGGCCAGATCAGTCGGTCAAGTTTCGGCGCCTCCGGGTACAGGGCTCTGGTCGGGGACGAAGTGGGCTTGAACGTGGTGATGGCAATGCGCGCCATCAACTGAACGGCTCCGCATGGCGGACACTGCGGGTTCTGCGGCATCGCTGGCTCGGGGCGTGGTCGTACGTTGACCCATGCCAGGAACATTCGCGACGGGCAGCACAGCCTTCGAAACAGGACCACAAAGGCCGAATTCACGGATCACCGACAAGATTTCCGTCCTTCGCCCAATCGTCATGACGGAAGCCCGGACCGCGCGCCCATCCGGCTGATCACGGTCCCGTGTCCTTGACCTCTCACGACAGCCTCGACTCGACAGGTTTTCCTGCGAGCGCCGATACACGGCGCGATGAGCGCAATTTGAAGTTGCTCCAATCTCGTGACCTTACGGATCTCGGAGGGCGTCTCATTCGTGCACCCCGAACTATGGACTCCGCCTGGAACGGAGGTCCGTTCTTTGGTCATCGTGCACGTCAATCCAGTTCATGTCATCGGTCAGAGGTCGCTTGCGGCATTCCGGCCTGCCGCCCGGATTGAATCGCACAGCTGCACGGTCTCCCGCACGATCGCGATCGATGGCGACCGGGTTGCGTTTCGGACGGTCCGACACGCCATTCGCTTTCCCTTTGGGATCGCTTCGCATAGAACAGGGTGCCGCAACGGAAAGACGGGCATGGCGGACACGATACTCCAAAGATGCGAGGCGCTGGGGCTGCGCCTGACGGACCAGCGACGCGTCGTTGCAGCCGTTCTTGAAGAGGCAAACGATCATCCTGATGTCGAGAAGCTCTATGCGAGGGCCTGCGCCGTTGATCCGGGAATCTCGCTGGCCACGGTCTACCGGACCGTCAAGCTCTTCGAAGAGGCGGGAATCCTGGAGAAGCACGAGTTCCGGGACGGACGTGCGCGCTACGAGGATGCCGAGCGCGATCACCATGACCATCTGATCGATCTCAACTCCGGCGAAGTCTTCGAGTTCGTTGACGCCGAAATCGAAGCGCTCCAGGAGAGAATCGCCGCCAGGCTGGGCTACCAGTTGAAGGGACACAGGCTGGAACTTTACGGTGTCCGGCGCAAGGACGGTTGATCAGGCCATCATCGAGGCACGGCGTTCACCGCCGCGTTTTGGTTCCTCAAGATGCCGTTCCAGTTCACGTCATGCGCCCCTACAGGGTTTTCAGTGCCAGCACCGCGTTCTGCCCGCCAAAGGCAAAGGCGTTCGACAGGACATGGGAAACCTGTGCCTCCCGAGCTTCATTGGGCACCACGTCCAGGGAACATTCCGGATCCGGCTCCTCGTAGCCGATCGTGGGCGCGATTATCCCGTCATTGAGCGCCATGAGGCAGGCAAGGAGTTCCACGGCGCCTGTGCCTCCGATCAGGTGGCCGTGCATCGACTTGGTGGACGAAATCATGACCTCGTCCGCGTGATGGCCAAAGACCTTGGACACCGCGGCACACTCGGTCTTGTCGTTTGCCGCCGTGCCCGTGCCGTGCGCATTGATGTACCCTACCTTCTCGGCGCCGATGCGCGCATCCTTCAACGCGCCCGAGATGGCGCGCGTTGCGCCCTGCTGGGACGGCATCACGATGTCGGCCGCATCGGAAGTCATCGAGAATCCCACGACTTCCGCGAGAATGCCTGCACCCCGCGCCTTCGCATGCTCGAAGTCCTCGAACACGAATATGCCCGCGCCCTCCCCCTGCACCATCCCGTTCCGGTTGGCGGAGAATGGGCGACATGCGTCTCTCGACATGACGCGGAGACCTTCCCAGGCCTTCACGCCGCCAAAGCAGAGCATGCTTTCCGATCCGCCGGTCACGATCGCGGTGGCCGCGCCAGACCGAATCAGCCAGAAGGCCTGACCCATGGCATGGTTCGAGGACGCGCATGCCGTCGCGACGGTGAAGGACGGCCCCTTGAGATTGTAGTTCATCGACACATGACTCGCCGCCGAATTGTTCATGAGTTTCGGCACGATGAAGGGATGAACCCGGTTCTTGCCCTCCTCGTACACGGCTCGGTAGTTCTCGTCCTGCGTGTTGAGGCCGCCACCGGACGTGCCAAGCACGACTCCTGATTCGGCGGCAACATGGCCGGAAAATTCAAGCCCGGACTGTGCAATCGCCTCCTCGGCGGCGATCAGGGTGAATTGGGTGAACCTGTCATACAGGGCCTGCTGCTGCCGATTGAACCGTTGATCCGGATTGTACCCCTTGACCTGCCCTCCGATTCGGATCGAAAGACGCTCGACGTCACGAATGTCCAGTTCACCAATTCCGCACCGCCCCTCGCGCATGGCTTCATAGGTTTCGGGCACTGAGTGGCCGAGAGGATTGATCGTCCCGGATCCGGTGATGACAACTCGTCGCACTGCTAGCCGGCTTGCTCCGCGACGAGTTTCTCGACGGTTGCCACGACCGTAGCGACCGACGAAACGTCAAAGTCGCTCTTTTCGGGTTCGTTCGCGTTGAAGGGCACCTGGATGTCAAAACTCTCCTCGATCGAGAAGATCGCCTCGACAAGGCCCATGGAATCCACGCCAAGATCCGCGAGAGACAGATCGAGTGAAACGTCTGACGGCTCGAGAACCGCCTGTTCGGCGATGATTTCGATCACCCGTTCCTTGACGCCGCTCATTGTGTCTCATTCGCCAAATCGAAGCCGTTGGCAAATGTTTAGTCGCCCTTGTCGCCTATTGAAACTGCTTTCTTGAGCGCTTCAATGTCCTTGAGAATCCGGGGCAATCTGCGCCAGTTTCTCGATGCGGCGATGTATTGGTCCATCTTCATGGCAGGATAGCCGAGAAGAACCCGACCGGCCGGAACCCGCGACAGCACAATCGCACCGCCGCCCACCACGACATCGTCGCCTATCGTGACATTGTCGGTGATCCCCGCTTTTCCGCCAATGATCACCCGATTGCCCACCACGGCCGATCCCGCGACGCCCGCATGCCCGCACATCAGGACGTCCTCGCCAATCTGCGCGTTGTGACCGACCTGCACAAGGTTGTCGACTTTCGTGCGATCGCCGATTCGGGTCGCGCTGACCGTTCCGGCATCCACTGCAGTGTTGGCGCCGATCTCCACGTCGTCGCCGATCTCGACCGAACCCAGTGAATGAATGCGACTCCAGCCGGACTTCATTGCACCGGATTCCGTTCCGAGCGAACGGCGCACCTGCTCGACCCTGTCCGATTCGCCCGCCACGAAGCTGAACCCGTCACCACCGATGACCGCGCCCGGCTGGCAAATGAAGCGCTTTCCGATCCTGACCCTGGCTCCGATCCTGACACCTGCGTGAATCAGGGCGTCCGGTCCGACCACCACATCCTCCGCGATGCTGACATGTGCCGCGATGCGGGCGTTTGCGCCAATTCGCGCCCGAGGTCCAATCACGACCAAGGGACCGACCGCCGCGCCCATGCCGACTGCAGCGCTCGCGTCAACGACGGCAGATGGATGGATTCCAACGGCAATCTCTGGCCCTTCGTCCAGCAAGGACGTCAGGGCCGCCATCGCCATTCTCGGGTGCTTCACCGTGATGGCGGCCTCCAGGCCAAGAGCCTGCCAGTCGGCATCATGCCTGACAATTGCGGCTCGTGCGGAGCCTCCGGCAAGGGCCGACGCGTACTTCGGGCTCATGGCCAGCGCAAGTTCGTCCGGCGCGGCTTCGCTCGGCTCCGCGGCGCCCTTGACGGAGAGCCGGATGTCACCGAAGGCATCCGCTTCCAGCGCTGCCGCAATTTCCTCGACTGTTTGAATCATTTGGAACCCGCGAGCTTGCAATGCAGAATTCGCCCTGCCGGCCTTCAAGTAGCAGGCATCATTCCAACCTGAGCCTCAGCTCCTGATGTCCTGAAGCGAAACCCCTGCACTCTTCAGCGCTTCCCAGATGCGTGCGTCGCGCCCATAGATGTCGGGCCGAAACTGGATCTTGCCGTCCGTCTGCGTGAACACGGTACGGTACACGAGATGAACCGGCACGTGCTCTTCGAGTTGAACCACGAGTTCGTCGCCCGCTTCCAAGCGTTCGTGGATGAACACGTCCGGATCCTCGACCTGCCTCTTCAAGAGCGCGTAGGCCAAGTTGATGGGATCATGGAGGCGAATGCAGCCGTGGCTGAAGCTCCGGACGTCTTCTCCGAACAGCTGTTTGTGCGGGGTGTCGTGGAGATAGATGTTGTGCCGATTCGGAAACATGAACTTGACGACGCCGAGCGCATTGTTCTCGCCCGGCAACTGTTTCAACTCGAAGGGGAAAGTCTTCTCGTCGAACATGGCGAATTCCACGCCGTCCCGCTCCACGACCTCACCGACGCTATCGAACAACGTCAGGTGCGCAACCGAATTCGGATCAACCTTCAGCCTCGGAAAATACTCCTTTTCCGTGATCGATCGTGGCACATACCAGGTTGGGTTGATCACCATGTGCTCCATCACGTCCGAAAACTCGGGCGTTCGGCGATTGTCTCCTCTGGCACCTACGACGGAGCGAGTCACGTAGGTGACCTTGCCGTCATCCACGAGCCGCACGTGAAAGTCCGGGATGTTGACCCAGACATGCCGGTCACCAAGCGGCATGTTGATCCAGCGTTCGCGCTCCATGGCGACCATTACCTGCGAGAGTCGTTTCGTCGGCTCGACATTGATCTCACGCAGCGTGACCGGGCCGGCCACCCCGTCGACAGGAAGCCCATGGTCGAACTGGAATACGGCCACGGCCTGCTGCATCCTCAGATCGTAGACCCTCCTGGCGTTCCGTCCGAGATATCCCATTGCGACAAGCCTGTTGCGTAGCTGCACGACTTCCGCGCCTTCCGCGCCGGGCTTCAGCAAACTGGCCCGCACCTTGGGCCCCCAGCCGCGCCGGCCGATCAGTCTCTCCAAGCGCTCCTTCGCCTTTCTGAGTTGTGCATATTCCCGGCTGGACGGCGGCAGCGCCCGGATGAATGCTTGGGGCGATGATCTTGAGAAGTCCGACAAAATCGCCGCACGTTCCCTGTACGGCACCATTCGCGCAATTTCCTCATCGACCTGGCCTGGCACCAGGATGCCGGTCTGCACGTCTCGCGCATAGCGAAGGAACAGGCGGGTCAACTCGACTTCAAGCCGTCCAAGGTCATGTTCGGAACGTACTCGGCGGGGATTGATGTTCAGGATCTCGGGCCGGTAGCGGTCAGACGGAAGGCCATGGGAGGGTGCGTCACCGGCCGCCTTCAGGAATGCGGCCCGTCGCTGCGTCGCCTTGCTGCTTCTGTCCGTCCAAATCGGCCTGTAGCCCGTGGCCTCATAGAATTCGGCGATGACACGGTCCCCGGCCGCAGCCTTGGCCACGGCTTCGACGAATTCCGAAGATCCGTTCTGGGCGAAAACTGGATGCGCCCCGCCCGCCATCAAGAACAGCGCACAAAGCGCGCCGAGGACGGCACGTCTCAAGTGGAACAGTCCGGTTGCCATCATTTGCAAAGCACCTGCATCTTGCCGCACCGTCGGCTCACCATCCCACATCTTTCCAAATACGCCAACGCTGTCCATTCACATCTGTGTAATTCAATTACAAGAATCCAGTTCGACACCGTCGGCTTCCCGCGTCGTCATTTGCATAGATGACTGACTCCTAACGCAAAATTCAGTCGACAGAACCCGTTTGGCAAACTCTTGCAAATTTCGGGACGGGTTCAGGCAGCCGGCTTCCGCCATCTGCGTTCCAGCCGCCGCAAGGCAAGTGAAAGGCTGATAGTGACCGCCAGATAGATAAGTGCGACAACATTGTAGGTCTCAAAGTAGCGAAAATTGCTCGCGGCGGTGACCTTGCCGAGCTGCGTCACGTCCAGCACGCCCAGCACCGACACCAGGGAACTGTCCTTCACCAACGCGACAAAGTCATTTCCCAAGGGCGGCAGCACGGTCCTGATAGCCTGTGGAAATACGATGAACCGAAATCGATGCCAGCCAGAGAGTCCCAACGCCTTGGCAGCCTCGACCTGCCCTGCGGGGACGGATGCGAACCCTGCGCGAAAGACTTCGGAAATGAACGCCGAGTAGGCGATCACGAGCGCAAGCACCGCGCGCCACAGCAACGGAAAGTCGCGCGATCGAATGGGGTCGACTCCAAGTCTCCCGCCGACCCAGTTGATCAACTCCACCAGTGCCGGCGCAAGCACGAAGGCAACGTAGAGCAGCAGCACCAGAATCGGCACGCCACGCACGATTTCGACATAGAAGCGCGCGGACTGGCGCACCAAACGCCACTTGGACGAACTGCCCAGCGCCAGAAGCAGGCCGACACCGGACGCCAGTGCGAAACTGATCAGCGTGACGAATACAGTGATCCTCACGCCCTTCAGGAGCGTGAGGAGTATCTGCCGGTGCATGCTGTCTGACAGCACCTGCCAAAACGCGTAAGCCCCCAGCGCCAACACGGCAACGAGCCACCAGGGGAACTCATCATCCTGAGGCGCTGGAGCGTCCATCCATGAACCCGGCCGGAGCCGTCACTTCATCCGGAACCGCAGGACACGCCTACTGACCCAGCTTGTACTCGAGGAACCATTTGGTGTTTAGCGCATCGAGCGTTCCGTCCGCCTTCATTTCGGCGATCGCAGCGTTCATCGGGCCGACCAGATCGCTGCCCTTGGGAAATATGAATCCGAATTCCTCGGTGCCCAAGGGCTCTCCGACGATCTTCAGCTTGCCTTCCGAGGCGGAGACATATCCGTTCGCCGCCGTGCTGTCGGACAGGACAAGGTCGACATCACCCGTCCGCAGAGCCTGTAGGGCGGCTCCGAAGGTCTCGAACTGAATGACACGGGGATTCGCCTCATCGCCGTCCAGGATGTCGTAAATCGTGACATAGAACGGCGTCGTTCCGGGCTGCGCACCTGCGAGCAGATCAGCGTTGGCGGCAAAGCTCTCGTCATCATCGAAGCGGGCCTCGTCTCCCGCGACGATCATCATCATCTGCGACACCATGTAGGAATCTGAAAAATCGACTTTTTCCATGCGATCCTCTCGGATGGTGATGCCGGTCATACCCATGTCAAACTGGCCCTCGCTGACCGCAGCGATCATGGCGTCCCAGCTGATGTTCTCGTACACGATCTGGATGTTCAGGCGTTCTCCCATCTCCGCCATCGCGTCATATTCCCATCCGATCGCTTCACCGGAGTTCGGATCCACGAACTGCAGTGGCGGATAGGCGTTTTCCGTCACCACCACCACTTCGCGACCTCCTAGGTCCGGCACATCTGCCTGCACCGCTTGCGAGGAAGTGATCCCGGCCAGAATGAGTGCCGCAAGCGTTGTCTTCATTTGCTTTCTCCTTTGTCATGAGCTTGACTTCAGACTGCGCCAGTTGATCCAGGGCGGCAAGGCAGTTCCGCAGACGCATTCCAGCGCCCCAGCCCCATTTGGGGGGTATGCAATCGCATCGCAGCGCCGAAATGCCGCCTATCTTGTGCCCCGCGTTGCCGCATGACGCAAGGAAATGTGTCAATGGGCGGTTTCTTGCCGATTTTGCCGCCTTGGCCGCAACGCTTGAGACAAAGAGGTTCCCACTGGCACCCGTTTGAGTTATACGAACGTGGTGCCTGGGGGACAACGAAGGTGCATCTGTCGGTGCGGCGTAGGTATCGCAGGCAGAAATTACGGGACGTAAGCTTGAGCATGGAAACTTTCCATTCGAGCGTCTTGACGCGACGAGGATTGCTGGGAGCGTTCTGCGCCACGGCAGTGGTCGCGGCACCAAGCTACACCAACGCCTTCGGCTTTCTGCGCGGCTCAGGTGACATCCGCAAGATCAAGATGTATTCAGGTCGGACCGGCGAAAGCATCGACACGATCTATTGGATCGAAGGCGAGTACATCCGCGAGGCTCTGAAGGAAATCAACACCTTCATGCGCGATGTTCGCACCAATCAGGTGAAAGCGATAGACAAGCGTGCAATTGACATACTCGCGGCGTCCCACCGGCTGCTGGACGCGGATGCACCCTTCCTCCTGCTTTCGGGCTACCGGTCACCCAAGACCAACGCGATGCTGCGGCGGCGCTCCCGAGCCGTTGCGCGGAACTCGCTGCACATGAAAGGCCAGGCGGCAGACGTCCGCCTGCACGGTCGCAGCGTCGCCCAAGTCGCCAGGGCGGCGGTTTCTTGCTCTGCGGGCGGCGTTGGCAGATACTCGCGCTCCGGCTTTGTCCACATGGATTGCGGCCCGGTCAGAACCTGGGGGCGGTAAGCCCATCCCGTTCACATGACATGAGAATGACGGTGATCAGACGAACTTTTCTGACCTGTCGACAAAGTGCAGCCGGTCCTCCGGGTGGACGATTCCAGGCTGGCTAGGCGGGATCTCTCGGTGGGCCCGTCGTGGCCCTGATCACGAGTTCCGCAGAAATCTCGGATACGGTCGCTGGCATGCTGGGATCTTCGACTCGGTCCAACAGCACCCTTGCCAGCTTGCGACCCAGTTTCTGGGGATGCACGGCCATCGTGGTCAACGGCGGTGTGGCAGCGGCTGCGTCCTGAATGTCGTCGAAACCGATGATTGAAACGTCGTGGCCCGGCAATTGGCCCGCACGAATGAGCGCAAGGCTGGCGCCGAGTGCGACCACGTCGCCATTGCAGACCACGGCAGTGATTTCAGGATGCGCCCGACGCAAGTCCAACAGGGCATTGAGCCCAGCCAGCTTGTAATCCTCACAGTCCCAGACCACGCTCGGCGCCAGATCGCGTCGCACCCTCTCCCGTTCGTATCCCTCGATCCTTTCCTTTCGCACATGTGTCATTTCGGTTCCGCCGAGATAGGCGATGTGCCTGTGACCCAGATCCGCCAGGTAGCCGGTTGCTGTTGCGGTCGCCTCGGCATTGCGGATGCCTACATGATCAAAGTCACGGTGCACGGGTCTCAAAAAGGTGACTGTGGGAATTCTCTGCGCGCTTAGCAGCTCCAAGGCCTCGGATCGTGTGTCCGCCGCCGGAACCCAAAGCAGTCCGCCACGACCGTGCCGGATGAAGGCTTCGAGTTGCCTTTGCTGCCTATCGGAGTCGTCACGCGTGTCAACGATCGAGACAAGGTATCCCTTTGCTTCCAGCAGATCCACGGCACCGCTGATGACCTCTGCATTGAAGGGGTTCTGCAGCTGGTTGATGACGAATCCGATCTCGTGGTTTTCGCCCGACCGCATGGAGGCGGCACGGGAGTCTTTCACGTAGTGCAGCTTGCTTGCTGCCTCCAGCACCTTCTTGCGGGTTTCAGCCGAGATCCTCCCGGTGCCGCGCAAGGCCTGGCTCACGGTCGGAACCGAAACGCCCGCCTTCTTGGCGACGGTCTCCAGTGTTGGCTTGCCGGACACGGTTGAACCTTCCGATTGGGTATAACGTTTAGGCTGATTTTTGTGCGCGGAAGCTCAGATACGCAAGGGGAATCATCGCTTCTCAGCAAAAAAAATCCAATTTGTCTCACATTTTTCTTGACATGAGATATAACGATATATCAGGCTGTGTCCAAGGGCGGCGATTCGCAATGGCCATGCCTATGGACCAATGCTTGCCACCCGACAGGGCTGACCATTCGACCGCTGGTCGAGGCGAGGCTGTTTTCAGATGGGAGTCGGCACGAAGGCCGGCCCCGACCGACACCCAAGGGAGGAAGCATGACCCTATATTCGAGAATTCTTGGCGCAGCGTCCGGCGTTGCCATTGCCTGCACCGCGTTCGCGGCCCAGGCTGAAGTGCTGTTCTGGTCCACGCAGGCAAAACCCGTCGAAGAGGCGCAAGCCATGCGCGAGCAGGTCCTGGCCGGTGCCGGCGAAGTCGACTACCAGCCCAACGACGGCGGCCCGTGGCTGACCCGGCTTCAGGCCGAACTTCAGGCAGGTTCCGGGACGATCGGGGTCCTGGGCGCCCTGCATGGCGACTTCTCCGCCATGAATCCCGATGATCTTGTAGACCTCGACGACCTTGGCGTGATGAGCGCTTCGGGCACGTTCAACGATCTTGCCAAGCTCGGCACCGACAGCATGCAGTACATTCCCTGGATGCAGGCCAGCTACATCATGGCGGCCAGCAAGGAAGCGCTGCAGTACCTGCCAGAAGGCGCCGATGTCGACGCCCTCACCTACGACCAGCTGATCCAGTGGGCAGCCAACGCGCACGAGGCGGCGGGCGAGCCCAAGTTCGGCTTCCCGGCCGGCCCAAAGGGTCTGAAGCATCGCTTCTTCCAAGGCTATCTCTACCCCTCCTTCACCGATGGCGTGGTCCGCACATTTGCCTCCGACGCCGCCGTGACCGCGTGGGAAAAGATGCGCGAGCTCTGGGCGCACACGAACCCGGCCTCGACCAACTTCTCGTTCATGCAGGAACAGCTGCTGTCGGGCGACGCGTGGATCGTGTTCGACCACACCTCGCGCCTTGCCCAGGCATTCAACGAGCGGCCCGACGACTTTGTCGCCTTCCCGGCACCCGCTGGCCCGACCGGGCGCGGCTTCATGCCGGTTCTGGCCGGTGTCGCCATCCCGCGCACCGCGCCTGACATGGACGCGGCCAGTGCCTTGGTTGCGTACATGCTGAAGCCGGAAACCCAAGTCGCAACGCTGCGCGCCACCAACTTCTTCCCCGTGGTGGAAGTTGAACTGCCCGGCGACCTGCCGCCATCGGTGAAGGCCGCGGGTGACGCGGTCGCGAAAATGAGCGCTTCGGCCGACGCCAATCCGGGCCTGCTGCCCGCGGGTCTGGGCGACAAGGGCGGTGACTTCAACCGCATTTTCGTCGACAGTTTCGAGCGCATCGTGCTGGCCGGCCAGGACATCCGGGCCGTCCTGGACGACCAGAAAGGCCGGCTGGCCGCAATCATGGAGGAGACCGGCGCGCCGTGCTGGGCCCCCGACGCACCTTCCGACGGGGCCTGCCCGGTCGAATAGAGCGAGCCGTCTGGGCCTTATTCCCGAGCCCGGACCCGAACTTGGGTCCGGGCACATCCTCCGAAGAAAATCCGACAACGGCGCATCCCTGCGCCAAGAAAGGAGCGGTCCGATGAACGCTCGGTTGTTGCCCTATGTCCTGATCCTGCCAGTGACACTGTTCCTGTGCCTGTTCTTCCTGTATCCGTTCCTGCTGGTCTCGAAACAGGCGTTCAGTACCGGGGCCGGCTTCACGCTCGACAACTTCCGTGAGGTGACGAGCTACTGGAAGTTCCCGATCACCATGCGCAACACGCTGCTTCTGGCGGCCGCGGTGGTGCCGATCCAGCTCGCGCTCGCGCTGTTGATGGCCACCATGGTCAACCGGATGCAGAAGGGCCGCGACCTCGTGCTCTACGTCTGGACCATTCCTCTTGGCATCTCGGACCTTGCTGCCGGCATCATCTGGCTGGCCATTTTCGAACAGTCAGGGTTCCTGAACTCGATGATGAGCGGCCTCGGAATCGTCGACAAGCCGGTAAACCTCCTGACCTTCCAGAATCCAGGCATCGTGTTTTTGGCGATCATGCTGGCCGAGATCTGGCGCGCGACCGCGATCATGCTGGTGATCCTGGTGGCGGGCATCGGGCTGATCCCCAAGGAGTACTACGAGGCGGCGGAGGTCTTTGGCGCATCGCCCTGGAAACGGTTCCTGCGAATCACCTTGCCGCTGTTGCGCCCCAGCCTGCAAACCGCGCTAATCTTGCGGGTCATCCTGGCCTTCGAGATCTTCGCGGTGGTCGCCGCCCTTAGCGGCACGCTCTTCCCCGTCCTCATGGGTGAAACCTATGCCTACCAGTTCGATCTCCTGAACAGCGGGGCAGCGGCAGCGATGGCGCTGATCATCCTGGCCATCTCCATCGCCTTCACACTGATCATCCTGCGCGTCCTGCGCGTCCCGAAAGGAGCCACGATATGACCGCCGTCACCACCGATGCTGCCGCGCCCGACGCGCGGCAGGCAGGCCGCTGGGTCTATGTCAGCGCGGTTGCCCTGCTCTGTGCCTGGGTTCTCGTGCCGCTGTATTTCCTGCTGATCAACACGCTCAGCTCTCCGGAAACGGTGAACAGCTTTCCCAAGCCGTTCATCCCCGAGTTCGACCTCGGCAGCCTCACCTTCTTTGCCAATTTCGCGGGGATGCTGACAGCTCTGAAGAACTCTGTCCTCGTGGCGGCGCTGACCATGATCATGTCCATCGCGATCGGGGCGCCGGCGGGCTATGCCCTCTCCCGCTTCGATTTCCACGGCAAGGAGCTGTTCCGGCTCCTGATCCTGCTGACCCGGGCATTTCCGCTGCCGCTTCTGGCGCTCCCGCTGGCGGTGATGTTCATCCGGACCGGGCTCGACGACACCGTGTTCGGTCTCGCTCTCGTGCATACAACGCTGGCGATCCCCTTCGCGGTGCTCATCACCTTTGCGCTCTTCTCCGGCATTCCGCTGGAGCTGGAAGAGGCTGCCTGGACGCTCGGCTGCACGCGGCTCACCGCATTTTCAAAGGTCGTGCTGCCGCTGATCCTGCCTGGGATCACCGCATCCGCGATCTTCGCCTTCGTGATCTCGTGGAACGAGGTCTTCGCGGCCGCGGTGCTGACCATCGAGAACCGGACTCTGACGGCGTTCCTGCTGCAGAACCTCGACACCTCGCCCCTGCATCTGAAATTTGCGGGCGGATTCATCCTCGTCGTGCCGGCGCTGATTTTCATCTTCGCCGTGCGCAAGTACCTCTTTGCCATGTGGGGCATCGCCAACCGCTGAAGCGGGGCATATCTGAAAGGAAACGAAAATGGCTCAGATCGAGATCAAGAACGTCGCCAAGCGTTTCGGGTCATACCAGGCGCTGCACGACATCAACCTGACCATCCAGGATCAGGAATTCGTGGTGCTGCTCGGCGCCTCCGGTTGCGGCAAGACCACGCTTCTGCGGATCATCGCCGGGCTGGAAACCGCAACGACCGGCGAAGTCTCGATTGGCGGGCGCCGGGTGGACCACCTGGCCCCCAAGGATCGCGGCATCGCGATGGTGTTCCAGAACTACGCCGTCTTTCCGCACCTGACGGTGTTCGAGAACATTGGCTTCGGCCTTCGGATGCAGAAGCTGCCCAACGACGAGGTGAAGCGCCGCGTCGAACGCACCGCGGAGCTGATGCACATCGAGCAACTTCTGAAACGCTACTCCGGCGAGCTGTCGGGCGGCCAGAGGCAGCGCGTTGCCGTGGCCCGCGCCCTGGCGATGGAGCCGGACGTGATCCTGATGGACGAGCCGCTGTCGAATCTTGACGCGCTCCTGCGGATGGAGATGCGAGCCGAACTCAAGGGCGTTCTGGCCGCAAGCAACACAACGGCGATCTATGTCACCCATGACCAGGTCGAAGCCATGTCCATGGCCGACCGGATCAGCGTGATGCACCAGGGCGAAATCGTGCAGGCAGCCTCCCCCATCGAGGTCTACCGCAATCCTGCAGCGGAGTTTGTCGCCGGGTTCATCGGCAACCCGCCGATGAATTTCCTGCCGGCCACGCCGGCAGGCGACGGAAAGTGGTCCGTCGCAGGCCAGGTCATGGATGGTCCGAGCAGCGGAAAGTCGCTCAAGTTCGCGATTCGGCCCGAGGACATGCGCCCCGCCGACGAAGGCCTGACAGCGACGGCCAGGGTGGTGGAGCCGCTGGGCGCGCATCTGCTGATCACCTGCGAGGTTCAAGGGTCGATGTTCCGCGCGGTGCTTGACAGCGACATGAGCGTCAAGCCGGGGGATCAACTGACTCTTGCGCCGCAACCCGACCGGATGCGCTGGTTCGATCCCGATACCACGCTTGCCGTCGCTTGAGGACTGCCCGTGAAACAGGATCTGATCGAAAGGGCCCGCGCCGTAATCGCGCGCAACGATCGCGGCCACTATACCGTGCCGACGCACGGGCTCTATCCATTCCAGTGGAACTGGGACTCTGCCCTGAGCGCCCTGGGCATTGCCCATTTCGACGAGGCTCGCGCATGGACCGAGATAGAGACGCTGTTCTCGCATCAGTGGGAGGACGGGAAGGTTCCTCACATCATCTTTCACGAGTCGGATGACGGCTACTTTCCAGGCCCGGATGTCTGGGGCACGGCACGGAAAGTCCCGACCTCGGGCATTACCCAGCCGCCGGTCGCAGGCTTTGCAGTACGGCGCATCTTCGACCGTTCCCGCGACAGGGCAATGGCCGAGAAGCGGGCTCGTGCCTTGCTGCCGCGGCTTCACGGCTGGCACAAGTGGTTCTACCGCTACAGGGATCCGCAAGGCACCGGACTGGTGGCGGTCATTCACCCGTGGGAATCGGGCCGAGACAATTCGGTTGACTGGGACGATGCCCTTGCCCGCGTTCCGACCGAAGCTGTCGGCGAGTTTCAGCGCCGTGACACGAGCCACGCGAACCCCGCACATCGACCGACGGATGAGCAGTACAAGCGCTATATCTGGCTGGTTCAGCACTTCCGCAGCCTCGGCTGGGACAACTCGAGACTGCACGATGCGTCACCCTTCCGCATGGTCGATCCGGACTTCAACGCGATCCTTATCCGATCGTGCTGCGATCTGGCCGACCTTGCGGAACGGCTCGGAGAGTCGGAAATCGCCGCGGAGTCCCGTGCCTTCGCTGAACGGGGCATCAAGGCGATAGACAGCCTCTGGCACCAACGGCTTGGCCAATACGTGTGCTATGACCGCGCGGCAGCCAAGCTGATTGACAGCCCGTCAATCGGCGGAATTCTGGCCGCCTTCTGCGCCATCCCGAAATCCCGTGCCGAAGCCTTGGCCTCTCGCATTGCCAAGCTCGGCGAAAGCGCGCAGTTCATGGTGCCCAGCCACGATCCGACCGCGCCGGAATATGACGGTCTTCGCTACTGGCGCGGCCCAGTCTGGCTGATCGTGAACTACATGATATCGGACGGGCTGAAAGCCGCTGGTCAAGACGCCATGGCGCGTCGCATCGACGCCGACAGCATCCGGCTGATTGAGAGAGGCGGTTTTGCCGAATACTACGATCCCAGCACTGCCGAACCCTGCGGTGGAAGCAATTTCACCTGGACCGCCGCAATGGTGATCGAGATCCTCAACTCCGAGAGGGCACCCGCCTGAATTGAGCCCGCAGCAACGAAGTCATGTCGGAACCGATAACATGATCCGCGGCCATGGCTACACGCCGCGCCTTTTGGTCATTGGATGCTGAACGAGTTCAAGGCGCGCAATGTCGCCGCAGCGCTCCGGCCCCAGGGCCTTGGACTCAGCGTTTGCGAAGCGCGCGTCCGCGCTATCGCAAACGAGCACCGTCCTTGTCGAAGAAATAGACCCGTCTCTGCTCGAACCGAAGACCGACACGGTCGCCCGGGCTGCTTCGGGTGTCGCCGCGTTCCTCGATGATCATCTTCTCGCCCGAGTCGCAGGTCAGGTAGGCATAGGACACGCCACCCAGAGCCTCCGTAAGCTCGACCTGGTGCGTGTCGCCGTCGAGATCGATCTCGACATGTTCTGGCCTGAGGCCGACAGTAACGGCCTCGCCGGCCTGCGGCAAGGCAACTTCGGCCTGAAGGGTCTGCTTCAGGCCGGGCACGGAGACTCCGCCGGATTCAGCGCTTCCGCCAAGAAAGTTCATCGAGGGTGACCCGATGAACCCGGCAACGAAGCGGTTGTCCGGATCGCGATAGAGCTCAAGGGGAGCGCCGACCTGCTCGACGATGCCGTCCCGAAGCACCACGATCTTGTCCGCCATGGTCATGGCCTCGACCTGGTCGTGGGTCACGTAGATCATCGTCGCGCCGATCTCCTTGTGGAGCCGCGCGATCTCGACCCGCATCTCGACCCTCAGTTCGGCGTCGAGGTTCGAGAGGGGCTCATCGAACAGAAAGACTTCCGGGCCACGCACGATGGCGCGCCCAATCGCAACGCGCTGACGCTGGCCCCCAGACAATGCCGCCGGCTTGCGCTTCAAGTACTCGTCCAGCCGCAGGATCTGGCTGGCCGTGGCGACCTTTTCCTTGATCTCGGTCACCGGGTGCCCGTTCATCTTCAGGCCGAAGCCCATGTTCTGCTCGACCGTCATGTGCGGATAGAGGGCATAGGTCTGGAACACCATCGCGACTCCACGCTCGGCCGGATCCATCTGCGTCACGTCCCGCGAGCCGATCCTGATCGTGCCCGCCGTGGTTTCCTCGAGGCCCGCGACCATCCGGAGCAGCGTGGACTTGCCACAGCCTGACGGCCCTACGAAGACGCAGAACTCGCCATCCTCGATGTTCAGGTCCACGCCGTGAATGACCTGAACTTCGTCGTATCGCTTTATCACCTTGGATAGGGAAACGCCGGACATTTGGTGCTCCTTCTAGTTGGGGAATTGCCAGGGCTGGACTTCGGCCGCGATTCGCGACGCCGTCTCGCGCAGGGTGGGACTCAACGTCTTCAATTCGTCGAGCGACCGCCGGGACGTCGAGGTCGCAATCGAAATCGCTCCGACGACGCGCCTCTGGTCGGGGATGATGGGCGCAGCAACGGAGATGATGCCCTGTTCATGCTCTTCCCGGTCGAATGCTATGCCCTCGTCCCGTATCTGGTCAAGTTCGGGCCACAGACTTCTTGGAGACCTGTGAGTGTGCGGTGTGTAGGGCACGAAGGCCTGCATCTTCAAAGCCTCGCTGCGGGTTTCCTCGGGCAGGAATGCCAGGATGGCCTTGCCGACACCCGTGCAATAGCTGGGTGCGACCAGGCCGGTCTGGGCAAGCGTGTCGAACATGTTCGTTTTCTTGCGCTTGTCCACGAAGATGACATGCCCATGATCGATCTGCGCCAGATGGACCGCCTCACGCACCACTTCAGCCAGCGCATCGACATGAGGGCGAGCGATCGGAGCCAGCGACGAATGTTGCCAGGCGGCATGGGCGAGTCGCACCAGTCTCAAGCCCGGCATGTAGGTCTGCCGCTCGGCATCATAGGCAAGCATGCCTTGACCCACCAGCGATTGCAGGAACCGGTACAGCGTCGCCTTGGGGAACCGCGACCCGTCCAGCAGTTCGGAAAACCGGACCGGGCGGCCGTGGTCAGCCACCTGATCAAGCACTTCAATTGCCTTGCCTACGGTGCCGTTTCGCCCCAACACTCGATTCCATCCTCCGCCCGGCATGCAAGGAAATCGCAATGCCGTGTTGACAAGGGTAACCTGAATCGTGTTAGGATTTCAATATGCAAAACTAGGTTTCATTATATGGAACCAAACATGGGACAAACTGGGAGAAATAGCATGCGTTCCATCCTAAAGGCGTCCATCGCGGCGCTAGGCCTTGCGGCCATGACGGTCGGCGGAACTTCTGCCAGCGGCCAGTCGCTGTCAGGAGACCTGAAGATCTTCCTCGACACTTCGAACCCTGCCCCGCGCGCGACCATGGAAGCCGTGATCGCCCGATTCCAAGCGGAGCATCCGGATCTCAACATCGAGACCACCGTGATCGACAGGGAGGAATACAAGACGCAGATCAGGAACTTCCTGACTGCGAACCCGCCAGACGTTGCAACCTGGTATGCAGCGAACCGGATGCGCCCTTACGTGGACGCAGGCCTGTTCGAGGATGTCTCTGATCTCTGGAACGAGCCGGAAATCGCCGAGAACCTTGCCTCGACGAAAGGCGCAATGACCATCGACGGCAAGCAGTGGGGCGTGCCCTATACCTACTACCAATGGGGGGTCTACTACCGGAAGGACATCTACGAGGAGCTTGGCCTGAACGAACCGTCCAACTGGGAAGAGTTCAAGGCGAACTGCGAGGCCATCCTCGCATCGGGCCGCAAGTGCTACACCATCGGCACCAAGTTCCTGTGGACTGCCGGCGGCTGGTTCGACTACCTGAACATGCGCACCAACGGGTTCGACTTCCATATGCAACTCGCCGGCGGCGAAATCAGCTGGGATGACGACCGTGTCAAACAGACCTTCGCCAACTGGCGTGAACTGATCGACATGGGCGGATTCATCGACAACCACCAGACCTACAGCTGGCAGGAAGCGCTTCCGTTCATGGTCAACGGTGACGCTGTGCACTACCTGATGGGCAACTTCTCCGTGGCTCCGCTACGCGATGCCGGTCTCACCGATGATCAACTGGACTTCTACCAGTTTCCGGTCATCACCCCTGGCGTCGCCCTTTCCGAGGACGCGCCGACTGACACCTTCCACATTCCGGCAAATGCCGCGAACAAGGAGGCGGCACGCGAGTTCCTGCGCTTTGTCGTCTCGCCCGACGAGCAGACCGAAATAAACAACGGCAGCAACCTGGGCCAGCTTCCGGTCAACGCAATGTCGTCGGTCGACGACGACAAGTTCCTGAACGAAGGCTTTGCCATGCTGTCATCGAACAGCCCCGGCGGCGTCGCCCAGTTCTGGGACCGCGATGCGCCGGCCGAAATGGCCAAGGTCTCGATGGAAGGCTTCCAGGAATTCATGGTCAAGCCAGACAACCTGGATCGCATTCTCGCCAAGCTCGAGCGTGCGCGCCAGCGGATCTACAGGTAATCCGGACTTTTGCGGGCACCCCTCACGGGGTGCCCCTTGACAACGACAGTTCAATTCCAGTTTTTTTTGAGTGCTGTTTCCAGGACGGTTTCCTGCGGGAGCAAGGCAATGAGCGAGTCCAGCCTTCAAGATGTCCGCGCGGTCAATGGCGGCGGCTCGTGGTTTCGCAGGAACCAGATCGCGATCACGCCTTGGCTCTTCCTTGCGCCCGGCGTTCTCTTCTTCATCTTCTACGTAATTTCCCCGATCTTCCAGTCCTTCAACGTCTCGCTCTACGAATGGGACGGGCTCGGAGAGGCCGAATACATCGGGTTGCGGAACTATCAGGACCTCTACTGGGAATTCGTCGACCGGGACGCCTTCTTCGTCTCTCTCAAGAACAACGTGATCTGGCTGTTCCTATACCTCCTTGCGATCCCGGCGGGTCTGATGATCGCTCTCTTTCTCAACCAGAACGTCTGGGGCATCAGGCTCTACAAGTCGCTCTTCTTCTTTCCGTTCGTCATCAGCCAGGTCGTCGTCGGGCTGGTCTTCACCTGGTTTTACGATCCGACCTTCGGGCTCCTGAACACGATCATCGGCTGGGTCGGCCTTGGGCCGGTCAACGTCCTGGGTGACGAGCGCCTAGTGACCTACGGGATCATCGCCGCCGGCCTGTGGCCTCAGACCGCCTATTGCATGATCCTCTACCTCACGGGGCTGAACGCGGTGGATCCCGAACAGGTCGAGGCCGGCCGTCTCGACGGCGCCAAGGGATGGAAGATGCTCTGGCACGTGATCATCCCGCAGCTGAAGCCCGCGACCTTCATCGCCTTCGTGGTGACGATCATAGGCGCGCTGCGCTCATTTGACCTGATCTCGATCATGACGCAGGGCGGACCCTTCGGATCATCGCGCGTACTCGCCTTCTACATGTTCGAGGTCGCGCTTTCCGAATACGGCTTCAGGATGGGATACGGCGCAGCCATCGCCGTGGTCCTCTTCCTGATCATGCTTTGCTTCATCGCCTACTTCCTCTGGTCGATGTGGAAGGAAGAGAAGGGAGCGCGCTGAAATGTTTCCGAGACCGATCGAATCCACCGGCCGGACCACGCAGGCTGCCTACAAGACGCTGCTGCCAATTGCCCTCCTGATGTGGCTGGCGCCATTGCTCGCGGTCGCGGTCTTCTCGATCAAGCCGGATGCGGATTTCACGACCGGAAACTATTGGGGGATTCCCTCGACCTTCGAAGGCCTTGCCAACTACGGCAAGGTCTTCCTCGAAAGCGACATGCCACGCTATCTCCTGAACTCCGTCTTCATCACGGTGCCGACGGTGATCGGGGCGGTCGCGCTGTCTTCGATGACGGGATTCGCCCTTGGAATCTACAAGTTCCGTGCAAATCTCTGGATCTTCTTCATGTTCGTCGCGGGCAACTTCGTGCCGTTCCAGATTCTCATGGTGCCGGTGCGGGACCTCACGCTTGACATGGGCCTCTACAACACCAAGACGGGCCTCGTCCTCTTCCACATCGCGTTCCAGACGGGATTCTGCACTCTGTTCATGCGCAACTTCATCCGCGCACTGCCTTTCCCGCTGATCGAGGCGGCCCGGGTGGAGGGCGTCGCCGAATGGCGGATCTTCTGGTTCGTTGTCCTGCCGCTGATGAAGCCGGCCTTGGCCGCTCTGTCGGTGCTGATCTTCACCTTCATCTGGAACGACTATTTCTGGGCGGTCGTGCTGACACAAGGACCGGAAAGCCAGCCCGTCACCGCCGGCATCACGTCCTTCAATGCCCAGTATCGCGCCGCCTATCACCTGATGAGCGCGGGCTCGATCGTCGCGGCCCTGCCGCCCGTCCTGATGTTCTTCCTGATGCAAAGGCACTTCATTGCCGGTCTCACGCTTGGCGCCGTCAAGTAATGCACGCATGGAGACTCGACGACGGCCACCAAACCGTGGTTCTGGCCGCACGCGGGAATCGTCTGCCTGAAGTCATGTATTGGGGCGCCGCCTTGCCCGCGTCAGAAGACCTGGGCGCGCTCGTTGACGCGAGCGGTCACGACGTAACGGGCGGCATGCTGGACGAGAACCCCGATCTCTCGATCTGCCCGGAAACGGCACGGACCTTTCCAGGACAGCCCGGCCTGATCGCGCATGCCGTCGACGGCACGCCGATCCATGGAACCTTGCTGCTTGTTTCTGCAGACGCCGAAGGCGGCCGCATCGGCCTGACCTACCGCGATGACGCGAACGGAATGACCTATATTGCGGAACTTGCCGTGGATTCCGCGACCCGGGTCATCACGGCGTCCGCCACGCTTAGGTCGGACAAGCCAATCCGCGTGCTTTGGCTGGCAGCTCCAGTCATGCCTGCCGCCCAGCACTCGGACGAAATGATCGACGTCTCGGGCCGTTGGTGCGGCGAATTCCAATTGAACCGCACGCCGTGGATCCCAGGCATCCGCCTCCGCGAGAATCGCACGGGACGATCCGGCCACGAGCATTTTCCAGGGCTCTTCGTGCCTGCACGTGGCACGACGAACACCCAGGGCGAGGCATGGGCGTTTCACTACGGCTGGTCCGGTGGCCACCGCATGGTGGCCGAAGAGCTCCCGGACGGGCGACGCCAGGTCCAGTTCGGCCACGCCACGGGAATCGATTCGAGGCCTGGCCTGGAATTCGCAACGGCACCCCTCTATCTCGCCTATTCCCGAACCGGGCTGAACGGATGCGCGGTGTCATTCCAGCGTCACGTCCGAGACCACGTCGTGACCTGGCCAAGACCGGAGCGCCCACGTCCCCTGCACTACAATTGCTGGGAGGCGGTCTACTTCGACCACAAGCCCGAGGTGCTCAAGGACATCGCCGGTCGCGCCGCCCGCCTTGGCGCGGAGCGCTTCGTGCTCGACGACGGCTGGTTCGACGCGCGCAATGACGACACCAGCTCGATTCCGGACTGGGATGTTGACCGACGCAAGTTCCCGGACGGCCTGGATCCGCTCATCGAACACGTTCACGGCCTCGGCATGACGTTTGGCATTTGGTTCGAGCCAGAAATGATCAACCCCGACAGCGGCGTCTATCGAAAGCATCCGGACTGGGCGTTCGGACCAGGCGACCAGATTCTCGGGCGCCAGCAGATGGCGCTCGACATGTCGAACACGGCTGTTCGCGAACACGCCTTCGCGAAGATCGCGGCAATCCTTCGCGCCCACGACATCGACTACATCAAGTGGGACCACAATCGCGTCCTGCCGGTTCCCGATCACGCGCAAGCCGAGGGAACGCACGTCTTGATGGGCCAGCTTCGCGAGGCATTTCCCGACGTCGAGATCGAGACCTGTGCCTCCGGCGGCGGACGACTCGACTTGGGCATCCTCTCGCACACCCAGCGGGCCTGGCTTTCGGACTCGAATGACGCACTGGAGCGCCTCTCCATGCAGCATAACGCCGCGCTCTTCCTGCCTGCAGCCGTGACCGGAAGCCATGTCGGGCCTCGCGTCAGCCACACGAGCGGACGGAACCTGGACATCCGGTTCCGGGCATGGGTCGCCGCGAGCCGTCACATGGGCATCGAAATGGATCCCCGCGAATTGACCGAAGGCGAAACGGAGGTTCTTGCAAAGGTCATTGCATGGTGGAAGAGCAATCGCGGCTGGATGATGCAAGGGGACATCCTGCGCCTTGACAGCGCGGACCCGGCGATCATTGCCGAGATGCACATCGCGGCAGACCGCTCCCGCTTCGCTGCCTTCATCGGCAAGTCGGCGACTTCGGCCCAGATCCTGCCCCGCCCGATCCGTCTCGCGGAACTCGACCCGAATGCGTCCTATCGAGTCGAGCTTGCCAACCGCGACGACGCCGTACGGCTCTCACGCGGAAACATGGCGTTGAAGAACGGGCCGCTGATGCTCTCAGGACGCTTCCTGGTCTCCAAGGGCCTCACGCTTCCCTGGAGCTATCCCGCATCCCTTTGGGTCATCGAGGGCTCGCTCCCCTGATGCGCGCAGTGGGCGTCCGGCCCGAAATTCCCTGGACGCCCTGCCCGTGCGTTGTCCCGATCGGTCTCAGATTGCGCAGTTGCGCGGCGCGCTTCACGCCGAATGAGCCCCGTCGGCAAGGTCACGAACGAACTCTAGCACTTCTGCAGGCGGCCGTCCCTGTCCGACGAGATCGACGATTGCGGATCCAACCACGGCACCGTCCGCTACGCGGGCGATTTCTCGGCCTGCTTCCGGCGTCTTGATCCCGAACCCGACCACGACGGGCAGTTCCGTAGACGCCCTAATCCTGTCCACTTCCGGCCCGACTTCGCCGGCAACAGCGTCGGCTGCGCCGGTGATCCCGGTGATCGAGACATAATAGACGAACCCGGACGTGTTCTGCATGACCTTTGGCAGGCGCCTCTCGTCGGTGGTGGGCGTGGCAAGCCGGATGAAGTTCAGGCCTGCCTCCTGCGCCGGGATGCAGAGCTCGTCGTCCTCCTCGGGAGGCAGGTCGACTATGATCAGGCCATCAACGCCAGAAGCCTTTGCATCGTGCAAGAAAGCGTCGACACCATGATTCATGATCGGGTTGAAGTATCCCATCAGCACGATCGGTGCCTCGTCGTCATCCTCACGAAACGCCCGCACCAGGGCCAGTGTCTTCTTGAGCGTCTGACCGGCAGCCAGGGCGCGCTGCCCTGCGAGTTGAATCACCGGCCCGTCCGCCATCGGGTCAGTGAACGGCAAGCCCAGCTCGATCACGTCGACCCCAGCGCCGGGCAGGCCCTTCAGTATTTCGAGCGAGGCGTCATAGTCGGGGTCCCCCGCCATCACATAGGCGACGAAGGCCTTTCGGCCCTCGGCCCTCAGGGCCGCGAAACGGGCATCAATCCGGGTCATGGAACCTCTCCGTCAGTCCCAATCTCTGTGCACAATCAGCCAGGGAAGATCAACGCCTCAGGGCGCTTCTTCGCAGCCGATCATCCAGCGCACGCCGTACCGGTCGGTCAGCATGCCGAATCCCGCGCTCCAGAAGGTTGGCGCAAACGGCATGGTGGTCTCCCCGCCCTCGACGAGTCTGTTGAAGGCGATTTCCGCAGGTTCCTTCGATTCGAAGCTCACCATCACGTTCGCCCCGGCCATCGGGTCCGATGGTCCCATGATGGAATCCGACCCCATCAACTTGCCATCGGGAAAATTCACTTCGCAATGGGCCAGCCAATTCTTCTTGTCCTCGTCGATGGGAAACTCGGGCGGCATGTCGGCCGCCGCAACAACCATTCCCAGCTCGCCTCCCAAGATGTCTGCGTAATTCGTCATCGCCTCCCGGCAGAGTCCGTCGTTGAAGAACAGGTACGGTGTAACTTGCATCGTGCATCCTCCTTGATTCAGTGCATTGAAAGGCAAGGGACGTCCAAGCCGAAGACGTGCCGGTCCGAAGGACGCAGAGCCTCCTGGTTTCCATCGCTCCTTGCTTCACTTTCGGTTTCAGGCGGCGGCATGTTCGGGCTTGCCGAAATCGTCTTGTCAGAGCACAGGTCCGAGCGTGCAAGGAATCCCGCCTGCTTGTCCAGTGCCGGGTCCAGGGGTTCTGCGTTCAGCGGGCGACCCGGCACGGCGGGACGCTTGGACATGTGCAGGAAGGAGCTTCCTACGAAGCCGATCAGGGAGTCAACGACATGATGTCAGAACAGGCAGGCCAACAACAGGGAGGAGCGACTTGCCCGTGGCCGCAGACAGGCTGCCTTCCCAGATCAGGGAAGAGCCCGAACGCGCGGTGTCGGAACTGGCGCAGCCCGGTTTTGGCCAGGTTGCATGCCAGCAGCGGGTCAGTGGCGATTGCGGGTTGCCTCTGAACCCAGGGCTGGTTGAACGTCGGGCGGACGGCCGCCAGCATGGCTGCGGAATCTTGCGAAATTGACGGAGACGGAACGGCTCGATTTTCTGCCGAATCTGAACGGAACCTTCCCGGTCCCGTCCTTCGCGGCGACCATTGCGGTTGGCGGCAACCTTCATTCCGCGTCGGTTGCGTGGTCCCGCACCGCTACGATCAGCGCGTCAACCGCGACGGCTCCAGCATCTGAAACGACAACAGGGTTCACGTCTATCTCGGCGACATGATCCCGCATTGCCGCGCAGGCGACCGAGAAGTCGCTGAGCACGGCGGCGGCTGCCTTGATGTCGCTCGGAGGGCCACCACGCACTCCATCCATCAGCCGGGCAATGCGCAGGCGGCGGATCATTTTCTCGGCCTGTTCCGGACCAAACGGCGCGCGGGCGAACATGCGTTCGTCGAAGAGCTCCACCAGCGTACCGCCTGGGGAAACCATGACCAACGGGCCAAAGTCGGGATCGATCACGCATCCAAGAGCCAGTTCGACACCAATTCCGACCTGTTTCTGGACCGTCACGCGGGGCCCGAGCTTCACGGACAGGTCAGAATAGGCCGTGCACAGCGATGGGCCGTCCGTCAGGTTCAGGACCACGCCGCCCAGATCGCTCTTGTGGTCAACACCGGTTTCCGCAGTCTTCAGCACCACCGGATAACCCAATTCCCGCCCAGCTTCAGCGAGGGTTTGCGCATCAGAGCAGACACGGCTCGGCGCACCGGGAACCCCGAACTTGGCAAGCGTTTCAAGACTGGCGGCTTCGTCCAGGGGCAAGGGCAGCGGCACGGCGGGAGGAACCAATGGCAACGCCTCCGGCATCTCGCGACCTGCATCGGCCCAGGCCTGGAAATCGCGGACCGCCTGCAGGGCGATGCCGGCGCCGTTCAGGCAGGGAACGCCCAGTTCGGCCAGTTCGTTCGCGATGCTGCGGTTATGGGTCTGTCCGAAACTTGCATAGACAAAGACAGGCTTGCTTGTGCGGTCCGCCAGACGCATTGCATGACCCAACAGCTCCGGGGCATAGACGAAATCATCGCGCAGATCGGCTTCAAGGCCCAGCATGGAGACTTCCGGCGCGTGTGCCAATATGTCCAGACCACTGTCAAACGCCCGGGCAAACGCGTCCGTCAGGTCCGCCGCACAGTCAAGCGGATTCGAGGGCTCCAGATCGGGCGGCAAGGCTTCGCGCAGGGCGGTCAGCGTATCACCGCTCAGCCGTGCGAGGGGCGTGCCGATTTTCTCTGCCAGGTCCACCTGCATTTCACGCAGGCCGCCGCTGTCGGTCACCAAGCCGACCCCGCCGGGTGCGGGGCTGCGCCCGGTGGAGCACAGCAGCGCGGTGTTCATCAGCGCGTCCACAGTATCCACCGAAATGGCGCCGCATTCGCGAAACACCGTCTCGTAGGCCTGGTGGCTGCCCGCCAGCGCGCCGGTATGCGACCGCGCCAGCCGCGCACTTTCCTCGGTGCGCCCGACCTTGCAGATCACCACGGGCTTACCTGCGTCACGGGCCAGCTTCAGGCTGTCCACCAACCCGTCGGGATTGCGCGCGCTCTCCATGAAAACGGCAATGGCCTGGGTCGGGTCGCGGCGGGCGGCATAGGAGATGTACTCGTCCATCGTCGCTCCGATTTCCTGACCGGGCGAAGCGACGAGATCAAATCGAAAGCGCGGATCGTTCATTCCCAGAACGGTGAACACGCTGCCGGAATGCGCGATCAGGGAAATGCCGCCGGACTTCATGTGATCGGCCGGGTAAAAGCTCCCGACCAGCCCGCTGTGAGTGTTGATCACGCCCATGCCCGCCCCGCCGCAGACCGGAATGTCCGCCTCGAAGGCGATATCCCTGAGTCGGGACAGAATCGAGGTTCCGTCCGGCATGGTTCCATGACAGGCGTCGAAGACCACTGCCGCCCTGACCCCAATTTCAATGGCCTCCAGCAGTGCCGCTTCAAGATTTGGCGCGCCAACGCCCAGCACGGCCATGTCCGGCGCGTGGTCAAGCTCTCGCATTGAACGAAGCGCCTCCATCCCGAGAATTTCGCCACCGCGCGGGTTCACGAAACTGACCTGTCCGGCAAAACCCGCCGACAGCGCGGCCCTTGCCAGACGCTCGCCGAAGGATCCGGGGCGGGCCGAAGCGCCGACCACGGCGATCGAACCGGCGTCGAACATGGGGGATAGCCGGTGGGTCATGCGATCAGCCCTTGAATTCGGGATCGCGCTTTTCGGCAAAGGCAATGGAGCCTTCGGTGAAGTCGTCGGACTGGATCATCCTTTCATAGAGCGGCATGTCGCTCTGCCCGACCCAGGCCCGGCGCACCGCGGCGTGGCTCTCCTCGACCGAGCGATGGCCATATCTGCGCATGTATTCCTTGAGCGCCCCCGCCACCAAGGGCGCACCCTGCGCAATCGTGTCCGCGACGCCGCGTGCGTGGTCCTTCAACTGGTCAGCCGGCACCACATCGCGCACAAGTCCCCAGTGCCTGGCCTCATCGGCAAACATTTTGCGCCCGGTCAGGATCAGGTCCATCGCCACGTTCCAGGGGATTCGGTGATGCAGCTTCTGGATGGCCCCGCCATCAGGCAGGAATCCGCGCTGCATTTCGGGCAACCAGAAATAGGCGTCCTCGGCACAGATGATCACGTCGCCGCCGAGAGCAAGTTCAAACCCGCCGCCAACGGCGCCGCCTGCAAGCGCCACGACCACGGGCTTGTAGAGATCGAAGTACTCCGGCAGTCCGCCAAGACCGCCGGGACCCAGATCGAACCCGTTTGCGTCACTAGCGCCCTCTCCCGCGGCAAAGGCCTTGAGATCCCAGCCTGCGGAAAAGATGTTCCTGTCGTTGCCGGCACTGAGCAGCAGGCCTGCGCACAGCCGGTCATCTTCGTTCAACCGCTTGAACGCATTATACATTTGCGTGCTGAGATCCAGATTGATCGCATTTACCGGTGGGCGGTTCATGGCCACTTCCAGGACGCGCTCACGCTGTGACACTTCTATCAATCCGGTCATGGCATCCTCCCTTGCTTCATGGCGCGAGCGCCGGGCACTTGCCCGGCGCTCGCGCGTGCCTCCGCATTTCTGTAGCGTATGGGCGTGACTGACAATCCTTGGCAATGCCCTGGTCCGTCTCAAGAAGATCTCGCGCGAGATCGCCGAACGGATGCCGGACCTGGCTGGGAACGTGGAATTGCATCCCTCGCCTGACATGCCTCGCTTCCACCCTGGCCGGACGAAGGCTTCGCCGGTGCCCTTTCGAGCAAGGCGACCGCAAGACGCTCCGGTACGCGATGCCCTGCGAACGACGCCGCCGGCCACGGCTTCCGTTCAAAAATGGGGGCTTATGACGAATAGTCACAAACCGCATCTAGCCGTTCGGTTCGCGGTGGACGATCTATCGAACTTCGGCATAATCGGTGCGTACGGAGTCGTCGTGAATGACGGGCTGGTCCTTCTGCGCCGTTACAGAGTGATCAGTCTCGCCGGTATTGTGCCACAGTCCATACCGCAAACGCCGTTCTGTCCTTTCTTGGCGCTTTCTGGAACCTGGCGATTGCCACAGCGGCCGATTCTATTTCCGTGAGGACGTCGCGCCGCGTCAAGCTGAACGAAGGATCGTAGTCGGCCTTGTGCCGTTTTTCCTGGGATGCCGTGAACAAGTTGGCGAAATCCTGTATTGCATCAGGAAAGCTCAACGATGGTGTCTGCATGCATTGCTTCTTGGCATGTGCATGATTCACGGCCCGATATGCCTGGTTCCATGCGCCCTGGCTTCTGCTAGGGGTCTTGATCTTGCCGACCAGTGTATCGGCGCAATTTCGGCAAATGGCATGGAACATGGCGTAGTAGACGGTACTCTGCGCTCTTTTGAGGTCTGACTGTTTCGGGGCACCTACCTCGCCAATGGTCGCAAGTTTCCTAGCGGTAGCAATCAGGTCATGTGGCAGCATGTGCCTCTTCTTCTGTCATGAACGACAGGACGGGAAAGCGTTCCGAACCTTCTTCGTTCAATGGCCCGCGCAGGTGCCGTATCAAGCTAACGACCTTGAACGGATCGAGTCTGTCCTGCTCTGCCTCGTACACGACCTGTATTCGAAGGATTGGATCGCCATCGGAGTCAAAAGCCTCATCGACCCGAACATCAAGCACCCGCGCCGGTGCAAGCTGCTTCTTGAGCACTGGCGTAATGACCTTTAGATAGTTCACTTCAGGCATATGTGTTGCCAACTGTTTCAAAGTGCCCCATGAGTTTCCGTACGAAACTAAGTGGCTTGGAACGCGGCTGTAAAGGGGAATTCGTGTGTCGGGACGAATTTTGCCCGGTTTGCCATGCTGCTTTCAATGAACGAGCCTTGCGTCACGGCCGTCTTGACTCCGATTGGAAGTCTGGCCAGTCCCCCCAGACGTACGAAAGCCTGGAAGTAGGATCCCCGGCTCAGTGCCCGGATGCAGATTCTCGAAGGTCGCTCCGGAATGTGTACTCAATTGCAGCGCGCTCAGGGCCGCTCGCGCCGGACGATCACCGGACGAAAGAACGCCTGCCTGATCCGTTCCGCCGACGCTCCCGGCATGTCATATTCCTTGTCCATGTCCGCCTTCCTTGGCTGGAATCTGTTGTCCGGCAGCGTAATCGTCACCGGCTTCGGCAGCGGCTGACGCTTGCGGATCTTGGCCTTCTTGGTCATGGCTTTCCTTCCAATGAAAACCAGCCGTACCATACGCCGACTATCTGAAGACCAAATCCTAAGACCAATATGGAAGCGCCCCACAATCCGCGCTTCCTGTCTCTCATCATGGCCGTGACCGCCGGGGTTTCGTGGCGAGCAGGATCATCCTCGTTGGCAGGTCATCTCGGTTCGGTCTGCCGCTTCTGTCTTGGATACAACCAAGACGGATGCCACCAGAAAAGCACCAATTGCGTCCAACACCAAGCCCATTGTGATCAGCACCGGACCCAATACTCCATAAATCATTTCACGCCTTTCTGTCCGTTGTACGGCTTGCCAAACTCCTGCGTCCGTACGCCCCTGGCAGACGCCGTTCGCCATCAGCTCTCTGTGCCAGCGTCTCGAAATCCCCAAGTGTATTTCCACGGCGTGATGGTCTCCAATGAAGTGACGTAGAGACCAATTCCATTGTCAGGTTTCATTGACCGGATCTTGCCGACATGGGGGTGTTTCGGCACGAAGTACCAGACGGATATTCGCCATTCCTTGTCCCCAACCCCAAGCCAATGATCGAGGCTTGCGCGTATATTGTCGAGACTGTCATGGTAATCGGCGATTTTATCGCGAAACTTCCTCCAGTCCTTACCCCACGTGACCTCACAAAGGAATATGTGCTTGTCCTTCGGGCGAACCGCGAGAATGTCGGGCCACCTTACCGGGTCCTTCAGTGCTGGATTCTCCCCAATGCCAAGCGAATATTCAGGTGCGATCAAAGTCCGCCCGTCTGCAACAAGCCAGGTTGCAACGGCTTCCTCAAAATTGATGTCCATGCGATGTGCATCCTCGGCAGAACGGGTTCCTTGTTGATCATGATCTCGCGCCAGGCGCCAGCCCGTTCGACAGTCCGTTGTCGGCAACCAGTTCCCGATACAGAAGCCGCTTGCCAACCATCCCGGTCACGGTCTCTTTCATCTGGTCGATGGTGTCCTGATTGCGGATGTTGTGGCGTCCCGCGAATTCCTGGACGTAGCGGTCAAGATGCTTTGGGGACATCTTGTGATAGATGCCTTCATGCCCGCGCTTCATCATGGCCCAATGGGACTCGATGCCGTTGGTATGGGCCATGTCGCGGACATACTCGGAAACCGAGTGATTGACGCACTCGTGGTCGAACGGCATTCCCTTGTACGCCCTGGCTTCGTCGGTATAGACCGTGACGTCTTCGCCAACGTGATCGGCGATGAAACCGTGCAGCGTCGCAGCGTCTGTCTTCTGAACAATCTTCGCTGTCACCTTGCCGCTGTCGCAGTCCTTCATGCCGACAACTACCGTATTGCCGCTCGGCCCTTGTGCAAGTCCGGCTCTCTTGCGTTCCCTGGGCTTCGCACTGCTCAGGTTGCGGACGCGGCCGCCCATGTAGGTTTCGTCTACATCAACTGGTCCGGAATACGGTTCAGAGTCTTCCTCGAACACCTTGCGAAGCCGATGCATCATGAACCAGGCAGCTTTCTGGCTGATCTTGAGTTCGCGGCGAAGGTGAGTCGATGAAATCCCCTTGATGTTCGTCATGAACATGTAGATGCCAACCGCCCATGCGCGATATTTCAGGTTCGACCTTGCCATGACCGTGCCGGTCTTGATGCTGAACATCGTCCGGCTCTTGCCGCTGCAGCAGTCGCGGCAGCGATGCGTCATGGTCTTGTGTTTGATGTCGCACTGGACGTTGAACGAGCCGCACTTGGGGCAGCAAGGGCCGTCAGGCCACCGGTGTTCCGCGATCCACTCGCGTGCTTTGTCTTCATCGCTGAACATGTCTGCGACTTCGATGAAGCTGAGTCCTTCGCGGAAAGATTTTCCCGGCAAATTGCCCATGCGGCTCCCCCCTCTCGTTGTGACCATTATATAGATGTTTCTCGTGAAAATTCAAGGAGTTTCGGGAGAAACCGGCTCACTTCTCGCGAAATTAGGGGAAAGTCTGTCAGCCTTCATTCCGTCGCGTGTGAAAGCCGCTGCGCGTTGAAACAGGTATTTCGTCCTTTGGTCGGCGCATACCACTTCAAGAAATTCCTTGGTGTCTTCAAGCAGCCTTTTGCTGAAGCGATCATCCTCCGCCAAAGCACACATGGCATTGAGATTCGCAACCGCCCGCCCCAAGGAATGTCGGCTGCTTTCTGACTTGTACTGAGGTTCGGGAGTGGGAAGACCAAGGTTCCGAATTCTCGCGTATAGTACGGCGGCCTGTTCAAGCAAGGAAAGCGTATCGCCGTCACGCACCTGCGCCAATTTGATCCACCGCCTTGCAAGCTCGCACACGATTTCCGCTCGCACGGACACTGGCAGCCACTCTTGCCACCAACCTCGATCGGTAGCCGATCTCATGATCTGACGCCTGAACATGCGGACGACCAACCTGACGCCAAACAAACCGATGCCTTCCATGCGACCGCCACAGCGCCGCTCCGGCGTTTGGCAACACGGCTCGGATTTTGTGCCTATTCGTCATAAGCCCCAAAAAATGTGTGTTCCCGCTCCTGCCGGGTTCGAGCACCTCGCCGGCCTGCCCGCGAAGTCGAGGCACGGGGAACGAATCCGCGGGCCGTTCGGGTGGAGGTGCCGTTCCTCGTCGCCCTGACGCCGGATCCGGCCGGGATGCGACCAATGACGTGCCCGGCCTCCGCCTCGCGCCATTGACAGATCGCCCGCACTCCATGGCCTAGTCTCGCCGCTGCACGCCTTGCACGGAAGGCGGACGCCGGATATTGCCCCGTGGCGACACGCGAGGGGGATGCATCGTGGGCTTCAGAACCGGGATCGTCGGATTGCCGAACGTGGGCAAGTCCACCCTCTTCAACGCTCTCACCAGGACCGCAGCGGCTCAGGCCGCGAACTTCCCGTTCTGCACGATTCAGCCCAATGTCGGGGAAGTCGCCGTCCCGGATGATCGCCTTCCCAGGTTGGCGGACATCGCGCGAAGCCAAGCCGTGATCCCGGCCAGGATGACATTCGTTGACATCGCCGGCCTCGTGAAAGGCGCATCAATGGGCGAGGGCCTCGGCAACCAGTTTCTGGCCAATATCCGGGAGGTTGACGCGATCGCGCACGTGCTGCGCTGCTTCGAGGACAACGACGTGACCCATGTCGAGGGCCGCATCGACCCTTTGGCGGACGCCGGGACTGTAGACACGGAACTCATGCTTGCCGATCTCGAATCGGTCGAAAGGCGCTTGCAGGGCATCGCCCGCAAGGTAAGAGGCGGAGACAAGGAGGCCATCATGCAGGAGGGCCTCCTGACGGCAGCAAGGGCGGCTCTCGAATCCGGCCAGCCGGCACGAACGGTCGAGGTCGCGCACGACAGGGCGAACGCGTGGAACATGCTGCAGCTGCTGACTGCAAAGCCCGTGCTCTATGTCTGCAACGTGTCCGAAGACGCGGCGGCTACCGGCAATGAACACGCCGCAGCCGTCGAGCGGATGGCGGCCGGCCAGCATGCGGCGTCGGTCGTGATTTCAGCCAAGATCGAGGAGGACCTCAGCCAGCTCGAGCCCGAAGAGGCAGCGATGTTCCTCGCGGAAATGCACCTTGAGGAGCCGGGGCTGGACCGCCTGGTGCGTGCAGGCTACGAGCTTCTGGGTCTGCAAACCTTCTTCACGGCCAACCCCAAGGAAGCGCGCGCCTGGACCGTGAAAAGGGGCGCGCGCGCGCATCAAGCGGCCGGAGTCGTCCACAGCGACTTCGAGAAGGGCTTCATCCGGGCCGAGACGGCAAGCTTCGCCGACTACGTCGAACTTGGCGGAGAGAGTGGCGCACGCGATGCCGGAAAGCTGCGTGCCGAGGGCAGGAACTATGTTGTCAGGGAGGGCGATGTGTTGCATTTCCTGCATTCGGCGTAGGCGGACCAGGATTCCAGCGGTCCGATCCGGCCAGACCTGTCGACGCAGACATCCGAGGAGCACCCATGCCCGCATCCCGTCCTGAAGTGCTGAATTTTCTCGAAACACGCCGGTCGCGTCCTGCAAAGACGCTTGCGGCCCCGGCGCCCGACCGCGACTCGCTGCGCAAGCTGCTTACCGTCGCCGCCCGATCTCCTGATCATGGAAAGCTGGAACCCTGGCGCTTCCTTGTCCTGGAGAAAGAGGCGCTTGAGCGACTTGCCTCAACGCTGCCCGCCAGGGGGGAGGAGCTTGGAATCGAGCCGGAAAAGATCGCCAAGTCGGTGGACGAGTATTCACGCTCGCTCCTCGCCGTGGCCGTGGTGGCATGCCCGAAACCTTCCGAAAAGATTCCTGAGATCGAGCAGACACTGTCTGCCGGCGCCGTTTGCATGCAGCTCCTGAATGCATGTCTCGCCGCCGGGTGGGGAGCGAACTGGCTTACTGGCTGGGCCTGCCACGATCGCGACTGGCGGGAACGGCACCTTGGACTGGGACCCGGGGAGTGGATTGCCGGCATCATTCATGTCGGCAGCGAAACGAGCGCTCCGCCGGATCGACCGCGGCCCGACCTCGACGCGATCACCGAATGGGTGGCATCCTGATTCCGAGGGCGTTTCTGGCTGCCCTTGGCCAGATCCGGGATCGGCGGCTTCGGACAGCGCTTGCGCGGGCCTGCTGCTGACGATCCTGATCCCGTTCGCCTTCCATGTCGCAGTCCTGCATGTCCTGCCCCGGGTTCTTCCGGACGCCATCGCGTTGCCCTGAACGGGCGAGGTTTCCGTTCCCGGGCAATCACTGTACGCGCATCGCTTCTTTCTGAATCGGCAACGGTCATGCGACAATGGCGCTAGACACCAGAAGGCCGGATTGTAACCTGACCAAGGCAAAGGTCGGAGGACTGTGACATGACGGGCAAACCGGATCTTTCTGCCTTGTTCGGGGCGACCGAGACCACGACATTCCTGGGCCTTGAAGCCTGCGACGACCTTGCAACGATTGACGCCTCGTCCGCCTTTATCGGCGCACCCTGCGCGACACCATACGGCTCGGTTGGCGCCTATGCCCGGAATGGCCCGGATTCCCTACGGCAGGCCATTGGCTCGTTGACGGCCAATGTCGACCGTCACAATTTCGACCTCGGTGGACCGACCTTTCCGGCGGGGACCAAGCGTGCGGTCGATTGCGGCGATCTGCCTTGGAGCGACAGTGACTTTGCCGGAAACCGGCAAACCATCCGAGATGCGATCTCGATGATCGTCAATCGCGGCGTGGTTCCCATCCTGATCGGCGGGGACGATTCCGTTCCGATCCCCATGATCGACGCGATGAGGGATACCGGGAAACCCTACACCATTCTGCAGATCGATGCGCACATCGACTGGCGGGACAGTCACATGGGAGAGACTCACGGGCTGTCGTCCACCATGCGCCGGGCGTCTGAAATGGATCATGTCAAGAAGATCATTCAGGTAGGAGCACGCGGCATTGGGTCAGGTCATTCATCGGACTACGAGGACGCCGTGGCATGGGGTGCGCGGTTCTGCACTGGTCCAGATATCCATCGCCACGGGCTTGGGCCCGCGATTGACCGAATTGATCCCGGGGCAGAGGTCATTTTGTGCATCGACATTGACGCCATGGACCCATCCGTCGCGCCAAACACCATCGGACGAGCTCCGGGAGGGTTGACGTATTACCAGGTCCTGGAGTTGATCGTTGCGGCTTCGGAACGCGGCCGCATCGCTGCCGTCGATTTCGTTGAGATCATGCCCGAGGCAGATGTGGACGGGATCGGAGGTCTGACCGTGTCGAGATTGGTGGCCGCAACGATGGGAATCATCGCGCGGCGGCAATCCGATCCAAATTGACGCAAAGCCGATGGCGGCAGTTGGCGATTCTCTGCATCTTGATCTTTGGCGGCTTCAAGTTCGTTGCGCCGCACATCCATGATCATGCCCATGCATCCTTCCTCACTTCGGATCAGATGTCCTGCAGTGAACGTGATTCCTCTTGCCTGGTGGTCCTTGCGACTGCCGGCAGCAGGTCGACCATGCGCCGTCCGGTTTCAGGGGAGGCCGTGCCGAATGGGTTGAACGCGTCGGGCAGCCTGGACGGACAGGACCGCAACCTGGCACCGGCACGGACAACCCCGTTGACAGGAACCATGCCCGGCGAACTGAATTCGCCCTGGCCGGTCTGATCTTGTTCGCCCGACCATGCATCTGCGTGCATGTCGCCGGCCAGTTGCATTCGCGCCAACCTGCCGCAGCGAGCCAGCGCTGCACGATCACGCAACGGGTCGGCCACACGCCAACCTGAGAGCCGAGCCGCCCCATCGTGATTTCGGCGCCGATGCTATCCAGAACTGCCGGCAGGCCCCATCCGGTCGAAAAAGTCGATGTCCCTGACCGTGATTCCTCCCCAGAGTATGACGGAGGCAATCAGCGCCCAGATCAGCACCGCCCAAAGCGTCGTGATCTTCAGCTTGCGAAGCATGGAAAATGACGATGCCGGAGAGCCTGCGTGCGTGCCCTTGACGCTTTCGCCAACGTCGCCCTGCGTCTTAAGGCGAATTGGAAGCACGACAAACAGGACCATGAACCAGACGACCGCAAGCAGGACGATGGCAGAAAGGACGCTCATCCAGCCTCTTCCAACTCGATCAAGGTGCCATTGAAGTCCTTCGGGTGAAGAAACAGCACGGGATTGCCGTGAGCCCCGATCTTCGGTTCCCCGTCGCCCAGGACGCGCGCTCCCGCGGACCTCATTGCATCGGCCGCGACCCGGATGTTCTCGACCTCGTAGCACAAGTGATGAATGCCGCCAGAAGGATTCCTTTCGAGGAAACTCGCAATCGGCGAGTCGTCCCCCAATGGATGGAGCAGTTCTATCTTGGTGTTTGGCAGAGTGACGAACACGACGGTGACGCCGTGTTCCGGCTCATCCTGCGGGGCGCCGACGCTTGCACCGAGCAAGTCCCTGTACTGCCGCACCGCGGCCGCCAGGTCGGGAACCGCGATTGCAACATGGTTGAGCTGACCGATCATTCGAGTTCCCTTCTGCAATGAACATCATGTCAGGTGGCGCGACGCGGTGCGGCACTGGCGAAATGTCCCCACCCAGTGGCGAATCCTGCAACGACAGCCTGCGCCCACGAACCTGCCCCGCGCAAGTGCACGCTCGGCGGAAAATGGCATGCCGCGGGTCCAGCGCGGCATGAACCACGGTCGCAAGATCGGGACCGCGAGCCAGTCATGTCGCATTTCGCTCGGAAATCGCGATCTGCGCAGCTGCAAGCCGTGCCACGGGAACACGGAAAGGCGAGCAGCTTACGTAGTCGAAGCCCGCCGCGCGGCAAAACGCGATCGACTCCTGGTCTCCGCCATGCTCGCCACAGATGGAAAGGACCAGGTCGGGATTGGAGCCCCTTGCACGATCCGCCCCCAATGACAGGAGCTCCCCAACGCCGTCCATGTCCAGCCGATGGAAGGGATCCTCCGGAAACACACCAAGCCGCACGTAGTCCGCCATAAACCGGCCCGCGTCGTCCCGGGAGAGACCATAGGTCATCTGCGTCAGGTCATTGGTGCCGAAACTCAGGAACGCGACCTGCGGCGCGATTTCATCGGCTCTGAGCGCGGCCCGTGGCGTTTCGACCATGACGCCCAGCTTGTAGTCGAACTGAACGCCCAATCGTGTTCGCACCGCTGCCGCCACCGCCTCGATCCGGCTGCGCACAAGTTCGACCTCGCGACTTGCAGAGACCAGCGGGATCATGATCTCGGGCACCACCGGACGCTCGGGCCTGCTCGCGTGGATCGTCGCAAGGAAAATGGCCTCGGCCTGCGCCTCGTAGATCTCGGGAATCGTGACGCCGAGACGCACGCCCCTCAACCCGAGCATCGGGTTGAATTCCTCGAGCGCCTCGACATGACGCGTCACCTTGGACAGCGGAAGGTTCATCGCGTCCGCCAGGTCGCGCAGCCCGTCGCGGCTCTTCGGCAGGAACTCGTGAAGCGGCGGATCGAACAGCCGAATGCAGACAGGCTTGCATTCCATCAGGTCGAAGAGTTGCGTGAAATCCTCGACCTGCAATGACACGAGACGCTCGAGCGAGGCGGCCCGCCCCTCCGCGTTCTCCGCAAAGATCATCTCGCGCATCAGCGTAAGACGATCCTCTTCGAAGAACATGTGCTCAGTTCGGCAGAGCCCGATACCCTCGGCTTCGAACGCAAGGGCGACCTTTGCCTCGGAATAGGTGTCTGCATTGGCCCTGACCCGGATGTCCCTTGCCTCGTCCGCCCAGTCCAGAATCGTTCGGAATGCTTCGCCCTGAGAAGGTTCAAGCAACGGCACCTTACCGGCCAGGGCGGTGCCCGAGGTTCCGTCAATGGTCACGCAATCTCCCGCCTTGAAGACCCGCCCGTCCTCGGCGGTCAGGCTCCTGTCTCGACGGTTGAGCACGATTCCCGAGGCCCCGACGACACCGGGAAGGCCAAGGCCTCTCGCAACCATCGCGGCGTGACTTGTCATGCCGCCCCTTTCGGTCAGGACGCCAACTGCCGCGTGCATTCCACGAATGTCCTCGGGCGAGGTTTCGCGCCGCACGAGAATCGCGGGCTCGCCCCGGGCATGGGCCGCCTGCGCTGCCGCCGACGTGAACACGAGCTTGCCCGTTGCAGCCCCCGGGCTTGCAGCAACGCCCGTAGCCAGCACGTCCCTTTGCGCAGAAGGATCCACTTGGCGATGCATCAGTTGCGTGAGAAGTCCTGGATCAATCCTTGAGACAGCCTCGTCCTTCGAAATCACTTCGTCGTTCGCGAGCGTGACGGCAATGCGGACCTCCGCTTGCGGCTGGCGTTGGACGCGGAGTGCATCAAGAACGCTCAATTCTCCCCCAACCAAGGCGAATTCGATTTGCATTTCCTCATGCAGCCCTTCACGACAGGTCGCCCCAAATCCAACCAGTTCGGCGAACGCTTCCGGACAGAGATCTTCCAACGACGCTCCCTGGGCATTGCGCGCAAGACAGATCGCGTCCTTGCTCCGCAACGCATCGCGACCCTGGCTCTGGCTCAGGTATCGGCCGATGATCTGTGCCTCACCGGTAGCACCGGAAACGAATTGAATCGCGCCAGAACCCGATTCCGGCGGCCCAAGACCAGCTGCCATGGCTTGCACGACAAGTCCGAGTCCCGCTTCGGGTGGCGCGCCACGCGCCTGGCGCAGGAGCCGGGCCGAAGTGCCTTCCCATGCCCGGGCCATGGACTTGAGCACATCCGTAAGCTGGCGCTCTGGATCCTGCGGAAAGGGCTCGTCCATCTCGGCCTCATAGGCATCGAGCATGGATCTCAGGGCCTCGGCATCTGCTTCCCTGGCAGCCTCGAAGGCATCCGGATCAAGATGCGCGACCTGCACCGAATAGGTCTGAACGAAGCGGCCGTACAGGCGGTCAGCCGCTTCTGGTCCGAGGAGGCTGGCATATTCCGCATGCCGGGCATCATTCATGCCGATATTCAGGATCGCCTCTGGACCGCCCCACTCCGGATTGCCGGAAGACGGACGCACCGAAACGAGCGGCGCCTCTCCGAAATGCGCCAACACCTTCGCCGCATCCACGGTTCCGCCTGATGCCAGAGACCGCACCGTGGCAAAGGACAGCGCAATCGATGTAGGCACCGGCAAGTCCAGCCGAATGAGCCGTTGCAGGCACTTCGCCCGTTCGCCATGCATCTCGGTCGCGACAGGCGCGGTCGCGTTCACGGCAACAAAATCTTCTATTTCAAAGCGTTTCTGCACTGCGGCGATTCCTTTGCCCCGCAGCATACGCAGTAAACCTCAACGTTCAAGAATCGATGAGACCACAGGAAGTGCGGCCTTCCCGTGATGCAAGGTACATCCCGACACGGCAACCTTTCCGGGATTCGAGACGCAAAAGTCGGCCGCGTCGCCCAACTAACGTGATGCGGATCCAACGCCTGCAAGAGAACGAAGGGACCGAATGCTTCTGCCGCGTCATGGGAGCGATTGCCATCCTGGCACGAGACCAGACAGGAACCCTATCCCTCGATCCGGTTCAGGTCCGCCACGGCAAGGCAGGTTTCGCTGATGCGATGCAGAAGATTGAGACGGTTTCGCCTCAGGCGTTCGTCCGCAGCGTTCACCTGCACCGCATCGAAGAAACCGTCGATCGGCCCTCGGAGATCGGCCATGGCCAGCATCGCCGCCTCGAAGTCCTCGGACTTCATTGCGGGACGAATCGCGGACTCCGCCCTTTCGAGGGCATCAAACAGCGAGCGCTCCTCGTCTGTCTCCGCCAGCTTCTGGTCCGGGTCGAGTGCATATTCGACACCATCCTTCTCCTCGGCTTGCTTCAGGATGTTGTGCGCACGCTTGTATCCCTGCGTGAGATTTTCGCCGTCTTCCGTGTCCAGGAACGCAGCAAGGGCAGTGGAACGCCTTACAAGCAGCGTCAGGTCATCAGCGCCCGGCATTGCAAGACAAGCGTCGATGACATCGTGACGAACGCCCTTGCCACGAAGAAAGACCTTCATGCGATCATGAAGGAATTCGAGGATCCCGCGCGGTAGCGGCCCGTTGGGGCCTTGACGATAGTCCTCTTCAACGACCATTAGCTGCAGTTCCTTGCCCTCATCGTCGTTGGAACCATGCTCAACAGCGTCCGTGGCGGCCCGCCGGCTCGGCTCCACCGCAATCTCGCAGATGGAAAGCCGGAGTTCGTTCTCGAGAATCAACCTTATTACGCCGAGCGCCGCGCGCCTCAGCGCAAACGGATCCTTCGAACCGGTCGGCCTCTCGTCTATGGCCCAGAACGCCGCCAGCGTGTCGATCTTGTCCGCAAGCGCGACCGCGACCGACAGTAGCCCGTCCGGCACATCATCGGACGGACCAAGTGGCTGGTAGTGCTCGCGCGCAACGCGTGCAACCTCGGCGGACCTGCCCGCGGCAAGGGCGTAGTACTCGCCCATGATCCCTTGGAGTTCGGCAAACTCGCAGACCATTTCGGACGACAAGTCAGCCTTCGCAATCCGTGCCGCCGCGGCCGCCCTGTCCGGGTCGGCTCCCAAAGCCGAGGCGATCTCGCGGGCGGAAGCCGCGATCCGGTCGATTCGCCCCGCCTGGCTGCCAAGCCTGTTGTGAAACGTGACCTTGCCGAGCATGTCGGTCCACGCCTTCATGCCGTCCCTGGCCACGCGCAGATCGTTTTCCCAGAAGAACTTGGCATCCGAAAGGCGGGCCCTAAGGACCTTTTGGTTCCCGGCCATGATCGTCGCTCCCTCGTCCGCCGTCTCCCGATCCGCCACCGCGATGAAATGGGTGATCCGGCTCGAACTGTCTCCTGCGCTGAAGAACTTCTGATGCACCCTCATCGAGGTTCGAAGCACCTCGGTCGGCAGATCCAGAAACTCCTCCCCGATCTCGCCCAGCAGAACCACTGGCCATTCTACGAGGCCTGCGACCTCCGAGAGAAGGTCAGTGTCGTCCACCACTTCCAGGCCCCGCTCCTCAGCCAGGCGAGTTGCGTTGCGCACGATGATCTCTTCACGCTCCTTGGCGGAGACAAGAACCCTTGCCCCATTCATCTTCGCCAGGTAGTCGGCACAGGACGTGACGATGATTGGTTCGGGGGCCATGAAACGATGGCCCACTGTCCGGTTGCCGGCACGTATGCCATCGACTTCAAGGTCAACGATCTGGATCTCGTCCGCGTCGCTCAGAAGGCAGATGATCGAGTGCAGCGGCCGGACCCATCTGAGGCTTCCGGAACCCCAACGCATGGACTTGGGCCACGGAAAATGACGGATGACGACGTCCAGAACTTCGGCCACGATCGCGGAAGTCGGGCGTCCTTCGCGCTCGATGACCGCGAACCATACCTGCCCCTTCTTGCCATCCCGCGCCTCGAGGTCCTCTTTCGAGAGCCCTGTCGAGCGCAGGAATCCATCCAGAGCCTTCTCCGGGGCATTGACGCTCGGACCCTTGCGCTCCTCCCGCGTCGCCTGGCTCATCTTCGGCAAGCCCGACACCGTCAGGACCAGCCGTCGCGGCGTGACAAGGGAGGCAGCGTCGTCATGGGACAATCCGGCCTCTGCGAGGCCGTCCGCCACGAGACGCTTCAAGTCCTCGGCCGCAGCTGCCTGCATGCGCGCGGGAATTTCCTCGGACAAGAGTTCGATCAGCAGGTCAGGCATGGGTCAGTTCCTCGCATCGGCCGAACCCAGGGTGGGAAGATTGCAACTGAATCAGCGCTTCCTGGGTCATTGGCTTTCCCTTGGCGGGGGTGGCGGGCAATCTTCCGGCAAGGATTCCCCGTTGAAGTGTCGTTCTCCGCAACGGTTCAACTGGTGCCAGACGTAGCCTTGCCCGTCTCCGGAGACGGCCACAACCCGGTCAAATCCATAAGCGATGTTCCTGGTGCCCAGGAACGCGATTGCGGATCCCCTTTCCAGCGCTGCACCGATTTCCGACGCGTCGAAGCAACTGAACCATCCGGGCGCCACGTTGGGCACCGGGTCGTCATGGACCGCATAGGTTTCGGTGAGCGTTGCAAGGCTCATGCTGGTCGTGAAGCAAGCACGGTAGCGCAAAGGTGAGCTTTCCGCGTCAATCGCTTGAAATTCCTCATGGTTTATTGGCTCTGGCGCTCCAGAATGAAGGGTGGTCAGCAGCACGTCGGACGCTCCGCTTGGCGGAATCTCGTCGTAGAACCCGTACACCTGCAGGTAGTACAGCCCACCGCCGGCAAGCGCGCAGCAAATCACGAGAACAAGGGCAATCACCTTCCCGCTCATGCCATTTCCCGTTCCGGGCGACACCGGCTGCGGCGCGGCGTGCATGTCACCGGGGTCAGGCTCTTTCCCCACGCGCCCAGCGGGAATTCCCGACCGGGCCCCGGTTCGCAAGGCATCGCCACGGTCACCCGCCCGCTGCCGCCTCTGTTGTCACGAACGCGTCGGCGCAAGCCCTCGCCAGCGACCGCACCCGCCCGATGTAGGCCTGGCGCTCGGTGACAGAGATCACGGCCCTGGCATCGAGAAGGTTGAACAGGTGCGAAGCCTTGATGCACTGGTCATAGGCGGGA
>JAPPCV010000027.1 GCA_028824715.1 Boseongicola sp. | reverse complement strand
CGTTGCCGTCGAGGGTCTTCGACGAAAAGGTGTTGATCATGCCGCCGTCGCCGCCGCCGTTCAGGTGCTCGACGGCGAGTTCGTAGGCGCGCAGTTCGTCCGCGCCCTCGTCCGCGTAGGGCCCGGTCTGGGGCACGTTGAAGCCGAGGGTGACCGCACCGCCCTGCGGGTCGTTCGTGAATGACCAGGCCGCGCCTGAGAAGATGGTCGGCGTTGCCAGTCCGGCGACACCGGCCCTGAGCATGCTGCGGCGGGTGAGTTCGATTTTTGACATGGGTGTCCTCCCGTGTGGATGGAATGCCGACCGGACTTCGGCGATCGACGTTTACAGCGTGCCGGCATTATCGATGGCGTCTTGAAAACGCCGCAACAATTCCATGAAACAAAAAAGCAATCTTGAAAATTCATGGACAGGTTTGGTCGAGGGATTGTAAATTAGTTTTCGCGCGGTTGCAGAACCGGCCTGAAGGCAAAGGAGAATCGATGAGCCGTTCGCAGCTTGCAGGCACGCGGATCCGCAACAGCCGCATGGCGCTCGGCATGAAGCAGGCCGAGTTGGCGAAGGCCTGCGGGATTTCGGCGAGCTATCTCAATCTCATCGAGCACGACCGCCGCAGAATCGGCGGTTCCCTGCTCTTGAGAATTGCCGAGGCACTCGGTGCAGAACCGTCGGCCATTGGCGAAGGAGCGGAATCGGCGCTCCTGGCATCGCTGGAATCCGCTGCAGACAAGCACGACGAGGCGGCCGCGGAGCGCGACAGGGCCGATGAGCTCGCCAGCAGGTTCCCGGGCTGGGCCCGGTTGATCCGGATGCAGTTCCGCGAAAGCGCGCGCCTGGAGCAGGTGGTCGAACGCCTCGATGATCGCCTGACTCACGATCCCTTCCTTTCGGCATCGATGCACAACGTGCTCACGAGCGTCACGGCCATCCGGTCCGCAAGCGGCATCCTGGCGGGCGGCGAGCCGGTCGAGCCTGAGTGGCAGCGGAGATTTGCCCGCAACATCCACGAGGACAGCCGACGTCTTGCAGATGCCACGGAGTCGCTTGTGGGCTACCTGGATGCCGAGGCCGATGACCGTGGAACGGGCTCGCTGCCGCAGGACGAAGTCGAACAATGGCTGATGACGCGCGGCTGGGTGTTCGAGGAGCTTGAGCGTGATGCCGCTGCCCCGATAGCGGCGATCGTGGATGATGCGGACGAGATCAGGACCTTGGCCGCAAGGGAACTGGCCCATGGTCACCTGGTGCAATACGCGGCGGACGCGGCCGCAGTGCCGAAAGCGTCGCTTGGGGACGCGCTCGGGAAGACGGAAGAGCCGCTTGCCCTTGCGGACATGCTTGACGCGCCGCTGCCGGCATTGTTCCGTCGCCTTGCAACGCTGGCTCCCGATGCCTTGCCCGAACAAGGAGCGTTCGGCCTGGTCGGATGCGACGCTTCGGGCACGCTGGTCTTTCGCAAGCCGCTGCCTGACTTCGACCTGCCTCGCTTTGGCGGGGCCTGCCCGCTCTGGCCGCTCTTCCGGGCCGGCCAGCAACCGATGGTTCCGGTTCGAGAGACGCTGGCGATGAGCGGGCGAGACGACAACCTGTTCGACGTGCATGCAGTTGCGGAGATCACTCATCCCTTGGGTTTCGAGGGCCCTCCGGTCGTGACGTCGTGGATGCTGTTCAGGCAGTGGCAGCACGGACGTGACGCTGGCCGGATCCTCCGGGCCGGAACGACATGCCGGATCTGCGCCGAGACGGGCTGTCCTTCGCGGCGCGAGCCTGCGGTGTTCTCGACGCTGTCGGGCGAAGGGCTTTGACACTCCAGGCCGGTCTGGTCATAGTCTTGCGACCAGCGCCATCATCCGGGGAGGGGATCGACGGTGACGGAGACGCGGGTCCTGCTGATCGAGGACGAGCCGAACATCATCGAGGCGATCAGGTTCATCCTGTCGCGGGAAGGCTGGCGCGTTGACACCAGTCCGGACGGCAAGAATGCGCTGGAGGCGGTCCGTAGCCGGAGTCCCGACCTCGTGATACTTGACGTCATGCTGCCGAACCGGTCCGGCTACGACATCCTGAGCGACATGCGTGCCGACGAGGCAACACGCGACATTCCGGTCATGATGCTGACGGCGCGCGGGCAGAAGAAGGACAAGGAACTGGCCGAGAGGCTTGGCGTCAACAAGTTCATGACAAAGCCCTTCTCGAATGCCGAGATGTTGGCGAGCGCACGTGAACTGGTGCGCTGATGGCCGACCCGGCCCCGAATTCGCCCGCAAGTGCATCGACGCGCCAGCGGCGCGTGCTTGACGCCGCGAATCTCCTGCCGCTGCTTGCGATCGTCCTGATGCTGATCCCGATTCTCTGGGCCACGGGTCGCGCGACGTCATCTGCACTCGTGTACGTGTTCACGGTCTGGATGGCGCTGATCGGCCTGTCCGGGTTTCTGTCACGATCTCTGGCAAGAATTGCGCGCATTGCCGAACGCACGCGCGAGGGTCGGCAGGTGGAGCGCAAGACGTGAGCTTCGACATCCTGGTCGTAATCTGCGTCGTTTATGTCCTGTTGCTCTTCGGGGTGGCGTTCTGGGCCGACAAGCAGGCAGAGCGGGGAAAGGCCGGATGGCTGCGTTCGCCCGTGGTCTACACCTTGTCCCTGTCCGTCTATTGCACGGCCTGGACGTTCTACGGCGCTGTCGGGTATGCCGCGCGCTCCGGCCTGGAGTTCGTGGCGATCTATCTCGGCCCGACGCTTGTCATGGTCGGATGGTGGGTGATCCTGCGGCGACTTGTGCGGATCGGGCGCTCGCAGAGGATCACGTCGATCGCCGACCTGATCTCGTCACGCTATGGCAAGTCGAACGCGCTTGGCGTGCTCGTGACCTGCCTCGCCGTGATTGGCACGACCCCGTACGTCGCCCTGCAGCTTCAGTCAGTGACGCTGAGCCTGGACGCGTTTTCCCAGTCCGGATCGGCGTCAGATCCGCAGTCCTTGAGGAGCACGGCGCTCCTGATTGCCGCGGGGCTGGCGCTCTTCACGATCATTTTCGGAACGCGCAACCTGGACGCGAACGAGCGGCACCACGGCGTGGTCACGGCCATTGCCGTCGAGGCGGTCGTCAAGCTCGCCGCGCTGATGGCCGTGGGCATGTTTGTCGTCTTTGTCGTCAGCGGTGGAGTGGGACCCACGCTTCACGCCATAGATGCGTCACCGATATCCAGCTGGAACACCGGGGCGGATCGATGGGCAACGCTGATATTCCTGTCAGCGGCCGCATTCATCTGCCTGCCACGCATGTTCCAGGTGATGGTCGTCGAGAACTCCGATGAGCGGCATCTCGCAACCGCAAGCTGGGCGTTTCCCCTTTATCTTCTCTTGATCAGCCTGTTTGTCGTCCCGATCGCCGTCGTCGGCCTGTCCGTGAGTCCCGAGGGGTCGAATCCAGACCTGTTCGTGCAGACCGTACCCCTGGCATTCGATCGGAACGCGCTCGCGATGCTGGCCTTTCTGGGCGGCTTCAGTTCGGCGACCTCGATGGTGATCGTCGCTGCAATTGCGGTCTCCACCATGGTGTCGAACCATGTCGTGATGCCGATCTGGCTCAATTTGCGGGAGGGCAGGGCCGCGCTGTCGGGCGATGTGCGCAAAGTGGTGATCCTGTCGCGTCGCCTTTCGATCGCGGGAATCCTGCTCTTCGGATATCTTTACTTCGTTCTCTCGGGCGGCGGCGCCGCGCTCGCCGCGATCGGCCTGGTGTCGTTTACGGGCGTCGCGCAGGTGCTGCCCGCCCTCCTGGGTGCCATCTTCTGGCGCGGCGCAACCCGGACTGGCGCTGCCGCCGGGATTTCGGTCGGATTTGCGGTTTGGGTCTGGACCTCGTTCCTGCCGAGTTTCGGAGAAGGCGGCATCCTGACGCCGGAGATCCTTGCGCATGGCCCGTTCGGCATCGCGCTCCTTCGCCCTCATGCGCTCTTCGGAATCGAGGGGCTGGATCCGCTGGTGCACTCCGTGTTCTGGTCCATGATCCTGAACGCCGGGTCGTTCCTGGCATTCTCCATCCTTAGCTCCCAGACTCCGCTTGAACGTCTCCAGGGCGCCCGCTTCGTCAACATTTTCCGGTATTCGGGGGGGGGCCGGGGCTGGAGCGGCGGTGTGGTCGAAGCCGAAGACCTCCTCATGATGTCGCAACGGCTTCTTGGCGCCACTGATGCTCAGGCGCTCTTCAGGGCGGAGGCCCAAAGACAGAACAAGAGCGGGTCTCTCCCGGACGTGACGCCGGCATTTGTCGAAAGACTCGAGCGCGAACTTTCGGGCTCGGTCGGGGCGGCGACCGCGCACGCGATGATCGCGCAGATCACCGGCGGCGTGTCGGTGTCCGTCGAGGACATGATGAGAGTCGCCGACGAGGCCCAGCAGATTCTCGAATACTCGAGCCAGCTCGAGTCAAAGTCGAGGGAGCTTGAAAACACGGCGGGCCAGTTGCGTGAAGCGAACGAGAAGCTTGTGGCGCTTTCGTTCCAGAAGGACAGCTTTCTCAGCCAGGTCAGCCACGAATTGCGCACGCCGATGACCTCGATCCGCTCGTTCAGCGAGATACTGATGGATGGCGAGTCGATGACGGCAGGGGAACGTCAGAAATTCAGCCAGATCATAAACGGCGAGGCAGTCCGAATGACACGGCTTCTCGACGATCTGCTGGACCTGAGCGTGCTCGAGAGCGGGCAGGTCGTGCTGAACCGTCAGGACGGCACGCTTGATGCGGTTCTGGACCGGGCCTTCGTCGCAACCGGGCAGTTGGGCGCCGAGGCGACGATGGCGGTCGACCGCAACGGAATTGACGAGAAGGTGCCGCTCCGCACCGACTGCGACAGGCTGGCGCAGGTGTTCATCAACCTGATCTCGAATGCCGGGCAATACTGCGATGCCCCCGAACCACGCCTGAAGGTCCATGTGCACGAGGTTGACGGTCGTCACGTCGTCGACTTCATCGACAACGGTTCCGGCATTCCGGAAGAGTCCCAGGCGGAGATGTTCGAGAAATTCACGCGTGCCGACGATCACCGGGCCGGAGGTGGCGCAGGGCTCGGGCTGGCGATCTGCCGCGAGGTCATGAAGCGCCTTGGGGGAGAGGTCGACTACGTTGCAGGACTTGGCGGCGCGGCGTTTCGGGTCACTTTGCCGGATGCGGAAAGCGCAGTTGCGGGGCGGGCAAGTTGAGTCTCGACGTCCCTATCCAAGCAGGATTCCGACGACGACCATCATCAGCCCGATTGCGGACAGCATGAGCGCGCCCATGTTCATGGCAACCGTCCTCTGGAGCCTGGCCTTCATTGCCGATTCATCAAGCGCTTCGCGCCGAGCGCGTTGAACAGCGACGATGCACCAGACCAGGCTTGCAACACCGGCAAGCGTCACCAAGGCTCCTGTCCAGACTAGGATTTCCATGTGTCCCCACATGACTGACCTCTGGCCTGTCCGAATAGTTGGCGGAGGCGTGCGGATCAACCCTTGTCGGCTCAATGCTCGCGGAATATCGAGTTGCGCCAGACAACGACATGCATTGCCCGCCGGAGAAGGACATGACCGAACAGACCTATCGCGTTGCTGCGGATGAACTCCGCCAGTTCATCGACCGCTACGAGACGCTTGAGGAGGAGAGGTTGGTCATCGCCGGCCAGCAGAAGGAGGTGCTGGCCGAGGCCGGATCGCGAGGCTACGACACGAAGGTCATGCGCAAGCTGATCGCGTTGAGAAAGCGGGACCTGAACGAGGTTGCCGAGGAAGAGGCAATCCTGCAGATATACAAGGAAGCGCTGGGCATGTGACGCGGCCCATGCACGTCGACCCGTGCCCGTGCGGACATCCCTCGGCCTGACAGGCGTTGCCGGGAGCGCGACGCTTTGCAGATTGCCTTGTCGGCACGAGTTCTTGAGTGGCGTCCGGCTCGGGTGCGACGTTCAGGGCAACTGGACGGTGAGCCTGTTTCAAGCTAGGCAATTCGCAATGGTCGATCGAAACACTCAACTATTGCGCCGCATTCACCTTCCCATGCCGGATGGCTGGAGTCTCGGGGCCTTGGCGATCGCGGCGCTTGTGCTCATGCCGATCATTTCCGTCATCTGGATTGCGGCCCATCCGTCGGAGCCGATCTGGGCGCATTTGGCGGCCACGACGTTGCCGCGCTACCTGGCGAATACGTTGACCATCATGGCCTCGGTTGGCTTCCTTTCGGCCATTATCGGGACATGCACGGCCTGGCTGATCGTGTGCTGCCGCTTCCCCGGATCGAGGTGGCTGGAGTGGCTTCTTCTCTTTCCGCTGGCGGTGCCGGGATACCTTGGCGCCTATGCACTGGTTGACTTTCTCGAATTCGCGGGACCCGTGCAAACCGGTCTGCGCGAGGTCTTTGGCTGGGAGAGTGCCGCCGACTACCGCTTCCCCGAAATCAGGTCGCGTTACGGTGCGATTTTCGTGCTGACCGCATCGCTCTATCCATACGTCTACCTGCTTGCGCGTGCAGGGTTTCGGGAGCAGTCCGGCCGAGCCCACGAGGTCGCCCGCGCGCTCGGTGCGGGATTCCGGCGACGCTTCCTTAGGATCGGGCTGCCGCTTGCCCGGCCGGCGATCATGGCCGGCACGGCAATCGTGATGATGGAGACCGTGAACGACTTTGGTGCCGTTGACTACTTTGGCGTGCAGACCCTGACGACCGGGGTCTTCACTGTCTGGCTGGAAGCCGGGAACGCGGGTGGGGCGGCGCAGATCGCATGTGCCATTCTCGGAATGATCCTCTTTCTCGTGGTTCTCGAAAGGGCGAGCCGTCGGCGCATGAAGTTTCATCGGATGTCTCGGACGGATCACCGAATCGAACGGGTGGCGCTGACGGGTGCAGTGGGCTTGATGGCTTCAATGGCATGCGCGTTGCCGTTTCTGGCCGGCTTCGTGCTTCCCGTCGCGGTCTTGGGGAACCATGCGCTATCGAGCCCCGAGGGATGGCTGGCGCCAGGATTGGGGGCGGCGCTCGCGAACACCTTCATGGTGGGTGGTGCGGCGGCCGTCGTGACGGTGATCGCCTCACTGTTTCTTGTATATGGGACGAGATTGTCCGGACGGCAGGGGCCAGGAATGCTCCTGCCGATCACGACGATCGGATATGCGGCACCCGGAGCCGTGTTGGCATTGGGCCTGCTGATTCCCTTGGCTGCATTCGACAATGCGCTTGCTGACGGCATTCTCGCCCTGACCGGATGGGATCCCGGATTGCTGCTGACGGGTGGTGTCGTGGCCTTGGTCTATGCTTATTCGATCAGGTTCTTCGCCATAGGGCAGGGTGCGGCAGATGCGGCCGTCGCGCGTGTCGCGCCGAGCCTGCCCATGGCGGCCAGGACACTCGGCCAGTCCGCCGGCGGCACGCTCCTCAGGGTTTATCTGCCGCTGATCCGGGGGTCGGTGGCCACGGCGCTCCTGCTGGTATTCGTGGATTCGGTGAAGGAACTCCCAGCGACGCTGATGCTTCGGCCATTCAATTTCGACACCCTTGCGACACGGGCGTACGAGCAGGCTTCGTTGGAGAAAGTCGTGCAGGCGGCTCCGTCGGCAATCCTGGTCATCCTTGTGAGCCTGACGGCCGTTGCGCTGCTGGCTCGCCAGATGACGAGTTCGCGTTAGCCATTCCTCGCAACTGTCATCCGTGAAATTGCGGACCAAGTCCGTTCAACACCGGAAGCCTCGTGCAAGATTGCGGATTTCGATGATCGAGAGTCCAGTTCCCATGCGGCGCGCCTTGCAGGTATCGCAATGCCCGATCACGCCAGTTGGAGCGCAAATACTTGCAACCGTTCCTGGCGGTGCTTCATGTTGTGCTGTCGACAGTTGCTACATCGTAGAGCGCGATTTTTGCGTCCGAAGTCAGAAGGGGCAGGTCCTCGGCGTCGCTCTGCGCGATCAGCATTCGGTCAAACGGGTCGCGATGATGAAAGGGCAGGGCTTGCAGGTTGATCATGTGCCGGTCCGAGATGCCAAGTCGCTCAAGACCCTGTTCGGCGATGACTCTGCTCACCTCGGCGACGTCCGCTGAGAGCTTCCCGAGGCTGACCTTGATTGCGATTTCCCACAGCACGACCGCGCTGATGACGGGTTCGTCCGACAGGAAGATGCGCCGCGCCTTTGGTCCAAGCCTCTCCGAATCCATCAGCCACCAGAGCAGGGCCTGTGTATCAACGAGAATCCGCACTGGACCTCAAGTCTTCGAAGTCAGCAACGATGTCCGGGTCTTCGTCGTCGAACGCCTCTGGAATCACGATTCGCCCCTTCAGTGCGCCTGGCCGACGCTGACCGAACGCTCCGTCCATCGAGACCAATTTGAACCGTCCCCTCTTGGCCCCCTGCCGGGTTATTTCGACGACACTTCCCGCAGCCGCAAGGTCCAACAACTCGGACAGGCGAGCCTTCGCGTCGCGAAGTGTGTATTGATGAGGCACCTTGAATTCTCCAACCGTGATCTACATTTAACAACTGTAGTCACAACCTGCAACACGCAAAGCTGATTTCTTGGCGTTGTCCAAGCCTTCGGGCTTGCGAGCGCTTTGCCGACCCATCCCGCGACTGAGCACATTGAACCCGCTCGGATTGGATTCCGTGTGTTATGAGCAAGGCTGCAAGTGGCCTGCGTCTCGATCGATCAGGCTTGCCCATCTGCACTGCCGTTGCTAGAGACGCCGCCGTGCCCCTATAGCTCAGCTGGTAGAGCATCTGATTTGTAATCAGGGGGTCGGGAGTTCGAGTCTCTCTGGGGGCACCAGAAAAATCCAATAAAACAAGGACTTTAAGGACAAGACCGGGAAGAGTCAGAGAAAGTGATTCGCCGTCGTGTCAGCACTATGTCAGCAGAAAGGAATTAGACATGAGCACCAATCGGGAAAAGGAAACCTGCGACACCTGCCACTTTTTCGAGCCCGAAGGTTCCGGCATCGCGGGCAAGTGCCACCGCTATCCGCCGGTGGTTTCGTTCACTCAAGACGGCGATGTGCAGAAGCCAGAGTTTACGTCTGCAATTACGATCTTCGACAACTGGTGCGGCGAGCATTTGGCAAAAGACGCCCCGACCTAATTGGGCCATGTGACCCCTTTTTCAGCGCCGGAGCGCCTTCGCAATCGCACCTTGGACGAAAGCCGCCGGAGCCTTCGTGCTCGATCCGCGGTTCAGTTGCAGGATGTGATGCTCCGGATTCGCGACGTGCCGCACCCCGCGTTCATCCGTGAACCGTCGCCACCCGCGCTTGGCCTGCCCGGTGTCAACCGGCGTGTTCTCAACCACGTCCTCAAAAACGTCCTGCGCGATCTGGTCCGCTTTCCGCTCGATCAGAGCATCGAGCGAAGCCAGAATGCGGGCTTTCTGTGTCATGTCGTTTCCTCCAAGAGTTTCCGCCATGCCGCCCGTTCAGGCGACAACGCGGGCCGGTGTTCCTCGATATGGCACCCCCGGCAGAGCGCCTCCAGGTTCGCAAGGTCGTATGCCGCGCCGCCCTTCTCAAGCGGGGTGACATGGTGCGCCTCGAGCGCTGACGCCTTGCCGCACCGTCTGCACCTGTAGCCGTCACGTTGCAGGCAGGCCAGCCGCGCCCGCGCCCACGTCGCCTTGTCCAGCGCCGCGAAGTGCCGCGATCCGGGCCGCTTCCGGCTCACTGGACCAATCCCACGTACGCGCCGCGCTTCCGGGCAGGCTTCGCGGCTTGCCGCGCCCACTCGCCCGCCGCCAATGCGAGCGCCGCCGCAACATCGTCCCGCGCCTGATTGTTCGAGCCGCGTTTGACCAGTCGGCAATTGCCCGCGTCGTCGGGCTGGACAAGCGCCGCCGCAAGGGAAGCCTTGAGTATCGACCGGCTCGACTTCGGACACGATAGCGGCCCGTCCTTCGCCATCTTGCGCAAGCCGCGTATGTCCTCGCTCGCCTCGCTCCACCGTGTGACGCGCGGCACAAGGTTCCAGCCCGTCCGGCAATCCTTCAAGTCATCCAGCCGGAACCGGTCGCAAAGCACCTTGTCCGGCCTGCCCCATGTGTCCGCGATCAACCCGACCAGTTGCTTAGGCGGCTGGACGTGCAGGCCAGTCGCCACCCGGAGCGATCCGGAGTCCTCAAGGCGCTGATACGTACCTGCAGGAACCCGGTCGCGCTTCTCTTGCGCGGCCAGGTCGGGGATCCCCGGCGCGACCGCCAAAGCCTCGACCCGCCCGGACTTCCACATTGCGACGGCGGCAGACCATGCGCGGCCCGCGCCAAGGTCGATCCCCACAATGGGCCGGCCCGCCGGCAACGCTTCCGGTCGCCGGCATACCGCCTGCCAATCGTCGACCGTCAACAGGACTTCCGACTCGTCGGCAGTCGGCACGTTCAGGCGATACGACAGGAACCGCGCCTTGAGCCGCGTATCCGCCCGCGCCGCGTTGCGCTCCTTGAGCAACGTCTGCCGGGACTTCGGGAAGCGCGACATGAGCGGGTTGCAGCGCCGGATGTTCGGCCAGTTATCCCACTTTTCGGGATTGCCCATGTGCGCCGTTACGTGCACCCCTGCACATGAGCCGTCACCAACAAGATTGTGCCACCAGTGCCCCGGCAGTCCCAAAGGTGCGAGCGTCCCGATCAGAAGAATCCGCATGTCGCTATCGGGCTTGCCTAAGGCAGTCTCGACCGCATCCCAGACCATTTGACCGCCCGCCAGTTCCCAGCTTCCCGGCTCATCCGCGAAAACGAAAGGAACATCGACCAGCCCTTGCGCCGTCTTGCCGTTCGCGGCCAGCACGGAAATTCGAGTGCCAGTCGCCTTGTGCGTGACGTGCACATTGTTGATCGACTCTGCCACGCGGTAACTGTCATCGTCGCCAATCAGCTTGCGCAGTTGCTTGAAGACAGTGCGCCGGGCCTGCCCAATCGAAGCCGCGACAATGTGAGCCTCCGCGCCCGCGACGTGCAGCGGATCGCCCGGCGTCAGGAACCGCTTGGCAAGGTGCGCGGTCAGGGTCGATTTCCCGTTGCCCCTGGGCAGGCTCAACCCGGCAATGTCGATCCCCGGCGCAAGCGCCGCCGTGAGAAACCGGCGCTGAAACGGCAAAAGGTCCATTCCGGCCCCTTTTCCTGTGAGAAGAAGACCCCCCCATCGCCCCCTAGGCATTTCGCGCCCGTTTCCGGGCAGGGGTCCCCTTGCCCCTCAGCGGCTCTCAGAGTGCCGTACAGCGCCGCCTAGTGCAGCCGCAGGGTGGTAGGGCCGCAGGTCGCTTCGCGGGCATGTGCAGGCGTCTCCAAGAGCGCCAATTCGGCGTCTATGAGTTCAAGCACTCGCCCGATCCGCAGTCCGTCATCCTCGAGTCCGGCCTCGATCATCCGGGCGCATTCCTCGCGGGTCAGCGGCATCAAGCCAACGCACTGTCTGGCCGCTCCCAAAGTCGCGAAGCCAGACAGCATTTGTGCAAGCTCCGGGTCCGCGCGTTTCACCATTGGTCAGTCTCCTTTCGCAAAGCAAACGGCACAAAGCATCCGGCGTTGCGCCGTCGCCGTGAACCGCTTGCCGCATGAGGCACACTTGCGCGCACCGATCTTGAGCCGTGCGCTGGCCCGATCCGCCCGAGTACCTGGCTTGCTGTCCACAATTCCCCGGCGTTCCTTCCCCGCGTATGGGATCAAGCCGCTCATTCGTCGCCGTCGCCTTCCGTCCGCAACGGGCGAGTGACCACAACGCCGGTATTGGCCGCAGCGTCTGCCGGGTCCAGCCCGGCCTCTGTCAGTTGCTTGAAGGCTCGCGCCCGGCCCGCGACGTCGGCGGCATTGATTTCGGACAAGTCCAGCGCAACGGCCGCGTCCAGTTTCAGGGTCAATTCGGCTTCCATGATCCGCGCCAGCGGCCGCAGGCTCGAATGCAGGAACCGGCGGAAGGCTTCGCGTTGCGCCGTGCCGTCACTGTTGGCGACGAAAAGGGACGGCGGCACCCCGCAAGCGGCCAGCACGTCGCGACCCACTGCCGTTCTCAGCGCATCGGCTTCGGCAATCGGGAAGCCGAAAGGGACGTGCTCGATCATCGAGCGACCGGGCTGGCCCGGTTGATCGTCCAGCCATTTGGCCGAATGCTCGGCCAATAGACTTCCGCCCTTCGCCTTTGCCAAGTCCTGCCGGAAGGCATCGAGCGGGCGAATCTCGCCATCTTCGCCGTCTTCGCCTTTATCGATCTCCGGGCTTTCCGGTACGCCAAGGATCGCGCCGTGTGGCGCCTTGGCCTTGTCCCGAACCAGCGCATCGAGTGCCGCGATAGCGCCGCTTGTCGTGCCGGACCAGGACCAGGGCGGGACGCCAAGCCACGGGCGCGACGAGTCGACGGCATATCGACAGTGCACGAGTTGCGCGGCCCTTACCCATGAATGAACGGAATCGGTCGGGCCGTACCGCGTGATCGAGTAGCGCCACGCCATCGGGTCCGGCCCGCCGGTCGCGTACGCGAAGCCGACTGGCGAAAGGTGCAGGTTGCCGTCCCGGACCTCGATCAAGTGATGATCTTCGCCGCGCCGGATCAAGTTGCGGGCGATCAGGGACAGGACGCCGGGAGTCAGCGCGTCCCGGAGCGCCGGTTGCGCTTTCACGGTCGCGGCGGCCAGGCACCGGGCATAGAGGCTCGCAGCGGCTTCAAGAGCGGCTGTCGCCAGTGGCGCGGTGTCCGACGCCGCGCCACTGGCTCCGGCTTCCAGCGCGGCTGTCAGACTGGCTGTGTAGCCTACCGCGCCGGAGCGCCGATTCGGTTTGGATCTTGTCCACGGCAAGCGCATCAGCTCGACTCCTCGACCGGCAAGGCGCGGCGTCTTCGCCACGGTTGAAGCAACGCCTTCGCGCCGGAGTTGGTTAGCGCGTTCGGTGTCGGGTTCCGGTCGCGGGCATTGCGGATCGTCACCGGCCCGGCTTCAACCGCGTCCTGGGCCCGCGGTTCGCGGGCAATGTGCCATCCGATCAGGCGTACCATTGCTTCGTCACGGATCGCTTGCGGCGCGTCCGGCGCGTGGCGCTCGACCAGCGCCGAAGCCATGTCGCCAAGCTCTCCGATTCGCTCATCGACTGCCGCCGGAATGTCGGCTTCGGCAATGCCTTCTGTCTGGATGTTTCCGACACCGGCAACGGTTCTCCTGATCCGCGCGATTGCCGTTGCCCGCGTTGCCGCGCTTGTGGCCGGGGGAAAGGGACTCAGAGCCGCCATAGCGCCGCCCGCCGGGTTGCGACTGGACGCGCCGTTGATCGCTCAGGCATGTCATCGCTTGCGGCCTTTCGAACGTATGCCGGGGTCCACCCCTCGGCGGCATCCGTCGCGCCGATTGTGAGCGCCCGGATTTGGGCATCCGCGTAGATCGCCGTAGTGCCTTCCCGGACCCACTTGGAACGCTGCATGTCCATGACGGGCCGGGCCAGAACGTCGACCGACTCGATTGTCTCTTTCAGCGCCCGCCCTCTTGCCGTATCCGGCACGTCCACCGCCCATTGCAGGTTGCCGTCGCCGTCATTCCAGAAGCGAACCGACTTTCGCTTGCGGGACGCGACAGGCGCGGAATAGTCGCCGACCACGGCAAGCACTTCGTCAACCAAATCGTCATCATCCGCGATAGCGGCGGCAGTGAGCGACCGGAAAGACCCTTGCTTGAACAATGCCGATACGCAGTCGCCGGGTCCGCACCGGCAGGCGACCCGCTTGCCGGTCGGGATCGCGCCGCGCATCGAAAAGAGCCGCCCCAGCCCGCGCCGTGCCTCGACCGTCGATCCGGGGTAGCTCGGACTGTCGACCAGCCCGATTCCGATCAGATTTGCCCGCTCGATCACTCGCACCCCGGAAGCGTCCCGGTGTTCGGCTTGCGAAACAAACTCGACTGATAGCCCGTTGAGCGCCCCCCTCTGGACAAGGGAATGAGCGCCACTGCGCGGAGGCAGGTCGGCCCGGAGAATGAGCGACTCCGGGCCGTCAGTGAGCGCCACGCGCTCGGCGGGCAGGACGATAAGGGACGGGTCGTGCTGCACGTCCAGCGCGGCCCTTGGCTCCGGCCCGAAGGCTCCGGGCAGGAATCGCTCGGAATGCTCCGGCGACACGTCGCCATAGGCCATAACGACGCCGGTCAGGGTCCGCCCGGCAAGCCGAACCTCGCCAGAGTTGCGCCGCTCGTTCATGCCGCCTCCGTCACGACCAGGACGGCCTCGCCGCCATCCGTCCAGACCCAGAATTTTTCGCCGGAAGAGTCGTCAACGTACTTGAACGTCTCGGAGCGGAATGGCGGCAGGACGTTGCCCGCCGATCCGCTTGCCGGAGCGGCGACGGCAGTGCGCCAGAAAATCGCCTTGTCGCGGCTTGAATTCCCCAGCGTGTAGCTCGTGCCGTCAACAAGCGCCGCCTCGTCCTCGACCGCGACCGGGACGGCGCTGCATGTCACGTCTTGCGAAGCCACGACAACGCCTCCCCATCATGCGGATACGCGGAAGCTCACTTGCGCATAGGCGTCCGGCTGGACAAGGATCACGTCGCCAAGCAGGACGTGCATCGTGAAGGATCGAGTCCCGCTTTTCGCGCCCGAATAGATGTCGTCAATGCTGACCTCGCCCCAGTGCGGGCAGACGGCCGTACGCATGCCCATGCTGGCACCCATGCCGGAGCGGCCCTTGCGGTAGAGGATTCCTTGCTGGATGTGCGCGGCCTTGTCCGGCATCCGCTTGGAAGTCCAGAAACCGCCGTAGTGCTGCATGGCATAGTCGGCAAAGCTCACGTCGCCCAGGTCCTGTCCGGCAGCGTCCCGGAAGGTCTTGCAGGCCAGCTTGTAGGTGTCAGGACCAGCCACGATTGCAACGTCCTTCGCCACCGTCGCCCAAAGCCCGTCGATCCCGTCCGCAAACGTGCCGACGAATCCATCGAAGGCGATCACCCCCGCCGCCGGAGCGTTTGGATCGGTCAGCTTGTTGAACAGACCGGCAAGGTTCGGAACTTGCCCGTCGCCGTTGAGTCCCTGGTCGTCCAGTTCGTCCGAAAGCGCCAGTGACAGGTTTTGCCGCAAGATCGATTCAAAGTTCTCCTGACCCACGGCGGCAATGTCCTCGATCGCCAGTTCAAGCCGGGCGCTGATACGCTTCGGGGTCGAAGTCGAAACCGTGATCGCGCCCGCCGTCGCATCAATGTCCGCGCCCTTGTCCTTCGCGGCCGCGACGGCGCTTCCCGTCACGGTTCCGCTTGCGAACGTGCCGGACGGCACGCGCGGCATGTCCACGCCAAGGCGCGGCACAACGGAAGCCGCGAAGACGGCCGGGCGTATCGGGTCAAGGTTCACCCCGACCGTGCCCGGCGCGGGCGTGACGGCCCGGCGCTCGGCTTCGGCCTTCCGTTCCTCGGCAGTCGGCTCGAAGACTTCCAGCGGGATCCCCTCGACGCCGCAGGCGGCGGCAAATTCGGCTTCGGCACCCGTCACGAGACGGCCATTTGCAGCGGCGCGAAAGTATCCGGTCAAGGTCGCTTTGGAGCGTAGCTCGGCCTTCTCGCGGGCTTCCGCGTCAAGCTGATTGTCGCCGCGTTGCTCGGCCTCTTTCTTCGCCGCTTCGTCTTCGGCGGCCTCGACAGTGAGCGCGGTTCGCAGGCGCTGTTCGCTCTCCCGGAGCTCGCCTTGGAGCTTCGTTTCCTCGCCCTTGACTTCGTCCGAATAATCGTCGCCCTCAAGCCCGGCGATCTCACCGAGGCGTTGCCGGATTTCGGATTGGCGCAGTTGGATTTTTTGGCTCGCGATCATTGCTCGATTTCCTTTCTTGTGAAGTCAAAGGCCAGATCGCCAAATGCGTCCTGGGCGTGAGTCGTGTGGAGGATCACCCAAAGGGTATGGAGGGGCTTGAAGGTGTTCGTGCCGGGAAACTTCTTCCCCGTGTTGCCCATGTTCCCGATCATGGAAGCGGCGGGCGCAAACTTGGACGGCGGGTCGCCGTACTCGGCCCGCAGGTCCGCAAGGCTGTAGCACGTGCCCTCGCCGCCGATTCCGAAGTCCACCCGCACGACCCCAAGGCGGCCCTGCAACGCAAGTTGCCGGTATCGCGCCCGGTCCCGCCCCCAAAGCATGGCCGTGACCTTGGGCGTCACCGCCACGCGGATCGCGTCGCCGTAGCCGTCGCCGTTGGCAACGCTGTAGCCGCAAAGCTCCAGAAAGGCGGCCTCCTGTTCGGCCACCCATTGGTCAAGGTCCACGCGGTTTCCATTGATTGAAACGTCCATGTCCGGTAGCTTACAGGATTTGTAAGCACCAAAAAATGGGTCTTACTGACCCGTATTCAAAACCGCCCGGCACGTACCAACTGGAGAGTCCGGGTTCCAATCCCTGCGCCGCTAGAGAATCTTCTATCTTCCCTTCTATCTTCCTAGGTCAAATTGACCCCTAGGACCGGCACATTTTGACCTCTAGGTCAATTTGACCTAGAGGTCATTTTGACACTTTGGACAGTCGCCGGGCCGGGACCTCCAAGCCCATTCCCTGCCACATGATGGACAAGCCTTCCCCTCGAAAGGTTCCTGAAGCTCGACCCGGTCGCTTGTGCGGTGTCCGTACTCGTCATTCCGACGTGTGCTCACGATCACGCCGCATTGCTCCAAGGTCCGCTTGTGTCGCTTGACGGTCGAAGGCGACATTCCCGTTGCCTTCGCCATCGAGTCGATGGAATGCCAGATTGCCCTAGGAAAAACTGGGTTGTGTGCGTGGTCGCTCATGTACCGCGCCAAGTGCCGCGCCCCTTCAGGCAGACTGGAATCCTCGAGTCCCTGCTTGAACCGGGCCGGGAAACTGTCCGGTTCCGTGCTCTTGCGTTTCTTGGCGATTCGTGCCATGAACGGGATCCTTTCTGAAGCCGCCGCGCACATGGGATCGGACCCCGCGCGGCGGTTGCTTTTTGGGAATCAGGCGGCGGTTGGCTCGACTCGATTCTTGGCAAGCCATGCGTTCACGTCCGCACCCCGGTAATAGCAAATGCTGCCGATCTTGTGGTACGCCGGGCCGCGCCCCAAGTGTCGCCAGTTGCGCAATGTGCGCACCGGGACTCCCAATGCTTCGTGAAGGTCGTTCGTGTCGTAGAGCTTGCCGGATTCAAGCATGGCGCGGGTCTCCTGTCTTGCGGAGTCCGCGCCTTGACCCGTCGGCGAATAGCGGCGTGAACGATTGGGGGGACGGATCGCTACCGCCCCCCTCTTACCGGTTTCCCGGAGTGTCCGTCAATGGCGTTGCGCGTCTCTCTACTCGCCAGCCATCATCGCGGCCATCCGCGCGGCGCTTTCGTCCTGCGCCTGATGCAGTGCCGAGTCGGCCCGGCGGGCATACCGCGCGGCCATGTTCAGGGTCTTGTGCCCTAGCAGGTCGCGCAGCAACGTGACTGACAGCCCGCTCGCGGCCGCGTAGGTCGCCACGCTCCGGCGCAGGTCGTGCAGCCGGGCATCCGCGATCCCGGCCGCATCGCAAGCCTTCCTGAAAACCTGTCGCAAACGCTTGTATCCGATCCCCCCGCCGTAGTGCCCGGCGAAGACATGTGGGTTCGAGTTCAGGCGCGGCAGTGCCTTCATCAAGTCAAGCGCGTCGACTCCGACCTTGCGCACCTGCCGCCCGGTCTTGGTGTCCGGCAGGACAATCTCGCCGGTGTCGAAGCTGACATGCTCCCATAGCAGGGACACCGCCTCGCCCGCTCGCCAGCCGGTCAGGGTAAGGAACCGGATCGCGGCAATGGGGAACGGGTCCGCACCCTTGGCGCTCTCCAGCGCAGTCAGGGACGCGGCCAGGGCTTGCAACTCGGCCGGTGTCAGGACGCGATCGCGCGGCACTTCCTTGGCCTTCTCGATCAGGCGGCAGGGGTTCGCATTCTGCGGGCGATACTCGCGCAATTCAAAGTACCGGAACACGCGACTCAGGAAAGCGAGATTGCGGTTGCGGTCGACCGGCTTCCGACCGGAAAGCACCCGCTCAACGTCGCCGCGAGTCACGGCTTCAATGCGCAGCGCCGCAAACCAAGGCGCGGCCTTTGCTATGCGCTTCCACTGCCAAGTGTATTCCTGCGCCGTCCGGTCAGACATGCGACCATCTGCCATGCGGCCCGGCACGTAGGAGTCGAAGAAAGCGGCCATGCCATCGGCAACGGTCGGCATCGCCTTGACGGCCTCGCGCCGGGCCAGCGGGTCCGCTTCGCCTTGACGGATCGCGGCCAGTTCCCGGCCCGCCAGTTCGCGGGCATCGGCAAGGGCAAGCTCGCCCGGCCTGCCAATGGTGGCGCGGCGCTCGCGCCCGTCGATTCGGTAATTCAGGATGAATGCCTTTGCCCCGGCCGGGGTGATCCGCAAGCCAAGTCCCTTGACGGTTGTATCCCATTCGATCCGGGTTTTCTCGCCGGGTTTTGCGTCCCGAATCTTCTTCTCTGTGAGTGCCATTTCCCTCTCCCGTGTCAGCACTATGTCAGCACACGGCCAGAATACGCCGGGACGCGCAGGGACGCAACGAGTAACTTGCATCTCTGAAAAACGTTGTAAAACAGTGCATTGAGAAACATTTTGAGACAAGGCGGGACACGGCAGAAAACCCAAAAACTCTGATTTGTAATCAGGGGGTCGGGAGTTCGAGTCTCTCTGGGGGCACCAGAAGATCAATCAAGACAATGCACTTGCGGAACAAGGCGGAGAGCTGGAGATGCCGATTCGCCGTCATGCAACCGTTGTGCCGCCGAATTGCCCGAGTGAATCTGCTTACGACGGAGCCAGGGGTCAGGTGACTCCCATTCGGCCAGGGCGGCAGGCGGTGACAAGGCAGGCGACAGCGCCGGCAACGAAGCAAAAATCTGGTCCAGGTCGGCCAGGGTCCCCAGCACTCGGCCACCACATGCTGCCTGAGCGGTTCCGGTGGCTGGCGCTGCCGGACAGGAAATCGCCAGCCACCACGGGTGCCATTGCCGCAGCGCTGGACAATCTCGGGGTGCGCTGAGACTGACGGTCGGTGATGCTCCCGCACGCACTGGCGTGCAAGTGAGGCCAGCCCAGTTCGAAGTTGAACCAGTTTCTCTCGGTCATCTCTCAAGCTCGGTACGTCGCCTGTTGGGACACGCTGCACCAATCCTGAAGCGCCTGGAACGGCACGCCTCTGTGCTGTGGCTTTTCGCGCGAGAATGTAGTGAAGGTCTCAGTGCGCTTCAGACCCGAACGATCGCGGCGGCGGAGGTCAACCGGAGATTTCCGAGGCCGAGCTGACGTAGTATTTTTCAGCTTTCCTTTCTGTGACCAGAAGTTCGCGGCAGACGTCGGAAAATACTTCCACCAGCCGTGTTGGAACCGATCTATTGGTAAAGGCGAGCCCATAGTGCGATTTCGGGATGTCGCCGGACAGCGGGACATAGGCCAATTCGTTTCCGTCATAGGCTCGCTCGTTGACCGGACGCATGATCAGGATCGCGTACCCCTCGCCGGCACCGACGAGACTGCGAACAAGCTCGTAGGACTTGGTCTGATGCTTGATCTTGGGGCGCAGATTCAGTTGTGAGAAAAATGACAGAAAGAACTGCTGGGTGATTGGCAGGCTCAGCGAGACCATGTCGCGTTCGACCAGTTGCTTGAGCGAGATGCTGTCCTGCCGGGCCAGCGGATCGTCTTTCGATATCAGAACATACGGCGAGGACTCCATGAGAGGTTCGAATTCGATCGCCGGACTGGGCGCCATGTTGTAGGTCAGCGCAACGTCAATGGTTCCCTGCGCCAGCAAGTTGTTCAATTCATCCAGATCCGCCTCGTGCACCTGCAACGAGATGTCCAGGCTGCGATCACGCAGCCCCTTGAGGATTATGGGAATGATGAAGGCGGCCGTCGGCATGAAGCAGCCCACCTGGATCACGCCGTGCGGCGAATGCCTGAGATTGCGAGCATCGCTGTCGAATTCCTGCGCGGCTTCGAGAAACCGCCGTGCCTGTGCGATGAAGCGCTGTCCGACCGGTGAGACGACCAGCCGATGTGGGCGTTCGCGGATGAAGAGCTTCAACTGGTATTCGTGTTCGACCTTCTGGATCGCCGCGCTGATCGCTGGCTGGGATATGGCCAGGAATCGCGAGGCAGCCTGAATGCTGCCGTGGTCAGCCACCGCGACCACATAGGTCAGCTGTCGGAACGGGGTCATTATAAGAAAACCTGAGATTAAAACTCACATATTAGTATTTTACAGATGATGATGGCCGGTAGCAAGATGTCGGCCAGGGAACACGGGCTCCGCCTGACGAACGGCAGCGAAGGAGTGTCTGGCCTGCCCAAACCTAAGTGTCCCTTCAGGGAGGAAGAGCCTTGGCTGGTATCTCGCTTCGCCAAGTGACCAAGACATATGGTACTCTCAGAGTTCTGAACGGCATCGATCTGGACATTGCCGATGGCGAGTACTTGACGCTCGTCGGCCCTTCGGGGTGCGGAAAATCGACCACGCTGCGGATCATCGCCGGGCTGGAAACCCAAACGACGGGCGACGTCGAAATCGACGGAAGGGTGGTCAACGAGGTGCGTCCGAGCCGCCGTGATCTGGCGATGGTGTTTCAGTCTTACGCGCTATATCCGCATTTGACGGTGCGGCAGAACCTCGTGACCCCGCTGCAGCTGCGCGACATGAACTTTTGGCAGAGAATTCCGCTCCTGGGGCATCTCGCGCCGGGGCGCCGCGCGAAAATGTCAAAGATCGAAGACGACATGCGAAAGGCGGCCGAGATTCTCAAGATCGAGCCGCTCTTGCACCGCAAGCCCGGCCAGCTTTCCGGCGGGCAGAGGCAACGCGTGGCCCTGGGCCGGGCCATGGTCAGGAATCCGGCCGCCTTCCTGATGGACGAACCGTTGTCCAATCTCGACGCGGCCCTGCGGGTTCACATGCGCGCCGAATTGTCCGAGCTGCACCGGGAACTCGGGGCCACGTTCGTCTATGTCACCCACGATCAGGCCGAAGCGCTGACGATGTCAGACCGCATGGCGGTGATGATGGACGGCGACATCTTGCAGCTCGGCCCGCCCGATGAAGTCTATGAGGACCCGCGAGACATCCGCGTGGCCGAATTCATCGGAAGCCCGAAAATGAACATCCTGCCCGGGCAAGGCGACAGCGCCGGGCGAATCACCGCCCTAGGGGTGGCCGTGGAGGAAGCGCTGGCGGAGCCATCCGAAGGGCCCTTGTCGGTCGGGTTCCGCCCCGAACATCTGCACATTCAACCCAAGGATGCCGGTGCCTGCTTCTCGGGGCGCCTGACCTACAAGGAAAACCTGGGCTCGGATGTCTTCCTGCACCTGGCAGTCGAGGGCATCGAGGGCAAGGCCGTGATTCGGGCCAAGCCACACGAGGCAGACTTTGCAGATGTCGGTGAAGACGTCTGGTTCACCGGCGAAGTCGGCAAGGCGCGTGTGTTCGGTGCCGACGGCAAACGGGTGACACTGGCGGAGCCGCAACTGATGCGAATGACAAGCTGATGGGGCACTCGCGGGTTCATCTTTGGTTCATCGGGCCGGCCGTCATATTGATGATGGGGCTGCTGATCTTTCCGGTTTTCGTCGCCGCGTTCTTGTCGTTCACCGACTACAATCTGGGGAATCCGAGCTTCAACTGGATCGGTGTCGAAAACTATGACAGGCTCGTAACCCGTTCGACCTACAAGAAAATGTTCACGGCGTCACTGACCTATGTCCTGTTGGTCGTGCCGATATCGGTGGCGCTTGGCCTGGGCGCCGCGTTGCTGATTTCAAGCCTTCGCATCGGCGGCGAGCTTTACAAGGCCGTCTTCTTTCTGCCTGTCATGGCGACCTTGCTTGCGATGGCAATCGTGTGGGAATTCGCCCTGCATCCGATCGTCGGCGTCGTGAATGACATCCTGCGCTCGGGCTGCGATGTCGGCTTGCTGCACGCGCTGCTGTCAGGATCCTGGCTGGGCGGTGATCCGTTGCAGAGCTGGTACGGCCACGCCTGCGCCGAGGACTTCCCGTTGTGGCTGGGCGACAAGGACTATGCGCTGGGCACGATCGCCTTCATCGGAATCTGGCAGGGCTTCGGGTTCAACATGGTGCTTTATCTGGCCGGGCTGACATCGGTGCCCAGAGAGCTCTATCAGGCCGCCCACATGGACGGGGCCGACAGCGCCTGGGAGCGTTTCCGTTTGGTGACCTGGCCGATGCTTGGGCCCACCAACGTCTTTGTCGTCACGATTTCGTCGATCCGCTCGTTCCAGGTCTTTGACACGGTCGAGGCACTGACCCGCGGCGGCCCGGCGAAGTCCACCTACGTGATGGTCTACGCGATGTTCGAAAAAGGCGTGAAACAGAACCTGCTTGGCATCGGTTCGGCCATCACCATCGTCTTTCTGGGCTTCGTCCTGATCCTGACCCTGATCCAGGTCTATTTCGTCAACAGAAGAGTGCACTACGCATGATGGTGCGAACCAACTGGCTGGGAGAGTTCCTCAAGCACAGCGTGCTGCTGGCGGGCGCGATTGTCGTGCTTCTGCCGTTCTACCTGATGCTGTCCTATTCGCTGAAGTCTCCGGCCGAGATCGAATCCAACACCGGCGGGTTTGTCGGCAGCCAGGAAATCATGACCGACCGCCGGTGCATCAAGGCCGGCAAGCCGCCCGAAGAATGCGATATGCGGCCCATCGTCTACAATTACACGGCCGCCTTCAGCGAAGCGCCGCTGGTGCGATACATGCTGAACGGGGTCTTTGTGACGGTGTCGATTTTCGTCATTCAGGTCCTGGTCGCGCTGCCATGCGCCTATGCGCTTTCCAAACTGAGATTCTGGGGAAGGGATGTCGTATTCGGCCTGGTGATCTTCTGTCTGCTGATCCCGGTCCACGCCATCGCGCTGCCCTTGTACATCATGTTGGCCAAGGTGGGGCTGACCAACACCTATGCCGCGCTAATCATACCTTGGACGATCTCGGTCTTCGGGATCTTCCTCATGCGCCAGTTCTTCATGACGGTGCCTGACGACCTGATCGACGCCGCCCGCATGGACGGGATGAGCGAGTTCGCCATCGTCTGGCGTGTCATGCTGCCCACTGCGATACCTGCGCTTCTGGCCTTCGGCATATTCTCGGTCGTTGCTCACTGGAACGACTATTACTGGCCGCGCGTCGTCATTACCGGAAACCGCGACCTGATGACCCCGCCCTTGGGCCTGCGGATGTTCAAGTCCGACCTCGACGGCAACGAATACGGTCCGATGATGGCCGCGACGACAGTCATCGTCCTGCCGCTCGTCATCATATTCCTGCTGGCGCAGCGGCGGTTCATCGAAGGCATCACGATGACCGGCATGAAGTAGGCCCGACCACGGAGATTCCGGCGCCGAAGGACAAATGCCGGACAAAAAGGGGATCCGGCCCGAACTCGAAAACGCTGGGTTCCGAAACCGATAGGAGAAGAAAATGAAACTGAAACATACCTTTGCGGCGATCGCGGCGGCTGGGGTTGCTGCCGCTGGAACCTCTGCTAACGCGGTCGAGATCGAAGTCGGCTATCCCTACTCGGCCCTGTTTGACGTGACGTTCGAGCGGATGATGCCCGAATTCAACAAGGCGCACCCGGATATCGAGGTGAAGTTCCGCGCGACCTACGAAAACTACGAAGACGCGACCAACACCATCCTGCGCGAGGCCGTTGCCGGCGACCTGCCCGATGTCACGTTGCAGGGTCTGAACCGGCAGGCGTTGATGGTGGCGAAGGGCATCGCCAAGTCAATGGAGCCATTCATCGCGAATGAAGCCGACTTCACCAAGGACGGCTACCATAAGGCGATGCTGGATCTCGGCACATTCGACGGAGAGGTCTACGGGCTGCCGTTTGCGGTGTCGCTTCCGGTCGGCTACTACAACATGGATGCGCTGGGCGAGGCAGGCATCACCGAACTGCCCACGACCTGGGACGAGGTCATAGACAATTGCAAGAAGCTGCACGAAGCCGGGTTCAAGAACCCGATCTTCTGGGGCTGGAACATCACCGGCAACTGGTTCTTCCAGGCGCTGATGTGGAGCCAGGGCGAGCCGATCCTGAAGGACGGCATGGTCAACTTCGACGGCGAGGCCGGACTGGCCGCTCTGGAGACGATGCGCAAGATCTTCCGCGAGTGCAACATGCTGAACCTGTCGGTCGGCGACGCGGGCAAGCCGTTTGCCGCCGGCGAGGTCGCCATGCATTTCTGGTCGACCTCGGCCGTCGGCGCGATCGAACGTTCGAAGGGCGATTTCGAGGTCAGGACCGGCGAGTTCCCGGGCATGGGTCAGCCACCCATGGGTCTGCCGGCAGGCGGCAACTCGGTAATGTTCGTGTCCACCTCGGAAGACCCCGAGGAAATCGAAGCCGCCTGGAAGTTCATCAAGTTCGCAACTTCGGGTGTCGGCGCAGCCATGGTGGCGGAGACCACCGGCTACATGCCACCGAACAAGGCTGCGAACGACACTCTGGTCGACTTCTATGCACAGAATCCCAACAAGCACACCGCCGTGCGTCAGGCGGGGCTGCTGCGCGACTGGATCGCCTATCCCGGCGACAACGGACTGGCGATCACCCAGGTCATCTACGACGGGCTGGAATCTATCGTGACCGGCGATTACGACGACATGGAGGCCTTGCAGGAAGAGCTCACGGAAGAGGTCAACGACCTGCTGCCGAACTAGGACCCACATGACGCCAAGGCTCTGACCGGGGCAAGGCATTGCCCCGGTCAGGCCGAACCCATCCAGCAATCCAGCGTGAGCCGGGACATGACGACCAACCAGGAATTCGAAGCGCGCCGGGACGGCGCGGTTGCAAGGGCGATCGCCTACTCGTCGACCTTCGTCGCAGACAGGGCCGAAAACGCCGAGGTCTGGGATGTCGAGGGCAAGCGCTACATCGATTTCTGCGGCGGAATCGGCTGCCAGAATGTCGGCCACCGCGATGAACGGGTTGTTGACGCGATCAAGGATCAGCTCGACCGCCTGACCCATACCTGCTTTCAGGTGACGCCCTATGAGAGCTACATCGCGCTGGCCGAGCGCGTGAACGCGTTGTTGCCCGGCGATTTTGCCAAGAAGTCGCTGTTCTTTTCGGCCGGAGGCGAGGCGGTGGAAAATGCCGTCAAGATCGCCCGCTATCACACCGGACGCCCGGCGTTGATTACATTTACCAATGGTTATCATGGCCGGTCCTACATGGGAATGGCACTGAGCGCGCGAATGGTCCCGTTCAAGATGGGTTTCCGTCCGTTCCCGTCCGAGATCTACCGAATGCCGTTTCCCGACGAATTCCATGGCGTCAGCCTGGACGACACCAAGTGCGCCCTTGACGTCCTTTTCCGCAGCGACTGCCCGCCCGACGAGATCGCGGCGGTGTTCTTTGAACCGGTTCAGGGCGAAGGCGGATATAACATTGCGACCGCAGAATTCGTGGACTACCTGCGCGCGCTTTGCGACGAGCACGGCATCGTTCTCGTCGCGGACGAGATACAGACCGGAATGGGCCGGACCGGCAAGATGTTCGCGATGGAGCATTTCGGCATCGACGTCGATCTGACTTGCGTCGGCAAGAGCATCGGGGGCGGGCTGCCGATTTCCGGCATCGTCGGCAAGGCCGACATAATCGATGCGGTGCCGCCCGGCGGCCTGGGCGGCACCTTCGGGGGCAATCCTCTGGCCTGTGCGGCCGCACTTGCAGTGCTGGATGTCATCGAGACGGACAACCTTCTGCAGCGTGGTCTGGAAATGGGCAAGGTCATCGATGCGCGGCTGCAGAAGATGGCACAGCGCAATTCTCTCAATTGCATCGGCGATGTCCGGGCGCTGGGCTGCATGAACGCGATCGAGTTGGTCAAGAACCGTGACAGCCGCGAGGCCGACGGCGACCTGACGGCCCGGGTGGTGGCTATCGCCTTGAAGAAAGGCCTGATTCTCGTATCGGCCGGACCGGCCCGCAACGTTATCCGCCTGCTTGTGCCGCTCTCGGCCCCATCGGAGGTGGTCCGCGAGGGGTTGGACATTCTTGAAACCGCGCTAGAGGAAGCGGTCGCCTAGGCACCCGGTCCGCCGGTGCCAAGCTCGCGATTCGGAGGGCATAGATGAAGATCAAGGCCGCTGTTCTGAGGCAATCTGGCCTGCCCCGGCCCTTCGTCGACAGCCAGCCGCTGTGCATCGAGGAAGTCGAGCTTGACCCACCGAAGGCCGGCGAAGTGCTGATCCAGATAAGGGCCGTGGGCCTGTGTCATTCCGACCTGGTCGCCATCACCGGCGAACGTGGCAAGCCGATGCCGATCGTCATCGGTCACGAGGCTGCGGGCATCATCGTCGAATTGGGTGAAGGCGTGGACGGTTTCGAAGTCGGCGACCATGTGGTGCCGACCTATGTTGCGAGCTGCGGCGATTGCGAAATGTGCCATGTCGGCCGGCCGGCCCTGTGTGAACCCGCGACCCTCGCCAATGCGGCGGCAGTGCTGCGCGACGGCACGACCCGGCTGCACAAGAACGGCGAAGCCATACATCACCATTCGGGAATCGCCGGCTTTGCGGAATATGCGGTGATCCCGAAAGATGCGCTGGTCAAGATCGACAGGTCGATTCCGTTCGAACACGCTGCGCTTTTCGGCTGCGGCGTGATCACTGGAGTCGGATCTGTCGTTAACACGGGCGGCGCGATGCCCGGCGAAAGCGTCGCAGTGATCGGACTCGGCGGCGTGGGGCTCAGCGCGCTGCTGGCCGCGATCGCCTCGGGCGCGGGACATGCCACGGCGATCGATCTCAGTGACGGGAAACTGGAGCTGGCCAGACAGTTCGGCGCTCATTTGACGGTCAATGCAAGCGACCCTGACTGCGTCGAACAAGTCCGCAAGGCCACGCGCGGCGGCGCCCATATCGCGGTCGAGACGGCGGGCTCTTCGCGGGCCCTGGCCACGGCCTTTGCGGTCACCCGCCGCGGTGGCATCACGGTGACAGCCGGGATGCCTGGGCCAGAGGCACAGGTCACCCTGTCGCATCTCTGCATCGCCGCAGAAGAGCGTACGCTGAAAGGATCCTACATGGGCAGTTGCGTGCCCAAGCGCGACATTCCACGTTTCCTGGCGCTGTTCCGCGACGGGAAACTGCCCGTGGATCGCCTGTTGTCCCGGACGATCGGCTTTGACGATCTCAATGCCGCTTTGGACCGTCTCAATGATGCCGCGACGGTGCGCGAGGTGTTGATCCCGTGAATGCTGTACCGGCGAAGCGATACGAGTTTTCGGCGAACACGGGCTATCTGTGGACGGAATTGCCATTCCTGGACCGGATCCGGCAAGCTGCAGCTCACGGGTTCGACGCCGTCGAGTTTCACGACGAGGCGCGCAGGACTGATCGCCACGAATTGAAAGAGGTGCTGGCGCAAACCCTGTTGCCGGTGGGTGGCATCAATGTTCGCATGGACGAGACCTTTGGGTGCGCCGCGATTCCCGGCCAGGGCGACCAGGCGAAACGGGATGTCGACGAGGCCATAGAGGTCGCCGAGGACATCGACGCAGATGCGATCCATGTGCTGGCGGGCCTGGCATGCGGGCAGGCTGCGCTTGCGGCCTTCCTGAAGACCTTGCGGCACGCGCTGTGCCATACCGACCGAACCATCCTGATCGAACCGGTCTGCGCCGAGCAATTGCCGGGCTACTTTCTGCGGACCATCGAGCAGGCTGCGAAGGTGATCTCAGACATCGGTCATCCCAGGCTGAAGATCATGTTTGACTGCTATCACGTCCTCCGGGAGAGTGGTGACTTGATGGCCAGTTTCAGCAAGCATGCCGACAACGTCGGCCACGTGCAGATCGCGGCGGCGGAGGGCCGCGCCGAACCGTTCCCCGGCGAGATCGACTACGGCGATCTGTTGCCTGCCATGCGGTCCTGCGGCTACGCGGGTCGGTTCGGCTGCGAATACCGGCCTGTCGGCACAACCGAGGACGGTTTGTCCTGGCGCGATACCCTCTTCGATGATGCTGGCATTGCAGGGGCCGGAACCGTGGCGCCTGCGGCGTCGCGTCCGGGAACACGGCCATGACAGGGATCGAGGAATACGCGTTCCCGCGCGGGCTGTCCTTGCTGCGCCGCTGGCAGGCGGGCGAGGCGGACGCGAAAGGGGAACTGACCGAACTCTTCGACGCGGCCATCTCCGGCGAGTTCGACGCGAATTTCAAACTGTTGGCCGCCGCCGACCGGGTGCATTCCACTGCCTCGGTCCATATGCTCGGCCTAGCTATCCTGTTCGATCTCTACGGCATCGATTCACGTGACTACTATCACAACGATCCATATCGCTATGCACGGGCGAACCTGGCGGTCTCGCGCCTTCTCGGGGTGCACAAGTTCTACATGACCTGGGCGCTTTACGCCTGGACCTGCGAGCCGCTTGGCCAAAGGATGATGTATCCCGACAGGTTCCCGCCGGGTGCGGACCCAGACGAGGTATTGATCACCCGCGACAACTGGCACGAATTGCAAACGCCAGATTTCTCCACCGGCACCCCGGCGGCGGTGGATGCCATCCTGGCGGCAACGCAGGACCTGACCGGCGCCGCGCCCACATTGCAGATCTCAGCACCCTACAGCCTTGCGGCAGACATCTACGGGCAAGAGCCGCTCCTGGCCGATGTCGTGAACCAGCCCGAAACGGTCAATGCCATGCTCGATCACCTGGGAGATGCGGTGCTGGGGCCGTGGATGGACCATCATATCGAGCTATTTCCCGATGGCTGGGTCGAGCTTTCCGATGCCTCCGGTTCGCCGTTCTTCATCGGGCAGGACAACTGCCAGAACATGTCGATCCGCTCGATCCGCCACATGTTGCGGAACAAGCCCTATGCGGACCGGGTGTTCGACAACAACTATCGCGGCGACTACGTGGCCGAGGTGACAAGGAAACGCCGCGCGTCGCGTCGCCGGGGCCGCGATGATACGACAAATGCATCGGTCGATCGCAGTCGGCTGCTGGAACTGACCGAGGCCAAGGTCAGCGTAAATCCGCTGTTCATCATGCGGCTCGAGGCCGACAAGGTGGATGTCTCGTTCTATGAGCAGCAGGCAATAGAGCGGAACCTGCCACTGACCGTGGGCATCGGCTCGCCCGAAATCGACCGCAACAGCATCGAGGATCTGGAAGCGGCCAAGGCGGAGACCGCCGAAAAGGCGCGCCGGCACGTGGCCGCGGTCAAGCGGGTTTGCGAGACGGTCGATCTGCCGGCGGACAACCACGTTGGCCAGTCCTGGCCGAGCCACATCTATTTCGAGGACATCAACGGCCAGTCGCAATTCGACCTGGTCGAGATCATCCTCGGTGAGGTGTACAAGTGCGCACGGTTCGAGAGTCAAAATCCGGAATGACCCTGGGCTATATTGCTGCGATCACCAGCTGTGCGTGGTTCGGGATCGTGCACACATTTCACTTTCGCTACGGTGCCTTGAGGAAGCCAATCCTGGATGTCCGGGCGCAACAGTCGAAGATCATCTTGCCTGTCTTCCAATTCGGTGCCGCCACGATCTTGCCGGTCGGACCCGTGCCTCAAGATTCTCCGAATGCGCTTCGGGAAGCAGTTGGAGATTTGCGTCCCGCCGCGACAATTGTTGGCCGGGCTTGCGGACGAGCAGTGGAACCTTGAATTTGAAGGTGTCCATTCGACAACTTGTGATGATCACTGGTCGAAATATGCCACGATATCCATGGATTGATGCGGAAATCCAATGACACTGATCCCCACGGAGTCTCGCAAGTAAAATATGAGATGCTTGCCTTGCGGATAGCAGAAATAGTCTGGGTGAATGTCGCTGCGCGTTCGACCGGCTTGAGGGTTTTGGGCAAGCCAGTTGCATCTGTCCGTGAGTTGCAGAATGTAACGTTCCATCTGATCTGCGCCCCATTTCGACAGCGTGTAGTCAGCAATCGTGTCGAGATCAGCGAGCGCAGCAGGCGTCAGGCGACAGGTTGCTGTCATTCCTTGGTTGCCGCGCGTGCCTTGGCCCTTGCGACAACATCTTCAGGCGAGACATCGTCAACAAACTCACCATGCTGTGCTTGCTCGTAACCTGTGACCAAATGTTCGCGCAGGGCGCGCAGCCTTTCGCGGCGTTCTTCAAGTTCGCGCAATCCGGCTCGCACGACTTCAGACATGTTCTTGTAACGGCCACTTTCAATTTCGCTTCTGATAAAGCCTTCCCAGTGGGCCCCCAAGGTCACCGATGTGCTGGCCATAGGTTCTTTCTCCGCAAGAATATTCATGTTGAATATAATTCGGCGCAGTTGGCGATTCAAGCCGCCCGAGGCATTTGCGCTACAGCACTTTTGTTGAAATCCACCTGCGCGCAGGATGACGCGGCGTCTTTCCCGAGCACGGCCGTGTTCATCCGGTTGTGGCGGATCTCCTTTGGCGCGCCGCCGAATTAGAGAATTGCAACTGTTTCGCTATCCGCTGACCTCGATGCAGGTCACGCGAGCGGTCGAATAAGAATCCCAAACCTGCCAAGCCTGCATCGAGTTCGAACTATATCTTGTATGTGATGGTGAGATGAGGCAAAAGAAGACCAGTGTTGCCATGAACCAACTCTCCCTATTCGAACAGGCCCAGTTTGCCGAAACTTCCGAGATCTTCATCGACCAGCTTGCCAGGTTCGATGATTTCGGCCAAGGCACCGTGGCCGAGACCGTGGATGGCGTGCCCTACCTGACAAACGAGTTCTGGTCGGCAGGGCAGCGTCAGGCGCACTCGATTCACGAGGTATCGTACCGGGCGTGTTTCAAGGCGCAGCTGCCCGAGTTCTTCATTGCGCGGCTTACCAAGCCAGACGACATCGTGTTCGACCCTTTCATGGGGCGAGGCACGACTCCCTTGCAGGCCGCGCTGATGCGGCGGCAGGCATACGGCAATGACATCAACCCGCTGTCAGTCCTGCTCACGCGGCCCAGGTTGCGTGCGATCTCACTTCGGGCGGTGGATGCCGCGCTGAAGTCCGTCGACTGGTCGCGGGGCGAGTTGGAACGAGAAGACCTGCTCGCATTCTACCACCCGGCGACGCTCAGGAAGCTGGAAGCGTTGCGGATTTGGATTGCGGAGCGTGCGCCCCTTGATGCCGATGATGTTGAACCGGTTGCTGACTGGATTCGCATGGTGGCGATCAACCGGCTCTCCGGGCATTCCGCCGGATTCTTCTCGGGTCGTTCGATGCCTCCGAACCAGGCCGTGTCCGTCAAGGCGCAACTCAGGATCAACGAGAAACTGGGCCTCTCTCCGCCCGAGCGTGACGTCGCCGCGGTGATCCTGAAGAAGTCCAGGTCCCTTCTCAGGGACGGCTGCGCACCAAGCCAGGCACGCTCGAGCCTGCATGCCGGAGCTGCATGGGCAGTGCCAGGAATACCCGATGGCGTAGTCAAGCTGACTGTCACGTCGCCACCGTTCCTTGACATCGTGAAATATGCTGCCGACAACTGGTTGCGTTGCTGGTTTGCGGGCATTGACCCTGGCGCGATTGCGATCGACATGCATCGCACGGAACGTGCGTGGACGGAAATGGTGCGCCGCGTTCTGCTTGAGCAAGCCCGCATCCTGTGTCCTGGGGGCTATGTCGCGTTCGAGGTCGGTGAGGTCCGCAATGGCAAGGTGCTGCTCGAAAGGCTGGTCTGGCAGGCAGCCGAGGGCCTGCCGTTCAAACGCCTCGGCGTCATGGTGAATGCCCAGACCTTCACCAAGACGGCAAACTGCTGGGGTGTGGCGAACGGATCCAAGGGCACCAATTCCAACCGGATTGCCTTGTTGCAGCGTCGATAGAGAGTGCTGGCAACGCGGTGGAGCCCACGAGCCGGGGGGCACTGAAATGCGAGTGCACATCGTGCCGGGAAGTGGAGAGTGAGAGCTTGGCGGCGCGGGGGTTCCGATTCAGCCGGAACGCGGAAGGACTCGCGCGCAATCAAGATCGAGCAGCAAGATGTCAAATGTTGAATCGCCATTGAGCGTTGTGCGTCATCATCGTTGAGCGACGCTTCATGCGGGAATTCCCGGGCCGGCAACGCGCGTGGTCCGGTTGGGCACGCTACGCTCATCGATCTGGAACGAGGCAAGTGAGGGGTGCATTCAATTTCATGGCGCAGCGTCTGCTGCAGGCCGAGCAACCAGATCGGATCAGGTCGAAACTTTGTAGTGGCCGGAGTCGTGACCAAGCTCGACGAAGTCAAAGACCGCCCGCTGCCCGATGTCGTGCTCTTCCCGGATGTCACGCTCGTTGGCGTGTCTGTCAACAGCGAGGTACGACGACAGCGTGACTGAAGAGAGGGCAATAGTCTCCCGCGACAAGATTCCGGACGTTCTCGCCAAGAACATTCGTTTCCGGGCTCGCGGCCTGTGCACCCTTGGAATTGCAGTTTGCCGTCAGCGACCAAACGGCAGCTTTCCGACATGCGCTTCCGCAACAGGTCCCGCCATTCCAAGCACTTTGCTCCAAGCAGGAGGCAGCCCGAGTCGCATCGTGTCGCAACGGCGTCCCGGCATTGCGTCGTTCAGCACTGGCCGAGAGTTCCGGACTCGACGATGGCCAGCGCGCGAGCGAGATCATCTTCGGCAATTGTCAGCGGCGGAGAAAGCGTGAGGACATTGCCTGCGCTGACCTTGAATGACACGCCTTCAGCGAGGCAGGCATAGCAGATTCGCTCCGCCAAGTCGGGGTCTGGCGTCCGCGCGTCCTGGTCTGCGACGATCTCGACTCCGAACAGCAGGCCGCGTCCGCGGACATCGCCCACGGCGCTGCATTGCCGGAACCTTTCGCGCAGCCTGTCTATCGCGGATTCGCCCAGCCGGGCGGCGCGCTCCGCTAGCCCTTCGTCCTCAATGATGTCCAGCGTCGTCAGCGCCGCCCGGGCGGTCACGGGGTTCTTTTCGTGGGTGTAGTGGCCAATTGCGAATTCGCCCGCCACGTCAAGCTCCGCCCGCGCGATCACGGCCGCGATCGGAAGCATGCCGCCCCCCAGGGACTTGCCGAGCGTGATGATGTCGGGAGTGACGCCGTCGTGGTCATGGGCGAAGAAACGTCCAGTCTTGCCAAGTCCCGTCGGAATCTCGTCCAGGACCAGAAGGGTGTCGTGTTCGCGGCAGCTAGCCTCGACGGCTGGCCAATAGCCGGGTGGTGGGATCACGGGCGTCGCGCGCATCGGCTCTGCGATGAGTGCGGCGGCATCGCCTTCACGCCCAAGCGTGTAGTCGACCATGGCCGCACAGGCGAGACCGCAGACATCGGGCCCGGGATGGCCGTAGGCGCAGTGGAAGCAGTTGAACGGCGCCACATGCTCTGTGCCTGGCAGGAGCGGTCCCGCAATGTGGCTTCGGAACGTGGCCTCGCCGCCAACCGATGAGGCGCCGAACCCGGCGCCATGGAAGCTGTCCCAGAACGAGAGCGTCTTGAACCGGCCGGTCGCCGCTCGGGCAATCTTCAGGGCCACCTCGTTGGCATCCGAGCCCCCAGTGGTGAAGAGGATCTTGGCTGGCCACGGGGCGAGCGCGGCAAGCCGCTCCGCAAGCTCTGTCGCAACCTCGTTGGCGAAGCGGCGTGGCGCAAAGGGCAGGGCGTCGATCTGCCGCTTGACGGCCTCGACAAGGCGCGGATGGCCGTAACCGATATGGTGCACCGAATTGCCGTGGAAATCCATGTAGCGGCGGCCCGCGGAATCCTCGATCCAGATGCCTTCCGCCTTTGCGATGGTTGACAAGCATGGCGAGGAAAGCGACTGGTGCAGGAAGGCGTCAGCATCCCGTCTGAGCAGTTCGCGGGTTGGTGGATCGCTCTCCTGCGCGATCCATTCGTCTCGGGCAGAGGACGTGTTCGCCTCACCCTCGGTGTGCCGATGCCGCGTCATGGAGTTGCCCTGCCAAGTCTCGCGACATGTTGAATTCTTCTGCTTGAGTTCATCTGCCCACCCCTCAGGACATCGCTTCCTTCAGAGCGGGGAGGAATGCGGGGCGTCGTGTTCCGTGCATCGTCGTTGTCTCCTTCGTCCGCGGCGTGTCGAGGTGGTATCCGCACGCTTTGCACATGGCATGGAGTGCCGCCAAAGAATTGTAAAGCCGTGCCCGTCGCCGAGACGTCCCCAGCGCGGCATGTACCCGTTCGAGGCCGCATTTGCGCACCTTGTGCTCGGATGAGTGACGGCGCACCGGGCCTGGGCGATGCAGGCGGATTGTCCGGAGACACGGCTGTCACGCCTGGCTGCTTCGGGTGCTGGCTACTAGCGCGACTTGTCGCGAACTTGATGAGGGTGGACGGGAAGTCGTCTTTTTCTCCCGCCAGCTTCGGCCGATCCTGCTTCGACGTCTCTCTTTTTTCCCTTCTTCGTCGGCCTGCGCCGCAAGTTTCCGCATCGGCAAGCCCCTATGCCGGCTTTCTGCGGGTTTCGAAGGCCTCTCTCTACCATGGTCACCCGGCGGGGCTTTACATGTCGCCGACCGTAGACATGATCGGCCTGCAACCCGGGAGCCTTGATGTCCGAGACGCCAAATGTGCTGATCATCGTGATCGACCAGTTCCGGGGCGACCTGTTGGGCGGCGGGGGCCTGGCCAGGATCGCGCATCTGCCCCGGCTTAGGGAGTTCGCGAGCGAGGCGGTCATGTTCGCGAACCACTATTCGGTTGTCTCGCCGTGCGGACCGAGCCGCGTTTCGCTTTTGACAGGCCAGTATGCGATGAACCACAGGGCGGTCAGGAACGGCACGCCGCTGCGCCACGACACGCCGAACATGGCCACCGCCGCCCGCACAATCGGATATTCGCCGCAGTTGTTCGGATATACCGATACGACGCAGGATCCCCGCGTGCTCGACGCCCATGACCCGCGACTCCGGAGCGCCGAGGAGTTGATGGCAGGCTTCGACGAAGTCCTGCGCATGCGTTCGGAAACGGACGACCGCGCCTGGCGCGACCATCTGGCGGCGAAGGGAAACCCCCTGCCGGAATACCCGGCAACCTACCGGCCCGATGGCGACCGGGTATCCGACCCGGCGCGCTACGCCGCGGAAGACAGCGACACCGCGTTCCTGACTGACCGCTTCATTGCAAGCATGAACGGCGCGGCACAGGGCTGGTTCGCGCTCTTGACCTACATCCGGCCGCATCCCCCCTTCGTTGCACCTGCACCGTTCAACCGAATGTACGATCCCGCCGACATGCCGGCGCCCGCGGCGGCGTTGCGCGGGGAAGGGGATCCCGACCGGCACCCGTTCGTCGCCCCCGCAAGGGAGCGGCAGCCGCCCGCATCGATGGTGGTCGGTTTTCCGGACCTTGACGCCTCTGCGGAGACGACGGCGGAACTGCGAGCGATCTATCTCGGCCTGGCAAGCGAGGTGGACATGCATTTCGGTCGCGTGGTGGACTGGTTGAAGGCAAGCGGACAATGGAACGACACGGTCCTGGTCGTCACCTCCGATCATGGCGAGATGCTTGGAGATTACGGATTGTGGGGAAAGGGCACGTTCCATGAAGCGGCCTTTCGCGTTCCGCTGATCGTCCGTGACCCGTCCCGGCCGGACACGCATGGCGAGATCGTCAACGACATGACCGAATCCATTGATGTTGCGGTCACGCTTCTTGACCGTCTCGGCGCAGGGGTTCCGCATGCGATGAACGGAACAAGCCTTCTGCCGTTCCTTGACGACGTGCGGGGGGCGACCCGCACGTGTTCCATGTCGGAATACGATTTCGGCGATCCGGTGACACCGACACTTTGGATGCGGCGTCTTGGGGTTCGGTCCCGCGAGTCCAACCTCGCGGTTTTCAGGAGCGGTCGGTACCGGCTGGTGCAGTTTGGTTGCGACCTTCCGCCGATCCTGTTCGACATGGATCGCGACGGCGAAGGCCGCAACATTGCCGGGGACCCTGGCGCGCCCGAACTTCTCCAGCGCGTGATGGGCGAATTGCTCCGTCATCGCATGTCGAATGCCGAGGGAACATTCGCGATGACGAAGGTCGGTGACGCCGGCGTCAGGACAGGAAACTGTTGACGAGCGATGAAATTTGTGAATCCGTGTCACAGTGCCGTTGCAAAGTCGGTGCAATCAGTCGACGGGGCTGGGACGGGCGCTGGAGTGGCCCGATCATTGGGGGGACCATTCGTGAAAAGCGAGCCATGTATGGCGGTCTTTGTATGTTCAGCGAGGCTGGCCAGTCCGACGTCATCCAATCATGGGGGTTAGAATGAAGAAGGTACTTTTGTCCGGAATTGCAGTTGCGATGCTGCCAGGCTTGGCATTCGCAAACTGTCCCGGGATCACGGTGGCAGACATGGGAGGTGTCGCGCCAGGTGCACATCCGCAGCAGTACGATCTCGCGGAGTTCGAGGCGGCGGCGGGCTGCACGATGGAGTTCAGCGGCAATCCCGAGGCGGCCGCCCTGAATGCGAAAATCGTCGGCAATCCCGACCTTCCGCAGCTGTCGGAACGCATTCCCGAGGAGCCGCTTGTCGTTGTGCCCTACGACAGCATCGGAAAGTATGGCGGCACGCTTGACGTCCTGTCCAACGCGACCGAGGCGGGGACATCCGACTTCCTGTCCGTGCGCCACGTAAACCTCGTGCGCTACTCCGACGATCTCCAGACAATCGTCCCCAACGTGGCGAAGTCCTGGGAGTGGAATGACGACTTCACGAAACTCACCGTCACGCTCAGGAAGGGGCACAAATGGTCCGACGGCGCACCGTTCACGTCCGCGGACGTCAAGTTCTGGCATGACAAGCTGATGCTGGACACCAACATCTTCGAGAAGCCCAAGGATTACGTGACCGTGGGCGGCGAGACGATGACCGTCGATGCACCGGACGACGTGACGGTGATCTTCAACCTGCCTGCGCCGAAGCCCGGCCTTCTGGCCCACTTCGCGACGCATTTCGGGCAGGGCTTCCAGCCAATGCACTTCCTTGGCCAGTTCCATCCGGACATCAACCCGGACGCGGACAGCTATGCGCAGTCGCTCGGTTTCGAGAACGGCTATGACGCGATCCTGGCCTATTACGGGAATTCGGACTGGACGGACACGCCGACGCCGATGCTGTCAAGAGCGGCTCTCGTGGACGGCCTGCCCAAGCACACGCATCCGACGCTGGAAAGCCACATCTACATCGCGGACACGACCGAGGGTCGTCACCTCGTGGCAAATCCGTACTTCTTCCAGGTGGATCCGACCGGGCAGCAGCTGCCCTACATCTCGGAGCAGGACGAGGTCTACATCAACGACAACGAGGTCCGTATCCTGAAGATCGTCAACGGCGAAGTCGACTACAAGGCGCAGTCGCTCCAGCTTGCCTCCGCACCCATCCTCCTCGAAGCGCAGGAAAAGGGTGACTACACCGTGCATCTGAAGCCGGAGATCACGATCGGCGCCTTCGGCTTCAACGTGACTCACGAAGATCCCGCGAAGCGCGCCGTGTTCAGCGACCTGTCGTTCCGCGAGGCGATGTCACTAGCCATCAATCGGGAGGAACTGAACGAGATCGGCTTCTTCGGCCAAGGCACCCCGCAGGCCTATGTCGGGTTTTCGCCGCTGCCGGACTTCGCCGATCCAGCGCTGCACGGCCACATGGCCGAGTTCGATCCCGACGGAGCAGCGGCCAGGCTGGACGCGCTGGGCCTCAACGACGTCGACGGGGACGGAATGCGCGAATTGCCGAACGGGGAGAAGCTTGTCCTGAACATGAACTTCTCCACGCAGGGGATCGCCGGCCAGACCGTGGAGCTTGTCGCGCAATACTGGCGGGACGCCGGAATCGATTCGGTTGTCAAGGAAGTGACGCCCGACGAGTACCGTTCGGCGCAATCGTCGAACAAGCTCGATGCCTCGATGTGGCGGAAAGGCCAGCCCCTGGCCATCGTGCTTGGCAACAACGAGCTCTGGGTGCCGCCCTTCGAGAACTACTTCGGCAACCGGAACGCGATGCTCTGGGCCGAATGGGTCGATTCGGGCGGTTCGGCCGGAGTTGAGCCGCCGGACTGGGCCAAGCAGATGATGGATGACATCAATTCGCTGCAGTCCGCTGCACAGGGTTCGGACGAGTTCAACGAGGTCGGCGCCCGGATGGCCGAGACGATGGCAAGGCAACTGCTGTTCATAGGAACGGTGAACGCACCCGCGCCAATGATCCATCGCAATGCGCTGCAGAACTTCACCGAAACCAAGACGCACAGCTACGAGTATTACCGGACCTATCCGTATCGCGCCACGCAATGGTGGCTGGACGAATAGGCCAGGTTTTGCTTTGCTGCATGCCGGGGGCAGGACGATCCTGCCCCCGGCAAATGAGTGGGACCCGCGTCCAGGACATCGTGAAGAGCCTTGACCGGGCGCGGAAGCGGGATCGGCCATGCTGAACTTCGCGCGCTTTGTCGTCACACGCGCATTGATGGCTGCGATGACGCTTGTCATCGTGTCCCTCGTGGTGTTTTCGCTGATGGAGCTTGTGCCCGGCGATTGCGCCGAGAGGTATCTGGCCTTCAAGAACACGCAGGGATCCGGCATCTCGGTCGCCGACATCGAGCTGGAACGCCAGAGGCTGGGGCTCGACAAGCCGTTCCTGCAGCGTTGGGCGCTGTGGATCGTCAACGCGTTCCAGGGCGAGTTCGGCGACAGCTGCATCCTGCGCGTGAACATCGCCCAGCTGTTGGGCGACAAGTTCTGGCTGTCGCTGTCGATCTGCATGGCTTCGCTGGCACTGGCCTACATCATCGCGATTCCCGTCGGCATCCTGGCCGCCGCGTCGCACAACGCGTTCCTCAACAACTCGCTGCGCATCGTCAGCTACCTCGGGCTTGCGATGCCGAACTTCCTGCTGGCGCTGATGATCATGCTGTTCGCGACGGTGTATTTCGGGGAGACCTTGACGGGGCTGTTCTCCAGCGAATTCAGGGATGCGCCGTGGTCGTTTGCAAAGTTCCTTGATCTGCTGAAGCATGCGTGGTTGCCAATCTTCATTTTGGGATGGTCAGCCACGGCCTTTGCGCTCCAGACCGTGCGCGCCCTGATGTTCGATGAAATCGGCAAGCTGTACGTCACTGCGGCGGCGGCGCGAGGAGTTCATGGTCGCAAGCTGCTCTGGGGCTATCCGGCCCGCCATGCGCTCGGGCCGATCGTGAATTCGCTCGGCTTCGACCTTAACCGGATATTCAACGAGTTGCCGATCGTGGCCCTGATCCTGGTCATGACCGATGCCGGCGCGCTCCTGATCGAGGCGCTGGCCAGGTCGAACGACCAGCAGCTTGCCGGGGCGATCATCTTCCTGCTCACGGCGTCTATCGTCGCCCTGAACTTCACGACCGACGTGGCGCTCGCCGTGATCGATCCCCGCGTTCGAAAGAGCATCATCCGATGACCGACAGGGTGGAAACGACCGTCGAGGTGGAGGCGCAACGCTCCAAGGAGGCCTATTTCACGGCATCCCAGCGCCAGCTCATCTGGGCGCGTTTCAAGAAGCAGCGGGCTGCCATGGTGGCGGCCGCCGTTCTGGTCGTTCTCATCGTGTCCGGCATTTTCGCGCCGTTCCTGTCGCCCTATGACCCGACCATCGCCGGCCGGAACAAGGACTACACGAACGGTGCGCCGCAATTTCCCAAGTTTTGCGACAAGAACGGATGTTCCTTGCGCCCGTTCATCCATGCCGTCGAGCGTGAAAGGTCCCTCAAGACGAATTTCAGATGGGTGACCACCGTCAACGAGGACGAGCGGAACTATGTCACCATTCTTCCGAAGGGTGATGACTACCGCCTGTTCGGTTTCGTCCCGGGCAACCGGCACCTGTTCGGGGTGCAGGAAGGAAAGATCCACCTGTTCGGCACGGACGAGGACGGTCAGGACATCTTCAGCCGGACGCTTCACGCGATCTGGACGTCCCTCCAGGTCGGAATGATCGGCGTCTTCATCGCCTTCGTCCTTGCCCTCATCATAGGAGGCGTGTCCGGCTACTATGGCGGCTGGATCGACGGGGTGATCCAGATGATCACGGATGCCGTTCGAACGGTTCCCGCGATTCCCCTGTTCATGGCGGTGGCCGCCTTCATGCCACCGGAACTGAGTGCCGAAGCACGGTTCTTCTACATCTCGATCATTCTTGGATTCATCGGCTGGCCGACGCTCGCGCGGCGCGTCCGGACCCACCTGCTCACCGAGCGCAACCAGGAATACGTGCTCGCCGCCCAGCTTTGCGGCGCATCCTCCGCGCACGTGATCCGGCGGCATCTCCTGCCGTCCTTCACGTCATACATCATCGTCGATCTGGTGATCTCGTTTCCGTACATGGTCCTTTCGGAGACGGCGCTTTCGTTCATTGGCCTCGGTCTCAAGGATCCGGTCTCGTCGCTCGGCGTGCTCTTGCAGAAGGCGACAAGTGCGGACGTGATGCTGAACTACCAATGGTATTTCATCCCGGTCTTGTTCTTCATCGCCTTGGTAATGGCCTTCGTCTTCGTCGGTGACGGGCTTCGGGACGCGGCGGATCCATATTCGGAGTCGCAGAAATGACGCCACTGATCGAGGTCGAGAACCTGACGCTTCAGTTCAGGACGGACGAAGGCCTGATCACGGCCGTTGAGGACGTGTCCTTCACGCTGATGAAGGGCGAAGTGATGGGCCTTGTCGGCGAGAGCGGATCGGGAAAGTCCGTGACGGCAAAGTCCCTGATGCATCTCAATGCGAGAAACGCGATCTATTCGTCCGAGTCTCGAATCACGCTTCACACAGACACCGGGCCGGTCGACGTGCTGTCTCTCAGGACGCCGCGTGAGCTGAATGTGGTCCGCGGCGGCGCGATCAGCATGATCTTCCAGGAACCTATGGCCAGCTTTGCGCCGGCCATCACGATCGGCAAGCAGATGGTGGAGCAGTTGCTGCTGCATTCGGACATGTCGAAGAGCACCGCGAAGTCGGTCTCGATCGAGATGCTTGACCGTGTCGGGATCTCGGATGCGGCGAGACGATTCGATCAGTACGCTTTCGAGCTGTCCGGCGGCATGCGCCAGCGAGCGATGATCGCCATGGCATTGTCCACGAACCCGTCGCTTCTGATCGCTGACGAGCCGACGACCGCGCTTGACGTGACGATCCAGGCCCAGGTGATCGACCTGATGAAAGATCTGGTTTCCGAGTTCGGCATGGGCATCATTTTCATCACGCACGATCTTGGCGTCGTGGCCCAGACTGCCGACAGGGTGAACGTGATGTATCTAGGCCGTCTCGTAGAGGAAGGTCCGGTGCGCGAAGTCATCAGGAATCCCAGGCATCCGTACACGCAAGGCCTGATCGCCGCCTTGCCCAAGCTGGAAGATCTTGACGCGCCCCTGACACCTGTTCCCGGGGACATCCCGTCGCCGCTTGAGCGCCCCGCTGGCTGCGTGTTCAACACTCGATGCTCGCAGGTTGTTGGAGAGGAATGCATGGCGCTTGTGCCGATGAATTGCAGGCTGGACGAAACGCACAGCGTGGCCTGTCACATCTATCGGGAAGCTGCGGAATGAGCCGTTCACTGATCCAGGCGTCGGGGCTGTCGGTGCATTTCCCGATCGGGTCGGGACTGTTCGTCAAGCAGCTCCTGAAGGCGGTCGACAACGTCTCGATCGAGATCGAGAAGGGTTCGTTTTTCGGACTTGTCGGAGAGTCCGGCTCCGGAAAGACGACGCTGGGACGCGCGCTTCTGAAGGCGGTGCCGATTTCCGAGGGGACTGCACACTATGATGACGGCGAGGTTGCCTACGACCTTGAGGGACTGGATGGCGCGGAACTGAAGGACTATCGCACGCGCGCGCAGCTGATCTTTCAGGATCCGTATGCGGCGCTCAGCCCCCGAATGACGGTTCGAGACATCATCGCGGAACCCCTGGAAGTGATGGGGCTGACGAAGGGAAGGGCGGAGACCGACGAGCGCGTTCGGGAGATCGCAGCGAGATGCCGGCTGAACCTCGAGCATTTGCGGCGGTTCCCTCATGCCTTTTCGGGCGGGCAGCGCCAGCGCATCTCGATTGCACGGGCTCTCGTCTCGGGGCCGAAATTCGTGGTTGCCGACGAAAGCGTTGCTGCGCTCGACGTGTCAATCCAGGCGGATGTGCTCAATCTGCTGAAGCAGTTGCAGGACGAACTGGGGCTGACATTCATGTTCATCAGCCACGACCTGTCGGTCGTGGCCCATACCTGCGATCACGTCGCGGTCATGTATTTGGGCCGGCTGATCGAGACCGCTCCGACACGCAAGCTCTTCGAGGCGCCACGGCATCCCTACACCAAGGCGTTGTTTTCGGCCATTCCGTCACTGGACCCGGACGACGACAAGACCGCACAGAAGCTGGCAGGGGAAATTCCGTCGCCAACGGATCAGCCTCCAGGATGCAAGTTCCAGACGCGCTGCCCGCATGCCATTGACATCTGCAAGTCTCAGGAGCCGGCGCTTGAAACCGAAGGCGGACATGATGTTGCCTGCCATCGTTGGAAGGAACTGATGAGTCTTGTTGCGGCCTGAAGGCCGGAAACGTGCAGGCGCAATTCTCCTGTTCTGGGGGCACCGGCTTTCGGTGCCGGAATCGGATCAGTCGCAGGCACAATGTGGAGGACGGCTTCCAGGCGTGTATCTCGATCCTGCGGCATTGGAACCGCTGCGGCTCGATGCGCCTTGGGCCGGGGACCAAGTGCCAGCCGCGGGCGATGACATTGTCTCACGGGAAGACCGGATGCAGGTGGTCCGGACACCAGGTTGGCAAGCGGAAGCCAAGAGCCGATGCCGCCGCGGCACCGAGTCTCTGGCGCTGCAGCAATGGTCACCGGAAACGCCCAAGCTTCCCGCTTGCGCACGCGTGTTGCCCTGACACATCCCTCCCGCGCCAAGCGTGGATCCGTGAATGATCAGGGCAATTCCATGCCCGCCTACGCGCCCCAGAGCCACGATTGTGATCTTCGGCGCGGCGGCGTCCGGCACTTGGATCAGTGACGCGCTTGCAATATACCTTCGCGCAATTTCGCGACGACAGCGGGAAACGCCTGGTGCGCTGACGGAAGCAAGGAGCGAGCTACTTGGCCGTATTCGGAAAGATCCTTGGCAGCGCCGCCGGTTTTGCAATTGGCGGGCCGCTTGGTGCCATCGCTGGGCTTGCGCTCGGACACGTTGTGGACAAGCGGCGACCTTCTCCCGATGTCAGGCCCAAGGTTGGAAATCGCGCAGGTCCATGGAGCCGTTCGAAGTTTGATGTTCAAACGGCCTTCGCGGTGGCGTTCGTCACGCTCGCGGCAAAGCTCAGCAAGGCCGATGGTCGCGTGACCCGCGATGAAATCAATGCCCTGAAGCGCGTTGTTTCCTTCCCGGAAGAGGCAAGGGCAGAGGTCGGCGCGATATTCGATGCCGCCAAAGCGGACGCGACCGGATTTGAGCCTTACGCCCGACAGATCGCGTCCATTGTTCGCAACGACAAGGCCATGCTCGAACAGATTCTTGCCGGACTTGTTCAGATTGCCGCCGCGGACGGAACCTACCACAGCGGAGAAAGGGACTTCATTGGCCGCGTCGCACGCGAATTCGGGTTTTCGGCTGAGCACTGCATGCGGATTGAGCACACTTACGTTCCGGACGCGGTTCCTGACGAGGAAAACCCGTACGAGATCCTTGGCGTAAGCCGGGACGCGACGGACGATGAAGTCCGCAAGGCCTATCGCAGGATCATCAAGGACTTTCATCCAGACAGGTTGATGGCAAAGGGGATGCCCGAGGAATTCCACAAGCTCGGCGCCAAGAAGACGTCTGAGGCGAACATTGCCTTTGATCGGATCAAGAAGGAGCGAAGCCTTTCCTGAGCGGATGCCGGAGTCAGGCTGTCTTGCGTTGTCTGGCATGCCAGATGCCGCTTGAGATGGTCGCCGGGACATCAGTGAACACTCCGTCGCCTGAAAGCGACGGCTTCTCGGCCAAGCTACGCGGCAACCCGCACGCTTCGCGACCGAAGGCCGGTTCCCGGCCCCTTGACAAGCTGCAGAGATGTTGCATGCAACATCTCTGCAGATATGTTGCGGCCCGGGATATGTTGCGGAGCGGTCACATCGGCCTGCCAT
>JAPPCV010000143.1 GCA_028824715.1 Boseongicola sp. | reverse complement strand
AATGCCGTTGCAGTGCCGCCACGACCTCGACAGCTTGCAGGGTTTCGTTCATTCCGCCATTGCAGGGAATTCGCCAGCCGCACCGGTGTCGGCGGACGACTTTCAGCAAGTGCTGATGACCGGCGCCACCGGGTTCGTGGGCCGCTTTCTATTGCACGAACTCCTGCGGCAAAACGACAGCCTTGTCGTGCATTGCCTGGTCCGCGCGGGTGACGTCGAGCATGGTTTCGCGCGGATACGGGCCGCCCTCGATCAGGCCGAAATCTGGGAGGACGCACTGGAGCCGCGCATCCGCGTCACGGTCGGGGACATCTGCGCGGCACAATTCGGCTTGGGCGATGCGGAATTCGAGGATCTGTGCCGACGCATTGACGCGGTCTATCATCTCGCCGCCGACCTCTCCCTCACATCGTCCTACGCCTCGATTCGTGCCGTGAATTCATCCAGTCTTCGCAATGTGCTCGCGTTGTGCCTGCGAACTCGTCTCAAGCACGTCTTCTACGCTTCCACGATGGGCGTATTCCCCGAATACTTCTGCAATTTCTCCAACGAATTCAGCAGTCGACGCATCGAGCATCACATGCAGCCCGACCTTGCTGACATGAAGAGGCTGTTTCCGCCTGGATTCGTTGGATACCCGTGGAGCAAGCTCGTTTCCGAACAGGTTCTGCTCTTCGCGAACGCGGCCGGACTTCCGGTGGCGATCTTTCGCCTGCCGCAGACAGGGATGTCCAGCACAGGATTCACGCAAGCGAGCGCCGTCGCGGTCTCTGTCTACTTCGCGGCGATACAGGTCGAAATGGTTCCCGCCAGCTTCTCCATACAGAGCTATGCCGAGCCCGTGGACGCGCTTTCGGAGATATGCGCCGCGATTTCGCTCAATCCCGGGCGGAAGTTCAAGATCTACCATTGCTGCGACACGCAACCTCCACATGACGACTTCCAGCCGGCTGATTTCGGTCTCTACTTGCGTGAAGTTTCGTACGAAACGTTCAAGCGTGCCTGCCAGGCGCATGGAGAGCGCTCGCCCTTGTACGGGTTGTGGGACCTGCTCGATTTCTTTGCACCGTACTGGTTCGCGGGCGGCGAGTCTCGCGGTGTTGCTCCGGTCGATGACCTCGCGATTCGTGAAGACTGTCCCGTCACTGTTCGGTGGCCGGCATTGCTGCTGCGGCATTCGCGCTCCTACGACTGGATACGGCGGCAGCGCGATGGGTGGCCCTATCCGGTGCCGAAAGTCCGTCTGGATTTCGACCGCCTGATGACGCAGGCCGAGGGCTATGCTGAACGGGCCGGCGTTCCCTTCGACTTTGCGTTTCCCGGGTGGATGTGTGCGGGCATCCAGCATCTTGTAGAAGCATTGAACGCAAGACAGGCCGGATTGCTGGAGGAGAGACGCCCGCATGTCGTCTACGAACTGAACCGCCAGCTTCGCAACAATGCGGCGCTCGCGCGAGAGTGGCAGCAGCACCCTGAGATCGAGCGCGAAGAGATAGTGCGTCCTGTGTTCATCGTGGGGATCAATCGAACCGGCACCACGTTCCTGCACCGCATGATGGCACGCGACCGAAGGTTCTGGACGCTTCGACGCTACGAGCTGGCCGAGCCGGTCCTGGCAAGCGGGGAGTACGGCACCGTGGCGTGGACCGACGGCGACCCGCGGCGGGCTCACGTGAAGGAGGTGCTGGACTCCATCCGGGTTGTGGAACAGTTCGCCGAAATGCACCACATCGATGTCGACCAGCCCGAAGAGGATTTCCCGATCTTGAGACAGTCCTTCGCGTCATGGGTCAACGCCGTCGCGTATTACGTGCCAGGCTACCGGAACTGGCTTGCCACCACCGGTTCGGGCAATGCCTACGCCTATCACCATCGCATCATGCGGCATTTCACCTGGCAGCGCAGGCAGCGCAAGAACGATGCAACAAGGATCTGGCTGTTCAAGATGCCCTTCCACCTCATGGAACTGGAGGCATTGCTCGCGAACTACCCGGATGCGATTTTCATCCAGACCCATCGCGAACCCGCGCAGTTCATGGGATCCTGGAACAGCCTGGTGGACCGTATACGCTCCGTCTCCCTGGAGCCGCGCCCGCCGAGCGAGACCGGTGCCGAGCAATTGGGCCTGATGAGCGGCATGCTCAACGAGGCGATGAGATTCCGGGAATCACGCCCCGAGATCGAGTCGCGCTGGGTCGATGTCAGCTACCGCGACTTGGTCGAGGACCCGATGTCGGTGGTAAAGGCCATCTACGAACGACTCGAATGGAGTTTCGAGCCAGCGGCTCTTGCAGAAATGGAGAACTGGCTCGAACGGCAGGCCGAGCAACGCCGCCAAGGGCCTCCACATCGGTACCGCCTGGAAGATTTCGGCCTCACCGCCGAACGCGTCGCGGCCGCATTTGCGCCATATCAGGAGTTCGTTGTCTCCCGGGATATCGCTTAGCATCTTGGCGTATCGATGCGCCCATTTGGGGGAATCGCGACTAGCCACCCAATCCGTTGAGATGCTGTCCGTCTCTCCCAGCAACCACCGGGGCCAGTGACGTCTGGCGCTCCGGAGCCATTCGCAAGGGAATTGGGCGCCTGCAACAGTGTCCTGCGTCGGTCGGCTCGAACCTTGGTCCGGCCGGCCTCCGGTGAAATGATTTCGCCTTCCTTGTGGTGCACCGGTGCCAGACCACCCGCCACCTTCAACCGGCGCGCCGGCGCCCAGTCTTCCGGACCCTATGCCCGCGCCTCCCGGTACAGGAAGAGAAGTTTGGCGGCTCCGGCTCGCAACAGCCCCTTGTCCAGCACCGAAACCCGGTCAATCACGAAGAAAGGCCGTCGGCGGCCCCAGCCACGATACCGCAAAACCTTTCAAACCAATGGGCGAACAGGGACGCCTGCAAACGCGGAGATGAACTTCCAGAGCACTCGGGACGCCAGGCGCTTTGTCAGGGTACCATCCGCAGGGATACAGCCAATTTGGTCTCTCTTCAGTCCCGACCCAGCCCATACCCGGTGCCGAACGCATTCGGCATGACTTCATGCATTCGAGTCGGCGTGTGAGTTGTCTGACTGCCCGGTTCGGATCCCGAGCGCATGCAGTCGGCGAACGAGGTGAAGTCAGTGCGAAACGTCTCCGAGGTGCATGAATTCTCGAAACGCTGTCGCAGCGCTGTTCAATTCGACATTGGCGGCCCAGGCCATTCCGACGTCCATGGTTGGCACCTTGTCTGCCAGAGACGTCACCTCAACCCGTCTGCCGTCGAGCGACCACTGTCGATAGACCATGTCCGAGAGGATCGTCACGCCCATGCCGCCAGCAACCATTGACCTGACCGCCTCAACCGACGACGTGCGGAAGACCACGTTCGGGCGGTAGGCGGTCTTGTTCCAGTAGCGCTGAGCGGTGTTGCTGGCTTCGTCCACGGTCAGCATGATGTAGGGCTCCCGGGATACGTCGGCGAAAGTGATCGTGCCTTGTGCCAGGAGCGGATGCAGCGTCGGCAACCAGAGACGCCGGCGCGATTGCATCAGGGTCTCGAATTTCAGACCCTCCTGATCGATGATGTTTGAGGTCAGCATTACCGCCAAGTCAAAAACGCCAGAGACCAGCCCGTCCTCGATTGCGTCCCGAGGGGCCTCGGTCAGCTGCAGGCTCACGCTGGGAAAGGACCGCTGGAACCTTTCGAGAAAGGCGGGGATGTAATATCCGGCCACCGTATAGGTCAACGCAAGCCGCAGCAGTCCCCGTATGTCGTCCCGCTTGCGGCGCGGCGCCTGAACCGCTTCGTCGACTGCCGCCATGATGCGGCGGGCATGGTCCAGGAAGATGTTGCCTTCATAGGTCAAGGAAACGCCGCCGCCATGCCGGACAAACAGTGGCGTCCCGATGGTCTCCTCGAGCTGCTTGATTGCCGTTGTCAGTGCGGATTGAGAGACATTGAGTCCCTTTGCGGCACGCGAAACCTGTCCGGCGTTCGCGACTGCGGTGAAGTAGCGGATCTGTCGCAGGGAGGGCTGCTTCAATTTCAGATACCTCGGATCTTATTTTTCTATTTTCTGTTAGGCAGCATAGGCTCAATCCTTGTCTCTCGCAAGTTGCCTGAAATTGATAGATATCAAAAAATTTGCATTATAACATAAATATATAGGCAAATTCTCATTCTTGCGCGAACGCAGTTCGGCAGATTCCCGTCAGCGTCCAAATATCAAAAAAGATAAAGTATATAAAGCATTATTGATATTTTACAATGCACCGGGGCGCACTTACACTTCCAGCAGGCCGCCCTTTTGGCGACCCAAACCTGAAATCTGTCCTCGGGAGGA
>JAPPCV010000079.1 GCA_028824715.1 Boseongicola sp. | reverse complement strand
CGTGACAGGCTGAATCCGGCAAAAACCCAGTCACGCCTGGCCAAAACCGTCTTTCGGGTCAGTGAAGTTCCGTCTAACGGCCTGGACACAACACGGCCCTTGCTGACGGACACTTCTCCTGAACGCCCGGAATGCTGCAAGCGCTCACATTCCGGAATCCAGCCACCGCAATCCATTCGCCACCGTCTGCCCGTCAAACGTGGCATGCCTGCCTGCGCCTCAGCACGAAGATCAAGCCGTTCGCAAGAGCGGGGCCCGCCTCCAGCCACAACAGGGCTTCAGCCGTGCGAAATCTTGGTTTCGCGGACCCGAGGCCACGCCGTCACACACCGATCGCGGCCGTCAGCCCTCCGTCAATCAAATAGTCTCCTCCCGTGCAAAACCCTGCACGGTCGCTGCAAAGAAACGCAATCAACTCGCTCGTCTCCTCGACAGTCCCGACCCGGCCAGCCGGGTGGGCCTTGCCGAAACCCTCAATGACTTCCTCGATCGGATTGCCTTCACCCGCGACAGTCTGCGCTGCGAACTCGAGCAGCGGCGTACGCACCGAGCCCGGGCTTATGGAGTTCACGCGGATGCCATCCTTTGCCGCGTCAACGGCCTGTGCCCTCGTCAACGCGTGAATTCCTCCCTTGCTGGTAGCATAGGCCAGGACCTCGCTCTGGTTGGCATGGCCCTGGACCGATGACACATGGACGATCGCGCCGCCGCCCCGTTGCTTCATGAAGGGATAGGCAAAGTGCGAGGTCAGGAAACACGAGGTCAGATTGGTTGCGATGACCCGGTTCCAGTGGCCGATGTCCGTCGACTCCGTCGTTCCGTAGGTCTGGACGGCTGCCGCATTCACGAGGATGTCAATCCCGCCGTTGCTTCCGACATCATATATCCATGACCCCAATTGCGCGGGCAGCGTCACATCAACCTCGGCCACGGTCACGTCCAGCCCATCGGCCTTGCTCCATGCCCTTTCGTTATGCGCCGCGTCGTTCCCGCAAACGTGCACGGTTGCGCCTTCCCGGGCGAACTTCAGCGCCGCCCCCAGGCCAATGCCGCTTGAGCCCGTGACCACCGCCACCCTGCCGTCGAATTCTCCCATGCCGACTGCCCCTTCCCAACTACTCCGCGTCAGCGGAATCAGGTGCCCGCAACCGGTAGGCACGCGCAGCGTTGCCGCCGAGGATCGCGCTCCTTTCGTCCTCGACAAGCCCGGAAAGAAGCTCCCCTGTCACTTCCACCCACCGCCCGTAGGAACTCGCCAACGTGCAGACCGGCCAGTCGCTGCCCCAGACGAGCCGGTCCGGCCCGAACGTGTCCAGAAGATGATCCACGTACGGACGCAAGTCATCGACGGTCCAGTCGGCGTTCGCCTCGGTCACAAGCCCGGACAGCTTGCAGAACGCCGGCGTCTCCGACGCGAGTGCCGCCATGTCCCGGTCCCAGCCATCCATGGTCCCGTCTCGGATCATCGGCTTCGAGCCGTGATCAATGACCGTTCGCATGTTCGGGAGGCGCGCCAAGAGCGCTCGCAGAGCCGGCAGATGCCTCGGCAGCGTCAGGGCGTCGAACGTGAGATCGGCAGCAATCAGGGCGTCAAACGCGGGGACGAGCCCTTCGCCCAGCATCCAGCCGTCGTCGGCGATGTCCTGGATCATCGGGCGCAGGCCCACCAAGGACGGTTGCCTGGCGAGGCGCGCAATTTCGTCAGGCGCGTGCGGGTCCTCGAAGTCGACCCAGCCAACGACACCCCTGATGTAGGGTTCGTCTCGCGCGAGACCAAGCATGAATTCCGTCTCTGCAACAGTTGGAGCGGCCTGCACGAGAATCGTGCCGTCAATGCCCGCCTCGGCCAACAGTGGCCTCAGGTCGTCCGGAAGGAAGTCGCGGTAGATCGGCTCCAGCTCCGGCGTCAGCCATCCGTAGTCTCCGCGCGCCAAGGACCAGAAGTGCTGATGTGCGTCGATACGCGTCATCCGATCATTCTCCAAGGCATTCCAGCACGGCGCTCAATCTTGGCGGATCGCACCCGGATTCCATGCAATTCAAGGATGCTGCGGCAGTTCCGAACGCCAGCACGGCTTCAACGGATGCCCGATCCAGCCGGTCAAGCGCATCGACCCGCAGTTGCCCGGCGCGAGACAAGGCCGCAAGCAGGCCGGCATGGAAAGTGTCTCCCGCGCCGATGCTGTCCTGAACGTCCGTCTCGCGCGCCGCAACGTCCACCCGACCTCCGGCCCACCAGGCCGACGCGCCCTCGGCTCCTCGGGACACGATCACCAGGCGCGTCAGGCCGTCGAGCAGGCCGTCCACCACTTCCCCCTCCCTTGCTGACGGATGAAGAAACGCGAGATCCTCATCCGACAGGCGGACGATGTGGCTGGCCATCGAGACCTGGGCAATGCGCCCGCGATAGGCTTCCTTGTCCGGTACCAGGCTCGGACGGCAATTCGGATCCAGTGACACGACCATGCGAGATGATGCCTGCTCGGCCAACTCCACATATGCGCTTGCAGGAGGGTCGGCGAACAGAGTGAGGGATCCGAAGTGCAACGCCTCTGCTGCAGGCAGCGGCCCCGTCAGCCCTGTCCAGAGGCGACCTGCCGAGGCACTGTCATAAAATGCATAGCGCGCTTCACCGTCGACCAAGCTGACGAAGGCCAGAGTGCTGTCATCGTCGCTTCGGCTGACGTTGGCGGTGCCGATGCCCTCGCGGACCATGTGGCCGTGAAGCATGTCACCGAACAGGTCGGTGGAGAGCGCGCCGACAAAGGAGACATCCTGCTCCAGCCGCGCCAAGGCCGTCGCCGCATTCAACACGGCACCACCGGGCCTCGGCACGAACGCGGCCAGACCGTTCGCCTGTTCCAAAGGCACAAAGTCGATCAATGCGTCGCCGCCGCAAAGGATCACCGGACATCTCCCTGTTGAGCCAATCCCATAGTGAAGCTGTCCCACAAAAGGTCAATCTGCCTCTTGCCTCAATGTTGCCCAGGCGATTAGGTCTCTGGAGTCAATTGGAAAGGCGGGACCTTTGCCAAAGTCAATTCACGTTGATCCGACCGCGACCAGAAGCTCGACCGAACTCGCGTCGCAACGAATTCCAGTCCATGCCTACGGGCGTCCTCTGGCTGAAGAGCTTCGGGCACGCGGTGCTGACACCTTGATCATGGCGCTGCGTCACATGATGGTCATTCGAGCTTTCGAGAGCGGTGTTGCAAGTCTCAAGTCCAAAGGCAGTTACGGCGATCTGACCTATGCTTACAAGGGCCCTGCCCACCTCTCGATCGGGCAGGAAGCGGCAGCGGTCGGCGCGGCCATGGCGCTGACACCCGAAGATCACATATTCGGGTCACACCGCTCGCACGGGGAGTTCTTGGCAAAGGGGCTGGCGGCGATCCAAAGGCTGGGCGACAACGCGCTCACCACGATCATGGAAGCCCACGGCAACGGCGCCTTGCTCCGCACCGTGGAGACGCACCTTGCGGAAGAGACCGAACACGGCCTCGCCGAGAACTTCCTGCTCGTGGGGCTCCTCGCCGAGATGTTCATGCGCGAAATCGGCTTCAATGGCGGCATGGGAGGCAGCATGCATGCCTTCTTCACGCCGTTCGGCGCATATCCGAACAATGCCATCGTCGGGGCGTCTGCAGGCATCGCGACCGGAGCCGGGCTCTGGATGAAGTCCGAAGGTCGCGATTGCATCGCGGTCTCGATGGTCGGTGACGGGGCCACGGGCTGCGGCCCGGTGTGGGAAGCCCTGAACTTTGCCGGCATGGCGCAATTCGAACGCCTCTGGGACAATGCCGGCTTCCTTCCGGTTCTCTTCTTCTTCACCAACAACTTCTACGCCATGGGCGGACAGACGAACGGCGAAACCATGTCCTGGGACCGGCTCGCACGGATCGGCGCCGGACTGCGCGATGACGCCTTTCATGCGGAAACCGTCGACGGCACGAACCCGCTTGCTGTCGCCGATGCCGTTGAGCGCAAGCGCCATGTGCTGCTTGAAGGCAAGGGACCCGCCATTCTCGACGTGGAATGCTACCGGTTTTCCGGGCACTCGACGACGGACGTCAATGCCTACCGCACCAAGGACGAAATCGCGGCCTGGGGCGCAGTTGACCCGATCAGGACCTATCGCGATTCCCTGGTCTCGGAGGGCATTCTCGACACGGCAGCGGCGGACGCGATCCAGTCCGAGGTGGATGCACGAATGAACGCGGTGTTCATGGCTGCTGCCGACCCCGAGACCGCCCCGCCTCCCCGTCTCGGAATCGACGGAGCCGGCATCGGACGGAAAATGTTCGCGGGCAGCGAGACGCCGTCGGACGGGCCCGCACCTGAACCTCTGTCCGACCCCGAGAAGGTGGCCCGCATCCGGCAGAACGCAAGGAAATCGCGTGGCGGGAGGGATGCCAACGGCGAGCCTCTCTCGCCGTTGAAAGCGATCACCCTCCGCGACGGCCTGTTCGAGGCGATCCTGCACGCCGCGCTGACTGACTCCCGCGTCATCATCTACGGAGAGGAGTGTCGGGAATGGGGCGGCGCGTTCGGCGTCTATCGAGGCCTTGCCGACCTCTTGCCGCACGACCGTGTCTTCAATGCGCCGATTTCCGAAGCCGCCATCGTGTCGACGGCCATTGGCGCGGCGATGGAAGGCGGCCGCCCCGTGGTCGAGCTCATGTACGCCGATTTCATCGGGAGAGCGGGAGACGAACTGTTCAACCAGCTCGCGAAATGGCAGGCCATGTCGAACGGATTGCTGAGCGTCCCGGTCGTGGTCAGATGCTCGGTCGGCTCCAAGTATGGTGCGCAGCATTCCCAGGACTGGTCAGGGCTGGCGGCGCATGTTCCGGGTCTCAAGATCATCTACCCCGCCACGCCCCGTGATGCGAAGGGCCTGATGGCCTCGGCTCTGGCGTCGGACGATCCCGTGATCGTCTTCGAGAGCCAGCGGCTCTATGACCAGGTCGAGCTGTTCAAGGACGAAGTGCCGGAGGGGAACTACAAGATCCCGATCGGTGCACCCGACATCAAGCGTGCCGGCAGCGATGTCACCGTCCTGACCATCGGTCCGACGCTCTATCCCGCGCTTGAGGCAGCGGACTTGCTCGCCGGACGCGGCGTTTCGCTCGAAATCATCGACGCCCGGTCGCTCGTCCCGTTCGACTACGGCCAGGTGCTGGAGTCCGTGACGAAGACCGGACGACTCTTGCTGGTGACCGAAGCCTGCGAACGCGGGAGCTTCGCGATGACGCTGGCCTCCAACGTCACGCGATTCGCCTTCGGCGCGCTGAAGGCTCCGCCCCGAGTGCTTGGAAGCCCGAACTGGATCGTCCCCGGCGCGGATCTGGAACACGGCTACTTCCCGCAGCCCTTCGACATCGAGGACGCGATCCTGACAGACCTGATGGGCGTCGCCGGGCATGACCGGAAAGGCAGCCGACGGTGGGATGACCTGGCCCTCGCCAGGTCCGGGCTTTAGGAGAGGACGGAATGGCACGCGTAGAGCTCAGGATGCCGGAACTCGGCAACGAGATCACCGAGGCAATGATCGACGCCTTTCTGAAAGACGTCGGCGACGAGGTCTCCGAGGGCGAGGAGATCGTGACCATCACGACGCCGAAGGTCACGATGGACCTTGAAGCTCCAGCGTCAGGCACAGTTCTCGAATTGCTCGTCGAGGAGGATGAAATCGTGGCAGTCGGCACCGTCCTCGCGGTCATCGAGACCTGATGCGCGCGGTCTTCCTGCACGGCTTCGCCGCCGACCGGCTCACGTGGGTTGGCACGACTCCGGCAATTCCAGGCATCGATGCGATCACGCCCGACCTGCCGGGCCACGGAAAGTCCATAAGCGATCTTGGCGACGGCTCTCTTGAAGACTTGGCGTCCCGCCTGATCGCCCGCATCAAGCGCGGTCCGCCAGTCTGGCTGGTTGGACACTCGCTCGGAGGCGGGCTCGCGCTCAAGCTCGCTGCAGAGATGCCGGAACTCTTTCGCGGCCTTGTGCTGCTGGCTCCGATCGGACTTGGCCGGCGCTTGGGCATCGTGCCCCTGAAAGAGTATTCCGAATTGAGGGACAAGGATGAAATGCGCCGCTTTCTTGAGCCGCTCGTGGCGAATGAAGGCGTTATCGCGCCAATGGTCGTAGACAACGCGCTCCGGCAGCTGGAGCGAGACGGCGCGCGCGACGCCCTTGCGAAGATTGCAGACCAGCTTCCGACCATAGATGCCGAACTCTGCGCCCTCCTGCCAAGGGTGGCCGAACGCGGGCTGGACATCACGGTGATCTGGGGAACGGAGGACAACGTAGCCAGCCCGGATCGGGATAGGATCGAGAAGCTCGGAACCTTGGTGGAGCTTCCAGGAATTGGCCATATTGCCCATGTCGAGGCGCAGAAGCAGGTGAACACGCTGCTTGCAGACAAGATCGCGGGCGGCACGGGATAGACCGTCACGATACCGTGCGAGCGTTTGCCAAGTTCGCAGAGCTTTCGACCTTGCGCAGCGACCCGGCAGTCGTCGTCGATGTGCAAGGCCGGAAAGTGCACCGGCGCAAGGGCGACCGCTGCAAGTCCGCACCAGCGGGATCGGGCACGGGGGGCGTGCCCGGGAACCCAAATAGGGGCAAGTGGGACTGTATCGTCGAAGCTGGGCCCCGCGTACCGAGGAGAACGGGCATGGCGGCCGGGCCGCTGAACTCGACGGGAGTCGCCACTTTGGCCCAATAGGTCCACGCCTTCGCTGGACGAATGGAAGTCAGCCCTTGACGGCATAGAGATTCGGCAGTTTCAATTGGTCCCACCAAATCTGGGAGAAAACTCAATGAAGAAAGCATCCATCGGGCTTGGATTCGTTTCAGCCCTTGCGTTCTCGGTGCCTGCAGGCGCCCAGGACTACAGCGGCGTGACCGTCGAGATCCTGACGCGTCCGGGACCCGTCATCGCGCAGCGCCTCGTCGAGCGTGGCGAGGAGTTCACCGCCATGACCGGCGCGGAGATTCGCGTCAACGAGGTCCCGTTTGCGGAACTGTTTCAGAAGATCCTGACGGACTGGGCGACCGGCACGAACTCGATTGACGTCGGTGTCTTCGCGTCCGGTTGGGCGACCGAGCTGGTCGACGCCGGTCTGGTCGAGCCTCTCGACGGCTACATTGCGAATGACGACAAGATCGACATTGACGACATCGCGCCCTACTTCCGCGAGTTCAATCAGAAAATCGGCGGCGAGACCTACCTGATCACCGTCGATGGCGACTTCCAGATGCTCTACTACCGCCGGGACATCCTCGACGAGATGGGCCTCGAGCCGCCGCGCACCTGGGACGATTACATGACGGTCGCCGGCGCGATGCACGGCAAGGACCTGAACGGAGACGGCGAAGCCGACTTCGGCTCGTGCATCTTCAAGAAGCGGAATGCACAGTCGTACTTTGCCATGGGATCCATCGCCGCAGGATTCGTGCAGACCAAGGGCACGGGAGAGGGCATCTTCTTCCACAACGACACGATGAAGCCCAAGGTCGACAACGAGGCATGGCAGGAGGCGTTCCGGGTCTACAAGGCGACCGGTGAATTCGGTCCGCCCGACGAGCTGAACCACGATATCGGCGACACCCGCGGACTGGTCCAGTCGGGCCGGTGCGGACTCGCAATCGACTGGGGCGACATCGGCCCGCTGTCGATCGACCCGTCCGGAGCCGCAATCAAGGACAAGATGGGCGCCGTGATCATGCCCGGCTCGCCCATGGCGCTGAACGTGGAAACCGGCAAGCTTGAACAGTGCAACGAGTCGCTCTGCCCGCATGCGATTGACGGCATCAACTACGCGCCGTTCGCCGCGTTCGGTGGATGGGCAGGCGCGATCAACAAGAACTCGGACGCGAACGTCAAGCAGGCTGCCTACGACTTCCTGTCCTACGTGAACCAGGCCGCTCAGTCGAACGTCGACGTGACCATCGGCTGGACGGGCTACAATCCCTACAGGAACTCGCAGCTCGAAAACACCGAGAACTGGATCAAGGCCGGGTTCAGCCCTGAATTCGCCGAGAACTATCTTGGCGCGATCAAGGACAGCCTGAACCATCCGAACATGGCGTCCGACCTCAAGATCCCCGGTGCGCAGCAGTACACCGGCGTGGTCCTCGACCGCGAGCTGGCCCGCTTCCTCGCGGGTGAGATCACGGCCGAGCAGGCAACCAAGAACATTGAGGAAGCCTGGGAGGAGATCACCGAGGACTTCGGCCGTGACAGCCAGATGACCATCTACAACCTGTCGCTCGGCATCACGAACTGAGTCTTGACCGGTTCAGAAGAATCCGTGCGGCCCGGGACCCCTCGGGCCGCACCTTCCATAGGGGCGCGCGAGCGGCTGTCCGACTGGATTGACCGCCATTCCGCGCAGGTCTTCATCTGGCCGGCGGTCATCATGATCCTGGTCTTCTCGATCTTCCCCCTCGTGGCGTCTCTCATCATGGCGCTGAGCCGCATCCGGTTCAGGGGCGGCACCTACAATGTCCGCTTCGTCTGGTTCCAGAACTTTGAGAAGCAGCTCTTCGGATCCGAGCAGTTTCACTTTCTCGGGACATTCAACGGCCTTGGGCTTCTGGGATGGGCCGTCGGCCTTGCAGTCACGCTCCTGATCGCCTGGCTCGCCATCAGCTATCTTCGCGGCCCGGTCACGGCGGTCGGCCTGGTCGGACGCCTTTTCACCTGGGGCCTGAGCCTGGGCCTTGGGTGGCTCTTCGCGGCCACCCTGTTTTCGGGCCACCCGTTCGGCACCCTCGGCACGACGCTGTTCTACGTCTTTGTCGGCTGCGGCCTGCAGTTCGTGATCGGGCTCGCGCTGGCCTTTCTGTGCTCCTTGCCGATCCGGGGCAGGACCTTCTTTCGCGTGGTCTTCTTCATCCCGCTCATGATCACCCCAATCGGGGTCGGATACGCATTCCGCATGATGGCGGACACGACCAAGGGGCCCTTCTCGCCCGTCTGGCAATGGGCCGGCCTTGGCGATTTCGCCTGGGCGGCCGATGCCTGGGCCGCGCGGTTCTTCATAGTCATCGGAGACAGCTGGCAGTGGATTCCCTTCATTTTCGTCGTCATGCTCGCCGCTCTCGAAAGCGTGCCGCGCGACTATGTCGAGGCGGCGCAGGTCGATGGGGCGACGTCCTGGGAAATCTTCAAGGACATCACCTGGCCCCAGGTCGTGCCCGTTGCCGCAACGGTCCTGCTGATCAGGGTGATCGAGGCATTCAAGATCGTGGACCTGCCCAACATCATGACTGCGGGAGGGCCGGGCATCGCGACCGAGTCCATGACGCTTCACGCGCTGTTCGCCTGGCGCTCGCTTGATCTGGGCCAGTCGGCAGCCGTCGCATATCTCCTGCTCTTCGTTACTGTCGTGACCTGCGTGTCGTTCTTCAATCTCGTGGTGTTGAGGAGGGTGCGGGCATGAACAGGAGCGCAATGCAATGGCTCTTCGAGCCGCCATCCATCCGGGACATGGCGCCGGGAACCAAGGTGATCGTCTACGCGATCCTGACGTTCTGGACGGCGTTCGTGCTGTTCCCGATCTACTGGGTGCTCATCACCTCGTTCAAGAGCGCGATCGACGTCAATTCGGGACCCGTATACTTGCCGTTCGTCGACTTCCAGCCAAGCCTGCATGCCTGGAAGGAACTGTTCGTCTTCGACTTCTGGGACACGCTCAGCGCCTACGTGAACTCGCTCATCATCGCGCTTTCCGCCACTGCAGCGAGCGTCATCATTGGCTCGATGGCGTCCTACGCGCTGGCCCGTTTCGAGTACCAGCCGAGATTCGGCGTCGTCTTCATGTTCGTCCTTGTCATGGTTGGCGCGTTCGTCGCGGTCGGTCGCTACGGCGTCGACTGGCGGCTTTCCTGCGCAGCGGGCGTCGCGGTCTTCTACTTTCTTGCCCGGGCACTTGGGCGCCATTTCAAGGCACGCCTTGGCAACGGCGACATCCTGTTCTGGATGATCTCGCAAAGAATCCTCGCGCCCATCGTCGTCGTCGTGCCGATCTACATGATGTTCCAGCAGGTCTCGCTCCTCGACACCCATATCGCGATCATCCTGACCTACACTGTCATCAACCTGCCCATCGTCATCTGGCTGATGTACGATTTCTTCACGTCGATCCCCATCGACCTGGAGGAGTGCGCGCAGCTCGACGGGGCAACCCGGTTCGGCGTCTTCTGGGACATCGTTCTGCCGCTGTCGCGATCCGGCCTCGCCGCAACGACGCTCCTCGTCATGATCCTGAGCTGGAACGAGTACCTTCTCGCGCTCTTCCTCTCGACATCCCGCGCGCAGACCATGCCCATCCTTGTCGCCGCAATGAACGCGGGAGAACGCGGCATCCTCTGGTGGTCGATGTCGGTTGTCATAATCGTCATGATCATCCCGGTCGTGATCCTCGCGATCATCCTGCAGCGCTACATCTCCAAGGGCCTCCTGCTGGGGGCCGTAAAGGGTTAAGGCCATGACAGTCGTCCTTGATGCCGTCTCGAAGTCGTTTGGAAGCGTGAAGGTCCTGCACGAACTCTCGCTCGAGGTTCAGGATGGAGAGTTCCTGGTCCTGCTCGGCGCGTCAGGTTCCGGGAAGTCAACCGCGCTCAGAATGATCGCGGGACTGGAAACCGTGAGCGAGGGACGCATCTCGATTTCAGGCCAGGACGTTACGGATGCGCTGCCGAAGAACCGCGACGTCGCCATGGTGTTCCAGTCATACGCGCTCTACCCCCACAAGACAGTGGCCGAAAACATCGGATACCCTCTCAAGATCCGGCGCATGAACCGCGCGGAGATCGAGAGCCAGGTCCGTGAGGTTGCGGCGCAGGTCCGCATCGACGAGCTGCTCGAACGATACCCGCGCGAGCTCTCCGGCGGACAGCGACAGCGCGTGGCGCTCGCACGGGCGATGGTGCGGCGGCCTTCGGTGTTCCTGATGGACGAGCCCCTGTCGAATCTCGACGCAAAGCTCCGCGGCCACATGCGCGCGGAACTCAAGCACATGCAGCACGAGCTCGGCATCACCACGATCTACGTGACCCACGACCAGGTCGAGGCCATGACGCTTGCGCATCGCGTCGCCCTTCTCGAGGGCGGACGCCTCCAGCAGCTGGCCGCGCCAAAGACGATCTACGAGGATCCGGAGAATCTCTTTGTCGCCCAGTTCATCGGCTCGCCACCGATGAACGTGGCTCACGGAAGACTGGATGCAGGGACGTTCGTGATCGGCAAGGACCGCGTCGTCACCGGAGGAACGGAAACCGTGGCCAACGCGGTCATCGGCCTCCGGGCCGAGGACTGCCAGGTCGTGCCCCCTGAAGATGGCGCGATCCGCGCCCAGCTATTCGCAAACGAGCTGATCGGGGACCACACCCTCGTCACTGCCAAGGTCGGCGACGACATGGTTTCCATCAAGGCGCCGAAGGAGTTCGAGGCCGGATTCGACGAGGCCATCGGCATCGCTTTCGCAACGGACAAGCTCTACCTCTTCGACAAGGACACAGGGGCGCGCATCCGGCGCACTTGAACGCCAATGCGACAGGGTACAGTGTCGCTGAAAGAATCCCCGGAGTGATGTCAATGTCGACTGCAGAAGGATATGATTTCGTCATTGTCGGCGGCGGGTCCGCAGGATGCGTGCTGGCGGCCAGGCTCTCCGAGCTTGAAGACTGTCGTGTCTGCCTGATCGAGGCCGGCGGACGGGACTGGCACCCGTTCTATCACGTTCCCGCCGGCTTCGCGAAAATGACCAAGGGCATCGGGAGCTGGGGCTGGTCGACTGTTCCCCAGAAGCATCTGGACGGGAGATCCCTCGTCTATACGCAGGCGAAGGTGATCGGTGGCGGCTCCACGATCAATGCCCAGGTCTATACCCGGGGAAACGCGCTCGACTATGACGAATGGCGCCAGCTTGGCTGTGAAGGATGGGGCTACGAGGACGTCCTGCCATTTTTTCGCAAGGCGGAGCGCAACGACACGCATGACGACAGGTATCACGGGACGGATGGCCCACTGGGGGTGTCGCGCCCGGCTGCCGCGCTGCCCATATGTGACGCATTCCTGGAAGCCGCGGAGTCCGTGGGCATTCCCCGCAATCCCGACCTTGCCGGCGAAAACCAGGAAGGCGTGGGCTACTACCAGCTCACGCAGTCAAATGCTCGCCGTTCATCCGCGGCAATCGCCTACCTGCGGCCTGCCCTGAAGCGTCCAAACCTCGATTTGCGACTGAACGCCCAGGTTCTGCGGATCGAAACCGACAAGGGCCAGGCGACCGGAGTTGTCGTTGCCGACGGCAAGGGAGAAATGGTCATTCACGCAGACACTGAAATCGTCGTGTCCTCAGGTTCCATAGGGTCGCCAAAGCTGTTGATGCTTTCGGGCATAGGTCCGGCGGATCACCTGCGCTCGCACGGCGTGACAGTTGCCTGCGATCATTCCGGCGTGGGGTCGAATCTGCAGGATCACCTGGATTTCTGCACGATGGCCGAATGCACCGGCGAACACACCTACGACAAGTACGCGCGACCGTTCTGGTCGGCGGTTGCCGGAGTGCGCTACCTGCTCACGCGCAAGGGGCCGGTCGCTTCAAGCCTCTTCGAGACAGGCGGCTTCTGGTACGTCGAGGAAGGAGCGAGATCACCCGACATCCAGTTCCATCTCGGCCTCGGTTCAGGAATCGAGGCTGGCATCGCCAGAATGGAAAAGGACGGTCTCACTCTCAATTCTGCTTACATGCGACCGCGTTCGCGCGGCACCGTCCGGCTCGCCTCGGCAGACCCGGCCGACGCGCCGCTCATCGACCCGAATTACTGGTCCGACACGCATGACCGCGACATGGCGGTTCGGGGCCTGAAACTTGCGCAGAAGATCCTCGCGGCAGCGCCCCTCGCACCCTATGTCAGCCGCGAAGTCCTGCCAGGACCGGATGTCAGGACAGACGAGGATTACCACGCCTACGCTGCGGCCATGGCAAAGACCGACCACCACCCGTCCGGCACGTGCAGGATGGGATCGGACCCGGATGCGGTCGTCACTCCGCGCCTGAGTTTCAACGGCATCGACCGACTGCGTGTCGTCGACGCCTCGGTCATGCCACGACTCATATCCTCGAACACCAATGCGGCAACGATAATGATCGCAGAAAAGGCCGCCGACATGATCAAGGCCGATCACGCAGGCTGAATCCCGGCGAGTGCACGGCCCGCGCAGTTTCACGGACGGAGGGCCGCGCCGAACACATGGGAAGCCCGGCGGAAGCGGAACAAGCCGTCCATATGGATGGACGCCAGGAACGCCCCGACACCAGGCACCGAATGACCCACCCCTGATTCCGGCCATCGCGTCCGCACGGCATGGCGCGTACAACCAATTCAGAACGGAGCCGTTGACACTTCTTCGGCATGCCGCTTGAATTCATGGTCCAAGCATATTGGATCGTCGCGTATTGAAGATCGCTGGAGGCAGGATCTTCGGAGCTGGAAAATTGATGCAGGAGCCCCTCAAGCACGCAGCCCTCAAGAAGAAGCAAAGGACTCTCCGCGATGACTTCCCGGAGACAATGGGACTGCGCGTGCACAGGGCGCTGAGCTGGATTGCAAGAGCGGAAGAGGCGGAGGACGCCGATGGCCGGTTCATATTCCTCTGGATCGCGTTCAATGCCGCCTATGCGGACGAGAGCGAGTTTCAGACGATCGCGCCTCCGGCTCGCGAGGCCTTTGCCGACTTTTTCCGGAAGGTGGATTCGCTTGACCCCGGGCAGAGGATCTACAACGCGATCTGGGAGAATTTCTCGGGGCCGATTCGCGTGCTCATGAAAAACAGGTTCGTGTTCTACGCATTCTGGCAGCACTACAACGGAATGACCGGCCATGAAGACTGGAGCAAACGCTTCTACAAATCCAATCACCAGTTCATCGACGCTTTCAAGAAGCGAGACACCGTGCGTGTCCTGAGCAATGTATTCGACCGCCTCTACGTGCTTCGCAACCAGCTCGTGCACGGCGGCTCCACCTGGAACAGTGACGTAAACCGGGACCAGGTACGCGACGGCGCTGCCATTCTGGAATTCCTGGTCCCCGTCTTCGTTGACGTCATGATGGACAATCCGCGGGAAGACTGGGGACGACCGTTCTATCCCGTCGTGCCGTAGTCACGAAGTGCCCGCTGCTCCCAGGTTCCGGCCGAGCGACGCGATGCTGAACCGAATTCGTGACGGAATCGCCTTGGTCCGAAGAGCGCATGGCGGGTCTGAAGGAAGTCGGTCCCAGGAACTCAGTCCGGCCCGCCACTCTTTGCGACCGCAGCCTGCGGCACGATCATCCGTCCGGCCGGCATTCGGATTTGCAACATTGCGTCTATGCAGCGCCTTCGTATTCGGCGCCGGTCTTGGCACCCGTGATATAGGCAACGACGTCCTGACCATCGGTTTCGTCGCGGCCAAGATTTGCAACGATGCGACCGCGCCGGAACACGATGATCCGATCCACAAGATCCATGACCTGGCGCATGTTGTGACTGATCAGGATCAACGGCTCGCCCGCTTCCTTGAGCTGCCTGACGATGTTCTCGACCTGGGCGGTTTCCTGCACGCCCAAGGCCGCTGTCGGCTCGTCCATGATCGTCAGCCGTGAGTGGAACGTCGCGGTCCGGGCGATGGCGACGCACTGCCGCTGGCCGCCCGACATGTTGCGGATCGTGTTCCGGATGTTCGGAATCTTGACCGCCGTCCTTTCAAGCCCGGCCACCGTTGCATCTCGCATGCCCTTGTAGTCCAGCATCCGGAACGGCCCGAGCCAGTTCCATTTCGTCATCTCGCGTCCAAGGAACAGGTTGTCGGGAACGTCGAGGTCATCGGCGAGCGCCAAGGTCTGGAAGACGGTCTCGATGCCAGCCTCGCGTGCATCAAGCGGACCCGCGAAATTCACCTCTTCGCCGTAGAGCCATATCCGGCCTCGCGTTCGTTGCTCCACGCCGGTGATCTGGCGCACGAAAGTGGACTTGCCCGCGCCGTTGTCTCCCATGATGGCGACATGCTCGCCATTCTTCAGTTCGAAGTCGGCTGCTTCCAGCGCATGGACACCACCATAGTGCTTGGTCAGGTCTTCCGTTTTCAGGACGATTTCATCACTCATTTCGCCCTCCTCACGACCTCAATGCCGCACGCCGCTGACGCCATTGGTCGAGAACGACGGCAGCGACTATGATTCCGCCCTTGACCATTTCCTGATAGAAGGCGTCAAGCTTCAGATACGTGAAGCCGGAAATGATGACGCCGAAGATCATGGCTCCGAGCACGGTGCCGATGATCGAGCCGCGGCCACCGGCCAGCGAAACGCCACCGATCACCGCCATCGCGATCGCGTCAAGCTCATAGACAAAGCCCATGCCAGCCTGCGCGGTCACGTTGCGCGATGTCAGGAGTATCGCGGCGAATCCCGCAAGCATGCCCGCGATCGCGTAGACCATGACCTTCTGCCACGCCACGTTGATGCCCGACATGCGTGCCGCATCCTCGTTGGATCCGATCGCATACGTATGCTTGCCATACACGGTGTATTTCATGATGAAATGGAAGAGCACCGCGAGAAGAAGGAAGTAGATCGCGGGGTTCTGGCCGTCGAAGACCTGCGTCACGATCCAGCTCTCCGAAAACACGCCGAAAGTCAGGCCGTCCACGAGGTTCCCGTTGGAGATCGCCGCATATTCGTCGGTCGGAAAGGAAATCGGATTGCCGCGCGACCACCACTTGGCAACGCCACGCGCGCTCACCATCATGCCGAGCGTCGCAATGAACGGCGGAATCCGGGTATAGGCGATCAGCAGCCCGTTGATCGATCCGGCAATCAATCCGCATCCCAGTCCGACTGCAATCGGCACGAGAATCGGAAGGTCCATTGCCCACGGACCGAATATCGCTTTCGGATTGGGGTTGCCGTTCACCAGTTCAGTCTGGGCGAAACTCATCGAGATCATTGCCGTCGCGCCGACGATCGAGCCCGAGCTCAAGTCAATCCCTCCCGTGATGATGACCTGCGTGACACCTAGCGCGATGATCCCGATGATCGAGACCTGGAGAATGATGATCTTGATCCGCGCCATGTTCAGGATCGTGCCGTCACGTCTCGAATTGAAGTCGAAGAGCATGCTTTGGCCCTTCATGTAGGGAAGCAATTGACCCAAGGCCTCGAAGATCAGGACAATCAGTACAAGCGCGATGAAGATGTTTACTTCGTTCGGCCAGGCCCGCTTCGACTTGTCGAATGCAAGGCCGCCGGTGCCATGGGATGTATCAGACATGTTCCGCTCCCGTGGATCGTCACGTCCCGGACACAACAGTCCGGGACTCACGGGGCGGCATTGGCTGCCGCCCCGCATTCGGAAACTCAGTTCTTGTCGAGGAAGTCACCGATGTTGTCTGGCGTAACCAGCTTGAACGGGATGTAGACCTTCTGGTCAACATCGTCGCCGTTCACCAGCGCGATGGCGGTATCCACCGAACCTGCACCCTGCCCGAAGGCATCCTGGAAAACGGTCACGTCCAGTTCGCCGGCCTGCATCGCGACCAGAGCGTCCTGGGTCGCGTCCACGCCGCCAACTTCCACATCGGCCATGTCGATTCCCGCCGCCTTCATGGCCTGGATTGCGCCGATGGCCATTTCGTCGTTGTTGGCGATGACGAAGTCGAAGTCTTCGCCCGCGGACAGCCAGTTCGTCATAAGCGACTGTGCCTCGTCACGGCTCCAGTTGGCGGTCTGTTCGTCGATCAGCGTCATGAAGTTGCACATGTCCATTCCGATAACGTCATGCACGTCCTTGGACCGCTGAACGGCAGCCTGGTTCGAAAGCTGGCCGTTCATCAGGTATCCCATGGCGCCGCCAGCCTTTCCGGCTGCGCGCAAGTTGCGGCAGATCTGGAAAGCCTCGAGCGTTCCGGACTCGATCTCGTTTGACGCAACGAACGCCTGCGTCGACGGAAGATCATTCACGTTGTCAGGTTCGCGATTGACGTAGACGAGCGGCACGTCACCCGCTGCGGCCGACACGGCGGCACCGGCAGACGTGTCGACAATGTTGACGATGATTGCGTCGACGCCTGAAGCGACGAAGTTCTTCACCTGGTCAATCTGCTTGCCGATGTCGTCGGTTGCATCCTCGACCTGAAGATTAACGCCGTCGAGCGATGCCGCATGGTCAACCATGCCGTTCCGCATCACGGTCAGGAAGTTGTCGTCGAAACGCGCGATCGATGCACCGAGCTCCTGCCCGTAGGCACTGGTTGCCATGAGCGTGGCGACACCCGCCGCAACAATTGATTTCTTCATGGAGTTCCTCCCTTTGCATGGGTGTCCGGCGCACCCGTCAACTGCCGGAATAGTGCCCGGCCCTCATGCCAGGCGGGGCCGAAAGGCCGAAGCAACAGGTCGAGCGAGACGTCTATGCAACTGGATTGCACAACTTCACGCGGAGCATGGTGACGCTGTGGCCGCGTGCGCTCCACAGCGTCCGCAATCCCGAAAACAACTCGCGCCCTCCCTGTTCGCGACGGCAGTCTACCTCTCGATTCCACATTTGCAACCGGTTGCACTGTCCAACACAGGGCAAATTCGTTCCGTGCCCCCGCGCCCGATGCAGCCGCGTGTCCATTGTGAATTCGAACGTTGCCAGGGCGCGACACGGTGCGCGCCTCCGGAATCACGTACTGCCGAATCGCCGTGTCGCAGTGCGAATTCATGGCGCCATGGCACCCCGACGCACAAATCGGTATGCGCAGGGTCCAAGGCAGCCTGCGCCTTTCGGCGGCGACGGCCCGAGGACTGGTACGCGCAGCTGCATCATCTCGTCGACGGCATGTGCTGCACCAGATTGCCTGGCAACCGGCTCAACATGCCCAAGCACCGCGCCAAATTATCGACAACGACACGTTCGGCCCGCTTGCGGCCCGCCAGTCTTCCGAAATTGCAGCCTTCCGGTAGCCAGAATGGGGCAAGTGTGCCGCGCCAAGTCCGTTGAAACCGCCGGGATCATCGCCTGACAACCCATTGCTGGCACCGACTTGTGTTTCCGAACACTCAGAGAACCGAAGAAGCCGTGCCATGAAGGAAGCTGACGGCCTGTATCTTGGCAGTTCAGGCGACTCCTCAGCCAAGAAATAGCTTTCGCTCGACATTGCACAACGCCTCCGCCGGACCGCTCTCGGTGATGACTATGGACTCCGTCGTCTCCAGGCCCCAGCCATCCATCCACAGGCCCGGCATGAAGTGAAAGGTCATGCCCGGTTGCAGCAAGGTCTCATCGGATGGGCGGATCGACACGGTGCGCTCGCCCCAGTCCGGCGGGTAGCCCAAGCCGATCGGATAACCGCAGCGCCCGCCGCGATCGATGCCAACCTTGGCCAGCTCAGCATTCAAGGCATTGGCGATGTCGCAGGCGCGGTTGCCGGCGCGCGCGGCATCCAGCCCGGCGTCGAGCCCCGCCGTCAGCGCCTGGGAGGCATCCAAAATGGTCTGCGGCGGCTTGCCAAGGAAGATCGAACGGCACAGCGGCGCATGATAGCGGCGGTAACAGCCGGAGAGTTCAAAGAAGGTGCATTCACCGGCCTTCAATTCGTTGCCGTTCCAGGTCAGGTGCGGCGCGGCTGCATCCAGCCCCGAAGGCACCAACGGCACGATGGCGGGATAGTCGCCCCAGTCGTCGTCCACCCCCGTCAGGCCGGCATGGCATATCTCGGCCACCAACTCGTTCTTGCGGACGCCCGGCTTGGCTCCTTCCAGTGCGACATTGACGATCTTCTCGGTGATCCTTGCGGCCTTCCGGATGAAATTCATTTCCTCGTCCGACTTCACCGCGCGCTGCCAGTTCACAAGCCCGGTGGCATCTACCAACGCGGCATTCGGCAACTCTGCATCCAGCACCATGTGTGCCTTTGCGGAATAGTAGCAATTCTCAAGCTCCACCCCGATCCGGGCCTTCTCATGCCCAATCGCCCGCAACCGTTCGGCCAAGTCTTCCATGGGATGACAGGTGGTGGATTGCACGTAGCGCTCGGCATAGCCCATCACCTTGTCATCCTCCATCCATACCGTACGCCGCCCGCCGTTGGCGTCCTGAAGACGCCCCCACCACAGAGGATCGCCTTCCGGCCCCAGAATCACTCCTTGATGCACGTAGAACGACCAGCCGTCATATCCTGTCAGCCATGCCTGGTTCGACGGATCGGTCACGATAAGAACGTCAATCCCGGCCTCGGCCATGGCTTTGCGTGTCTTCGCCATTCGACGATCATATTCCGCCTGGCTGAATGGAGCGTGCTCGATCGGCATGGACACCTCGCCTGTCCGTTGACGTTCCGTATCGCTTGCGCCCGAATCGAACGGAACGGTCGCATGGTGGCATAGGCCGTCAAATGCCCATCCCCATTCCGATTCAGGCCGGATCTTGGGGCATCAGTGGCGGTCCTATCAGACCGGAGTCGACGCCATGCGCTCGAAGAACGCCTTGCTCGACTTTCCGAGTGCCGCCGTGTAGGCCTTGTCGGCCGCGAATTCGAGCACCGCCGGAGGAACCCCGTCCATGCGGCCGGAGGCCACGACGGCGCCCCAAGGGTCAACAACGGCAACTGCAACCGACCAGCCGTTTTCGCGAGCATGGCGCCTTGCGGCTTCCACGAGGCCAACAGCGCAATCGCAAGGAACCACCGGAACGGATCTCGAATGCTCCGACATCAGAACGATCTCCTCCTGGGACGGCGCATCCCGCTAGTCAATGCGGATGCCTGACTTGGGGTCGAAGAACACGGCCTTTTCCATGTTGAACGCGAATTCGATCACTGCACCCGAAGAAGCATCCGTGTCAGCCCTCATCCGCGCCACGCATTCCGCCTCGCCGAAAGATGTCGTGACAAACGTGTCCGATCCGGCCGGCTCCGTGACCCCTACCGCGCTCGCACATCGCTCGACATGGGTCGAACGATGATCCGCGCCATCCTTGTCCGTCAAGGCCTCCGGCCTGATCCCCAAGGTGACGGTCTTTCCGGACATCGACCTGAGATCGGATCCCGCTTCGGGAACCGCCAGCCTCACGGTCTCGCCGAAGCTGTTGCTGGTCTCGGCGCAGACTGCTTCTCCATTCGCGCTGATCGTGACCGGCACGAGGTTCATTGAAGGCGATCCCATGAACGTCGCAACAAATAGATTGGCCGGCGTGTCGTAGATCTCCTTCGGCGTCCCGAGCTGCTGAACATGACCCTCGTTCATCACGGCGATCCGGGTCGACAGGGTCATCGCCTCGATCTGGTCATGCGTCACATACACGATCGTCGTCCCGAGGTTCTGATGGAGCTTCTTGATTTCGGTCCGCATGTCGACGCGGAGCTTCGCGTCAAGGTTGGACAGCGGCTCGTCGAACAGGAAGACTTCCGGCTTCCTGACAAGCGCGCGGCCCATGGCAACGCGCTGCCGCTGGCCGCCCGACAATTGCGCAGGTTTCCGGTTCAGAAGTCCGCCGATCTGCAGGAGTTCCGCCACTTCCTGCATCGCGGATTCGCGTTCCGCCTTCGGCACCTTGTGCATTTCAAGTCCGAAGGTGATGTTCTGGGCGACCGTCATGTTGGGATAGAGCGCGTATGACTGGAACACCATCGCGATGTTTCGCCGGGACGGATGCACTCCGTTCATGAGATTGCCCTTCAGGCGAATCTCGCCGCTGGTAATGTCCTCCAGCCCGGCAATCATGTTCAGGAGAGTGGACTTTCCGCAACCGGAGGGTCCGACGAGTACAAGGAACTCTCCTTCACCAACCGAGATGTTCACGTTGTGCAGCACCTCGACCGACCCGTAGGTCTTGAAGGCGCTGTCGATGTCGAGAAAGCCCATTGTTCAGCCTTTCACAGAACCCGCCATCAGGCCCCGCACGAAGAAGCGGCCCGCGACGATGTAGACAAGAAGAGTTGGAAGCGCGGCAAGAATCGCCCCAGCGAAGTGAACGTTGTACTCCTTGACCCCTGTTGACGACTGGACGAGGTTGTTCAGGGCCACTGTCATCGGCTGGCTCGAAAAGTCAGCGAATGACGCACCGAACAGGAAGTCGTTCCAGATGTTTGTGAACTGCCAGATCACGGAGACGACGATGATCGGTCCCGAGGACGGCAGCATGATGCGCCAGAAGATCTGGAAGAACCCGGCACCGTCAATCTGTGCCGCCCTGACCAGTTCCGTCGGGAAAGCGGCATAGTAGTTTCGGAAGTAGAGCGTCGTGAACCCGATCCCGTAGACGACATGCACCAGCACCAGGCCCCAGGTCGTGCCGGCCAGCGCGAAAATGCCGAGCACACGCGCCATCGGAATCAGCACGATCTGGAACGGAATGAAGCAGGCGAAGAGCATCAGGCCGAACAGGATCGTGTCGCCACGGAACCGCCACTTGGTCAGCACGTATCCGTTGAGCGCCCCGAGAATCGTCGAAATGAACACCGCGGGCACGACCATCTTGATCGAGTTCCAGAAGTACGGCTTCAGTCCCGTTGCCTGGACGCCGACCTGTGCCTCGGACCATGCCTTCCGCCAAGGCTCAAGAGTCCAGATCTCCGGCAATGCCATCATGTTGCCGCCGGTAATCTCCGAAAGCGGCTTGACCGAATTCACGCCCATGACGAAGAGCGGCAAGAGGTAGAAGAACGCGAACAGCAGGAGCAGCAGGTAGATCAGGACCCGTGCCGTATTGCTGGTGCGAATTGCGGACTCCTGCTGCATGGCGGCCATCACTTCCGCTCCCGCAGTTCGGAATAGAGGTACGGAATCATGATCGCGGCAATCGTCATCAACATGATCGTTGCCGACGCGGCGCCAATTCCCATCTGGTTTCGCGTGAAGGTGTAGGAATACATGAAGGTGGCAGGCAGTTCCGTTGCCCTGCCCGGACCTCCTCCCGTCAAGGCGATCACGAGGTCATATGTCTTGATTGCGAGATGCGCGAGAATGACGAAGGCCGAGAGGAATGCAGGCCGAAGCTGCGGAATGATGATCCTCCGGTAGAGATTCCAGTTTGATGCGCCGTCGATCTGAGCCGCTTTCAGGATTTCGTTGTCGATCCCGCGAAGGCCTGCAAGGAACATGGCCATGACGAAACCGCTGGTCTGCCAGACCGCTGCTAGCACCACGGTGTAGATCGCGTAGTTCCGGTTCTTAATCCAGTCGAAGGCGAAGCTCTCCCAGCCCAGGGCGTGCATCGTGTTCTCAAGCCCGATTCCGGGATCCAGCATCCACTTCCAGGCTGTTCCGGTAACGATGAATGACAGAGCCATGGGATAGAGGTAGATCGGCCTCAGAACCCCTTCGCCCCTGATCTTCTGATCAAAGAAGATTGCGAGCGTCAGCCCGATTGCCGTGCAGATCAGCATGTAGAGAACGGCGAACACGCCCATGTTCGTGACCGCGATCTCCCAATGGCGCAGGCGAAACAGCTTGAAGTAGTTCTCAAGTCCGACCCAACCGAAACTCGGCAGGATTCGGCTGTCAGTGAATGAAAGGTAGACCGTGAAGAGAATGAAGCCGTAGACAAACACAAGCGCCATCGCCAAGGACGGCGACAGCACCAGCTTGGGAAGCCAGATCTGAAGCCGAGTGCGAAAGTCTGCGTCGACCGGCGCGGCCATGCCTATCGCTCCTGGCGGGCGGCGAGGGCCGCACCGTTGCGGCCCCCGCACATGAACTTACTTGGCGATCGACACGGCGTCGACAAGCTCCTCCACGGCAGTTGCGCTGTCATACTCGCCGTTGAAATGCGCCGTCACGACGTCATAGACCGCATTCTTGACGCTGGCGGGTGCCGCGTGGCCGTGAGCCATCGAACCAAACAGGTTTCCGCTCGACGCGGCTGCGGCCAGGTCCTTCATGCCCTGCTTGCCGCAGGCATCGAAAGCCTCGTCGCTGACGTCGGTCCGCGCCGGCACCGATCCCTTGACGACGTTGAACGCCGACTGGAAGGACGGCGACAGAATCGCTGAGGCAAGCGCCGCCTGCTCCTTCGAAACCATTCCGCCCTGATCGAACATCGCGAACTGGTCAGCATTGAAGGTCACCTGCTCCTGCGTGCCCGGGAAGCGGAAGCAGAGGAAGTCCGTTCCCGGCACCTTGCCCGCGTTCAGGAACTCGCCCTTTGCCCAGTCACCCATCATCTGGAAGCCAGCTTCGCCGTTGATGACCATGGCGGTAGCCAGGTTCCAGTCACGACCCGAGAAGTTCTCGTCAACGTTTGCGCGGATGAAGGCCATCCTGTCGAACGCTTCCTTCATGGTGTCGGAGCCAAGCGCGCCTTCATCAAGATCAATGAAGGCAGACTTGTAGAATTCGGGGCCGCCGGCCGACATGACGGCCGCGTCAAAGACCGTGGCTTCCTGCCAGGCCTGGCCGCCCTGTGCGATCGGCGTCACGCCCGCCGCCGCCAGTTTCTCGACGGCTGCCACGAATTCGTCCCACGTCTGCGGAACCGATATGCCGTTGGCGTCGAGCACCGCCTTGTTGGCCCAGACCCAGTTCGTGGAATGGACGTTCACGGGTGCCGAAATCCACTTGCCGTCGTGCCGGGCGAACGCCTGCAATGCTTCTGGAACGACTGCGTCCCAGCCTTCCTGTGCAGCAATCTCGTTCAAGTCGGCAAGCGCGCCTTCCTTGGCCCAGTCCAGGATGTCGAATCCCAGCATCTGCACCGCCGTCGGCGCATTGCCTGCGGTGACACGGGCGCGAAGGACCGTCATTGCCTGCTCTCCGCCGCCACCTGCTACCGGCATGTCCTGCCAGCCGATGCCCTGGCTTTCGAGGTCCTGCTTGAGCACGTTCAGCGCGGCCGCTTCGCCGCCCGATGTCCACCAGTGCAGCACCTCCACATCCCCTGCGTTTGCTGCACCCGCCACAAGCGACGTTGCTGCCAGTATTCCGGCAATCCTGGTCTTCATGTATGCCATGTTGTCCTCCCGACGTTTTGGCTGTTTCCGTTGCCCGCTTCTGCAGGCGCGGTTTCTGAAGCGCCTGTATCGGCGTCGCGGCGGTCGATGTCAATCAACACCGGACCCCGAAACGGCGAATGAACCGCCTTACGAACCTTGTCTGACGTGAACATCCACAAAATGTCCGCAAGAATACCCCGACGTCGAGTGTCTTCCGAATTCTGCGCAATTGGCAAACTACCGAATCGCGCGTGCTTTCGTAATGACCGCGTCCACACTGGATCACTTGCGGTCCACAGCTTTCAAATCCAGACGACCTGCCAAAGGGTCATGCCCCCGATTCCGCTGCTGACCCCCATCTCAATTCGGCAGCGGTTGCGCAAGTTCGGCCTTTCCCTACGCGCGCCTGATTTCCGCGCTGCACCATCGACGACCGCCTCGGCTTCCCGGCAATTCGCCGATGATGCCCGAGCGGAAAATTCTCTTGCCGGTTCGTCGCCAGCAATGTAAATAACCAGGCAGTTACTTGGGGAGGAGCGCGCATGCAGCCTGATGCCTTGGTGAAGTTCGGTCGCGTCGACCTGAAGGTCACAGCCTTTGGATTCGGCACGGCACCCATCGGCAACATCTTTCGCGAGATTGACGAAGAGACCTCTGACGGGATGATTCAGACTGCATGGAATGCCGGAATTCGCTACTATGACACCGCACCAATGTACGGCCACGGGCTCTCGGAGCTCCGCACCGGCCACGGCCTGCGCTGGCGGAACCGCGATGACTTCGTGCTGTCTTCCAAGGTGGGCCGCGTGCTGAAGCCGGCACGCAAGGACGACATCGACTATGCGCCCTGGACCAATGCAGGCCGGTTCACGATGCATTTCGACTACAGCTACGACGGCACGATGAGGTCGTTCGAAGACAGCCTGCAGAGGCTCAACCTGGAAAGCATGGACATCTGCTTCATCCACGACGTCGACCGCTTCACGCGGGGTGACGAACAGCCCGCAGTCTTTCGGCAGGCCATGGACACTTGCTGGGCTGCCCTGGAAGAGCTGCGCGATCAAGGCGCGGTCAAGGCCATCGGTGTCGGCGTCAACGAGTGGGAGGTCTGCCACGAGGCGCTCAAGCAACGCGATTTCGACTGCTTTCTGCTTGCCGGGCGCTACACGCTTCTGGAGCAGGAATCGCTCGAAGAGTTCCTGCCACTCTGCGAGGAACGTGGCGCTGCCGTGGTCATAGGCGGCGGTTTCAACTCGGGGATCCTGGCGACGGGCGCGATCGAGGGCGCAAAGTACAACTACGCGCCGGCGCCGCCGGAAATCATCGAAAGGGTCGGGAAGATCGAACAGGTCTGTGCCGACCACGACGTGCCGCTGCCAGCCGCTGCGCTGCAATTCGTTGTCGCCCATCCCGTGATTCCGAGCTTCATCGCCGGCACGCGCACTGTCGAGCAGCTGGAAAAGAACCTGGCGTGGTTCAGCCATCCGATCCCGGCTGACTTCTGGTCGGAACTCAAGGAAAGGAAACTGCTGCGCGAAGACGCGCCCGTCCCGGGCTGAAGCGGGACCGGCACGACAGCGCGGCGACGCGATGCGCCACCTTCCCCCGGGCCGCCACGGCGCTGCCACGCTCTCTTGCGGCGACCGCATCGATTGCGGGTCCATGACGGTCACAGCGAAGATGATCGACGCCTTCGCCGACATGACGGGCGACAGGTTCGAGATTCACATGTCCGACGAAGCCGCACGGCGTCATGGATTCGACGCGCGCGTCGCGCACGGGCTACTCGTGCTGTCCTTGATCGACGGGTTGAAGAACCGGGCGCCGGCGCAGTTTCGCGCCAGGGCTTCGCTGAACTGGGACTGGAGCTTCCACCGGCCCGTGCTCGCCGGTGACCGGATTGCGGTGACGATCACCGTTGCGGCAATCGAACGGGCGCGACGGGAAGATCAGGCTGTCCTGAAGCTCTACTTCGATGTCACCAACCAACATGGCGAGAAAGTGCAGTCCGGCACCAACCGCCTGCTGGCCTATCGCTGAACGGCGTCACATCTCGAAGTCGAGAACGAGCACGCCATCCGACCCACCTTCGAGCTCGGCGACCAGCCGTGCACCGATCCTCTGGTGCGTTTCGTCCGCGAGATATGCATCGCGCACGGATGCATCCCGGAAGTCGAACCAGAACAGATCGCGATAGCCGCGCACCAGCGGATCCTCGACGCTGATGTTCGGGCACGCCCGAAAGTCGAGAATGCCGTCGACCCGCCGGTCCAGCCTGCGCAGATCGTCCATGAGCCCCCGCTTAACCTCGTCAGCCGTGCCTGCCTTGAATCTCAGGGCAACCAGATGTCGAATCACGCTTCGCCCTTTCCGAACCTGGGCTTGCGACCCTCGCGAAACGCCGCAAGCCCTTCGGCCAGTTCATCCGTGCCCGCCGCCAAGGCACCTGCAAACGCCTCAAGAACGCGCTCGTGTTCCTCGCCTTCGGCAGCATTGATCGACATTTTCACGAGCTCCGTCGCCCGCGACCCGCGACCCAGGACGGATTGCGCCAATTCCGCCGCCGCCGCCGCGCCGGTTCCGGCAGGCACGACTTGATCGACGATTCCGAGCTTCAACGCCTCCTCGGCCGCAAACACCTCGCCGAACAACGCCATGCGTCGCACTGTCTGCACACCAAAGCGCCGGACGGCACGTTGCGTGCCTGACCAGCCGGGAACAATTCCAAGACCGGATTCCGGTTGGCCGATCTTCACTTGTTCCTCGGCGATGCGAATGTCCGCGCAGGCAGCCAGTTCCAGCCCGCCGCCAAGCGCATGCCCGTCCAGAACGGCAATGACAGGCTGGCGCAGTCTCGCCAGGGCGTCGAAGGCCGCATGCCCGTCACGTATCCAGTGCCGCCCGAACCGTTCCGGGCTCTCGTCGGACCAGGCCTCGATGTCTCCGCCGGCGGAGAACGCCTTGCCCTCGCCCGAAAGAACGACAACCCGGATGTCGTCGCAGTGCTCGATCGCCCTGCACCGGGCGGCCAGATCGTCCACCATGGCAGCGTCAAGCGCGTTCAGCTTTTCGGGCCTCGCAATTCGAAGCTGCCCGATCGCGCCGTCAATCGTCAGCGATATCCGTGTCTCGCTCATGGCATGAGCCCGAACGGGGCCGGATCGAAGAGCGCCGCGTCCATCACGCTGAGGTCTTCAGCCACCTTGAGCGGCGTCTTTGCCTGATCAAGCACGTCACGCTGCACGTCCACGCCCTGCGCGATCTCGGACACTTCGAGCCCCTCGTCCGTCAGCCGCATGACACAGCGCTCGGTGACATAGGTGACTTCCTGGCCTGTTGCGACCGCGCGTCGTCCGGAGAACGAGACGTGGTCAACCTTTGGCACGACCTTGGCCGTGTGTCCCTCGGCGTCGATCACCAGCTTGCCGTTCTCGATGCGCATCTTCGCGCCGGCGTTGAACGTCCCCGAAAACACGATCCGCCGAGCCCGTGCCGTGATGTCGACGAAGCCGCCGGCACCCGCTGTCCGGTGCGGAGTCGATTTCAACCTGGACACGTTGACCGAGCCGTCCGCGTCGATTTCGAGGAACGACAGCAGCGATGCGTCAAAGCCCCCGGCCTGGAAATAGGTGAACTGATGCGGCGAAGTCACGAATGCTTCGGCATTGGCCGCGCAGCCAAACTTGAAGTCCAGCAATGGCACGCCGCCGATCGCGCCCTGCTCGATCACCCAGGTGACATCGCCGTGGCGGCCTTCCTCGATGAACACGCGCGGAACGTTGGCCGACACGCCGAAGCCGATGTTCACAGCCCATCCCCTGCGAAGTTCCTGTGCGACGCGCCGGGCAATGATCTTGGGCACGCCGAAGCCCATTTTCCGAAAACTCTCGATCGGGCGGATCAGTTCGCCGGATATCGCCGGATCGTAAGCCGTTGCCGTGGTCTGCAGCATGTCAGGCGCCTCGACGAGCACGTCGACAAGGATGCCGGGCACATGGACGTCGTGCGGGCGCAGCGATCCGTTTTGCGTCACATGCCGCACCTGGGCAATGACGGTCCCGCCACAATTGTGCGCGGCCAGCGCCAATTCCATTGCGCCGAGATAGGCGCCCTCGGACTCGAAGCCGAGATTGCCGCGCTCGTCGCCGGTCGTGGCGCGAACAATGGCAACGTCCGGGCGAAGCGCGGCGAAATAGAGCCAGTCCTCGCCCTCGAACTCCACGCGCCTGACGACGGGCTCCGCGGCGGCGGCGGCATTCATGGCACCGCCTTCCTGGTCGGGATCCACGAACGTGTCCATGCCGACCTTGGTCAGGACCCCAGGGCGATGCCCGGCTCCCTCCCGCAACATGTCGAAGACGATGCCCGAGGGCAGGTTATATGCCTTGACGTCGTTCGAGGCGATCATCTGCCAGACGAGCGGCGGGTCGGAGCTGGACGGGCCGGAGGGATAGCTGCCGCCAATGATCTTCGAGAGGCATCCGGGCTTCGCGATGTGGTCCACACCCTTGACGCCGAACATGTCCCCGGCGGCGATGGGATGAATCGACGTGAGGTTCCTCGGAGATCCCTCGGCCTCGAATCGTTCCCCTAGCGCCTGAAGCACCATGTCGGGGCAGCACAACCCGCTTGATGAGTTGATTGCCACAACCGCGTTGTCCGGGATCAACGCAACGGCATCGGCTGCACTTTTCTGCTTTGTCAATACGGCCTCCTCAACGACGCGCTGCTGCCATAAGTAACCAGTTGGTTATATGGACTATGCCAAGCCCGGAGTGTCGAAACAAGCACGGAATGCCCGAAAAAAGTCAACCCTCTGGCCAGCGAGCCTTCCCTTTAAGTAACCAGTGAGTTACAACCAGCTGGAATTGGAGGAGCGACCGGTCAGCGACCCCTCCCTGAAGGAAGGGGCTTGAGGAACGAAAGTTCCGGGAGCCCATGCTGACCAGCACAGGAAAGGAGACTATGAACATATATTTCCAAAAGACCCATCAACGCGCCTTCGGCACTTTTCCGCTGGAAGGAGATGTCGCGAAACAGGCGATTCTTGCCGCGGCCGAGGTCGGATACCGGGCTTTCGACACGGCGCAGATGTACGGCAACGAGCGCGAGACCGGTCAAGCACTGAAGGCAACGGGCGTCCCGCGCGAAGATCTCTGCATAACGACAAAGGTTCATCCGGACAATTTCGGAGAGGACAGGTTCATGGCATCGGTCGAGCGGAGCCTGAAGGCGCTGCAGGTCGACTGCGTGGACGTTCTGCTGCTGCACTGGCCTCCGATGGACGGCAACATCGAGCCGTCGCTGAAGCTCCTGCAGGCCGCGCATGACCGAGGGCTGGCAAGGAACATCGGCGTGTCGAACTACACGGCCCAGATGATGAAGGACGCGAAATCCATCGTCGACGCACCGATCGTGACCAACCAGGTCGAGTTCCATCCGCTCCTTAACCAGGACCGGCTGCTCGCTGGCGCCAACGAGGTTGGCATTCCGCTGTCATCCTATTGCTCGGTCGCCCGCGGCGAGGTGTTCAAGCACCCCGACTTCGCCGAGATCGGCGCTGCATACGGAAAGACGGCGGGCCAGGTGGTGCTGCGATGGATCGTCCAGAAAGGCGTCAGCGTGAACACCATGTCGACCAATCCGGGGAACATCCGGGCGAATTTCGACATCATGGACTTCACCCTGTCCAGCGTGGACATGGCGCGGATAGAGAAGCTCACCAGGACAGGCTATCGGATCGTCGGGGAAGACCTGGTGCCGTGGGCACCGAAGTGGGACTGACCGCCCCGTTCCATGCAAGGTCGGTTGCACTCGGCGATTGCGGATCCTTTCCGGAGAAGGTGGAGCTTGTCCGGAACTTCCTTGGCGGCAGCGCTCTCGATCAGTGATTGCCCCGAATCATGTCGCTTGCCTTCTCGGCAATCATGATTGTCGGTGCATTCGTGTTCGAGCCAACAAGACTCGGCATGATGGAACTGTCGCAGATGCGAATCCCGTCCAGGCCGCGAACCCGGCACTGCGGATCGACCACCGACATCTCGTCGTCGCCCATCTTGCATGTGCAGGTCGGATGGTACGATGTACGCCCGTATTGGCGTGCATAAGCCTCGTAGTCCGCTTGCGTCTTCACGCCATCATCGGGAAACCTGATCGCCCTGATGTGCTTTTGCAGCGATGGCTGAGAGAAGATCTCGCGACTGATCTTCACGCCTTCGACGCTCGTCTTGAGATCGTCCGGCTCGGCCAGGAAATTCGGATCCACGACAGGCGGTGACGACGGATCGGCGGAGCGCAACCGCACGGTTCCACGGCTCTTTGGCCTGACCGTGTAGGAATTGAGCGTGATGCCCGACGAGCCCTTGGGCACGCTGGGAACGCCGGCCTCGGCTCCGGCACCCGCGAGAAAGTGGAACTGCAGGTCCGGCACCGACCTGCCGTCACCGGCGAACCAGAACGCGCCGCCCTCGACCACGTTGGACGTGATCGGGCCCGTGCGGAACAGAACGTATTCCATGCCCGCCCAAAGCGCCCAATGCGGCTTGTTGTACTTGTCCAGGCTGTAGTGCCCGTTAAGCTCGGCCACGATGTCGATGCCGAAATGATCGTTCAGGTTCTCGCCGACGCCCGGCAGGTCATGCACGACATCGATGCCGTGCTCGCGCAGGTGCGCCGCGGGTCCGACGCCCGACAGCATCATGATCTTCGGCGTCCCGACCGCTCCGGAAGTCACCAGGATCTCGATCTCCGCCCGTACCGTCTTGCGTGCGCGGCCGCGCGAATACGCGACGCCTACGGCGCGCGTGCCCTCGAACATGATTCGCTCGACGAGACAGCCAGTCTCCACGGTGAGGTTCGGCCGCCCCAGAACCGGCCTCAGGTAGCCGACGGCAGCGGAACAGCGCCGACCGTTCCTGGTCGTGGTCTGGTATACGCCGCACCCTGCCTGGACCTGTCCGTTGAAGTCCGGGTTGTACGGAATGCCGAGTTCCTGGCACGACTGCACGAATGCGCGCGTCATCGGCTGCGGGTCGGGGATGTTCGAGACCGCGAGCGGCCCGTCGGTCCCGTGCCAGTCTCCCGAAAGAATGGCATTGCCTTCCGAGCGGAGAAAATACGGCTGTATGTCCTTGAACGTCCAGCCGTCACAGCCTTCCTGTTCCGCCCAGCGGTCGTAGTCCACCGGGTTGCCGCGCGTGAAGACCTCCGCATTGATGGAAGAGCCGCCTCCGATCACCCGTGCCTGCGCGTAGGCGATTTCGCGGTTGTTGGCGTGCTTCTGCGGCGCCGTCGCAAACCCCCAGGTATGCGGTCCGTCCGTCATCTTCGCGAAACCGACAGGCATGTGAATGAGCGGATGCCGGTCCCTGCCGCCTGCCTCAAGGAGAAGAACCCGCACGTCCGGATCCTCGCTCAGCCTGTTCGCCAGAACGCAGCCCGCCGACCCGCCACCGACAATCACGTAATCGAAGCCCGCTTCCGCCATCTATCCACCCCCATGGTTCCCGGCCACAGTTCGGGCCGTGCAAGAGAGATTCCGAGCGCAGGGACCAGTTTTGCCGACGCGTGCAAATTGATTCAGGCCAGAAGCGGCGGCAATGCACTTGCTCCCCGGCAATGCGTGATGGAGTGACCTTCGACGCATGAAGCCTCGTCCCCTCTATGACGTGGCATCCAGCCCGTCACGAAAACCGTTCCAGCCGCCATCCACCGAAGACGGCGCGTCAAGCCACTGACGGAGCGCCTCTCCAGTCACCGGATCCCTTGGCGGAATCGGCAGCATCATGATTCGCTTCGCCGCCTGGCGAAACAGTTCGTCCGTCAAGAACCTCTCCTGGATGTTGTCCCAGTCGCGCCCATCGGGATAGCCGCCTACCATCATTATGTCGTCGGAACAGTCCACCATCTCATGGCTCACCCCGGCGGGCATCACGATGACGTCGCCGACACCGAGCTTCACGCGCGTCCAGCCCTCGACGGAAAGCGAAAACTCCATCCAGCCCCGGGCGCATCCCAGGCACTCATGGCTCGTGGAATGGAAATGGGCATACCTGTAGATTCCGGGATACTCCCAGTTGTTCGACCAGCTGTTCTCGCGAAACCGGGCCTTGATCGCGTCGGCGCCACCGCCCGGGATGGCATCGCGATGCACCAGCAACGGAAACCGGCTGTTGGGAATGCGGCCTTCCGGCCTGGAGCTGTATGCTTCTGTCTTCATGGGGCTTTCTCCTGATCCTCATGCATCACGACTTGGGTCTTCAGATCCTGCGGCCGATCGGCAAAGCTGTCGAATGCCGCCTGGATGTCGTCGAGCGGATAGGCCGCGCCCGTGAAGGGCGCGGTCATGATCCTGCCATGGACGAGCAGCGTCAGCGCGTCATGCATGTCCTCGCCCATGCCGGCGACCGAACCCCGAACCGAGTTCTCCTCCAGGATCGTCGTCAGAATGTCCAGGTTGAGGGACTCGCCCGGCCCGGTCAGTCCGAAGGCCATGAGATGACCGCCCTTGCGCACGAGTTCCTGGGCTTCGGCGTAGAGCGCCGGACTGCCGACGCTTTCGATCACGATGTCCGCGCCGCGCCCGGCGGTGGCGTCCATCACGGCCGCCTTCAGCTCCGCGGGTTCGCTGACGCCGACATCGGCCCCGGCATCGAGAGCCATCTGCACGCGCTCGGGACTGATGTCCGAAACGATGATCGGGACCGCGCCGATCGTGCGCATGAGCTGGACGTGCAGGTTGCCGATGGGACCGGCACCGATGACGGCCACCGATCGGCCGAAGGTGACATTCGACTTGCGTGCGGCGCGCACGACGCAGGCGAGCGGCTCGGTCAGCGCAAGGATCTCCGGCGCCACGTGTTCCGGGGCGGGTATGACCAGCCGGGCCGGCACCGAGAGGAATTCCGCGAAGGCGCCGTCGATGGTGATGCCGATCTGCTGCATCTTCGGGCAGTTCAGGATCTCGTTCTGGCGGCACCAGTAGCAGCGGGTGCAGCCGATGTTCATGTCAACGACGACGGGCAGGCCTTCCTCGATGCCCTCGACACCCAGTCCGAGTGCGGCGACATGGCCGGTGAACTCATGACCCGGCACCATCGGCAGGCTCTCGGCCGCGTAGGCCCCGTGGAAAATGTGCATGTCGGTGCCGCAGATGCCCGTGCGCGCGATTCGGATCAGCGCTTCGCCCGGCCCCGGATCGGGACGGGCAACCTCGCGCAACTCGAACCGGCCCGGCTCGACAAGCACCGCCGCGCGCATCGAACACGTCACTTGACGACCCCGCTGAGCTTGCTGCGATCGATGGTCAGCGCGATCGCGACGATCAGGACGACGCCAAAGACCATCTGCTGCTGCGTCGCGCTGATTTCGAGGTAGACCATGGCCGCGCGGATCACCATGACGATCAACGTGCCGATGGCGGTGTTGAGCACGCCGCCAACCCCGCCCGTCAGGGGCGTGCCGCCGACGAGCACGGCCACGATGGCCAGCAGCAGGAAGCCGTTCGCCAGGTTCGCGTCGCCTCCCGACAGCTTGACCGAGAACAGCAGCCCGGCAATCCCCGCAAAGGCTCCGGAGATCGCGAAGGCGAGGATCTTCACGCGATCGACGTTCAGCCCCGAGGCCACCGCCGCGAGCTCCCCTGAACCGACGGCCTTCAGCGCGCGCCCGAAGCTCGTCCGCGTCTGGAGAAACCACGCGAAAGCCAGGAGCGCGGCCGCGATGGCCAGTTGGTGCGGCACGCCGACGGTGCTGTCGAACATCCAGCCAAAGCTCGTGTTTCTCTCGGTCACGTCCATGGAAAGCGCCCGCTGGCCAGACAGGTACTTGGCGGCAGACAGCGCGACGAAGCCCATCGCGAGCGTCGAGACGAATGACGGCACGTAGAGCCGGGTGGTCACGTAACCCGACACCGCCCCGAAGACGAAGCCTGCGAGAATGCAGATCACCGCCACGCCGATGCCGAACTGCGAAAGATATACCGTAGCCACGACCGTTACCATGTTCGCCACCTGCTGCGCAGACAGGTCGATGCCGCCGATGTAGATCGCGAACGTCATGCCGAGCGCCATGATGAAGAGCGGCACGACGTCGGTGACCAGCGACAGGAGGCCAAGCGGGTCGAAGAACGCCGGGTTCGCCGCCCCGACAACGCAGACCAGCGCCAGCAACGTCAGCCAGGGGAAGTGCGGCTTGATGCGTTCTAGATTCATGGGCCGGATCCTCAGATCATGTGGTGCACGAGATCGTAGAGCGACGGCTTCGCGCCGGGCGTCCCGTCGAAGCGTTTCTGGAACTCGCCGTCCTTGATGACGATGATCGTGTGCGAAAGGCCGATTGCCTCTTCCAGCGTGTCGGCCACCAGAACGATTCCTGCGCCAGCGCCGCTCATTTCGCGGACCATTTCGTAGACGTCCTCCTTGGCGCCGATGTCCAGCCCGCGCGTGGGATGGTCGAGAAGGATGATGTCCGACCCGCCCGAACGCCATTTGGCCAGCACGACCTTCTGCTGGTTGCCTCCGGACAGGCCGCCGCAGTCCTTGCGGATGTCCGGCGTCTTGATCGCAAGCCTGTCCACCCAGTCCCGTGCCATCTCCTTTTCGTCGCCAACGCGCAGAACGCCCAGGTCCGAGTACTTCTTCAACTGGCTGAGCGTCATGTTCTCGTAGACGTTCATGCCGTTCACGATGCCCTCGACCTTGCGTTCTCGCGGCACGTACCCGACGCCCCGTGCCACCCCGTCCGCGGCGGCAAAACGCGTGATCTGTTCGCCCTTGATCGTGACGGTGCCGGATGTCGGTGCCTCAAGCCCGTAGATCGTGCGCAGGATCGCCTCGCGACCGGAACCCTCCGTGCCGACGAGACACAGGACTTCGCCGCGATGCAGGTCGAAAGAGATGTCCCGGTAGCGTTTGTCCATGCTCACGCCGTCGAATCGAATCAACGGCTTGTCTGTCGCGTACGGGGCCTGCTTCTGCTCGCGGTAATACTCCTTGTCGACTTCCCGGCCCACCATCTTGTGCTGGATGTCGTCCACGTCGGCCTCGTCGCTGCCAACCACGTCGACAACCGCACCGTCCTTCATGACGTAGATGCGGTCCGAAAGCTCCAGGACCTCGTCGATGCGATGGCTGACGAAAATGAAGGACGCGCGCTTGGCCAGGTCGCGGACAAGCCGGAACAGAAGCTCTACCTCTTCCTTGGCGAGCACTGACGTTGGCTCGTCCAGCAAGATGACCAGATCGCCGTCGATCCGCTCCTCGAGCGTCAGCACCTTCGCCAGCTCAACGAGCTGGCGCTGCGCAAAGGAAAGCTGCGACGTCACGGCGGAGGGATCGACGTCAAGCTTGACCTTTGCCAACTGGTGGCGCGCCGCCTTCGCCATGGCCCTCCAGTCGACGATGCCGAACTTCACGAACTGCTGCTCGTAGCCCAGGAAGATGTTCTCCATGACCGTCAGGTTGGTGATCAGAGACTGTTCCTGGAACACCATCCCGATCCCGTGATTCATGGCCTGACGCGGGTTCTGGAAGCGCATGGTCGTGCCGTCGATCGTGATCGAGCCGCCGTCGGGCTGGTAGGCGCCGTAGATGATCTTCATCAGGGTGGACTTTCCGGCGCCGTTCTCGCCCACGAGACCCACGATCTCGCCTCGACCGACCTGGAAATCCACGGCCTTCAGCGCGTGAACGCCGGGAAAGTGCTTGTCTACCTTGTTCAGGGCATACATGGATCCGGTCCTACTTGACGAAGGTGACGGACTTGCGGTTGGTCGAAAGCGCGACCGCCAGGATCACGAGCGTGCCGAGCACGCCGTCCTGCACGTACGACGGCAACCCGATCACGACCATTCCGTTGTTGATGACATTGACGATCAGCACGCCGACAAGAGTGTTCCAGACGCCGCCGATCCCGCCCCAAAGCGCCGTGCCGCCGACCACGACGGCAGTGATCGACACGAACATGAAGTTGTTGCCGGTTGCAGTCTCCGCAATGCCGATGCGGCCCACGGCCAGCAGGGCGCCCACGGCGAAGAAGATGCCGGCAAGCGTGAATCCCATGACTCGCACGCGGGCCACGTTCAGGCCGCTGGACTGCGCCAGTTGCTCGCCGCCACCCACCGCATAGAAGTTCCGGCCGAGAGCGGTGTGGGACTGGATGAACCAGGCAAGCAGAAGGAAGGCGAGCGCCACGTAGCACATGATCGGGAAATTCAGCCAGCGTACCGTCAGGAGCGAACGGAAAAGCTCGTCCTCGACGCGCAGGCGGTCGCCGCCGGTCAGGACCAGGGCGAACCCCGTGCCCACGAAACCCATGGCCAGGGACGCCATGAAGCTCGGGATCTTGAGCCTGACATGGATCAGCCCGTTGACGAAGCCCAGCAGCGCCCCGACCAGGAGGGCCGTCGGGATCGCCAGCCAGGCCCAGCTGGCCAAGGTGCCGCCCCAGCCCAGGAATGCAAAGGCGAAGAGCACGGCGCAGACCGAGATCGTGCCTTCCATCGAAAGATCGATGGAGCCCATGATGATGATGAAGGTCACGCCGACGGCCACCATGAGCGCCGGCGCGGCCGCGATGCCGATGCGAGCCGCGTTCCGAATGGAGAAGAACCGCGAATCTAGAAGGTAGAAGTGATCCTTGCCCTCGAGAAGATCTTCCAGGAATTCAAAGAACGGAAACAGCAGGACCAGCGCGACGAGCACCAGGACCGGAGCCCACTTGACGATGCGGTCCCTCGTCAGCAGGCCTCCGAGCGGTTCCGTCTGTGCGGATATGTCGGTCATCGTCCGGCCCTCCGTGCCTGACCCGCTCGTTGGAAGGGCCGCAACAGGGTTCCTGTCAAGAGTCAAGCCGATGCGTGTTCGGCAAGGCGACGCGGCCGGCTTGCCCGGCCGCGCCCACTGGTCACCTTGTCACTTGTACATGATCTGGCCGTTCGACGGCCCCCAGAAGTCCTGCCAGTCGTAGGTCGGCACGTTGTCAAGGTAGTTCGCCTTGAACTCACGCGCGTCGTCCGGCGTGATGAAGATCGTCGGCCCGTAGAACTCCCGATGCTCGTGCGGCTCGTCCGACGGCTTGAAGTGCCCGACGGCAGCGTGATAGGCGAGCGACGCGGTGATGCCGCCGCCCCAATGCGGGTTGGTGAAGACGGTTGCCAGGATCTTGCCCTCGGCGACTAGGTCGACCGCCTGCGGGTTGCCGTCATAGGTGACGATCGGTATGTCCATGCCCTCGGCGCGAAGCGCCTCGAGAACGCCGTAGCCGATCGTGTCGTTTGCGCAGTGCACGCCGGTGATTTCGTCGCCGTAGCGCGTGATGAACGAGGCCATGATCTGCGCCGCCTTCTGAGTGTCCCAGTCGGCCGGCTGCGCGTCGAGAAGCTCGACGTCCGGATAGTCCTTCAGCGCGTTCTTCAGGCCGTCCAGGCGCTCGATCGCAGGGTTGTTCGAGGCGATGCCGCCAAGATGCACGACGCCGCCCTTTCCGCCGATCGCATCGAGCAGAATGCGTGCAGTGCGTTCGGCAGGGCCTTCGTCCGACCAGGACATGTGACTGACATAGTTGTCGCCGAAATCCCACGGGTGCAGGTCGTCCGTCTTGTTCCAGAGCGTGGACACATAGGCCCCGGCCTCGACGCAGGCCTCGACCACCGGGCGAGCGTTCGGAGCGTCGTTCGTGTCGATGGCAAGAGCCAGTTCGCCGTTGGTCTTTGCCAGCAGCGCCTTGACATCGGCCAGCGACTTCTCCGACGAGCCCTCGTTGATCAGGTGCGTCAGGAATTCCTTCGGCTTGCCGAGGCTCTCGACGAAGGCCTCGCCGCCGGACACGATCTCGTTCCAGTAAGGGTTCGTCCGGTTGCGGTAGGACCAGGCAATGGTCGGATCGGCAAAGGTTGCCGCCTGCACCGGCGTTGGGCCGAACATGCGCATCGCCGCCGCACCTGAAATGCCATAGGCCGAGGCAAGCAGGAAGTTCCGACGTGACACCGTCTCCTGCTCAATGAAGTTCTTGATGAAGGACATAGACGTTCCTCTCCCATTTTTCGCGAGCCCAGGATGAGGCTCTGGTTCAGTCTCGCTTGCGGCCGAATTCCCCCCGGCATGCCCGGCCAGCGGGCAGCAGCAGCGATTCGGCCGGTAACGCACTAGTTAGTTACTTCTTGCTTCTCTTTCCTGTCAAGTGGGTTATAAGAAGAGCGTGACGCGATCCCTGGACTTGAAGGAGCGCACGTGAGAGTTGTGGAGGAACAGCCTCGGGCACGCGACGCAAGCGCAACAAGGGCCAGGATTCTTGCGGCCGCCAAGTCGGAGTTTGCGCGACTCGGTCTCGCCGGCGCGCGCGTGGACGAGATCGCAAAGAGGGCCTGTGCCAACAAGCGCATGATCTATCACTATTTTGGAGGCAAGGAGGACCTGTTTCGCACGGTCCTCGTGGATGCCTACCTGGACATTCGCGGCGCCGAACAGGAACTGGAGCTTGACCACCTGCCTCCTCGCGAGGCCCTTGAGCGTCTTGTCCGTTTCACTTGGGCGTACTACCTCGACAACCCGGAATTCATCACCCTGGTCAACAGCGCGAACCTGCATCGTGGCAAGCACCTGAAGGAGTCCGACCGTTTGCGGTCGGCGAGCCGCAGGTTTGTCAGCATGGTCCAGGAAGTCCTTGACCGCGGTGTCGCCGACGGGGTCTTCCGTCCGGGCATCGATCCCGTGCAACTCAACATCACGATCGCGGCCATCGGCTACTACTACCTTACAAACCGGTTCACCGGCACGATTCTTTTCGAACGCGACTTCATGGACCCCAAGGCGCTCGAAAACCGTCTCGACTTCAACATCGACACCGTCATGCGGCTCGTGCTTGCCTGACGACGTGGCCGTGCCCTGCATGCGCCCGAAGGTCAGGACTTCAGGGCCGTAGTTCCGCGCAACGGGCCTCCGTCATGAGGTGGCCAGCCAGCATGCCGGGACCGGCAACTGGGCAGGGACGCGCCGCCAGCCACGGCATCAGGTCAGCGACATGCCAGGCCGCCATCCCGTCGGAGCGAGTTCAAAGCCGGAGAATTCGAAGGCAGGGGCGACCGTGCAACCGACAAGCGTCCATTCGCCCAGGGAGACCGCGCTCTGCCAGCAGCCTGTCGGCACAACGGCGTGCGGTTCCGTGCCGGCGACCGTGCCGAGCAGCCGCTCGGTCACCGTCAGGCCATCGAAGCAGAGCGAAAGCCGCAGGGATGCGCCGGCATAGTGGTGCCAGATTTCGACCGCGTCGATGCGGTGCCACGCCGATGTCTCTCCGGCTCTCAAGAGATAGTAAATCGCGGACACGGCCCCTCGCCCACCCATGGGTGCCTCGGCGCGGAAGGTCTCGCGATAGTGCCCGCCCTCGGGATGGGGCTCCAGCCCGTGGCGCGCGATCACGTCGTTAGCATACATCGCAGCCTCCGTCTGCAAGCGTCCCTTGGTTCCGACGCCAGCCCCGACCGCGCATGCCGTTCACTTGATCGTTCCGCCGGAACCAGGGCCGTTTGCGGCGCCAGCCACCGCTGACAAGAACGAAAACCTCTTCAGGTTGCGTGCGGGGCATCCCGGACAAGGGCTCGCGTCGCATCCGAAACCCGTCAGCATCGGTGCCTGAACCTATCGACGACCGTGTCCAGGACTTCCGCCGGATCGCGTTGCCACCAGTTCCTGGCCGAAAACACCTCGACCTCGCACGCGCCATCGTATCCCGCGCCCTCGACGGCGAGGCGGATGCCCTTCAGGTCCGCAACGCCGTCGCCCATCATGCCTCGATCCAGAAGCATGTCGGTGGTGTCGGCAAGCCAGTCGCACAGATGGTATCCGAGGATTCGATGCCTGCCCGCGGCGTTCAGCGTGTCGGAAAGGGTCGTGTCCCACCAGACATGGTAGACGTCGACCGCCACGCCCACGTTCTGCGCATCCATCTGGTCGCAGATGCGGATGGCCTCGGCCACGGTGAAGAGGCATGTCCTGTTACCGCCAAACATCGGGTTGAGGGGCTCCAGGGCCAGGCACACGCCGCACCTTGCCGCGTGTTCCGCAAGGATTGCAACGCGCTCCGACAACAGCTTCTGGCTTTCCTCGACGCCTTTGGTGCCAGGCTCCGTGCCCCCGGTGACGATGGTAAGCACGTCGGTCCCCAGCGCGGCCGCCATGTCCACCGCCTCGCGTGCTTCGTCGAGCGTTGCAGGAGCGCCAGGACCGGTGATGTACGGGGTTCGGCAAAGCCCCACTACCTTCATGCCGCTGGCGCGGACGCGCTCGCCGATGACTTGCGCACGGGTGCCGATCTCGCGCCGCCAGAACACCAGCCCGCCAATGCCGCGCTCGGCGCAAGCGTCAATCACGCGTTCCACCGGCCAGCCTGCGCCGTAGCCGTCCAGGTTGTGACCCAGCGTCGCCGTGTTCAGGGCCAATGCGCCGAGATCGCTCGTGAAGTCACGCAACGCCGTAGAGTCCCATGAGCGTCCGCATCCGGGCAATGGCGCGATCCGGATCCGACAGAAGGCCGGCCCGATCCGCCAATCGGAAGCAGTCGACAAAGTAAGGCAGGGACCGCATCGACTGGGCACCTCCGGGCATCACGAAGTGGTTCTGGAAACCGTTCAGCCATGCAAGGAACACGATGCCCGTCTTGTAGTACTGCGTGGGTGCACGGAAAACGAGGCGCGCGAAGGGCACTGTCGGATCCAGCGTCGCGCGAAAGCCTGCCTCGTCCCCTCGGCCCAACTGGGCAACAGCCTTGCTGGCGGCGACGGCCAGCGGGTCGAAGATGCCGAGCAGCGCATGGCTGTACCCGATTTCGTCGCCGGCAATCAGCTCCGGGTAGTTGAAGTCGTCGCCCGTGTACATCTTCACGCCTTCCGGCAGGCGGCGGCGCATGGCGATCTCCTTCGCCTTGTCCAGGAGCGAGACCTTGATGCCGTCGACCTTTGCGGCGTTCCCGTCGATGACGGCGAGCACCGTTTCGAGCGCGTCCTCGAAGCGATCGCTGCTCCAGTAGCCCTCGAGCGCCGGGTCGAACATGTCGCCCAGCCAATGAAGGATCACCGGCCGGTCGCACGCCGCCAGCACGTCCCCGTAGACCCGAACGTAGTCTTCCGGTCTCTCCGCGACCCGCGCCAACGCCCGGCTTGCCATGATGATCAGGCGTCCGCCGATGTCCTGAATTGCCTCGACCTGCTCCATGTAGGCGCGGCGCACGTCGTCGAGACTTTGCGCGTCGTCCGGCATCAGGTGGTCCGTGCCGCAGCCATTGAACACGCGGGCGTCGGGCAACTCTGCCTTCGTTCGTCGAATGAGTTCCAGCGCCGCCGGCCAGTCGAGACCCATCCCGCGTTGGGCCGTGTCCATCGCCTCGGCGATGCCAAGCCCCAGACCCGCCAAGTGGCGTCGAAACGCCATTGTCGCTTCCCAGTCAAGCGTTGCCAGCCCGGACGGATCGTTGTCAGCAAGGGAATCTGCGACCACGTGCGCCGCGGAAAACACGATCCGGACCGGATCGGGTCCGAGCGGCTCGGCCTCGATTGGCGTGCCCTGAACGGCGTAGTCCATGAGCGAGCCGTCACTGCCTGGAAGCGCAATCTTCATCTCAAAACCTCGGAACCAGCATGCCGCCATCGGCATGTATGACCTGCCCGGTCGTGTAGGGAAGCTTCCCGGACGCGAGCGAGCCGATGATTTCGCCCACTTCCTCGGGCCGTCCCACGCGCGGAACGAGCGTCAGCCCCTTCTTTGCCCGCCGCGCATACTCCTTGATCACCGGCGAAGTCATGTCCGTGTCAATGAGCCCTGGCCTCACGTCATAGACTGCAATGCCTTCGGTGCCGAGCCGCACCGCCCAAGCCTTGGAAACCATTGCCGCTCCCGCCTTTGACGCGCAATATTCCGCGCGCGTGACCGCGACCGCCTCCGCATTGGCCGACGTGACGTTGATGATGGAATGGAAGAGCGATGCGTCCCGATTCCGGGCAAGCAGTCTTCTTGCAAATGCCTGCGTCATGAAGAACATCGCCTTGGCATTGACCGTCATGCACCGGTCCCAGCTTTGCTCGGAGACATCGACGGGGTCACCGCGATGCATCACGCCGGCGCCGGCATTGTTCACGAGCGTGGTCAGGGGGCCGATCGCGTCTTCCGCGCTGGCTACGGCGGCGTCGTGGGCATCGAGGTCCGCAACGTCAAGCGGCATAGCGGCAACACGCGCGCCTGTTGCGGCGACCCGCTCCACTGCCGCCGCCAGCTCGTCATCGTCGGCTGGCCCGTTCACCGCCACCGAGAACCCCCGCCGGGCGAGGGCCAAGGCACTGCCCAGACCGATGCCTCGCGTCGACCCGGTCACAAGCGCCGCCTGTCCGCTCACGTCTGCGCGCCGTTCTTCAGGAGCTCGCGCGCAATGATCGTGCGCTGAATCTGGTTCGTGCCCTCGTAGATCTGCGTGATCTTGGCATCTCGGTACAGCCGCTCCACTTCCATGCCCTTGATATACCCTGAACCGCCGAAGACCTGAACTGCATCCGCCGTGCGCTGCACCGCAATGTCGCTAGCAAAGCACTTCGCCATGCTGCAGGCCATTGTCGGGTCCTGGCCCTGGTCGACTCTTTCCGCCGCCGAATGGACGAGGAGGCGCGCGGCCTGGATGTCCTTTGCCATGTCAGCGAGCATGAACTGGACGCCCTGGAATTCCGCAATCGCCTGCTTGAACTGGCGGCGTTCCTGCGCATATCCCAGCGCGGCCTCCAGGCCCGCCTGGGCAATGCCGACGGCGAGCGCACCAATGCCAACGCGCCCCTTGTTGAGCACGCTCATCATGATGTAAAAGCCCCGGCCCTCATCGCCCAGAAGCGCATCATCTGCGAGTCGCACGTCGGAGAAGGCCAGCGCCCCTACCTGGCTGGCCCGCTGGCCCATCTTGTGCTCCTTGGGACCCCTCTCGACTCCCGAGGCGTGGAGGTCGACAATGAAGATTGACATGCCCCGATGCCCGGCCTCCCGGTCCGTGCGGGCCAGAACCAAGCCGACATCAGCCACCGGCGCGTTGTGTATCCAGATCTTGCTGCCGTTCAGGATCCACCCTTCGCCGTCACGAACCGCTTCGGTGCGGATTGCAGAAACATCGGTCCCTGCCTCCGCCTCCGTTATGCAATAGGCAACCCTGGTCCGTGCAGCCATCACGTCGCTGAGCAGGCGCTCGCGCTGTCCCGCAGTGCCGTGCTGCACAAGAAGGGTCGCGATCAGCTCGATCAACCCGCACTGGTCTGCGACCGAGGCATATCCCCGAGAGAGCTCCTCCATGACCAGCGCGTAGGCCAACGTGTCCAGTCCAGGACCTCCCATCTCTTCCGGAACGCTGATCCCGAAGAGACCGAGCTTGCCCATCTCCTCGTAGAGTTCGCCTGGAAACCGCTCTTCAGCGTCAAGTTCCTGCGCGATGGGGCGTATCGCGTTTTCGGCAAAGGCACGCGCCGCGTCACGAACCTGCGCATTCGTGTCGGAAAGCTGCATCGAGAGTCCTGTTAGTAACTGTATGGTTACTTTAGCCGCCTCCGGCAGTTGCAGTCAAGACCATGTCCCTCAATCTGCAGTTCCTCTCTTGACTTGGTCATTCGACATTCCTTTGACCGATCCGCGCTCCGTTGGACAGCGCACAGAGGCTTCATCAAGCCCGTGGACCAGCGATCCGCCCATGAATTCCATTCCGTGCGTGCAGGCAGCCATGTCAGACATGGGCAACCGGCCGACACCCCATCATGGATCTCCAGTTCGTCTTCCGGCAGGGTGCCCGCATCGATCATCGCGGCAAGGGGCGCGATGGCGCAATGCCTGATCAAGAGACAGAGACGTTCCCGCCCTCCCCGGTCCGAATCGCCGGCCCGACATCTCAAAGCGGGAAAGGAGCAGGTCGCAACTTCAGCAGAGCCCGGCCCTTGCGCGATGCAGCCCTGGCCATGCGTTGCCGGCATGTGCAGCACCTGTCGCCGGACACGAGGCGCTCGGTCCGACCGGCTCACGTTCGAGAGTCTGGCAGCAATTTTCGCGTGATCAGCCACGCTCCAGTACACCGCCCCACCGGGCGAAGTGACCAAGTTCCGTTCACCGAGGCGGGCAGCAAATCGGGGCGCCACGACCGCGCTTGTCTTTCCGGCACAGTTTCGTAGCCTCAATTCGAGGCGCGATGCCTCTCGAAAGCCCCCGCCGTTCTTGGCGGAAAAAGTGTTGGCGATCAATGTCGGCCGGCGGTGAAGCGATGACCGGAAGTTTACACCAGGAAATGCGGGATGCGTATCTTGAAGCGTACCGTCGATACGGGACCAAGTGTCTCTGGAACATGAGCCCGGTTGACAATCCCAACACCGAGAATCTCCGAATTGTTGCCCGCCGGCTCAGGCTGCACGGCTGGAAGGAGGAATACGCTTTCGCCCGCAAGCTCGAGGGGATCTGCAATGCCATTGACGGATCTGCAGAAGCGCATCCTTAGGGC
>JAPPCV010000081.1 GCA_028824715.1 Boseongicola sp. | reverse complement strand
TGGTTCATCTGCGCTCAGTTGCGAATCGCCACGGTCGGGCAGGACGAAATCCAAGTCCGCTCCGTCGTGGCCCTCGACCCCGGCGTGCGGTCCTTCGTGACCGCATACTCGGTGAACCAAGCCGCCAGCTACGGCGATGGCTTCTACGCCGAAAAGGTGTTCCCGCTCCTGCTGCAGCTCGACCGCCTGGTCGGGCAGCGCGCGAAGGCGAGGTGCGGGGAATGGAAGCGCCACTTCCAGAAGCGGATCGACAGGCTTGCCATCCGCGTCCGGAACCTGGTCGACGACCTGCACAGGCGGGTTGCCTACGACCTCGTGCAGTCCTTCGACGTGATCCTGCTTCCGTCCTTCGAGACGAAGGAGATGAGCGCGAAGGAGGATCGCCGGATCAGGACGAAGACCGTGCGCTCGATGCTGGGCCTGGCACACTACCGGTTCAGGCAGAAGCTCGATTGGATGTGTCGGAAATACGGCAAGCGTCTGGTGATCTGCAACGAAGCCTACACGAGCAGGACGCGCTCATGGGACGGCGTCGTGAACGAGCGCCTTGGCGGCGCGAAGACGGTCTCGGACGGCAGCATCGTCGTAGACCGGGACGTGAACGGCGCGCGGGGCATCATGCTTCGCGCGCTCTACGGCAACTTGGGCCGTTTTCGGGCGGCGGGCGACGATGTTGCGCTCGTTGCGGAATAAATCAAGTGACGTGCGTCTCGCGTGATGAATCAGCCGCGACTGGCCGTGACCTCGTGGCCAGGCTCTTCAGGTTCGTCATCGACGATTTCGGACGGAAAGCCCGGTGCGCGGACGTCTAGGCCAGCCGGCTCCTCGTAGCGCCTGATGATGTTGGGCGAAAGTTCGCGCGGGCCGTAGGCTGCGACTGCTTCCCGAAACAAGTCGACGAGCAGCGGGGAAAGCGCGAGCGGAACGCCTTTGTCGGCGGCGATCTGGTCGAAGAGACCCACGTCCTTCAGCACGAGGTCCATCGTGAAGTTGATGTCGCGCGATCCGTTGAGAATGACCTGGCTTTCGGTTTCGTGAACGAAGGAATTGCCGGACGAGATTCGAATTGCCTTGTATGTCGTGGCAAGATCCATGCCAGCCGCTTTCATTGTCGTAAGCGCCTCGGCAAGGCTGACGAGATTGGCGGTAGCAAGATAATTTGTCATGACCTTGAGGATCGACGCCGACCCGACCCCGCCGGTGTGCAGCACCTGGCGCCCGAGTGTCGTGAGGACCGGAAGGGCCCTCTCGAAGGTAGACCGGTCGCATCCCGCAAAGATTGATATGTTGCCGGTCGCCGCGCGATGGCAGCCGCCGGACACCGGACAATCGATCGCGTGCGCACCCTTCTCTTCGACGAGGCGCGCCATGCGCCGGACTTCTTCCGCATCCGTAGTCGACATTTCCGCCCAAATGGATCCATGGCGGATTGCGGAGAGAATGCCGTCCTCACCCTCCATGACAGTTGAGCAGGCGGACGGCGAGGGCAGGCAGGTGATCACGTAGTCGCAAGCGGCGGCCATTTCTGCGGGGCTTCCGGCCCACCGTGCGCCGTCGGCAAGAAACGGCTCGGCCAATTCGTGATCGATGTCGCGGACGGTCAGGTCGAGGCTGTTCCGCAGCAGGCTGCAGGCAAGTTTGCCGCCGACATTGCCAAGCCCGATGAATCCAATTTTCATGATGGTTCTCCCTGCGAAATGCATGCCATTCTTCCTCCGGCAGGGATCGTTCATTTGCGGCATCAAGAGGGCGGTTTTTGCAGGGCTTGTCAGAAAGTGTGCCGCATGCTGAATTCAGCGCGATGAAGCGACCACGAGAAACCCCGCTTGCCGACAGACTTCCGGCGACGGTGCCGTTCGTCGGCCCCGAAGCCATCGAGCGTCGCCTTGGCCACCGCTTCCGCGCACGAATCGGTGCAAACGAAAACGTGTTCGGACCTTCCCCCAAGGCCATCAATGCAATCCAGGACCAGGCGGGCGATGCCTGGATGTACGGAGATCCGGAGAGTTTCGAGTTGCGCGAGGCTCTCGCCGGCCATCTGAGAATTGCCCGAGACGAAGTCGTCGTGGGCGAGGGGGTCGACGGCCTTCTTGGCTATGCAGTCAGACTCTTCGTCCAGGAAGGCGACCGGGTCGTTACCTCCGACGGAGCCTATCCGACATTCAGCTACCATGTGGTCGGATTTGGCGGCGAGCTCGTGAAGGTGCCGTATCGGGACGACAGGGAAGACATGGCTGCCCTCCTTGATGCCGCACGGGCATCCGGGGCGAAAATGATCTATCTGGCGAATCCTGACAATCCGATGGGAACCTGGCAGGATCCAGGCGGGATTGAAGGCATGATCGCGGACCTTCCCGAGAATTGCGTCCTGGTCCTTGACGAAGCGTATTTGGAATTTGCGCCGGACAGCATTGTGCCAAAAGTGCCGATTGATGATCCCCGGGTGATCCGGATGCGGACGTTTTCCAAGGCTCATGGAATGGCGGGAATGCGGGTGGGCTATGCCTTTGGCGAAAGGAGCGTGATTCAGAGCTTCGAGAAGATACGCAATCACTTCGGCATGAATCGGATCAGCCAGATTGCTGCGCAGATTGCCCTGTCAGACCACGATTGGCTCAACTACGTAAGGAACGAAGTCGGCAAGGCGCGTGAACGAATCGCGGAGACCGCGGGGGCCTCCGGCCTGATTTCGATTCCGTCGGTTGCGAATTTCGTGGCAGTTGACTGTGGCAGGGATGGTGCCTTCGCTCGCCGTGTTCTGGAAGAGCTTGAAGTGCGGGATGTCTTCGTCCGGATGCCCGGCGTCGCGCCTGCCAACCGTTGCATCCGGATTACCGCAGGACGTCCGGCTGACCTGGATCTGTTTGCACAGGTCCTGCCAGAAGCACTTGCTGCTGCGAAGCGCTGATCGGTGCCGGTCGCACGATTTCCGGACGCCACGATTCGCATAATCGAATCCAATGAGTGAACTCCGGGCTGGCGAAGCCGGGCGCTGCTCCCGTCATTGGGCGTGGCGGGCCTGGCGCGTCGAAGGGCGCAAGGCGCGCCGGTAACGCGTGTGGCAGGCAGCGATTCGAGGGGAGAGGCCGCCTGTCGGCCGGAGGGCATCCGTGGCCGGATGCCCAAGCCAGGGGACGTTCGCAGTGGCGACCCTGGCCGTTGGCTCCAACAGATCAGCAGGTGCATGGCGCGCTGGGAAACGCAGGATGAGCATTCAGGCCTGTGAAGAAAGCTCACAAGAGTTCCGGCCAGAGCCCAATACCGCAACGGTTCGGCCAAACAATCTTACCCTGAGGTATGTCAAGCAACGAATTTGCGAAGAAGATTCCTGGAAGCTGGTACTACCATTGACGCCGCAAAGCGGGATTTTGCCGTCTTGGAGGTCGTGTGACAGACAATCGTCCTTACTATTTCGTGGCGAGTCATAAGGTGCTCAACCGTTCCACAATCAACGAAGTCTACGTGCCCAAGGCGGTGGCCTGCCTCAACAAGTTTGACGTCGAGGTCCTTGCGGTCAACGAGACACCGGAAGTGATCGAAGGGCAGACCGGACACGATCGGCTGGTGATCCTGCGCTTCCCGAGCCGCGATGAGGCGATGCGCTGGTACAATTCGCCCGAGTACCAGTCCATGATCCATCTGCGGCTGGAGTCAGTCGAAGGGACACTGATTCTGGCTGAGGGGCTGAACGCGCAGGATCTCGCGGAAGCGGGGGTGACGGGACACTCCAAAGGTGACGCACCCGCTGCACCTGCCGCAACCGCGCGCGTGGCTCCGCCACGATCGACGGGAAACCAAGGGTTTGCGGATAGTTTCCGGTCAGGTGAACTTGCAACAAGTGGGTTCCAGGGGTGGACCGACAGCGTCAAGAGAGAATTCAGCGCCAATGCCTACAACGGCAAGATTGGCACTGATTTGGTTTTCGAAAACGACTTGGTTCGGGTTTGGCACATGACGCTGGAACCCGGCGAGAAAATGCCGGTCCATCGCCATGTCCTGACATATTTCTGGACCGCGATCACGCCGGGTCGCTTCCTGCAGCGCACCTATGACGGAACGACCTACGAAAGCGACTATCAGGCCGGGCTGACACATTTCTACCACGTCAAGTCGGGTGAGTTCGCGTTGCACAATCTGGAAAACGTAGGCGACACGAAGATGGTCTTCGTTGCGGTTGAATTGAAAAAGGAAAGCGCGAATCTCCCGCTCTCCCTCTTTGAGAGCCAACCAATGCCCCGCCCTGAGGCAATCGATACAAGCAGGCAAGCAGAAAATCTCAGATCGGGTGAATTGACCACCTCGAACTTCCAGGGCTGGTCCGATGCCATCCGGCTTGAGTTCAGGAACAACGAGTTCAACGGCCGCATCGGAACCGATCTTGTGTTCGAAAACAGTTCGGTCAGGGTCTGGCACATGACCTTGAAGCCCGGCGAACGCATGCCGGTTCATCGCCACGTCCTGACATATCTCTGGACCGCGATCACGCCGGGGCGCTTCCTGCAGCGGACCTACGACGGGACGACGTACCAAAGCGACTACGACGCCGGGCTCACGCACTTTTACGACGTTGGCGAAGGTGAATTCGCGCTTCACGACCTGGAAAACGTCGGCGATGCCACCATGATCTTTTGCGCGGTTGAGCTGAAACGCGAGAGCGCGAACCAGCCTTTGCCTCTCTGACCGTGCGTTCATGCTGCGAAGCAAGCGCGGCGGATCCCAATAAAAGCGACTAACGGGTATACGCGACGGCGGCGCGGTTCAGCGCTTTTGCATCTACCCGGTCATGTTAGGGGCAGGTGGCCACCCTGTATGGCACCGGATTGCAGCATACCTAGGGAGGTAAGTGATGAAGAAACTGATTTTGACCACCGCCGTGGGCGCGGCACTGGCAACCGTGCACGGCGCCCATGCGGACGAGCACACATTCAAGATTGGCACGATGGCGACGTTGGAAGGCACTTACACGGTGCTTGGCGAAGATGGCGTCCGCGGAATGAAGACCGCGCTGGCGGCCTTTGGCGGCAAAGTCGCCGGCAAGGACGTGGAACTCGTCATTCAGTCCACAGACGCATCGCCTGACAGTGCCGTTCGCGCCGCACGAAAGCTTGTGGAACAGGACGGCCTCGACGTGATCGTAGGCCCGCTTTCCGGCTCTGAAGGGATCGCGATCCGCGACTACGCCAAGACCCAGCCTGGGACGACCTTCATCAACGGCTCGTCTGGCGCCCAGGAAACAACGTACGTCAACCCGTCCGAAAACTTCTTCCGCTTCAATGCAGACGGGGCGCAGTGGTCGTGGGGCCTGGGTTCATACGTCTACAACGAAAAGGGATACGAGACGGTAGCAACGATCGGCGAGGACTACTCCTTTATCTACACGCAGGTCTTCGGCTTCGCTTTGGACTACTGTCAGGCAGGCGGCGAGATCACCGAACGCTTCTGGGTCCCGTTGGGCACCAAGGACTTCGGGTCGATCATCGCTTCCCTTCCCGATGACGTTGATGCCATCTACCTGGGACTTGGCGGCGGCGACGCTGTCAACTTCCTGAACCAGTATCAACAGGCAGGTGGCGACGCGAACCTGATAGGCGGTACAATCATGGTCGACGGGACGGTCCTGAACTCGAAGGGCGATGCGAAACGCGCTCTGATCGGCACGCCGTCTTCAGGGCCGCAGGCTGACACCTGGGACGACCCGGCCTGGACCGAGTTCGTGAAGCTCTATCAGGACACCTTCCCGCCGGACGAGCGTTTCCCGGCTCCTTCGCTTCTGGCGACACTCTACTACAACAACATGTCGGCAACGCTGACGTGTCTGGATGAAGTAGGCGCCGACCTTTCGGATGGGCACGCCGCCTTCCGGTCCTGCCTGGCGAACCTCGAGCTGGACAGCCCGGTCGGCAAGATCACGCTGGATGAAAACCGTCAGGCCATCGGCGCGACCTTCATCTCGGAAGTGATCGAAGATGACAATGGCAATCTCGTGAACCAGTTCATCTCGATGGATCCGGGCGTGCCGCAAAACCTGCGGATTGAACCGGACAAGTTTGCGGCGCTCGGCGCTCCGAGCCGTGACAACCCGCCGTGTCAGACATCGTACTGATTTCTCCCTGAAGCCGGTCCGGGCGTTCGCGCCCGGGCCCCTTGCGGAACCGGGCCCTCTACAGAACTTGTGCGTACATGACACTGATCAACTTCCTCACGCGGGTCCATTTCGCCGATGGCATTTTAGAGGAAGCACTGCATTCCGAGATTGAAGCGAACAACAAGCGGCGCCCGCTGGTCGTTGCCGCCGACGACAGGATGTCGAATCTAGGGGCGGACAGGTTCTATTCCGGATTCCCGATGCGTGCCGAACCAGTGGTTTTTTCGGACGTTCCCCACCTGCCCACCGAAAGCGCTGCTCGGGCCGTGGCGAAGCTCTACAGGGACAGCGATTGCGACGTACTGGTTGCCTTCGGCTCGAACCGCGTCATCGACTTGGCAAAGGCTGCCAGGATTGCCATCGCTCATGAGGAGCCGCTTGACATGCTGTCGATCGACGAAGGAGGGTCGCGACGAATCAACGGTCACCTCCCGCATCTCTACGCGGTCCCCGACATCCTGGGCTTCGCGTCGGCGATCAGCGACTATGCCCGCCTTACGCTGGACGACAAGAGGCACATTCTGTTTTCTTCCCGCAACCTTGTCCCGTGCATCACGATATGCGATCCGACCCTGACGCTGGGCGCAATGGCGGAGGATTCAGCCAATGCAGCGGCAGGAGTGATGTCACGGGCAATCGACAGCTATCTTTCGCCCCGGTACCACCCGCCTGCCGATGGGCTGGCGCTGGACGCGTTGAACCGAATATGGATCAATATTGGTCCGGCCTTGAACGACGACGACCTTCCTGCAAGGCGCGAGCTCCTGGCTGCCGGACTGAACAGTTCGCTTTCGCTGCAGAAAGGGCTTTGCGTAATTCACGCGCTATGCAACGCCATCACGGCGGCGTCAGATTCAAAGCCAGATCCCAGCGCAGTCGGAGGCGTCGTGATTTCCCACCTCGTGGAATTCTACGAACAGAATGCCAATGGCCTCTGCGATCCGATAAAGCGAGCACTCCGCATCGATGAGAGGCGCGCACTGGCGGACGGGCTTCGAGACATGTTGTCAGAGTGGCCAATCCCGCGGAAATTGTCGGAGCTTGGGATCGAGGTGAGCGCCCTGGGCAAGGCCGCAACGATTGCTGCTTGCGACCGCGCGATCACTGGCGATCCGCGAAATTTCGAACGCTCGGAGATACGGGAATTGCTGGCGCGCGCCCACTAAGCGCCGCTGCCAGCCGAATTGCGATTCGGGCGAGTTCATGCCAATCGTGGAATCCCGCCTGTGCAGCTGGCGCAGCGCACCCGAGGACCTCGCAGAAGCGTGAATGAAACCCTCCGGAAGATCCGGGATTCGGCGTCAAGTGATTGAAATGAGCCGTTGACGCATATGGTCGATGCCTTTTCACGACGCTAGATTTAGTACCCAAGCGATCTGAATATACCCCAGAGTATCAAAAGGTCGTGTCATTCTTGATCACGACCGCGACTTGCCCCGATAAATTGGCCGGCTGACCGACAACCGAAAGGACGACCGCAAGGGGGCTGCATCGCAATGGCCAGGGCAATCTCAGTTCATCACGGTTCATTTGGCCGGGCGACATTGTACGAACTCGACCGTCCCCTTACCACTCACGCGCACCGCGAAGGACACCTGATATTCTACCTCGGAGGTCCCGATGCATCAGCGACCATCAATGGCGACAGGTATGCCATCTCCAAGACCGAGGCGGTTGCGATCAGCCCGTGGGAACCACACAGTTTCGAGCCTTCGCCCTGTGGCCAGAAGCATTTCGTTTTAACGCTTTACATCAAGCCGATGTGGTTTCTCGAGAACAGCCAGAGCGCGGAGTTCTCGCTTGGTTTCGGAACACCCCAGGTCCGGGTGACGCCAACGGTCGAAATGTGGATCGGACGGCTTACATCCATTCTTCTCGATGACCAGCCGTCCGAAAGGTTCGACGGCTTTCTCTTCGAAACCACGCGTCAATGCGTCGACCAGACTTGGAAGAGCGCCAAGTCTCGTCCTCTGCTTCGCAATATGCAGTTGAAGTTCAATGATTTCCGCGTCCGACGCTCGCTCAGGCTCATGCAAGAGCGGTTTGCCGAAGAAACGGCAATGGACGACCTGGCCCGCGAGGTTGGCCTTTCGCGCCCGCATTTTTTCAAGCTTTTCAAGATGCAGATGGGAATTACGCCCAACCTCTACCTTAACACGCTACGGACCGAGCACGCCATCGACGAATTGGTGACGACCGACAAGTCGATTACCGACATCGGACTTGACCTCGGATTTGCCAGCCAGGCGAGCTTCACGCGTTTCTTTACGTCAAACGTTGGAATTCCGCCAACAGACTACCGGCGCGTCGCACACTTCGTTTAGGTGCTGTTTACGCGATCCAGCGTCACCCGATCAGACCTTGAGGTACGCGGATCTGCAGTCCGGGCGGTAGCGTTCGCGGGATGCAACTGGACCAAGAGCACTTTTGGCGGGTTGCGGCGAAGGAATTTCGTGCACCAATTAAGCTTGCACAATGACAGACTTCGCGCGCCGCCATCCCGTTTGGGCTGCTGTGATTGCGATTCTGGCTGCAATCCTGGTTTGGATGATATTCGCGTTGTGGCCTTCCTGGCTTGTCGACCTGATTGGCAAGAAGAAGGTGTTCCTGAACGCGTTGTTCAACGGCATTACGCTCGGTGGACTGTACTTTCTTGTTGCCTCGGGATTCACGTTGATCTTCGGCCTGATGCGCAATGTGAATCTCGCCCACGGTTCCCTGTACCTGCTTGGGGGGTACGTGGGGTACGAATTTGCAGAGCTTACGGGATATTGGCTCCTTGCATTTCCAGCAGCGTTCATTGTCGTCGCCGTCTTCGGCATTCTGCTGCAGCTTGTGGTGTTTCGACGAATGGAAGGCCAGGACCTTCGGCAGACCCTCGTGACGATCGGGATCTCGATCATCATGGCCGACTTGATGCTCTGGGGTTGGGGAGGCGACTTCTACAACATCAGCGCCCCGTCCTGGCTGTCGGGTCCCTTGGAGACCATCCTGGTAACGGCGCAAAAGCGATCTGGCGATCTTGTCTATCTGAAATACCCGCTGGTCCGGGTAGTGATATTCCTCGCTGCGGTTGCGATTGGCGTTGCCATGTGGCTCCTGCTGAACCGCACAAAGATTGGCATGCTGATACGGGCGGGCGTCGATGATCGCGACATGCTGTCGGCAACCGGAGCGCGCATTCAACTGGTATTCCTGGCCGTCTTTGCATTCGGTGCCGGTCTCGCCGGCATCGCGGGAGTGGTCGGGGGAACATTCCAGTCCGTCGCACCAGGCGAAGACATACGGTTCCTGCTGGCGTCGCTGGTCGTGGTCATCGTGGGAGGGATGGGCAGCATTCCAGGTGCCGCGCTCGGCGCGCTCCTCATTGGACTCGCCGAGCAGTTTGGCTCCGTCTACATGCCCACATATGCCGTCGTCCTGACGTTCCTGATCATGGTTGGGGTTCTCGCGTTCCGTCCGCAGGGCCTGATGGGGCGGTCCTGACATGTCGGTCTTCGACCCAACTGAAACGGGCCTGGCCGCTCGCAGCGAAGGGCAGAGCTGGCTGGAGCGCATTCCGATCGCCTATTGGGTCGTTGGCCTGGTCCTGCTGATCATGCCGGCGCTTGCCGGCGACTTCATGCTGTTCCAGATCTTTGGCTGGACTTTCATCCTGGGCCTGATTGCTCTCGGTCTGATGTTCTTGGGTGGTTACGGCGGAATGGTCAGCCTCGCTCAGATGTCGATCGCGGGCGTGGGCGGGTACATGGTCGCGATTTTCGGGGTGTCGGCCATTGACACGATTTCACTCGGTTGGCCGTGGTATGTCGCGATCCCGATTGCCCTGGTCATCGCGATGTTGTTCGGCACCCTGACCGGATGGCTCGCAGTTCGGACCGAGGGAATCTACACCATAATGATCACCCTCGCGATTGCGGCCGCCTTCTTCTATTTCGCCCGGCAGAACTATGTGATGTTCAACGGGTTTTCCGGGTTCAATGGTGTCCTGCCTCCAATGCTGTTCGGCGTGGACTGGCGTGGTCCGGCAGCGTTCTACTATCTGACATTGTTCTGGGCCGCGCTTGGCTATCTTGTCGTTCTCTATATCTCCCGCGCACCGTTCGGACTGGCGCTGCAAGGCGTTCGAGACAACCCGCGCCGCATGTCGGCTCTGGGTTACAACGTTACCGCACACCGCGTGGCCGCGTACACCTTCGCGTCATTGCTCGCGGCAATAGGGGGCATTTTGCTCACCTGGCAGTCAGCGCAGATTTCTCCGGGCACAGCCGGAATCGGACCGGCAATAGACATCCTGGTCATCGCAGTGATCGGCGGCATGCGCCATCCGGTCGGCCCCTTCATAGGGGCATTCATCTACGTCATCCTGAAGACCTATGCGATCGACGCGCTGGTCACGCTTGGCCTTTCAGGCGAGCGATTCCAGCTACTGATTGGCATTGCCTTTCTTGTCATTGTCTTCTGGTCGCCGGACGGCATCATTGGCCTGTGGGACCGGTTGCGCGAAAACCGAAAGCGCGACCCGCTGACCGGTCGTGGCGGAGAAGGGCCATGAACGCCGAACTCAATGGCGGATCGACGATTTCCGAACGACTGGGAGCGACCGGGACGGCCAACGCGCTGGAACTAAAGGGCGTGTCCAAGTTCTTCGGGGCCCTGGCCGCGCTCAGCGAAATCGACATCACGGTACGGCCCAGCGAACGGCGCGCCGTGCTTGGGTCAAACGGTGCTGGGAAGACAACGCTCTTCAATTGCGTGGCAGGGGACTTTCCCTCTACGACTGGCACAATTCGCTTTTTCGGCGAAGACATTACGCGGTTCCCGCCACACGAACGCATCCGAAGGGGCTTGCGGCGAACCTATCAGATTTCCCTGCTCTTCACCGGCCTCACCGTTCTGGACAACATTTTCCTGGCCTGCGTCGGCGTCTCGCGCAGCCGCTTTTCGTTCTTGCGGCCAGGACGCGATGACGCCTTGATGGCGAGCGCGGAGAACCTCGTACGCGTGGTTCACCTTGAGGACGCCAAGGACGAGCAGGTCGCGACACTCTCCTATGGCCAACAGCGGCAGCTCGAAATCGCGATAGCCCTGGCCGGTGCGCCGAGATTCATCCTCTTCGATGAGCCCGCCGCCGGGCTCTCGCCGACCGAGCGCTCCGAACTCATCGAAATCCTGGTCGGGCTGCCGGCTCACATGGGGTTCATAATCATCGAGCACGACATGGACGTCGCCCTGCGGGTCGCCGAGTCAGTCAGCATGATGCACAACGGTCGCATCTTCAAGGAAGGCAGTCCTGCCGAAATCGAGGACGACCCCGAAGTCCAGGCCCTCTATCTCGGTGGTGAAGATGGCTGAGGGCACGCCAGTCCTCGAGGTCAGGGACCTCAACGTCTACTATGGACAGAGCCATGCACTGCAGGGCGTCAACATGACGCTGCAGTCCGGAGTCCATTCGGTTGTTGGACGCAACGGGATGGGCAAGACCACTCTTTGCAAAGCGATCATGGGACTGGAGCCCGTTGCGTCCGGGGCGATTTCCTTCCGGGGACAGGCGATCAACGGGCGCAATCCCGCGGACGTTGCCCGCATGGGTATCGGGTACGTTCCCCAGGGCCGGCGAATCTGGCGTTCACTGTCGGTCGACGAACACCTTCGACTCGTTGAAGGGCGGGGCGGCGTCTGGACCATAGAGCGCATCTACGGGACATTCCCTCGCCTGGCCGAACGCCGCAGCAACCTGGGTTCGCAGCTTTCCGGCGGCGAGCAGCAGATGCTGGCAATCGCACGGGCCCTGCTTCTCAATCCGCGCCTGCTGGTAATGGACGAACCAACCGAAGGACTTGCCCCGGTCATCGTCCAGCAGCTCGAGAACATGCTGGTCCGCCTTGGGGAAGAGGGCGGCATCGACGTGCTGATGATCGAACAGAACATAGGCGTCGCATGTGCAGTTGCATCCGATGTCGCCATCATGGTCAACGGACGGATCAACCGCGTGATGGACTCAGCCCACCTGGCGGGCGACCGCGACCTGCAGCAGGCATTGCTGGGCGTCGGTCGCCATGCGCATGATGAAACACCCGAACCGGCTGCGCGCACGGAAGAACGTGACGCGCAGGAAGCGGCCTCCGCGTTGACGAGGGTATACAACTCCAATCCCAAGATCCCGACCCGCTGGTCGCGCCCTGCTCCGGTTCATGTCATCGAAGGTGCTGCGCGTACCGTTACGCCGACCACCCGCGAAGCCGAGCAGATCAAGCCGCTTTCGCAGGCCCAACCATCCGGCCGGTCAGGCCAGGTGCTCGTCGCAGGCACGCTGGACACCAAGTCTGACGAACTGAGATTCATCCGGGGCGTGCTGAAGGACGAGGGGATAGATGCAATCCTCGTCGATCTGTCAACTTCCGGCAAACCGTCCGGGGCGGAGATACCGCCACATGCAGTCGCGGCGTTTCACCCGCGGGGCGTCGCCGGAGTGTTCACGGGCGACCGCGGCACGGCGGTGGCAGGGATGGCCCTTGCCTTTGAACGGTGGATTGCGCAGCAGGACGGGATCGGGGGAATCATTTCTGCGGGCGGTTCCGGCGGGACGTCGCTGGTCAGTCCGGCAATTCGGGCGTTGCCAGTAGGGGTGCCAAAGGTCGTGGTCTCGACCGTCGCCTCAGGGAACACCAGCCAGTATGTCGGGGCTACAGACATGTTGCTGCTGAATGCGGTCGCGGACGTTCAGGGGCTCAACGTCATTACGCGCGAGGTGCTCGCCAACGGCGCCCGGGCATTGGCGGGCATGGTCGCCGGCCGACGCGACGCGACTCCCGCGGCTCCGCTGAAGCCGGCCCTGGGCCTGACGATGTTCGGAGTCACGACTCCCTGCGTTCAGCAGGTTTCGGCCGCGCTTCAGGAGGAGTACGATTGCCTGGTCTTTCACGCGACCGGCACCGGCGGAAAGGCCATGGAAAGCCTGCTGGCCTCGGGAAAGCTGTCCGGTGTCCTGGATTTGACGACAACCGAGGTCTGCGACATGTTCGCGGGCGGCGTCTTTCCCGCCGACGAAACCCGCTTTGAAGCGTCGATCGCGGCTGGCTTGCCCTACATCGGCGCATGCGGCGCGCTCGACATGGTCAATTTCGACAGTCCCGACACGGTGCCTGAGCGCTATCGAGACCGGAAATTTTACCAGCATAATCCGCAGGTTACCTTGATGCGCACAACGCGGGACGAATGCGATCAGATAGGTCGTTGGATCGGTGCGAAACTCAACCGAATGACCGGTCCGGTTCGCTTTTTCTTGCCCGAAGGCGGCGTTTCCGCGCTGTCCGGGCCCGGGCAGCCGTTTCATGACCCGGCCGCGGATGCCGCGCTATTCGATGCCTTGGAGGATGCCGTTCGGCAAACCAGCTCGCGACACCTGGTTCGCGTGCCCCACAACATTAACGACCCCGAATTTGCGGCCCTGGTGGTTGCCGAGTTCCGAAACTTGCACGGCAAGGTCCTCCGTGCCGCCGCACAAGGATAGGCAGCGTGTTTGATCGCAGCGACATGATGGGCAAGTTCCGCGCCATGCGAGATCGCGGCGAGCCGATCATCGGTGGCGGTGCCGGGACCGGCCTTTCCGCAAAATGCGAGGAAGCCGGCGCCATCGACTTGATTGTCATCTACAATTCCGGGCGGTACCGGATGGCCGGTCGCGGCTCGCTTGCCGGTCTGATGCCTTATGGCGACGCGAACGGCGTGGTGATGGAAATGGCTGGCGAAGTCCTGCCGGTGGTCAGGAACACGCCGGTGCTTGCCGGGGTCTGCGCGACCGATCCATTTCGGCTGATGGGCAAGTTCCTTGACGAGGTCAGATCGGCCGGGTTCTCGGGTGTTCAGAATTTTCCGACGGTCGGGCTGATCGATGGAACCTTCCGGCTCAATTTGGAAGAGACCGGAATGGGTTACAGCCACGAAGTCGAGATGATCCGCATGGCCGCCGATCGCGACATGCTCACGACACCTTACGTGTTCTCGGCAGGCGATGCGCGCGACATGGCGGCTGCGGGTGCCGACATCATTGTCGTGCATCTGGGACTGACGACCGGAGGCTCAATCGGGGCTGAGACGGGAGTTGCGCTGGCTGATGCCCCCGCGTTGACGGATGAATGGGCCGCCGCTGCCTTGGAGGTGAATCCTGACGTCCTCGTGCTGGTTCACGGCGGACCGGTAGCGATGCCGGAGGATGCGGCATTCGTCCTGAAGAACACCGAGAATTGTCACGGATTTTACGGCGCCTCGTCGATGGAGCGCCTGCCCACGGAAGTCGCGCTGACGGAACAGACGAAGAAATTCAAGGAGATCGACCTCTAAGGCCGAAAGGGAGGCTCACATGACTGGCGAACTGTTAGGACAACTGATCCTGTGGCTCATCGCGGCCGTCATCGTCATCTTTGTTGTCTACTGGGTGATGTACTGGCTTTACCGCCGCTCGACGAAGGAGGTCGCATTCGTGCGCACGGGATTTCTTGGCGAGAAGGTTGTCATCAACGGCGGCGCGTTTGTCTGGCCGATCATTCACGACATCACGCCCGTAAGCATGAATTCGCTGCAACTTGCGGTGACGCGTGAGAAGGACGACGCGCTGATCACCCGTGACCGGATGCGCATTGACGTGGACGCGGAATTCTATGTTCGGGTGAACCAGACCAAGGAGGCGGTTTCGCTTGCTGCGTCGACCCTTGGCCGGCGGACGCTGGAACCCGAGCGCATCCATTCGCTCTTGTCAGGCAAGTTCATTTCGGCACTGCGTACCGTTGCGTCGCAGATGACGCTCGAGGAGGTGCATGAGAACCGCAACGAGTACGTCGCTCGTGTCAAGGAAATGGCGCAGGAAGGACTCGACAAGAACGGACTGGAACTCGAAAGCGTCGCGGCGACGGACATCGACCAGACCGACATTCAGTATTTCAACCCGTCAAACAAGTTCGATGCAGAAGGCTTGACCGCCGTCATCGAAGCAGTCGAGCAGCGCCGCAAGGTGCGCAACGACATCGAGCAGGATGCGATGATCAAGATTCGGGCACGCAATCTCGAGGCCGAGAAACAGGCGCTGGACATTGAACGCGAGTCCGAAGAAGCCCGTCTCGACCAGGAGCGGGAGGTTGAATTCCGGCGCGCGCAGCAACGTGCAGAGCTGGCACGGGAACGTTCCGAGCGGGAAAAGGACGCCGAACAGGCGACGCTTCTGTCGCGCGAAGCCATTGAAACTGCGCGGATCGAAAACGAGCGTCAGATTTCCGAGGCGCGTATCGCGTCCGAACGAGAAGTCAGGCAGCGCGAAATAGAGTTGCAGAAGGTCGTCGATGAAGCGGACATCTCGACCCGCGAAGCCGTTGAAAAGGCGCGGATCGCGCAGGAAAGGGCGCTGACCGAGGAACGGATCAAGACGCGACAGCGGACCGACGCTGCGGAAATTGCAGCGCGCGAAGCGATCGAGACCGCACGCATCGCCCAGGAAAAGGCGCTGGAAGAGGCGCGCATCGCGAAAGAGCGCGAAACCCAGTCAAGGGAGATCGAGCGTCAGCAGACCATCGATGCAGAGGGCATCACCGCCCGCGAAAACGTGGAGCGCGCACGCATCGCCCAGGAAAGGGCCGTGACCGAAGCCCGGATCGAGTACGAGCAGGCAACGCGCGAACGCGAAGTCGCCCGCGACCTGGCCATCAGCGAAGCCGAAATCGCCCAGCGTGAAGCGACGGAAAAGCTGCGGATCATGCAGGAAAAGGCCGTTGCGTCGGCGCGGATATCGTCTGACAGGGAGACCCGGAGCCTGGAAATCGAGCGCAATCGGGCGATTGACCAGGCCGAGATTGACGCACGCGAGGCCGTCGAGAAGGCCCGCATCGCGCAAGAACGCCTGCTGGCTTTCGAGCGCATAGAGGCGGATGAAAAGACCGAAGAGCGAGATCTCCTGAAAGCGGAAGCGGTCGAGGCCGCACGCATTGCGCAGGAGAAGAAGGTCGCGGCGGAACGAATCGCCTCGGAACGCGAGACCCGGAGCCTGGAAATCGAGCGCAACAAGATGCTTGAGGAGGCCGAGATCGAGTCTCGCGAAGCCGTCGAGAAGGCTCGCATTGCCCAGGAGAGGCTGGTCGCGTTCGAGCGGATCGAGGCCGACGAAGACACGGAGGTGCGCGAACAGGTGAGAGCCGAGGCGGTCGAAGCAGCCCGAATCGCCAAGGAAAAGAAACTCGCTGCCGAGCGAATTGCCTATGAACAGGACATGCGGGAACGCGAAATTGCCCGCAACCGTGCAGTCGACGAGGCGAACATCGCTGCCCAGGAAACGATCAATGCAGCCCGCATTGAGGAGGAAGCCAAGACTCGCGCGGCCGAGATCGAGAAGGAACGCGCCATTGAGGCCGCAAACATCGAGCGCCGCAAGGCGTTGGAACATCTCGAAGTCGAACGGACAAAGGCGTTGCGCGAAGCCGAGATCGCCGCGAAGGAGATTGTCGAACGAGTGCAGATCCAGTCCGAGGACGAGCTTGACGATGCGCGAATCGCGCATCAGAAGAAACGCCGCCAACTGGAAATCGAGCGCGAAAGGGCGGTCGAGGAAGCGGCGATGGAAAAGGCGATTGCGCTTTATGGCAAGTCGCTCGACGAAAGCGCCGCAGCAATCGAGGCCGATGCGGCACGTGCCCGCGCAGCCGAGGCCGCGGCCAAGGTCGATACGGCTTCCGCGCTTGAGGAGGCGTCACGCGACAAGCAGGTTGGCGTTACCGCTGCCGAAAAGGAGGCCGAACGCGCCAAGCTCGCCGCGCATGCAGAAGAAGTTGTCGCGGCAGTTCGTGCAGAGGCCCAGCGGCTTATCAACGAGGCCGAAAACATCCTCACCGACGAAGCCCGCGCATCACTCTTCAAGCGCAACATGCTGGAGCGGCTCGAAGGCATCATTGCAGCGCAGGTCAAGCCACTTGAGAAAATCGACGAGATCAAGATCATGCAGCTTGGCGGTGGCGGCACGACGGGGCTCAACTGGGCCGACGGCGGTTCCGACGGCGGCGGTGGCGGCGGCGCCGCAAGCCCGACCGACGAGGTCATCAATTCCGCGCTTCGGTACCGGGTTCAGGGGCCCATGATCGACAGCCTGATGAACGACATCGGAATTGACGGCTCAAATCTGGCGAGATCGGCGATCTTCCAGGACGCCAGCAACATGGCGCGCGCCATGAGCGAGAGCCAGAAGGTCAGGGCCGCCACGAAGGCCGAAGCGGAGGAGGAGAAGAAGAAGGACGGGGAGGCGAAGTCCTGAGATGGCCCGCGTCTACACGTCCTCCGTCATTTCCGCTCCACCGGATCGCGTGTGGGAACGCATCCGCGGATTCAATGATCTTCCGCGGTGGCACCCCATGATCCGTGAAAGCCGGATTGAAGAGGCGCTTCCGGCGGACAAGGTCGGGTGCATTCGAAACTTCAATCTGCAAAACGGCGACAATATCCGCGAACAGCTGTTGGGTCTGTCAGACTACGACATGTTCGTGACGTACTCGATCCTCGAGAGTCCGATGCCGCTCGAAGGCTATGTCGCCACGCTCAGGCTGACGCCCGTGACCGAGGGCGACCGGACCTTCATCGAATGGTCGGCGGAGTTTTCGTGTGACCCGAGCGACGAAGACGAACTGGTTGCCATGATTGGCACGGACGTTTTCCAGGCCGGATTTGACGCGCTCAAGCGCCAGTTCGGAGGTGGTTGATGCCGCACGTCAAGAAAAGCACCGTGCTTGACGCGCCGGCGGAGGCGGTCTGGGAGGTCATTCGTGACTTCAACGGCCATGATCAATGGCACCCGGCGGTTGCCGAAAGCCACATTGAGCGAGGACATCCGTCGGACATGGTTGGCTGTATACGGAACTTCCGCCTCGAGGGCGGCGCCAACTTGCGTGAACAGCTCCTCACGCTTTCGGACTTGGAGCAGACATTCAGCTACTGCCTGCTTGACACGCCCGTGCCACTCTTCAACTACGTCGCGCACGTCCGCCTGTTCCCGGTAACGGACGGGGACCGAACCTATTGGGAATGGGAAAGCCGCTTTGACACGCCTGCAGGGCGTGCAGGCGAACTGTCGGAGCTCGTCGGAAACGGCATCTACGCGGCTGGGTTCGAGGCCATTCGAACCCACATGGGAATTGGTCATGGTTGAAGTCCAGACCTACCCGACAGTTGGCGAGGCCGCCAGCGCAATGGACGATCAGGCCCGATTTCTGGGCGGCGGGACCTTGATCATGAACCGGGTCAACTATGGCGATCGGCGGTTCAGTCGCATCGTGCGGACAACGGATGCGTCGCTGTCCGAGATCCGGGTTGAGGGCGAACGCCTGGAGGTCGGGGCGGGCGTCACCATGGCAGCGATCCTGGCATCGCGGGATCTGGACTTCCTGTCTCCGGCCGCCCGTGCCGTGGGTGGACCCGCAATCCGAAACATGGCGAGCGTGGGCGGGAACCTGATGGCGCCTCATCCTTACGGTGATCTGGCTGTTGCGCTGCTGGCCTTGGACGCCATCGTCCGGATGGTCAGTGGGGAGGAACTGAGTCTCGAGGACTTCCTGGCCCGCCGGAACGGCGTCGTTCGCTCGCTGCTGATCCGTCGCCCGCGGAGTGACGAGTTTCGGTTCAAGAAGGTCTCCCGGGTCAAGCCCAAGGGCGTTTCGGTGATGTCAATGGCCGCGCGCCTCACCCGAAGCACGGGCCGATTGTCAGGTGTCCGCGTTGCCTATGGTGCGATGGCGCCAACGCCGGTGCGGGTCCGCGCGGTCGAAAACGCGCTTGAAGGGGTCAGCCTTGATCACGCAGGCATCGCCGCCGCGCTTTCTGCCGCAACCGAGGGGCTGGATCCGCCGGACGATCCAATCGCCTCGGGATGGTATCGCCGCGAGGTCGCGCCGGTCCATCTTCGCCGTCTTCTGCTTGGGGAGGACGCTCGGTGAAATCTCCCGTCACTTTCAGGTTGAACGGCTCCGCGACCGCGGTCTTCGCGGACTCCGGTGCCAATCTTCTTGACGTGCTTCGTCGCGGTTGCGGAGACCTGTCGCCAAAGTACGGTTGCGGACAGGGCACCTGCGGCGCCTGCACAGTCCTCATAGACGGAGAACCGCACGTGTCCTGCCTGGTGCTGGCCGAGACCGTCGCCGGTCGGTCGGTCGAGACAACCGGCGGGCTGTCAAACGGGCCGGATCTGCACCCGCTGCAAAGAGCGTTCATTGAAGGCTTCGCTGCGCAGTGCGGATACTGCACGCCGGGCATGCTGATGTCAGCCAAGGCGCTCCTTGACAGAAATCCAAACCCAGCCCGCTCGGATGTCGAAGAAGCCATTTCAGGCAATCTCTGTCGATGCACCGGCTATGAGCCGATCATCGACGCCATACTCGAAGCTGCCAAGCAGCGGGGTGCCGCGTGATGAATGCAGAGTATCGCAAGGACCTTTTTGCCGACGAGCGCTCTGACGACTTCAATGTCATTGGCAAGCCGGTCATCAGGCAGGACATCCTGGGTCACGTAACCGGGCGTTCGAAATTCTATGACGACCATGCTTTCGACGGGCTCCTGCACATGCGTTGCGTGCGTTCGCCCCACCACCACGCGCGCATCAGGTCGGTCGATTCCTCGGCTGCGGAGCGGCAGGACGGGGTTGTTCGTGTGCTGGGCGGCCGCGACGTTCCCGTGAACACCAACACGCTCTTGTCGCTGATCAATTTCGGACGGGACGACGAACCTCTTCTGGCAACCGACAAGGTCGGCTATGTTGGCCAGCCGATCCTTGCAATCGTTGCCACCTCGGTTCGCGCAGCCCAGGAAGCGGTTGATGCCGTCAAGGTGGATTACGAAGAACTGCCCCATGTTCTGGACGTGGAGGAGGCGCTGAAGCCCGAGGCGCCGATCGTCAACGAAGAGTATCCCAACAATGCCTTCGACTACTTTGACACCTATGATCACCAGAAGCTGCGGTTCGGCGACGTTGAGACCGCATTCTCGAAGGCCGATCACATCGTCGAGGGCGAATACCAGATGTCGCCAATCGAGCAGGCGCCAATCGAGACCTGCGGTGCCATTGCGGCCCCCGAAACCAGCGACCGGATCACCGTTCACACATCGACCCAGGCCCTCTTCTTCTCGGTCGGGGTCACGGCGAAGCAACTCGACATCAGCTCGGCGCGCCTGCACTTCATCGGCGGCACCGTCGGCGGAGGTTTCGGTGGCAAGGTGGACAGCCATCACGAACCATTGGCGGCGCTCGCCTGCCTGGCCGCGGGAAAGCCCGTGAAATACATGTGGGACCGCGCCGAAGAGATGCAGGTCGGCGGTCCGCGCGGTGGCGAACGCTGGCGGATAAAGGACGGGGTGATGCGCGACGGTCGTATCATCGCGCGTGCCTTTACGGGGTTCTTTGATGCCGGCGCCTACACGCGGCTGTCCTCCTATGCCGTGCAGAAGTCGACGGGCCATTTGCCCGGCCCCTATTCGATCCCGAACGTCGCATCCAATGTCTATTGCGTCTTCACCAATCGGACCCCGTCGACGGCCATGCGCGGCTTCGGCATTACCGCCGTGGATTTCGCGATTGAACGTCACATGGACAAGGTCGCGCGCGCGGTCGGAATGGACCCGATCGAGCTGCGGATCCTGAACGCATACCGCGATGGCGACATGAAGGCACATCGGCGCGAGGCAAAGAACTGCGCCTTGATCGAAAGCTGCCAGGCGGTCGCGCAGAAGTCGGGTTGGAGCCTGTCCGCGGAGGCGGCGCGGGCATCGAGCAAGTCCGGCGGCGGTGAGGGTGCGTTGGGTGTCATCCCCGAGACGGTCACTGACGACGAGGGCAGGGTAGGGGAGCGAAGGCGCTCCGGGCTCGCCCCGGAGCCGTTCTCGGGGCATGGGACCCGCGGACTGCTTCCCGAGGGCCATTCCTCCAACAACAGTTCGGCATTCGGCAATGCACCTCAGCGCGAGGACATGGAAGCAGAGATCGAGCGACTTGGGTTCAAGGGTGCCTCGGGCGTTCCTCCGGCTCCCCAAGGACCCGTGGATGAAACGGCATCCAGCGCGCGCCCGACCATGCCGACGGAGACAGCGCACGCAACGCATCCCGCAGGTGCCAGAGGCGGTCCTTCCCTGCCTGCAGCGTATGTTCAGCGTCCGGCAGGCACGATCAATCAACCGATTTCGCAGCCACCGGCACAGGCGCCAGGCACGCCGGTGGCGCAGCAGCCGCCTGCAGCTGAGGCCGAGAGTGAAAGCGCCGCGACGCATTTCCAGCGTGGTGTCAGGCGGCCAGGCGTGTCGCGGTTCATCTCCGGGTCGAGGAGGCGCTGATGGCCATTCACCATGGACGCGGCTTTGCCAGCATCAACTACCCGATCGGCATGAACCTGGGTGGTGACCCGAGCCAGGCGCTGGTTCATTCGACACCTGACGGAAAGTTCAAGGTCACGCTCTCGTCCATCGATCTCGGGCAAGGCATCAAGTCGGTAGGTCGCCAGTTGGCTGCGGAGACGCTCGGCGTGCCGGTTGAGGATGTCTTTGTCGATACCGCGGACAGCGACACCGGTCCCCATGACATGGGTTCATTCGCGTCGCGCGGAACGCACAGAATGGGCAACGCGATCATCCGTGCAGCCACGGAGGCCCGTGCCCAGCTGCTGGAAGCGGCGGCGGAGGAGCTTGAGGTCGACGCGTCAGACCTCGTGACGGACGGGCGCGGGAACATCCATGTAAAGGGTGCGCCAAGCCGGTCAATTACGGTCGAGGCGACGGCAACGGCCGCGCAGTTCAATCAAGGCCGTACACTTGCGGGACGCGGAATGTTTCTTGTCCCGCTGTCCGAAGTCGACCGCGACACCGGTGAAATGACCCCGGTGTCATCCTTTGCCCACGCCGCACTGATCATAGACTTGACGGTGGATGACGAAACCGGAGAGGTCGAGGTCCAGCACATCAACTCTGCCTACGAGGTCGGGCGCGCGCTCAATCCCCGACTGGTGGAACAGCAATTGATCGGCGGCGCCTGGATGGGAGTAAGCCATGCGCTGTATGAAACGACAGAGCCCTATTATCCGGACCGGTCCCACGGACCCATCGATTTCAATCACTATCTTCAACCGGGGCCGGGTGACGCTGTGCCTCACCATATCTCGGTTCTCGAACGTCCGGCGCCGGACGCGCCCTTCGGTGGCAAGGGGCCGGGCGAGATGTGCGCCAATCCGGTGTTGCCTGCCATCGCCAACGCCGTGTTCAACGCGGTCGGCGTTGAATGCGACAGCCTTCCGATCACACCGGAAAAGGTGTTGCGTGGAATTCGCGCGAACGGCGGCGCACGTCCCCAGGGCAGACCGGGCGCCTGATGCCGGTACGGGCTGACATACGCGGGATCGACAGCCCGGGAGCGCTGCAAGGCGCCCTGACAGCGGCGCAGTACCTCGCGGATGACGCCCTGTCGACCTCGGCCTATCTTGCGCTGGCACTCGGCAAGCCGCTGCTCCTGGAAGGCGTTCCGGGCGTCGGCAAGACCGAGGCTGCCAAGGCCATTGGCGCGGTACTGGGTCGGAACGTGATCCGCTTGCAGTGCTACGAGGGAATCGACGCTGCGGCGGCACTCTACGAATGGAACTATCCGCGCCAGATGCTGGCAATTCGGCAGGCCGAGAACAGCCAGCTCAACGTCTACACCGATGAATTCCTCCTGGCGCGACCCTTGCTGGAAGCGCTGCGGGCTCCGGATGAGACCCTCTTGCTGATCGACGAAATCGACCGTTCGGATCACGAGTTCGAGGCGTTCTTGCTCGAGTTCCTGTCGGACTTCACCATCTCGATACCCGAGACCGGGACGGTTCGCGCGGCATCTCACCCGATTGTCGTTCTGACCTCGAATCGCACCCGCGACCTTCACGAGGCTCTCAGGCGACGCTGTGTCTATCATTGGATCGACTTCCCTGATCCTGAACTTGAAGCCCGTATCGTGATGGTTCGGGCTTCGTCCGTTGCCGAAGCGACAGCCGCGGCGGTGGTCGCCTCGGTGGGGCTCATGCGGGAAGAGCCTTTGGTCAAGTTGCCTGGCGTCGCCGAAACGGTCGAGTGGGCGGAGGCGGCGACGCTATTGAACGCCCAAGGTGAGCCATGGCCCGCGGCCTTCCGGCGCTCGATTGGCGTTGTGCTGAAAGACCAGGACGACCTTGCACAACTGTCTCCGCAACTGGATGCGTTCCTGCCCGGAGAAGCGGCATGACGGATCCGCGTCCGCTTCCCCGCGCGGCCGAGCCGTTCGTCGGGTTTCCCGCTGTCTTGCGCGCCCATCGGTTTGCGGTCGGTCCCGACCAGACCATCGGGTTTCTTGAGGCGATCGAGCTGTTGGGACCGCGCAATGTCGAGGACGTCCGCCGGGCCGGGATCGCCATGCTGGCGATTCCCAGAGACCGGCAGGATGAATTTGACGCTCTTTTCCGCGCCTACTTTCTGGGGATGACCGCGCCTGGCGCAGTTGAAGCCGAAGACCAAGCGGTTTCGGCTCACGAGCCGACCGGAGCCGTCGAAGAGCGGGACGGGGTCATTCCAGATGCCGAGACCGGCCAAGAGGCCACGGCCATTGAGCGTCTGTCGCGCCGCGAGTTCGCCGAGGAAGACCGAAGCTCGGCCTTGGCGCGCTTTCAACGCCTCGCGCCCGCCCGGCTGCCGCGGCGACTGTCGTACCGCTTTGCACCTGATCGGGGCGGCAAGCTGCTGGACATGCGTCGGACCCTGCGCGATGCCGCGAGGCGGGACGGCGAGGTCTTCACCCTTGCACGACGTCGCCGCAAGAACCGCCAGCGCAAGATCGTGTTGCTGATTGACGTTTCTGGATCGATGAAGGACCGAACAGAGGCTGCAATGACATTCGCGCACGCGTTGAGCGGCGCGGCCGACCACGCAGAGGTCTTTACGCTTGGCACCCGGCTGACACGGCTGACACCGGCGTTGCGCGTACGCAATCGGGCAAGGGCGCTGGAGCGCGCCTCTGCGCTTGTTGCCGACGTTGATGGCGGCACGCGGATTGGCGAAGCGCTGACTGCCTTCCTTGCCGTGCCGCGTTATGCCGGCATTGCCCGTGGCGCGGCGATTGTCGTCCTGTCCGACGGCCTGGAACGCGGGTCACCAACGCTGATGCTGGAAGCGGTTCGCCGACTCTCCAAGCTGGCTTGGCGCGTAGACTGGCTGACGCCGCTGGCATCGGATCCGGAGTACGTGCCTTCAACTGGCGGTCTGAGTGCGATTGTGCCGAACCTGGATGCATTGGCCGACGGATCAACAAGCGAAGCGGTAGTGGACCATCTCCTGAGCCTGGCTTCCCAAGCCCGTCAGGGCGGTGCGGCATGATTGACTCCCATCACCATATCTGGCGACAGAAAGACCTGCCGTGGTTGCTCGGCCCCGATCGACCAAGAATCTTCGGTCCCTACGCAGCGATCAAAAGGGACTACCCGGTCGACGAGTATCGTGCTGACATCAAGGGTGCCGGGATCAAGAAATCGGTATATGTCCAAGCGAACTGGGCGCCGAACTGGTTCGAGGACGAAATTGCCTGGGTTCAGTCCGTTGCGGACAGGACAGGCTGGCCACATGCAATTGTCGGCTTTCTGGACTTCACGAAGGGCGATGTCGGACCCGCGTTGAAGTCGCTCATGGACTATTCCTTGCTGAGAGGCTTCCGGCAGCAATTTCACTGGCACGAGAATCCGCTCTATCGGTTCGCCCCCGATCGAAGACAGGTCTCGGAGCCCCGCGTCGTCGAGAACATCGGAAGGCTCGCAGAGCACGGATTCACCTTCGACCTTCAGGTGTTTCCTGGCCAAATGGCAGACGCTGCGGAACTCGCTGATGCGTGCCCGGACGTGACTTTCATCCTGCAGCATGCCGGCATGCTGGAAGATCAGTCCCAGGCCGGTTGGAAGGCTTGGCGCACAGCCATGACCGACCTCGCGAAACGCAAGAACGTGGTCACGAAGCTTTCGGCGTTCGGAACGTTCATTCACCGGAACGACCCGGACTTCATTGCCGACATCGTGAAGGAGACCGTCTCAATCTTCGGCGCTGATCGCTGCATGTTCGGATCGAACTTTCCGATCGAGAAGCTCTGGACGAACTATCAGGACCTCATTTGCGCTTTCAGGAAAGCGACCGCGAATTTCACCAAGACGCAGAAACTGCAAATCTTCAACGACACCGCAGCGCGGGTTTACCGCGTCGAATAAGGGAGTATCCAATGGCCCTCACCATCCACATACTTGATCTTGGAGACATCGAGCTCGAAGCCAGTTTCCTGGTTCTGGGTCACGAGTGCGGCCGCGTCCGTCGTGTTCCGACCTACGGGTTTCTCATCCTCGGCGGGCAGTACCCGGTTCTGGTCGACACCGGGTATCGCGACAACGCGATCATGGAGACTCTGGGCATGCGCGGGCACTGCTATCACGAAAACGACGTGGAGCAGCAACTTGGAAGACACGGGCTTCGGCCGGGCGACATCCGTTACATCCTGCATACGCATCTGCATATCGACCACGCCGGAAACGATGACGACTTTCCTCTCAACACGACGGTCGTGCTGAACCGCCGGGAAATGGAGTTCTCGGTCTCGGGCATCATGTACCCGCAGTACCCCAAGCCGGACATCAAGCACCTCGTCGACAGGATCTACGAACCCGAAGCCATTCGTTTTCTGGACCTTGAGATCACGGGCGCGGAAGAGATCATTCCGGGAGTCTGGTGCGAGCCTGCGGGCGCGCATACGGAAGGGTCGATGAACGTGATTGTCGAGACTGCCGATGGGCTGGCCTGCATCTGCGGCGACGTCATCTATGACTTCAACGATCAGGTCATCAACCATGTCCGGGTCAACAACTACATGGAACCGCAGGTCACCGGGAACCACGCCGGATCCAAGCGCTCGGAAAAGGCGCAGATCAAGAAACTGCTCAACAACTATCGGTACCTGTTGCCGGTGCATGATCGTGGCGCGGTAATCGAACACGGGCAGGTCGTGGGCCGGCTTGACATGACTTGCCCAGGTTCCGTTGTGGAGAGCCTGCCAGCCCGCAACTGGTTCCCCGCCTGAGGAGTGCTGCGCCATGCCCCATGTTGCGACCGACCCTCGCTTTGCTGAACTGATCGAATTGAATGCGCCGGTGCGGCAGATCGGCAGCGGCTTCACGTTCACGGAGGGACCGCTGTGGCATCCGCTAGGGCAGCATCTGATCTTTTCGGACATGCCCGGGGATGTTCGGCGAAGGTGGTCAGAGGCAAGCGGCGTCGAAGAGGTCATGCGCCCGTCAAACAAGGGCAACGGCATGACCTATGATGCCGACCTGAATCTCCTGGTCTGCGAACACGCGACTTCGTCGGTCGCACGCTTCAATCGCGATGGCTCGCGGGAGGTCCTCGCCAGTCACTTCGAGGGCAAGGAGCTGAACTCGCCCAACGACATATGCGTGCGCTCGGACGGTTCGGTCTATTTCACTGATCCGACCTACGGCCGGATGGAACACTTTGGGGTACCAAGGCCGCTTCAACAGGGGTTCCAGGGTGTCTACCGGCTTCCGCCCGGGCATCGCCCCGGCGACGAGCCGCAGCTAGTGTCCGACAGGTACATGTTCGGGCAGCCCAACGGACTTTGCTTCAGCCCCTGCGAGCGGTTCATGTGGGTCAATGACACGGACCAGGCCAACATCCGGATGTTCGACATCGGGCCGAGAGGCGAACTGGTCAGAGCGAGGCTCTTCGCAAGCGGCATCAAGGAGGACGATCGCGCCGGGCTTCCCGATGGAATGAAGGCCGATGCCAGCGGCAACGTCTACGTGACCGGCCCAGGGGGCGTCTGGGTCTATGATTTCCACGGCGTGAAGCTGGGCGAGATTGTCGTGCCCGAGCAGTCGGCAAACCTGCACTGGGGCGGGGATGACTGGCGAACGCTCTACATTTGCGCGACGACCGGCGTCTATGCCGTGGACCTGAGAGCTCAGGGACGGGAGGAGCCGTTCATGCGTGCTCAACCGGCACCCTCACGCGCCTCGACAGGCGCCCAGGCGGCAATCGATCCGCGCAAGACAGCCCTGATCATTCAGGACATGCAAAACGACGTCATCATTGATGGCGGCGCCTTCGCCGAGAGCGGATCGCCCGCGCATGCCAGGTCGCAGAACGTCGTGGCGAATTCCCGGCGGCTGGCCGATGCATGCAGGCGCGCGGGCGTGACGGTCATTCACGTGCATTTCATTTGCGAGCCGGGGCATCCAAAGATTGGCCCCAACGCGCCGCTTTACTCAGGACTCATCGACGCAGGAGCCATGGTTCGCGGCTCTTGGGGCGCTGCCCCGGTCGCCGGGCTTGAACCGCAAGGGTCCGATCTCGTCGTTGAAAAAATGTCGATGAGTCCGTGGGAAACCTCGCGCCTGCAGAGCTATCTCAGGCACGGCGGGATAGACACGCTTATCAATACCGGTGCATGGACCAACATGTCTGTCGAACACACCGCTCGCACGGGTGCGGACAAGGGGTTCCGGGTGATCGTGCCCGAGGACGCCTGTTCGACCATGAACGACGCGTGGCACAGGGCCTCGATTGACTTTGCGATGGCGAATGTCGCTGAGATAACAAGCGTCGACCGCGTTATCTCTCGGCTGGGGGCAGGAGGATGACAACTGAGAACCGCCAGCGTTCGGAAAGATACGAACTTGCCGTTGAACGTCCGGTGACAATCATCGCGACCGCGATGAGCATCGTTCTTGGCGTTGCCCTGGCAATTGCACTTGTCCTGAAGATCTACATGCTGGTTCTCACCGACTACGTGTGCGAGGCAGATGGCGCGACGCTCGGAAACCTCATTCGCTGCACTGCGACGCTTGACCTCGTGGCGGCGGTTCTTGCGGCCGCCGCAACCATCAATGCGGCGACCGTTCTCATTGTGCCGAGCATTGAGTACTTCTCGCGGGCGCTTGGATTCGCCGCGGCGGCGGCATTTGTTTCGCTGATGGGCGCGTATTTGGCTGGCGACCACGACTGGCGGATGACCTTGGCGTCAACCGCGCTGTTTGCGATCATCTTTGCCGCGATGTCCTGGAGACGATTGTGGAATTCGATGCTTCCAACTGATGCGCCGAAGGTCCCACCAAGTCAAACGCCGGAATCCGACAATGATCGTGCCGCGGATTCCTCTTGACATGGCACTTCAGGAAAGCTCTTTGTCGACGTTCCGTTGAGACGTGCCAGCATCATTTGGCGGAGTTCCAAGCTGCAGTTCAATCTCGCGCGCCTCGACCAGTCGCGTGCCGTCGCCAATTCTGCACCTGTGGCCGTGCGAGCCCGCTTCGCTGACGGTCATGCCCGTGCGGCGATCAGTTCTGACACCTTCAACGTGCGGCCAGGGCAGTGCGGCAGACCGACGGCCTGCCTCAACAGGAGCCAGAGCACCGAGATCACTTGGGCGTTGAAACGCCCCATATGGCCAAGCCGGAAGAAGTGGTGCCACTCAGGTGCGGTCTTTTCCGCAATGCCTGGGCCGACTCCCAATGAGAGTCCTGCACACGGGCTCACCCCTTCATTTTTGACCGAAACTCCTACTCTGAGGAGTTGAAGAAGTTTCGGATTTCCGAGATCGATTCCGAGTTGTCGACGCGGAAGCCACCTAATCGCTGATCGGCGTTTGCGACGAGATAGCCTGCACGAACTCGATCAACGGCCCGAACTCAAAACCATCCGCCGCCCGCAACACCGCGATGTAGCGTGCGCGGTGGTCGCTATCAGCGGTCAATGTTCCGCCGCCCGGCCAATCGAGGAAAATGCCCGGATCAATCGTCGCCAGGTAGGCATCCGCCATGATTCGCGCCCAGCGACCGTTTCCGTTCGCGAAGGGGTGGACCCAGACCAGCTTGTGATGAAAGCGTGCGGTGGCTTCCAGCGGGTCGTAGGTGCCGTTCTCGCGCCAGTATCGAGTGTCGTCGAGGCAAGTGCGCATTTCGGTCGAGATGTGCCAGACCGGGACACCAATGTTCTTCTCAGTCAGGCGATAGACGCCCGCCCAGTCCCAGACCTGGCCGAACAGGCGTTTGTGAACCTCTCGCGCGGCATCGTCGGTCAGGACATCGAAGGACTTCGGTCGCCGGTCCAGCCAGGTCAGCCCCTCGATGAAGTTCTCCCCTTCCAGCTCATTCAACTCGCCGCGCGTGGTGATATGCTTGGCATTGAGGCCAAGCAACTCGTCAGGCGTGAGTGGGGTCGCGCCGGTAGGCTCGTGCAGTACCAAGGTCACTTCCAGAATTCCCTGGGCATCTCGCGGGCAATTTCGCCGGCCAGCTCCTCGATCATCTCTTCCTGACTGCGCAAGCCTTCAGTCTGCTCTTCCAGCGCCATATGCGCACGGGTGCGCTGGATGATGCGCCTGGCCTTCTTGCGGGCCTGGACCATGACAATCTCTTCGACCGGACCCTCGCGCGGGGTGATCGCATAGACGAGCTTACCCCCCATGGCCTCGGCCATCTTGTCGAGTTGGTTCAGGGAGATTGTCCCGGCCTGTTCGTTCTGGATGGAACTGTAGACGCTGTTCCTGGACACACCCAACCGCTCGGCCAGAGCTGGTGCGCTCATGCCGATGGCTTCCTGGAAGGTCGCAATCCAGCCTCCAAGTGGCTTGGCGAGGGCCTGTTCCCCCTGCCTGGCCTGATTGATCTTGCCTTCTGCTTGCCGTTGTTTTGCGCGTGAAACAGACATCTGCCAACCTTTGGTTGTGCATATTAGAGGTAATTGTAATCCTACAATATGGCATTTCTTTGCTATTTGCAATACTAAGGCATGGCTGAGTGCCGTTCTTAGCCAAGTCAAGGCATGGCAGGAGTCCCCCCCCCACTCAATGCGTCAGCCCCTGGTCCATCTTTGGCAATCATTCGCGTCGCGCATTGCCAGGCTGCGATGCATTGCCAGGCTGAGATAGTGTGCGTCGCGGGTGTGCAAATCACGCCCGCATCCAAGGACTGATTTCAAGGGTTGAATGTCAAGCCTCTGCAAAGCAAACTCTTCTGTGAAGGATAACGAGACTCCGACTCACTGCCAAAGAGCAGAACGAACATGGAGCGTGTCTTGGGGGCTGCCACTTCCATACATTGCGGCGTAAGCGTTTTCGACCGGCCCAAGATCGTCCGGCGCCATCAAGGTGCAACATCGACCAGTTTCGTCGCGAACCGTTACTGCGCAAGAATCTACCTCGCTGCATGCGCGGCAGCCCAACTCCTTGAATGGCGTAAGACTGCTCGCCATGTGTCTAGGTCGGCATCCTCGGGATCCGACGCTGCACCCCCCTCTAGGGATCGAAGAAGTTCTCCCGCTAATTCAAGCACGGTTCTTCGAACGCGCGTGTGAACTCACAGCGGGACGGCATTGAACGTCCGGAATCCTTGAGCGAGACATTTTGGCAACTATGCCGCTTGTTGCCGACAAGTTTGGGAAATTGCGCTTGATCAGCCAAGGGAATCATGCGAGCCGCCCGGCATTGTGAGGTTGATACAGACATACTGCTCAGCCCCGGCACCGAAGCGGGAGCCTGGTTTCTGGGCCTGAACCGTTAGCGGCGATCGCGCCGCCCCCTCCCATTTTGCCAAATCGCGCCCCCTGCCTTTCCTGGCGGGCGGGCATCATCGAGGATCTCCAAAATGTCGGCTAAATCAAGAAAGAAGGTCCGCCTGCTCCATCCGCCGGTTTACCCCGAGTCGGGCGTTGACGGGATTTGCAATAGGCTCTCCAGGCATCTGGCACGCTTGCGTTCCGAAGAGCCGGATTCGATCGTCCAAACAGACCCGGATGAACTCGATGCTTACGTGGACGACCACGAAGCAGGCATGGACGAAGCGGACATCGACGACCTTGGGGCGGATGAGGACGACTTGGGATTGGGCCCCCGTGACATCCAGCGGATTCGCCACCGTGCAAAACGGATTGTCGCGCGCCGCAAGACCGCGAACCGTAAGTCGCTGGGCCACCTTGCTTCAAACAGAGACAAGCGCGCCCGCACCGCCCTTCTTCAGCTGGCTGGCATGGTTCCTGTCAAGGCCGTCGCCGACGAGGCCAAGGCGGACGTACTGGCGGCATCGCTGCATGCGGAGTTCCCCTGGATGGGCGCTGCGACCACCGTCGTCTGGCACGCGCTTCGGCGCGGTGCGCGGGCGGGTCGGCCGATAAGTGTCGGGCCGCTGCTGCTCCACGGACCGGCGGGGATCGGCAAGACCGCCTGGGCGCACGGACTGTCCAAGGTCCTTGACCTGCCGCACTGCGTGATCGACGCCGGTCAGGGGCTGTCGAGCATGATTTTGGCTGGAACGGAGCGCGGCTGGTCAGACCAGCAGCCGGGGCGGCCTTTGCAGACGGTGATATCATCCCGAATCGCGAACCCGGTCATTGTCGTCGAGGAGGTCGACAAGGCTTGTGTGACGCGGAGCACTTCGGGGGTCTCGTTCAACTTCCAGTCCGCGCTTCTCGGACTCATGGAGCCGGGCAGCGCACGGCGCTGGCAGTGCCCGTACTACAGGATCGGCGTGGACATGAGTCACCTGAGCTGGGTGCTCACGGCGAACGATGTCGGGCTCGTTCCCGAGCCCGTACGGAGCCGATGCGAGATCGTGTGGCTCGGCGACCTTTCCCTGGAGGAGCTGAGCAGTTTCGCGGAACGCCAGGCGATCCGTCTCGGCTTGTCTGCAGAGGCTGCGGATGCGGTCCGGGAGGCGATTGAGCGAACCGCGACGACGGGATGTCGCCAGAGGCGACTGAGCCTGCGCGACGTGTCCAGGATGCTGGGACGGGCCGAGGAAATGTTCGCGCGGCCAATCATGCACTGATGCAGGTGTCGCCGTGCAAACGCGGGAAGTCTGATCGTTCAGATTTCCCGCGTTCCTGAAGGGCGGGAGACATCTGTCGCGTGATCTGCCAAGGCGTACTGAAGTGCGCGCCGCCCGGAATCTCTTTTGGACTTGCGATTCCGGCGATTGCCGCATGAAGGAATTGCCGGTTCGCTCCATGTCCGCCGCGGTTGGCACCGTCGCGCAATCTGATGGCCGCCGCCTTTCAGTGGCTTCCAGTCCGGTCAGCGGCCCTTCGGTTTCTGAGGCAACCGGAAAGGTTCGCCAGAGGCCCAAACAGCTCAATCAAATCAAGGTGTGGGTTTTTCGGGTTCGCCAACGCAAGCCGTTGATTATCCTCACCCCGCACAGTCCTGCACGGTTTTCACACCATTCCCGGAGCGCGGTTGCCTTTGCGAAGCCAGTGAGCAGGGCAGTGGCGGAGTGTGACCGTATCGAACGGTCAGTTGCATTCACTTCAAGAGAGCCTTCCTGTCCCCAATGGTCGAAGGCGGCCCAGACTGTCAACGGTGAATTCGCACGGCGGGACTTCTGCGCTTGGCCTCAGCGCTTTTGCCAGAATCGTTTCCTTTCCCATCGTACGGCTCCTATCGCGTGATTCCGGTCGCGGGGCCTCCGTCGTCCGTGCCGTCCGGCTGAGATCGACGGCAGGTGCGACGTGCTCCTCATCCCGCAGCGCATGCCGCACCCCTCTTCAAGGGCGGACAGGATTCCATCGAGGAAGCGCAAGGTCTTGGTGCCGGCATCAGGTCCCAAAGTGCGTGGCGTTTCGACGGCAACGGCTCGCATCTACACTTGGCAGGCGTCCGCGGGTCAGGCTGCCCATCATCCGCCGAAATGTTCCGGCGCTGCGCGATACGACCCCTGGCATCTCCAGCGAGGACGAAACGGGGTCGCGGGCTCTTGCCACCGCGTCTCAGGTGCTGGATGGACTTGCGTAGGCGCTGTTCAGGCTTCGTCGCAGATCGGCGATGAAGCCATCCGTGATCTTCGCGTCGTGGGCGATCGAGTGCCAGAGCCCGACCTGGTTCACGTATTCCCGCATCGTTCGGAGACCGTGCTCGAGCTGGTCCCAGGTCAGCCCCATCGCCTCCGGGCGTATGTCGAGGCCGATGCCGGAGATCGTGTCCAGCATTTCCTCGGTTCCCTGTTCGTGGAGCATCGACCCGACGATGACGCCGAGTCCGACCGGCTGGCCATGGAGGAACTTCTTTCCGGTCAGCGCCTCCAGGGTGTAGAACAGGAAGTGGTCCGTCCCCTCGATGTGGCGGGGGCACCACCCGGCGCCGTGATAGCTCGTGCCCCATTTCAGTCCGTCGACCAGGGTCTCGATTCCCCGATCGTTCATCGCGCGGATGTTGTCCACGTTCTCGACAATGGCCCGCACCTTGGCGAGAGACTGCCTGGCGAGGCCCTCGTCATAGCGCCATTTTTCCTCGATCCTGCCCTCTTGTTCAGCATACCGCCAGTCAAGAACACCGGTGTGGAAGCACAGCACGTCCCCGATCCCGGACCAGTTGAGCGCAGGCGGACAGGCCGCAAGAACGTCGTAGTCGACATAGATCGCCTGCGGTACGGCCCAGCCGGTGTAGACCACCCTGCCGTCGTCCCGAACCCCCGCACGCTGTCCGTAGACGGCGTTGACCGAGAGTGCTGTCGGGGCCTGGAACAGCGGAACGTCGAGGCACCAGGCGAAGAACTTGGCGACGTCGAGCGCCTGGCCGCCTCCCAGTCCCACGATGGCCCGCACCTCTCCAAGTGCGGCGACGTCGCGTTCCAGGTCGGCTCGCTCGATCGATCCGCAGAAATACGCGCGGCAGCCGGCGCCCTCGAAGTGGCGTCCGAACATTGGCCAGAGGTCGTTCATCGTGACCACCAGAAAGGGTGGATTGACGAAGTCCCGAAACTCCTTGAGCAGCCCCCTGCCGAAGACGGTGGGAAAGCCGCAGGCCAGATCTTGGCCTTGCCCGTCAGCGAGATCGAGTTTCATCGGGCAAGTCGCTCAGGTTGTGCGGGCGAAGGCGAGCGCCGACATTGCGCGGCAAGGAGCCGACGGCCAGCCGCCGATCCGGCACAACGGATTTCGCGTGCGGGCTCCATCAGTAGGTCGCGCTCAACCCGCCGTCGACGCAGAGCGCCTGGCCAGTGATGTAGCGGGCGCTTTCGGAAAGCAGGAAGACAAAAGCTCCGGCGCAGTCCTCCGGCGTTCCCGGGCGGCGGAGCGGAATGCGACCGGCGTCGATGTAGTGGGTCCTGAAGTCGTCCGTTTCGTGCTCGTGCACGCCGTCTTCGGTGATTGCCATCCGAGTGTTGACAAAGCCCGGGGCGACCGCGTTGACACGGATCCCCTCGGCTCCGAAGTCGACGGCCATGGAACGCGTCAGCATGTAGAGCCCGCCCTTCGCGGCGGCATAGGCGGCGGAATGCGGCACTCCGAAAAAGGCCTGGGTCGACAGCGTGTTCACGATGGCCGGAGCGGTCGACCGCCGAAGCAGTGGCAAGGCTGCGCGGGTGACCCTGAGAGCGCCGGTGAGGTTGACGTCGAGCACCTCGGCGAAGCGGTGATCGGTGACGGTTCCCGATGCGCCGATGTCCAGGATCGCGGCATTGTTGACGAGACCGTCCAGGGCGGGCCAGTCGGGGACGGAGGAGAGCGCCCTGGCTACGCTCCGCGGATTGCCGATGTCGATCGGGTGATGCCTCAGACGTCCCGAACGGTTCCCGAGGCTCTCCGCGGCCGCGGCAAGAGCCTCGCCATCCGAATCGGTGGCCAGCACTTCGCCGTCCGCGTCGAGACAGGCGCGGACGACGGCAAGGCCGATTCCGCGCGCCGCTCCCGTGACGATGATGCGCCTGCCCTCAAGTCTCATGGCTGTCGCCCCGCCAGGCCTGCGCAGCCGCTTCCCGCGCAGCCTTTGCGTCACTCCAGCCGATGCGGCAGCCGTCGCCCCGGTCACGAAAACGCGCCGCCTCCGCACGGATGGCGGCGGCAACCGTCTTCGCCTCCGAATTGGTGAGATTGCAGGGATCGAGGTATAATTCCTGCCGCTCGATCAGGTCGTCCCGCACCGCGATCCGTGGCGACCGCGATCCGAGGCGGCCGGCGAGCTCCCAGGCGTTGAACCCGGCAGCGCCGGGATCGACGGCGATCCGGACCCGCGTGATCGGGTTGCCGGTCCAGTCGGCATGGCGCGCAAGCGCAAGCCCGGGGATGTCCGCCAGGTCCTGCATCAGCGAGTCGACCCGCGTCTCCTCGGTCGCCCGCGCGGCGGCGTGGTCACGGGCTTCCCACAGCTCCAGGGCGGCCATCGCGCCGAGGACGCTTTCCTTGCCGGCTTTCATGGTGCGTCCGATGCCCATGTGCTGAAGATAGGTTGCGCGGACCAGGTCCGAGGTGCCCGCAACCACTCCGCTTGTGATGCCCTGGAGAAACTTGTGACCCGAGTAGATCGCCGCGGCGGCACCGAGCGCGACCGGGCCGCGCAGGTCGTATTCGGACGCCATGTCGACGATCACGGGCACGCCAAATTCGCGGCAAGTCGCGACGAACACGTCAAGCGGCAGTTCGTTCGCGCGCACCGTGTGGTGCGACACGACATACATCGCGGCGACCGCGCCCTGCTCGAGCGCTGCGCGCAGATGCCAGGTCTCGCAGGCCGCAGCTGTGCCGACCGGCACCACCTCCGCGCCGGCAATGCGAATCGCCTGGTCGACCGGCGCACCGTAGTTCACCATGTGACCCAGGGACAGGAGCACGCGCCGTTCGCCAGCGACCCGGGGCAGCGCCTCTATCTTGGCTATGTCCGTCCCGGTCAGGCAGGCGGCGACGGTCTGGCTCATGGCCGCTGCCGCGCAGGTGGTGATGCAGCCTGCCGCCGCGCCGGTCGCCCGCGCAATGACCGAACTCGCCCGCGCCTGGAGTTCGTCTATCCCGACGAATTCCCCGAGGATGCCGGCTACGGAAGCGCGCACTTCAGGCGCCACGCGCGACGCGCCGATGCCGGTCATCGTGCCGGAGGCGTTGATGACAGGCGTGAGGTTCCAGCGAAGGAACGGATCTTCGGTCACGGCAGGCGCTCTCCGGTGGTGCGGTCGAAGGCATGGAGGTGCTCGGGCCTGAACGCGAGCGGCACCGTCACGCCCGGCGCAATCCCGCCGCAGGTTTCGCTGCCGACCCGTGCCGTGATCGCGCGACCGCGCGCGTTGCGCAGGTGAAGATGCATTTCGTGGCCTAGGTTCTCCATGCGGATCACGCGGGCTTGGCCGATGCCTACGGTGCCAGCCTCGTGGCCGACAAGAACGTGCTCGGGGCGCATGCCGAGCGTTCCGGCCCGTCGGCAGGCGGGATCGACCGTTGGGCCGGCATCGCCAAGCAAGTCCGCGGCAGGCATGAGGTTCATCCGGGGACTGCCGATGAAGCCTGCGACAAAGGTGTTCGCGGGCCGTTCATAAAGCTCTGTCGGCACCCCGACCTGCTTGATCCGGCCCTTGTCCATCACTGCAATCCTGTCGCCCATCGTCATAGCCTCGACCTGGTCGTGCGTGACGTAGACTGTGGTGGCCGCCAGCTTTCGCTGCATTTCGGAAATCTCGCCGCGCATCTGCACCCTGAGTTCAGCGTCGAGGTTTGACAACGGCTCGTCAAACAAGAAGGCGTCCGGCTTGCGGATCATCGCCCGGCCAAGCGCCACCCGCTGGGCCTGGCCGCCGGAAAGCTGGCGCGGCCTTCGGTCCAGCAGATTGCCCAATCCGAGCATCTCCGTCACGCGAGCGACCTCGCCTGCGACCGTCGCGGCATCCGTCCTGCGCAGCTTCAGTCCGAAAGACAGGTTCTCGCGGACCGACATGTTCGGAAACAGGGCGTAGGACTGGAACACCATCGAGAAGTTGCGTTCGGCGGGCATAAGGTCGTTCGCGCGGCGTCCGCCGATGAAGAGGTCGCCGGACGAAATGGATTCGAGACCCGCCATCATGCGGAGCGTGGTCGATTTCGCGCAGCCTGACGGTCCGACCAGCACCATGAATTCGCCTTCCTCGATGCCGAGGTCCAATCCTCGGATGACCTCGACATCGCCAAAGCGCTTGCCCACGTCGCAGAAGCGTATTTCGCTCATGGCTTGGGGCTCCAACCGGGCAGGATGGAGACGACGGCTTCGATCTCGACGGTGATGTTTCCGGGCAGCGAGCTCATGCCTACCGCCGTGCGCGCGTGGCGCCCCCGCGGCCCGAAGACCTTGCAGAACAGGTCCGAGCATCCGTTCAGGACCGCCGGGTGATCCTCGAATCCAGGCGCCGCGTTCACCATGCCGAAGACCCGCCTGACCTGCACGACATGGTCGAGCGACCCAAGAAGCTCACGCATGGCGGCGATCAGCACCAGGCCGGCGCGGTGCGCGTGATAGTTCGCGTCCTCGACGCCCACCTCCGCTCCGACCTTGCCCGTGGCCAGGGCGCCGTCCTCCAGAACCGGCCCCTGGCCCGAAAGATAGAGGGTGGTTCCTTCTATGGAGCCGAGATCGAAATTTCCGACCGGCGCAGGAACCTGCGGCAAGGTCAGCCCCATGCGCGCAAGCCGCATCTCGGGCATCGCATCGACGATCTCGTCCAGACTGGATGTCATCGGGCAAACGCCTCCTCGATCCTGCTCTTCGCGCCGTTCAGGAACGTGTCCGTCACTTCGAAGTCATGTGCAATGCCATAGGGCAGGCCCTCTCGGTTCACGAAGTCTTTCAGGCCCCGCATGGACGCGAACACGTCCTCCCAGGTGACGTCCATCGCGGAAGGACGGACATCGACGCCCAGATGCGCGACCGCCGCCAGAAGCTCCCCGGCGCGCTCGCCATGCATCATCGCGCCGAGGACCAGGCCGAGGCATACCGCCTGGCCATGGTTGAACCCCTTTCCCGTGCGGGCTTCGAGAGAGTAGAATATGTAGTGCTCGACTCCCTCGACGTGACGCGGGTTCCAGCCAGCTCCGTGAAACGACGCGCCGCCCCATCTCAGGGCATCCACCAGCAGCTCGATCCCTCGCCGGCTCAGCGCCTTGATCTCTTCAAGCTCTCCCAGCGCCGCCTCGGCCTTCGACAGCGAGATCCTCGCGAGGCCGGAGTCGTAGGGCCAGCACGCCTCGCACGCTCCCTGTGCTTCGGCATGGCGCCAGTCCATGACTGCTGTGATGAAGCAGAACACGTCGCCCACGCCACCGACGTTCAGCGCGCGCGGCGCCGCCTCGATGATGTCGAGATCGATATAGACTGTTTCCGGCACGGCCCAGCCCACGTACTTCACGACGCTGTTCTCGCGCACGGCCGATCGGTGACCGAAGACCGCGTCGACCGAAAGCGATGTCGGAAACTGGAAGAGCGGCAGGCCGAGACGCCACGCGAAGTACTTTGCGGCGTCGATGGCCTGCCCGCCGCCAAGCCCGACGACCGAGGCTGAATGCGCGAGCGGGAGCAGGTCGGCCTCGAGCGCGCTCCGCTCCATCGACCGCACGACGTAGGGTTCGGTGACCTTCGGCAGTGCGTCGCGGAACAGAGGCCAGAGATCCTCCATCGTCACCACCAGCATCTTCTCGCGCACGAAGTTCGGTGCCTCGGCCAGCAGGTTCCGGCCGAACACGGTTGAGAACTGCGCGATGTCGGTTTCCTTGAGCGCCATTTTCTACCCCTTCACCGCACCGAGGGTCAGGCCCTTTACGATGTGCCTTTGCGCGACGATGGCGAACAGCAGCATCGGGATGATGGCGATGATGGACGCCGCGGTCATGGCGCCCCAGTCAAGGGCCGCATAGCCCCGGAAGCTAGTGACGCCAAGCGTCACGGTCTGAGCTTTCGAGAATGTCAGGCCGAGTGCGATGGCAAGTTCGTTCCAGATCCAGATGGCGTTGAGGATGGCGGTGGCAACCATGCCCGGCATTGTGCAGGGAACGTAGATCCGAGTCAGTATCTGCCAGTGGGACGCGCCCTCGATCCGCGCGGCCTCGTCGATCGCCGGATCGATCTCCCGGAAGAACGAGCTCAGAAGCCAGATAGACAACGGAAGGACATGGACCTGGTACATGAGCGCGAGACCCGCATGGGTGTCGTAGAGCCCTGTCCACTGGTACAGCGAGAACATCGGCAAGACGAACAGGAATTCGGGAAGCATGTACGCGAGAATGAGCCAGACGCCGACGATGTCCCGTCCCCGCACTTTCATGCGCACGATTGCATAGGCGGCGGGGACGGCGATCGCGAGCGACAGCGAGACTCCGGCAGACGTGACGATCATCGAGTTCAGAAAGGTATGCCTGAACGTTTCGTGCGTCCACAGCTTCAGGTAATTTGCGACCGTCGGGTCGAAGATCCAGAGCGGCGGGCTCGCCAGTCCGTCGCGCTTGGACTTGAGCGAGGTGGCCAGCACCCAGTAGACTGGAAACAGGCTGAAGAGCACCATCGCGCCGCTGAAGAGATAGGCCCATCCAAGCGACAGTCGCGCACCGATTCGCGCGCTGCGGGGAAGTGCGGCAATTGCGCTCATCGCCCTGCCTCCCCTCGACGCTGGAGCATCTGCAGCGAGAGGGCGACGGCGAGGATCAATAGCGAGAACAGGACCATCGTCGCCATCGCCTTGCCGATCTGCTGATAGCTGTACGCGGTGCGGTACACGAATGTCTGAACAACCTCGGTGGCCAGCCCCGGACCTCCGACGGTAGTGCCGAAGACGATGTCGAAGACCTTCAGCGTGTCGATGGCGCGTATGATGACGACGGTCACGAGAAGCGAGCGCAGCATCGGAAGCTTGATGCGCCAGAAGATCGTGAATTCGCCCGCGCCCTCGACCCGTGCCGCATCGATCGGGTCAATCGGCAGTCCGCGCAGGCCTGCCAGCATGATGATGAAGACGAAACCTGTCTGCCACCAGACGTCGACGGCAACGACGGACGGCATCGCGGTCGCGGCCGCACCGTAAAATGCGGACGGGCCGAGTCCGAGCAACCCGAGAAGGTGGTTCACGATGCCGAGAAACGGGTCGAACATGACTTTCGACATCAGCGCGACGACGATGCCGGACACCATGAGCGGCAGCATGATGAGCGCGCGAAGAAGATCTGTGCGGATCGCCAGCTTGTCAACCTGCACGGCCAGATAGAAACCGAGCGCGACCTCGACGCCGGTCGCGGCAGAGGCGAAGACAATCGTGTTCCGCATTACCGTCCAGAACTCGACATCCGCGAGCAGGTCCGCGTAGTTGGCCATGCCCACGTAGTCGAGCTGGCTGCCCCAGTTCCAGTTGGTGAACGACACGGCAAGGCCGAAGCCGACCGGATAGAGCGACGTGACCGCGAGCGCGAGAAGGCAGGGGAGAATGAACCAGCAGGCCGAAGCGTCGCCGAATCTCCTGGCTGCAGACGGCATTCTGGCTCCCGCGTTGAAGGATCAGGGGCATGGTGTCGGAAACCGCCCCGGGCCGCAATCCTGTTGCGGCCCCGGGGCACGAGGAGGATCAATTGGCGACCATCTCCAGGAAGTCGGCCTGTGCCGCGGCGCCCGCCTCGCCAGGCTCCGCACCGCCATAGATGTCCTGGATGACATCCACGATGCGCAACGCGAACTCGCTCCAGCCAGCGCGCTGTACGACTGAGGTTTGCGAATTCGGCATCGCCGCCGCGACAGCGTCCACGTAGGCCTGCGGGAAGCTCGATGCATATTCGGGGTCGGCCCAAGTGGACAGCCGCGGGGCGCCTCCGTGCAGCTTGCCGATCGCCGTCGCGTTGTCGGCGTTCGACATGTACTGGATGAACAGCCACCCCGCCTCTGCGTTGGCGGCGTTCTGCGGGATGCCGAAGCCCCACTGCCAGTGCGCGGTGAAGGGCTCGCCCTCATCGTTGTCTACCGGGATCACCGAATAGCCGATCCTGCCCGCGATCGGGCTTTCGTCCGGGTTCTCGAAGCCTGGCGCGAAGAGGCTGGCGTCGATGAAGAACGCCGCGCCGCCCGCCATGAAGAACTGCGACGCGTCCGGCCAGTCCATCGCCTGAATGTTGACGGGCCCGGCCTTCATCAGTTCGGCGTAGTTCGCAAGGCCGCGCACGATGTCGGGGTCGTCCAGCTTCGGCTGCGTCCAGTCGCCCGAGAACCAGACGTTGTACGGAGCTGAACGGTCGTCGGACCCGACGGAGTTGTTGACGAACCCGGTGATCGTGTCGATCAGCGTGTCGGAGCGGATGCCTCGCAGAACGGCGCCGGCCACTGCGCCCCCGCTTTCCTCCTTCACTTGCCGCGCCGCGCCGATCAGCTCCTCCATGGTTGTCGGCATCTTGCCGTCGAGATACCGGTCCACGTGATCCAGGTTCGCGAAAAGTATGTAGGTCTCGAAAGACGCCGGAATGCCGTGATACTGCCAGCTTCCGCCGACTTCATACTTGGTCGAATCCAAGAATCCGGCGGGAATGTCGTCGAGGTCGTAGTCCGCCGCGGTCAGGTCTGGACTGTCTATGAAGCCCTGGAGCGAGTGAACGAGACCGTTCGTGTGCTGCGTGTACGCCGTCGAGTCCATTGGCAGGAAGTACACGTCCATCTGGGCATTGCCGCCGGAGCCGCGAAGCGCGACCTCCATCCGGTCAAAATAGAGATCCTCGGCCATGGTCAGCAAGTTCACGTCGATTCCAGTGTCGCCTTCAAACTGCTCAAGCACCGTACGCACGCCGTCGGTGACAGGGTGTTCGGGCATCATCACGGTTATCGACCCACCCGAGAACTGGTCCCACGCAAAGTCGGCAAGAGCTGGCGACGCCGTCATGCCGAATGCCATCGTTGACGTCGCGACCAGCATCGTCTCGCGGAACATTGTCTTGTGGCGGTGAATGTTCATCTTGTCCTCCTATTGAGTGGCGGCGACCATTTCGCAGCCATTGGTCAACCGAAATCGCAGGATTTCGGCAAAAGATCAACCTTTCTTGAAAATTGCTTGACCATTATGTCAATTGCCTGCGCGATAAATTTCTCGTGAGTTCCACTAGGGCAAGCATTCTTGGGCATTGGCACTCGGGTTCAACCGTGCAATTGGCTGACCAATCCGGAAATGGATGGCTCGCCATGCCGAACGGCACGACAGATCGCGTATACCGGGAAATCCGCAACCTGCTCCGGTCGGGCGACATCGCGCCCGGCCAAAGGATTCCGAACGAACGCAGGCTCGCCGAAATGAACCATGCCTCGCGCGCCCAGGTCCGCGATGCCTTGCTGATGCTGCAGCAGGACGGGCTTGTCGAACGCAAGATCGGCAGCGGCACCTACCTATCGATGCGCGCACCGCAGATCATCGAGCTGGCGGAAGCCCATGTGGCGATGTCTCCGGAGCGGTCTCACGACTTTCACGAGACGCTCGAGGCAAGGCTGATGATCGAGCCGCCGGTGGCTGCGCGAGCGGCCGAAGCGCCAACGAGGGAATTCGTCGCGGAGCTGGATGCCGCTCTGGAACGCATTCTTGACGCTCCGACCTGGCTTCAGTTCAAGGAGGAGATCTACGGCTTCTCCAGGCTCTACTACGTCGAGGCAGGAAACGGCTTTCTTTGCTGGACCTTTGACCAGATCGTGTCCACCCGCCGCGCGAACAAGTTCGACGGCGGCACGGAGAAGGCTCCGGTCGCCAACCTGGTCCGCAAGCACTTCCACGAACGGCTGTCGAGAATCGCCGAAGCGATCAAGTCGGAAGACCCGGACAGGGCCCGCCTGGAGGTGGAGGGTTTCCTCGTTGGTATGGCTGCTTCCTCCGCACTGTAGCGATCGCCGTCCGACCGGACGAGGTCATGAGGCGCTTAGGTCGGTCCTTGCCTCGCCTCGGGCATTGATCGCGGCTTGCTATGCCGGTCCCCGGTCCGTCCACGGCGGTTCGCTCCTGTGCCCCGGTCGCGGGCGACGGCGCGGCTGAGGTTCCTTGGCGCGAAAGCGGGGTATCCTGCCTTGGCGCCAGGACCGACCAGCCCGTCGCTTCCAGAAGCGTGTCGGCTGCCGCCCGGTCCGATGCCACGGACGCGTGCAGCGTCAGCGTGAAGTTGGGGAGTCCGTTCGCGAGCGCCGCCAGCTCCCGAAGATGGGCTGCGCTGTCCTCGTTCCTCAAGCAATGGAACAGAGTCGCCAGGCTGCCCCGCCGATCCATGGCATGCGTCCAGCCGACGAAGGGCGTGATGCCGATGTTGCCGGCGATCCAGAGCTCCGGATTTCCCGGGGCGCCGGCCATAGGGGGCCGTAAGGCGCTGTAAGGCGAGCGCTCAAGCCGCTACGCCCGCGCGGCGAACAGTTCGGAGGCCTTCAGCGCGCCGCCAGGCCGGTGCGGCAGACCGACGGCCTTCAGTCCAGCCTCAACAGTGCCGAGGGCGCCGAGTATCATCTGCGCGTTGACATGCCCCATATGCCCAAGCCGGAAGAAATGGTGCCACTCGGGCGTGGTCCTTTCCGCCATGCCGAGGCCGATTCCCAAGGTGAGACCCGCACGGCTTTCGCACCATTCCCGGAGCGCCGTTGCTTTCGCCGAGCCGGTGAGCAGGGCGGTCACGGAATGCGACCGTATCGAAGGGTCGGGCGCGTTCACCTGCAGAGGGCCTTCCTTTCCCCAATGGTCGAAGGCGGCCCAGACGGCTTCGGCTATGGCCGCGTGCCGTGCCCAGATGCCATCGAGACCCTCTTCCTCGATCATCAGGAGCGCTTCGCGCAGTCCATAGAGATGATGCGCAGGTGCCGTTCCGCCAAAGTACTGGTAGAAGACCTCTGGCGCGACGCGCGCGCGCCAGTCCCAATAATATGAGACGAGACCGGCATCGTTCCTGGCCGCGTCTGCCTTTTCGTTGAAATACACGAAGCCGAGCCCGGGCGGCGTCATCAGGCCCTTTTGGGATCCGGCAACCATTACGTCGACGCCCCATGCATCCATCTCGAAACGGTCGCACCCCAGAGACGCGATGCAATCGACCATGAAGAGCGCCGGGTGGCCGGTCATGTCGATGGCAGACCGAATGGCCTCGATGTCGTTGCGAATGCCTGTCGATGTGTCCGTGTGGACGGCAAGGACGGCCTTGATTTCATGGTCTTGGTCCTTGCGAAGGCGTTCGCTCAGGCGCTCCGGGTCGACGGCGCTGCGCTGTCCGAAGTCCAGAACTTCCGTTTCGACTCCCATTCGCTGCGCCACTTCGGCCCAGCCATGGGCAAACGAGCCCGTGGCCAGCGCAAGCACGTGGTCGCCTGCGGACAGCGCGTTCGAGACCGCAGCCTCCCAGGCTCCATGACCGTTGGCAATGTAGATGGCCACGTCGTGCTTCGTGCGCGCGACTCGCTTCAGGCGATCGACAAGTTCGGGGACCATGGCGACAAGCTCGCCTTCGTAAATGTTGGGCGCGCTTCTGTGCATCGCCATCAACACCCGCTCGGGCATGACCGAGGGGCCAGGAATGGCAAGATAGGAAATGCCGCTGGACAGGTTCATCACGAGAGCTCCGGATTCCTGAGCGGACATATCCGCATTCGGGTCGCAGAGACAATGCGCGCCGGGCGAGAAAGCAGGGCTATCGCGTTTGGATTTTGTCGGTTTCGAGGGTCGGTGCGAGGCTTGCTG
>JAPPCV010000114.1 GCA_028824715.1 Boseongicola sp. | reverse complement strand
CCGCGTCTTCGTCCTGGACCGGCGGGGCGCCCCGCTGATGCCGTGCCACCCGGCCCGGGCGAGGAAGCTCCTGGACGGGGTTTCCTGCGGGATGACTTGATGACGGGACCAGCGCTCTTCCGGGATCGCGCCGCGATTTTCGAACGCTACTGCAAGATGCCAACAACCGCCGCGGTGGCAAGTGTTGGTCACCGGCCAATCTGGACGTCGGTCATCCATCACGAAAGACACCGGCAAACTGCCAGCGGTTCAAGGAAATCTGGTTTCCTCCGAAGAGTGCTTGCCTGTCCCGTCTCGTTCTTCACCACCTTGCTTCGGCACAATTCATGAACAAGATTGCCTTGCGACGTGAACCGGCGACGCTGCCGACACGCTCAACTTGACACAAAAGGCGAACACGGATAGAACATCAGCGAACGCAGCCGACTGGCTGTCAAATCGAGTAGAGGAGACGAAGCGAATGCTGACCCGCAAGCAAATTGAACTGCTTAGGTTCATACGTGATCGCATAAGGGCCGATGGAGTTCCGCCATCCTTCGAGGAGATGAAGGACGAACTCGATCTCAAATCGAAATCCGGCGTCCACAGGCTGATCACGGCCTTGGAAGAACGCGGCTTCATCCACCGCATGCCGCACCGGGCCCGTGCGCTCGAGATCGTGAGACTTCCCGAAGCGCTGGAAAGAGAAACAGGATTTGAGCCGCAAGTGATCCAAGGCGACAAAACGGGCGCGGCCGCTTCTCCCGGAGACGCTGCCGACTCAGCAAGGCATGCAATGGAGGTTCCGGTCATGGGCCGGATCGCCGCTGGTGTGCCGATCGAGGCGATCAGCGAGGTCAGCCACAATGTGGCCGTGCCCGACCAAATGGTGGGCCGGGGTCATCACTACGCGCTGGAAGTGATGGGCGATTCCATGATCGACGTCGGCATCAACGAGGGCGACGTCGTTGTCATTCGGGAAACCAGCACAGCGGACAACGGCGACATCGTAGTTGCGTTGGTCGATGACCATGAGGCCACGCTCAAGCGGTTCCGCAAGTCCGGCGATACGATTGCACTGGAGGCTGCAAACCCGTCCTACGAGACCCGACTGCTCCGAGATGATCAGGTCAAGGTCCAAGGACGCCTCGTTGGCCTGATGCGCAGCTACTGAGGCTTTCCGGGCGGCCACGTTGCCTGGGCGTGGCCACCTGGGCGTGCCCAAGTGCGTGACGGCCCGGTACACGGTTCGAGAATCACGGAATCCTCGAGTTCCTGCGTTCCCGTCGGATGTGGTCGACACGTCAGGCGCGTCTTGCCTTGGCCCGCCACTGTGGAAGCATCCAGACATCGTGAGTTCGCGTTCCTGCCGGAATTGCGCGTGTCCCTCCCGTTCCTTGAAGCGAAATGGGCCTCATCCAATGCCCGGCCAACCTGCCCTTGTCACTCAGAAACGCCTTGATTACACCCCATGCGGGTCCGCCACTCCCATCGAACTTGCCAGGTTTGCCAGCCGATGACCGATTCTCCTGTTGTCACTCGCTTCGCGCCTTCACCCACCGGGAACCTGCATATCGGAGGCGCACGCACCGCTCTGTTCAATTGGCTCTACGCACGCCATTCAGGCGGATTCTTCCGGCTCCGCATCGAGGACACCGATCGCGCACGATCGACACCCGAAGCGACGGAAGCCATTTTCGCGGGACTCAACTGGCTCGGCATCGACTGGGACGGAGATGCGGTGAGCCAGTTCGAACGTGCGGGTCGCCATGCGGAAGTAGCACGCGAAATGCTTGCCAGGGGTTCGGCCTACAAGTGCTTCCTGAGCCAGGAAGAGGTCACCGCGCTCCGTGACGAGGCTCGCAGGCAGGGCGACTCCTCCGCGTTCCGGTCTCCCTGGCGTGATGCGCCGGAAAGCAGTCATCCGGACGAACCATACGCGATACGCGTAAAGGCCCCGAACCATGGTGCAACGACAGTGCAGGACAGGGTTCAGGATGATGTCACGATCCGGAATGACCAGCTCGACGACATGATCGTGCTCCGGTCCGACGGAACGCCGGTCTACATGCTGGCGGTCGTCGTTGATGATCACGACATGGGCGTCACCCACGTCATCCGAGGCGACGATCACCTGAACAATGCCGCCCGGCAGATGCTGGTCTACAGGGCCATGGAATGGGAACCGCCCGTCTGGGCTCATGTGCCGCTGATCCATGGAGAAGACGGCAAGAAGTTGTCCAAACGCCACGGAGCACTCGGAATCCAGGATTGGGCTGCCATGGGGTATCCCGCCGCAAGCATGCGGAACTATCTCCTGCGCCTCGGCTGGAGCCACGGAGACGATGAAGTCTTCACTATGGAAGAGGCAACGGCGTGGTTTGACCTTACCGGACTCAATAGGTCGCCTGCGCGCCTTGACACAAGGAAGCTCGGATACATTTCGGGCAGGCACCTTGCCACAATGTCCACGGATGCGGAACTTCTGGCAGGAGTACAGGACTACCTCGCGTTCTCTGGCAGGGACGCACTGACCGCCACGCAGGAATCGGACCTGGAACGCGCCTTGTACTGCTTGAAGGACAGGGCAAAGACGTTTCCCGACCTTCTTGAAATGGCTCGCTTTGTGTTGACATCCAGACCAATCGTCCCTGATCCCGGAAACGTCGGCGAGCAGGATGCGACATGCAATCGCATGTTGTCAGAATTGACGCCGCACCTGCAAAATGCTAATTGGCAGCGCGGCACGTTGGAGAGCATCGTGCGGGGGTTCGCCGAGGCAAATCACGTCAAGCTCGGAAAGCTCGCCAGCATCATCCGGATTGCATTGGCCGGACGCAAGGTCTCTCCCAGCATTTTCGACATGATGCTGGTGCTTGGACGTGGCGAAACCATTCTCAGGCTGGCAGATGCCTCGAACTGACAGTTGACGCCTGACAGACGCGGGACGTCTGAACAACAAGGATACAAGGGGTGGAGAAGTACATGAAAGAATCTCCGAAATCAGCCAGGCTGCACATCAACGGCAAGGAACTCGATCTTCCAATGTTCTCGCCAACCTGCGGCCCGGACGTGGTTGACATTCGCAGGCTGTACGGTGACGCCGATGTCTTTACCTACGATCCCGGATTCACTTCGACTGCATCATGCAACTCCACGATAACGTTCATCGACGGCGACGAAGGCGTTTTGCTGCACCGCGGCTATCCAATCGACCAGCTTGCGGAAAAGTCGCATTTCCTGGAAGTCTGCTACCTGCTCCTGTACGGCGAACTTCCATCGGCGGAACAGCTCGAAGATTTCGAAGGCCGTGTGACGGCCCACACCATGCTGCACGAGCAGATGGTCAACTTCTTTCGCGGATTTCGTCGCGACGCCCACCCAATGGCGATCATGGTCGGCGTGGTTGGTGCAATGTCGGCCTTCTATCACGACTCAACGGATGTCACCGATCCATGGCAGCGCGAAGTTGCCTCCATTCGGCTTGTGGCAAAAATGCCCACGATCGCGGCCTGGGCCTTCAAGTACCACATCGGACAACCCTTCGTTTATCCCCGGAACGATCTCGATTACGCCGCGAACTTCCTTCGCATGTGCTTCAGCGTTCCAGCCGAAGAATATCAAGTGAACCCGATCTTCAGCCGGGCCATGGACCGGATCCTGACGCTCCATGCAGATCACGAGCAGAACGCGTCGACTTCAACCGTGCGGCTTGCATCCTCATCCGGCGCCAATCCGTTCGCCTGCATCGCCGCCGGCATTGCCTGCCTTTGGGGCCCGGCTCACGGCGGCGCCAACCAAGCGTGCCTCGAAATGCTGCGCGAAATCGGATCGGTTGACCGCATCCCCGAATTCATTGATCGCGCCAAGGACAAGGACGACCCGTTCCGCCTGATGGGATTCGGTCACCGGGTCTACAAGAACTTCGACCCGCGCGCGAAAGTCATGAAGCAGTCCGCCGACGAGGTGCTGGGCCTCCTCGGAATCGAGGACAACCCGACCCTTCAGGTGGCTATGGAACTCGAGAAACTTGCCCTTGAAGACCCGTATTTCAAGGAAAGGAGACTCTATCCAAATGTCGACTTCTATTCCGGCATCATCCTGGACGCGCTGGGTTTCCCGACCTCGATGTTCACACCGATCTTCGCGTTGGCACGTACGGTAGGCTGGATCAGCCAGTGGAAAGAAATGATCGCCGATCCGCAGATGAAGATCGGCCGCCCGAGACAGCTCTATGTCGGACCTGGCATGCGCGACTACGTGGACGTGGAAAGCCGCTGAGCCCCAAAGGAAATTCGTGAATCAGCGCCCCTCGTATTGCGCAGGCCGGCCGTCGAGAAATGCCATCACGCCTTCTCGGAAGTCCCGGGTCTTGCCACAGCGCCCCTGCAACCTGGCTTCAAGGATCAGTTGCTCCTCAAGTGAATTGTCGTACGTACTCCGGATCGCTTCCTTGGCCCGGCGGTAAGCCTCGGTCGGCCCCGTCGCCAGCTGCGTCGCCCGTTTCCGCCAATGCCCCTCGAATTCGTTGTCCGGGACCGCCTCCCAGATCATTCCCCACTCAGCGGCCTCGCGCGCAGGCACCGGCTCAGCGAAGAGCGCCGTTCCCATGGCTCGGGCAAACCCGACCTGTCGTGGAAGCCAGTAGGTTCCACCCGCATCGGGAATGAGTCCGATCCTGGCAAACGCTTGCAGGAACACCGCCCGCTCGGACGCAATCACGATGTCGGATGCCAATGCAAGATTCGCTCCCGCGCCGGCGGCAGCGCCGTTTACCGCCGACATCGTCGGCACCTTGCAGTCGAAGATCGCGCGCAAGAGGGGCATGTATTCGTCCCTGAGCGTCCGCTCAAGATTGGCGTTTGACAAAGAATGCTGTGCGTCCGTCAGGTCTTGCCCCGAGCAAAAGGCATCTCCTGCCCCGGACAGCACGATCACGCGCGCCACGTCGGACGCCTCCTTGTAGGCGTCCAGCAACTCTGCCCGCATTTGGCCGTTGAGTGCGTTCTTTACGTCGGGCCTGTCGAGAGTGATTTCCGCGCAATCGCCAGCGTATGACAAGCGAATGGTCTGATACTCCATGGAAAGAGCGCCTCCTTGGTGGATGCAATCGACATAGGTGAACGGGCACTCCGGCGAAAGAGTCAATTGACGATGCCGGCCTCGCGATCCCGGGCCGCCTACTCGTCCATCAACTCCGCAACACGCGCCCTTTCCGCCGGCGTCAGCGCATCAGGACTCGCGGCACTCCGGCGACGGACCAAAAAAACGCCGGCGGCGGCGAGCCCCGCCAGCAAAAGAACCGGGGCTGCGGACCAAAGCAGGAGATTGATGCCCTCCCGCCGCGGGTTCAAGAGCACATATTCGCCGTAACGATCGACGACGAAGGCGACAACCTCTTCGTCGCTGTCGCCTTCGACAATTCGCTCCCGGACAAGAAGGCGCAGATCGCGGGCAAGGCCCGCATCGGATTCATCGATTGATTCGTTCCGGCAGATCAAACAGCGGAGCCCCTTCGAAATGTCTCGTGCGCGAGACTCCTGGGCCGGATCTTCCAGGATCTCGCCAGGCTCGACGGCCCAGGCGGCCCCGGCAATCAGCATCAGGAGGAACGCTCGAAACATCATTCCGCAACCACCTGCATCGCTCGCCGCCGCGCACCGGCCGCCACCCGGAATCGTCGGTCACTCAACGACAGCGCGCCGCCAAGCCCCATGATCACCGCCCCCGACCATATCCAGTTCGCGAACGGCTTTATGTAGGTCCGTACAGCCCAGCCGCCACCGTCCTGCAGTTCCCCGATCACCAGGTACACGTCCCGGAAGACACCGTTGTCGATGGCCGCTTCCGTGGTTGGCATCCCGGCAACGGGATAAAGTCGCCTTTCCGGACGGAGCACCGCCACGGCGCGCCCGTTCCGGGCCACGCGGAATTCCGCCATCGTCGAGTGGTAATTTGGCCCCAGAACCTCTTCAACACCGATCAGGGTGAATTCGTAGCGACCGGCCGAAAAGGTCTCACCCTCCTTGGCTATGCGTATGTCCTCAACCTCCCAGGCGAGCAGAAGCGAGATTCCAGTGATCGTGATTCCAAGACCCGCATGCGCCACGACTCGGCCCCAATCGGAACGCGGCAACCTGATGGCTCGATGCAGCCTTCCGGAATGCGCCTGCCCTGTTCGCGCCCAAAGATCCGAAACTGCACCAAGAATGACCCAGCTGCCAAGGAATGCCCCAACCGGACCCAACATGGTTCGCCCTGTTCCGATCATCCAAACGAAGGCCGCGATGCCGAAGGCTCCCACCGCCGCAAGCCATACGGCCCGGACGGTCCGTCCAAGCCTCGCCCGCTTCCAGGGCATGACGGCTCCAATGGGAAGGATCACGGCGAGCGTCATGAAGAATGGCGTGAATGATGCTTCGAAGAAGGGCGGCCCTACCGATACCTTGCGCGAATTGGCCAGTTCGGCCACGAGAGGCCAGACCGTGCCAATGAACACCACAAGTGCCGCAACCGCCAGCAGCACGTTGTTCAGCACCAGCGCACTCTCCCGGCTGACTGTCCCGAAGACGCCGACGCTTTGGATTGCGCTGGCACGCGCTGCATAGAGCAGCAACGCGCCGCCCATGAAAACGCCGGTTATGGCCAGCAGATAGACGCCGCGCTCGGGATCATTCGCGAACGCGTGCACGCTTGTAAGAACGCCTGAACGCACAATGAACGCGCCAATCAACGAAAACCCGAAGGCGAGAATCGCGAGGAGCACCGTCCAGCTCTTCAGCGCCTCGCGTTTCTCGACGACAACGGCGGAATGCAAGAGCGCCACGGAGATCAGCCAAGGCATGAACGAAGCGTTCTCGACCGGATCCCAGAACCAGAAACCGCCCCAGCCGAGCTCGTAGTAGGCCCACCAGGAGCCAAGTGCGATGCCAACGGTCAACATGAGCCATGCCAGAAGCGTCCACGGCCTGACCCACCTGGCCCATGCCGCGTCGACGCGACCCTCGACCAGGGCCGCAACAGCAAATGAGAACGACATCGACAGACCGACATAGCCCAGGTAAAGAAAGGGCGGGTGGAAGGCGAGACCCGGGTCCTGCAGCAACGGATTCAGGTCGCGCCCGTTCATGGGAGGTGCATCAAGGCGGGCGAACGGGTTCGACGTGAAGATCAGAAAACCCAGGAACGCAACGCCGATGGAGGCCTGGACCCCCAACACACGCGCCCTAAGCACGTCAGGCAGATTGCCTCCAAACATGGCGACAAGGGCGCCGAAGAATGCGAGGATGAGGCACCAAAGCAACATGGAGCCCTCGTGGTTCCCCCATACGCCGGAGACCTTGTAGATCATTGGTTTCAGCGTATGCGAGTTCGCCGTCACCAATCGAACAGAGAAGTCCGACGAAACAAATGCATAGGTCAGCGCGGCGAACGCTACCGCAAGGAGAGCTGCCTGCATCAGAGCTGCCGGTTCAGCCACAGCCATCCACGCACCCCAGCGCCTTTGGGCGCCGACCAGGGGCATCACCGTCTGCAGGCAGGCAACGACAAGTGCCAGAATCAGGGCAAAGTGTCCGAGCTCGACGATCATGTGCCAGAACGTAGTGCGTCCCGGACAGGTCGCCAAGTGCACAACGAAGAACGCGGCTTCGGCATCGCCTGATTCCAGAAGACTGAAATCACGCCATCATTTGAAGGACATCGCCACACCGGAGAACGCTGTCTTCGCCGACGCCGCCTGCAAGAAAACTCGGCGCTCCTCTCTCAGGCCACGCAAATGCCGGGATCGTTGGCCTTGCTCACAGCAGCTCCGCGAGTCTCAGCCTTTGGATCTTTCCGGACGGCCCCTTCGGAAGCTCGTCAAGGAAATGAATCGCATCCGGTGACTTGAAGTTCCCCAGCCGTTCCCTGCAGAAATTGACGAGGTCGCCGGCCTCCAGCGGAGACCCGGTTCGAATTCGAACAGCGGCTTCCACGGTTTCTCCGTAGCGGCTGCAGATTCGGGCAAATGCGGCAGCCTCAACAACATCGGGATGTGCATAGAGCGCCTCATCCACCTCGCGCGGTGCAATGTTTTCGCCGCCCTTGATGATCAGCTCGTTTAGGCGTCCGGTCACGAAGACGTATCCATCCTCATCCATACGCGCAAGGTCACCGGTCCGAAGCCAACCGTCGCGAAACGTCGCTTTGGTGGCTGCAGGGTCCTTGAGATATTCGCGCATGACATTGGGGCCGCGCACGACGATTTCACCTTCACCGCGGTGCGCCACCTCGGTGCCATCGGTTCCATGGACGGCCACTTCGCAGCCATAGGCAATGCCGGGTGAGCCGACCTTTCGAAGCCCTGGCTGCAGGGGATTCGACAAGATCTGCGCTGCGGTCTCGGTCAGCCCCATGGTCTCGATGATGGGCACGTTGAAGCGCGCTTCAAAAGCTGTCTGCGTCTCCACTGCCAAGGCCGAGGAGGCAGAGCGGCCGAAACGGATGCGCGCCCGGCAGGCCGGGTCAGGCTCTCCCGAACCGTGCAGGAGATGCGAGATGATCGTCGGCACGACCGAAAACCACGTGACCTTGCCTTCCGCGGCCTGATCCCAAAAGCGAGAGGCCGAGAACTTTGCCACCATCGCCAGCGAACCGCCGGAGACGAGGCTGCCCATCAACGTCACGCATAGCCCGTTGATGTGATAGATCGGCAGCGTGCAGAAGCCGCGATCTCGCGCTGTCAGGCCGTGGGCAATCGAGGTTGTCCAGCCGCCAGCCAGCAGACTTGCGTGGGTGTGCACCACCCCCTTTGGCCGTCCCGTTGTGCCCGACGTGTACATCAGCAGCGCGTCGTCACGAGGCCCGACATCGAACAACGGCGCGACGTCATCCGCGTCCAGTGGAACGGGGCAGATCGCTGTGCCACTGGCGTCTTCAAACATTGCGCGCGCGTCTGCATGCACAAAGGCAAGCCGTGCCTCTGAGTGTTCCAGCGCATACGCAATCGCGTCACGACCGGCAGCAAGGTTGATCATGGTTGCGCGAAATCCGCCGACCAGAGTGCCATAGAGCGCAGTCACTGCCTCTGGCCCGTTCGGAGCGACGATGACGACGCTATCGCCCTTGTTTGCGCCGCGAGCGGTCAGCGCCGCAGCAAATCGGCGAGCTGCGGTGCGGAGTTCGGCCCAGAGGAGCGTGCGTCCGGTTTCGGGGAACACGACTGCCGCGCCACCACGCCGTGCCCGCGCGTCCAGCCAGTCGCCAACCGTGCCCTTGGGCGGATGGTCGATTGACGGCTTCATCTCCCCACATCTCGCCAATACTCGCCGAAGATGTCGTCGAGCGAAGGTTCACGCGAGTGAATTTCTCTGACGATCTTGGTCGATTGCAGGAAGTGTCGCCAGTGTACGTTGTCATCGATCGAGTTGCCGCCCCATGACCCGCAGCCCATCGACAGCGAAAATGGCACGCCATTGCTGAACGCGCCGCCAGTGGCGAAACAGTGCGCCTGGTTGACAATGACACGGCACGTCGGAATGGCCGTGGCGAGGGTCATGGCACGGCCGTCATCGGTCGAGTGCAAACCCACCGAATGCCCGGCCCCTTGGTGCAATTGGATCTTGCGCGCAATCTGCACCGCGTCACCGAAGTCCTTGGCACGATAGAGCGCCAGAACTCGACTGAGTTTTTCGCCCGACAGCGGATGGCCCGGGCCAATGCCGCTGGCCTGCACGGCGATGTATTCTGTGCCTTCGGGAACTACGAGGCCCAATGCGGCTATCACCTTGTCCGCGTCCTGCGCGACAACCGACCGATTCAGGCGCCCGTCTGGCCAAAGCCTGGCGGCAACGCCCGCCTCGTCTTCGATCAGTGCGCCGCCGGCCAAAGCCATTTCGGCCACGAAGGCTTCGTAGACTCGATCCACAACCACGACTGAATTCTCCGACGAGCAGGACGTGGCATTGTCAAATGTCTTGGACGCACGGATCTTCTCGGCCGCGGCTTCAAGATTGGCGGTCTCGTCGACGATCACGGTGACGTTGCCCGTGCCGACAGCTACGGCAGGCGTGCCTGCGGTCTGGGCGCGGCGGACGTTGTCTTGGCTGCCTGTGCAGATGATCTTGTCGCAGGCCTTCATCAGCCGCTGGGTCTTGTCCTTCGAACCGGGTGCAGGGACCATGAGCACCAGGTCGGGGTCCTCGCCGATCTTGGCGAATTCGGCATGCATGAGCTCCAGCAATCGCGCGCACGAGGTGGCGCCTTTGGGCGAAGGCGCCACAATGATCGAGTTGCCGCACTTCAGGGCGTTGATTATGTTGTTCGCAGGCGTCGCGATCGGATTGGTCGAGGGCACGACAGCCCCGATGACACCCATCGGACGGGCAATTTCGGTGATGCCGGATTCGGCGTCATCACGAATCACGCCATGGGTTCGCACACCCGTGATGTCGCGCATCAGCCCCAGTGTCTTCCGATGGTTCTTGACAATCTTGTCCGGCACGTTGCCAAGCCCGGTGGTGGCCACTGCCAGCTCGGCCAGCTCGCGATTGCGCGCGGGCTCCATGATCGCCCAGGCAGCGGCTTTTGCGGCTCGGTCGTAACGGTCCTGGCTTCCCTTTCGTTCGTAGGTGGCCTGTGCAGTCCGGGATCGCGCCACGATGGCGTCGAGTTCTGCGATGGGATCGGGAGCATTCATCGAACCGTCCGTCAGGAATGGCGGCAGGGTGGGCATCAAGCCCACCCTGCACTTGGTCTCATGGCATCAAAGCCCGGCGAGCAGCTCTTTCAAGGCGACTTCACGGGCCTTCCACATTTCAATCACCTCGTCACGTGTCATGATGTGCATGGGCGAGCCACCGGCCTTCATCTTGCCGGCCACGCGGCCATTGGCGAACATTTTCGGCACCACTTCAGCCAGCTTGTCGATGATCGGCTGTGGCGTGCCCTTTGGCACCATAACTCCGCGGAAGTTCACCGATGAGTTGTCGATGTCAAAACCTTGCTCTTTCAGCGTCGGCACGTCGGGAAGGAAATCATTCCGTTCCAGGTCGAAGACGCCGAGAATCTTGACGTTGCCAGCTTCGCGCGCCCGGAACGCGTCCGACAGATTGTTGACGCCGCCGAGAACCTCGCCGGCGATTACGGCCTTCATTGCGCCCGCACCCCCCTTGTCGTTCGGAATGTAGGCCAGTTTCACCCCAGCGGCCTTTTCCAGCTGCAACGCGGCTATGTGGTGGCCGACAAAGAGGCCCGCGCCAGAGAACGTCAGCTTGCCAGGGTTTGCCGAAGCATATTCGACCACGTCGTTCATCGAGTCGAACTCGCTGTCCGCCGCGACAACGAAAACCGCCGGGTCGGCACCCCAGTTGGCGATGGGTTCAAAACTGTCGGCGGAATAGGACACGCCGCCTTCGATCGACTAGGCAATGAAATGCGGAATGTTGTAGGCGCCGAGCGTATAGCCGTCGGATTCCGCTTGCCCAGCGAACCAGTTCCAGCCGACGCGGCCGCCGGCGCCCGGCTTGTTGATTATCGCGATCGGCATGCCAAGTGCATCTTCGTTGCCCGCAGTCATGGTCACGATTCGCGCCTGGAAGTCAGTTGCTCCTCCGGCACCGTAGCTAACCATCAACATGATGGGGCGCTCGGGGTAGTTGTCGTCAGCCAATGCGCCACCGGCCAAGGCCGTCAGCGCCATGCCGGCGGATGCTATCAGGTTCTTCATGTTGGTCCTCCTTTTTGGACTGGTTGGTCTGCCGCTCTTGCGGTTCAGAAAAAGATCTCTCGCGGAGTGAAGACACTCAGCAGTCTCGCGAAGAGACCGTACATGACCACCAGGAATCCGGCGGTGATGAGAATGCGCTTGATCCAGGTCTTGAGTTCCCCGTGCGGGGCAGGATCGTAAAGCGACAGCAAAACGAAAAACGCGATGGTCGAGGCCGTATAGAATCCCAGGGTTTGCGCAGCCCAGAAAACGAAGATCAGCGACACGACCAGTCCCGGCGCGATATTGATCATCGCCTCCCGGTCCAGACCATTGCCGACCTTGGTTTGGCCAAGGAGCGCCTTGCCAAATGTCCAAAGTGCCAGCACGACAAAAACCGTCGAGATGATCCGCGGGAACAGAAACGCGGCCGCCGGTTCCCGAGTATAGCTGACATACGCCACAGAAACGCCTACTGCGGCCACAAGCCCGCTGGCGACAACGTGTTGCACGCGCGGCAGGTCGGTCATGGAGTCGCCTCATTCTTGGCCACCGCCTCCTCCCTTGCCGTGTGGCGGCGGTGGCGCAGTTCCAGCCAGACCGAATAGCCGATAGAGGCGACCACGGTGGCGATCAGTGCCAAGTTCAGCGCCCCGGTGAAGAAGTAGCTGCCGATACTCGACGTTGCATTGGCGATCATGGATCCTTGCACGAAATTCGCCTCGGCGATCGGTCCCAGGATCAGGCCCAGAACCAGCGGCGCTGCGGAAAAGCCAAAGCGTTCAAGAAAATACATCCCGGTTCCGAGGGCGGCCATGACATAAACGTCGCCCATCGAATGCTGCACGGAATAGCTGCCGAATACAGCCAAGCCCAGCACCACCGCGGCCATGACCGCGTTCGGCACCTGAGCGACGCGCGCGGCCAGCCCCGCAACATAGAGCCCAAAAATGCACATCAAGACCTGTCCAATCAGCATCGAGTTAATGAACGTCCAGGCCACGTCTGGATGGTTGTCGAAGAGGTCCGAGCCAGGGAATATGCCGTGAATCAGGAGGCCCCCAAGCAGCACCGCCGCTGTGGGAGAGCCAGGAATCGACAGGGTCAGGAGCGGGACCAGGCTAGGCCCAACCATTGCGTTGTTGGCGCTTTCTGCCGCAATCACGCCCTCGGAATGGCCGGTTCCAAACTTGTCGCGTTCCGGGCTCATCTTCTTGGACTGGTCATACGCGACCAGCCCGGCAATCTGTCCGCCGACACCCGGGATCAGACCAATGATCGAACCGGTGATGGTGCCGATGGACAGCGCGCGCAGCCGCGAAAACACCTCTCCGAAGGCCTTGGAGATCGGGTGCCGTTCGACGGTCAGAATCTCGGCATCGAGCGACCGTCGCCCGTTTGCGAACATGCCGATCACCTGCGGGATCGCGAAGAGCCCTATCAGCGCCGCGATCACGTTGATCCCGCCCGACACGGCATCGTGAAAAATGAATCGCTGCGCACCCATGATGTCGTCAAACCCGACCGTGGCGAGCCAAAGCCCGATGCAACCGGACAGCAAACCCTTCACGACAGAGCTGGAATCGAGCGTACCGATCACGGTGACACCAAGGATCGCCAGCCAAAAGAGGTGCGATGGACCAAATGCCAGGGCCCATTGCGCCAGGACAGGGGTAAGAAATATCAACAGGAGCACGCCGAAGACGCCGCCAACCGCAGAGGCCAAAAACGACAACTGCAGCGCTCGCGCCCCCTGGCCTTTCTTGGCCATTGTGTGGCCGTCAAGCGTCGTCGCAATATTGGCCGGTGCGCCCGGGATCTTCAGCAGGATCGCGCTGACCGCGCCCCCTGCGACAGTGGACGTGTAGGCCGCGCCCAAAAGGATCAGCCCCTGCGCAGGTTCCAGCTTGAACGTGAACGGAATCAAGAGCGCCACCGCCATCGTCGGCGAAAGTCCGGGCGTAGCACCCAGAAGCAACCCTCCAATCGTGCCGATCAGCAACAAGCCGAAATTGATCGGCGTGAACACTTCCCCGAAGTAAGCAAGAAATTCCAATTCGGGCGTCCTTTGTCTCCCATGTCGGTTGACAGATCAGACTACGTGATGAAAATAGTTTTGCAAATGTTTTCATTATTGGTCGCGATTTGCTAGACAACACGATGATATGAAAGAGAAAAAGGCCGACATCATTGCTGTCGCCAAGGCTGCGCGCGTATCTCCTTCGACCGTGTCGCGCAGCTTCAATCATCCCGAGTTGGTCAAAGCGGCAACACGCAAAAGGATCGACGCGGCGGTGCGACGGCTAGGCTACATCCGCAATCGTGCCGCCCAGACAATTCACGGCATTCGCGGCGGCACGATCGGCCTGATCGTGCCGACAGTCGATCATGCCATTTTTGCCGAACTGATCCAGAGCTTCTCCCAAAGCGTGGAGGAACAGGGATTCACTATCCTGCTGGCCTCGCATGGCTACCGACTGGAACGCGAATACGCGATCGCCCGGAAGATGCTAGAGCATCGGGTGGACGGCATGGCCTTGATTGGCCTGGAACACTCCGACGATACATATGGTCTCTTGCGCCAGCAGAACACGCCGACGGTCCTGCTTTGGAACCACTCCGACGACGCCCCGATGCCCTGCGTCGGCTCCGACAACTACCTGGCCGGCCGCTTGATTGGCGACCACGTGGTACGCCTTGGCCATCGTTCGATTGCCGCGGTCTTCCCGCCGACTTCGGGAAATGACCGGGCATTTCAGCGGCTGTCCGGAGTCGAGGATTCGCTCGCCTCACAGGGGCTGAAAATCGCAGAGGACTGGCGATTGGAGACGCCATACAGCGTCTCGGCCGCCAAGAGCAAGGTTGCCAGGCTGATCAGGTTTCCGCGGCGTCCGACGGCGATCATCTGCGGCAATGACGTTCTTGCCTGGGGCGCGATTCATGCCCTCAGAAGATCGGGAGTCTCGGTGCCGGAGCACGTGACGATCACGGGGATCGGTGACTTCCACGGGTCCAAGGATTTCGAGCCAAGCCTGACGACGGTCCGAATTCCGGCGCATACCATTGGATCGAAGGCCGCCAAGCTGATTGTCGCGCTCATAGTCAGGGAAAGCGCCTCCGGCAGCGGGGAACTTGTGCCACCCGAGCTGATAGTTCGGTCGACAAGCGGCCCCGTCCGCTAGCCCTGCTGGCTTCTCAGATCCGGTCTGCAGCATGTCTTGTCAGCTGTCCCGTGCGTCGGAATCATCACCTTCCCGATCCCGATTCTCGCCGTCAATGACGCCCTGGTCGCCCTCGCCAAGCCGCCTTGAAAAGGCCTGATTGGCTCGAAGTGCGGTGTCAACTTCTGGACGAACCGGAGCGACAGGACCGCATTGAGGCACGCATATGACAGCTTGCCTCGCCGAGGCATGTTCGGCGCACAGGTAGGTCCGAGGCTCGTTCGCCAGCCATGGATTCCATGTCCGCAGAACACCCTTTGGCGAAGCGGACCCTGGGACCAGATGAAGCTTGCAGAATTGTCACAGAACGAGCCGCTATCGCTCTCGTGGAGTGGCCCGAACCCGTACTCGAACGTGACGCTGCTGGAATCCTTCCGTCAGACCCGCGGCGCCTTCCTGCGCCGAAAGCCATGTCGCTTGAGCAGATTCACGGCGCCGCGCTGGCACAATCGCAAGCGCGTGGTTTCATGATCCCGCCCAAAAGTGCACGCAAAAAAAGTTCCTGCCCGACGACGCCGCAATCGCGTCGGGCATCTCCGCGCCATCGCCCAAGACCCGCAACGATCAGCGCAATCACTTTCGCCCGTCCAAATCTACCAGCCGGCCTTCTATGGCGGCGAGACGGCGAAGAACCTCATCGCGGTAAATGTCGGTCGCACCGGACTGCTCTTCATAGTGTGATTGCTGCATCGCATTGACAATGAGCCCGACCACGAGGTTCATCACGGCGAATGTCGTGACGATGATGAAGGGTACGAAAAAGGCCCAGGCATAGGGATAGTCTGCCATGACAACTCGAACGATGCCCATGGACCAGCTTTCGAGCGTCATGATCTGAAAGAGGGAATATGCTGACCGGCCGATCGTGCCGAACCACTCGGGGAAGTCACCGCCGTAGAGTTTCGTGGTGATGACGGAGCCGACATAGAAGATAAGACCTGTCAATCCGAGAACCGACGCCATCCCAGGCAAGGCGCCGATCAGTCCCTCCATGACCCGGCGGAGGCTCGGAACCGTAGACACAAGGCGCAACGCCCGCAGAATCCGGAGCGCGCGCAAGACCGACAGCGTGTTTGCCCCCGGCATGAGCGAAACGGCAACGATCATGAAGTCCGCAATGTTCCATCCGTCACGGAAGAACCGGCCACGGTAGGCGTAGAGCTTCGCCAAGATCTCGGCCGCAAAGATGCCGAGGCAGATCCGGTCCAACAGTGTGACGAGCCGGCCCGCACGCGTCATGATCACTTCGGACGTCTCCATGCCGAGCAGGATTGCATTGAAGACGATCACGCCGATTATCATGCGTTGAACGGTCGGCCGTTCCATCCATGCTGCCAGCGATTCACGTACGCCCGTCATTTGCATCTTCTCCCTTGCCTGCACTGCCTGTTGCGTATCTCGTGGCGGCGCGACCCAGGATCAAGCCTGACATTTGGGAAATCGCCGGACACGAACGCATGCAGGACTATGCACAATGGCTGGCGACGCCGAGAGATGCGCCACGCAGGCGCGTCGCCAAGGTGCCCCACGCTGTGCATCGTAGTCGAAAGTCGAAGAGATCTTCAGGAAGCCTGGCGCGAACTTTCTCTTGGCGCTGACCGTAGCAAGGATCGCCGGGGTGTCCGCGGGATGGTCGCGGCGTGCATGACGCGCCTTGCCAAGTGACCTCTTCGAGTTCCCTGCGGTCCAGCCACCCCCTTGGCCTGGCACTTGGGACTCCGACACGCATCCGTACGGTGGCAACGTCCCCGCCGTGCCGGGGCATCGCATTCCCTTGGCCGGAATCCGCCGATCACGGGAATTTGGCGGCTTCCAGGGCCGCCGGGCCGGAAAATCCGCGGCAACAGCCTTGAAATCCGGCGTGCATTGACAAAGTCTGAAATGGGTGAGTCGATCACCTGCGTTCGTTCACTCAGTGTTTTGCAAAAAAAGCTCAAGGGGAACGATCCCAGGTGGGATCGTGTGATTTGGGCGTTGTGGCCCCTTGCCGGGATTCGGCAGGGACAAAAAAAAGGGAGAAAGTGATGTCCAGAAAGATCGACGATTATGTGAGACGCACGGCTGCCGGGCTGATGAGCCGACGGGAGTTCTTTGGCAGGACCTCTGCGTTGGGCCTGAGCACTGCAATGGCGGGAAGTCTGCTGGCCACGTCCGTGAAGGCGATGGGCCCGAACAAGGGCGGCGTTATCAAGGCCGGCATTCAGGGTGGGGAAAGCACGAACAGCCTTGATCCAGCGCTGTCAGCCAGCAGTGTCCCTTCACACAATCTGACGGCCTTTGGCGATCTTCTCGTTGAAGTCAGCCCCGAGGGAGAAATCGTGAACCGGTTGGCCGAGAGCGTTGAATCCAGCGCCGGCGCCAGGACCTGGCATTTCCGCATCCGCAAGGGAGTCGAGTTCCACAACGGCAAGACGTTGACGCCCGATGATGTGCTCAAGACCATGGAGCGCCATTCGGCCGATGATTCGCAATCCGGCGCACTTGGCGTCATGCGCGGCATCGAGTCGATGAAGACCGATGGGGACATCTTCAGCGTGACGCTTTCAACCCCGAATGCCGACCTGGTCTATCTGATGGCAGACTATCACCTCGTGATTCAGCCAGGAGGTGGCTTTGACGATCCGGCCTCCGGCATTGGATGCGGTCCTTATGTACTGGAGTTCAACGAACCGGGTGTTCGTCATGGCTTTACCAAGTTCGCGAACTACTGGGACGACGGCCGCGGTCATGCAGATCAGGTCGAGGTTGTCGTGCTCAATGACAACACGGCGCGGGCGGCCGCATTGCAAAGCGGACAGGTCCATTACATCAACCGGGTCGATCCCAAGGTTGCCGAATTGCTGGGCCGTGCCCCCAACATCAATATCGAGAGCATCTCGGGCCGGGGCCACTACGTGTTCATCATGCACAATGACACTGCGCCCTTTGACAACAACGACCTGCGTCTGGCATTGAAATACGCCATCGACCGCGAGGAAATGGTGGACAAGATCCTGCGCGGCTATGGCAGCGTCGGAAACGATACGCCTATCAATGCGGCCTATCCCTTGTATTCCGATGATCTGGGGCAGCGCGCCTACGATCCCGAGAAGGCCAGGTTCCACTACGAGAAGTCCGGCCATGATGGCAGCCCGATCGTTCTGAAAGTGTCTGAAGCAGCCTTTCCGGGCGCGGTCGACGCATCCCAGCTGTTCCAGCAGAGCGCGAAAAGGGCCGGCATCCCGCTGCAGGTGGAACGGGTGCCAAACGATGGCTACTGGTCAGAGGTCTGGAACAAGGAGCCGTTCTGTGCCTCCTACTGGAGCGGACGCCCGGTGCAGGACCAGATGTTCTCGACCGCGTACAAGTCGGATGCAGACTGGAATGACACCCGGTTCTTCCGGGATGATTTCGACGCATTGCTGGCACAGGCCAAGGCAGAGCTTGACCTGGTCAAGCGCAAGGAGCTTTATCGCCAGATGTCCGTCATGTTGCGTGACGAAGGTGGCGTCATCGTTCCCATGTTCAACGACTTCATTGACGCGGTCAGCACGAGCCTTGGCGGCTGGGTCGGCGATCCCGGCGGCGGTTCGATGTTCGATGGCGCGCTGGTAAAGACCTGGTTGCTCTGATCCAACGTGCCGAACAACCCGATGATCCGGATGGCAGCCCAACGCATCGCGTTGGGCTGCATGTTGCTTGTCGCAGCGTCGGTTCTGATTTTTGCGGGAACCCAGATTCTGCCCGGCGACGTGGCGCAATCGATTCTTGGCCGAAGCGCAACGCCGGAATCTCTTGCCAGCCTGCGCGAAGAGCTGGGGCTGAACAAGCCTGCGGTCCAGCGGTATCTTGACTGGCTCCTTGCCTTTTTGAGCGGCGATCTGGGCACGGCACTTTCGAACGGCAAGGACATCGGGGAATCTGTTGCCGGGCGGCTTGGCAACACGCTGTTCCTTGCCGGCTGGGCAGCGGCATTTTCGGTGCCCCTGGCGATCTTCCTGGGCCTGCTGTCGGTACGTTACCAGGACCGGACGCCGGACCGCATGATTTCCGGGCTGTCGCTGGCCTCGATTTCCCTTCCGGAGTTTTTCATCGGCTATCTGTTGATCTATTTCCTGGCGGTAAAGCTGCAATGGTTTCCGTCGGTCGCCACGCTGAACGCAGACATGCCCCTGGGCGAGAAGCTGCGGACGATCGCCTTGCCGGTGATGGTTCTGACCATGGTGGTGCTGGCGCACATGATGCGCATGACCCGGGCCGCCATTCTGAACGTGATGCAGTCTGCGTATATCGAGACGGCGGAACTCAAGGGACTGACGCCATTCAACGTCATTCGCAAGCACGCCTTTCCGAACGCGATCGCGCCAATTGTCAATGTGGTCATGATCAACCTGGCCTATCTGGTGGTGGGGGTTGTCGTCGTCGAGGTGATATTTGTCTATCCCGGAATGGGACAGTACATGGTCGATCATGTCTCGAAACGTGACGTGCCGGTCGTGCAGGCCTGCGGCACCATATTCGCTGCCGTCTATATCGGCCTGAATCTGGTCGCAGACCTTGTCTCAATCATCTCCAACCCGCGCCTGCGGCACCCGAAGTAGGGGGGCGTCATGACGCTTCGCCGAATTCCAATAAGTGCGCTGATCGGGCTGATCCTGACCGGAGTGTCCATTTTCGTCGCTGTATTTGCGCCATTTCTGGCCCCTTACAGCCCCGCCGAGACCGTCGGCGATGTCTGGGAACCTGCCTCGGATCAGTTCTGGCTTGGCACCGACAATCTGGGACGGGACCTGCTGTCGCGGATGATCTACGGAGCCCGCATCACCATCTTCATCGCCGCTGCCGCCACGGCCCTGTCATTTTGTGTCGGGGCGGTCGCCGGCTTTGCTGCCGCGGTGGCCGGCGGCCTGACCGATCAGGCAATGTCACGCAGCGTTGACCTGTTGATGTCAATCCCGAGCCTGATCTTCGCGCTCGTGGTCTTGTCGGTCCTGCCGAGCACGGTACTGATCCTGATCCTGGTGATGGCAGTCCTTGACTTCACACGGGTCTACCGGCTGGCCCGGGCCGTTGCCGTCGATGTCAATGTCATGGACTATGTCGAGGCTGCGCGCCTGCGCGGCGAGCGCCTGAAATGGATCGTGTTCCGGGAAATCCTGCCCAACGCCCTTTCAACACTGGTGGCGGAGCTGGGGCTGCGCTTCATCTTCATGGTGCTTTTTCTGTCGTCACTGTCCTTCCTTGGCCTTGGCGTTCAGCCGCCCGAGTCCGATTGGGGCGGGATGGTCAAGGAAAACAAGGACGGCATCATATTCGGCATCCCCGCGGCCTTGATCCCTGCGGCAGCCATTTCGGTGCTGGCGATCTCTGTCAATCTGGTGGCCGACTGGATCTTGCGGCGCACGAGTGACCTAAAAGGGGGCCGGAGCTGATGTCGGACACCCTCCTTGAGGTCCGCAATCTCAGAATTGACGGAACGGTCCGACCGCCCGGCGAAAGGCCGAAAGACATCAACATCGTCGAAGGCGTTTCGCTGACGCTGGCGCCAGGACGGGTCATGGGGCTGATCGGGGAAAGTGGCGCAGGCAAGTCCACCGTGGGGCTGTCAACGCTGCGCTATGGGCGGGGCGGCCTGCGACTGAGCGGAGAAATCTGGCTTAACGGCCGCAACATCCAGACGATCAGTCCCGGTCAGTTGCGGGATCTGCGCGGGCGCGAAGTGACCTATGTTTCACAATCCGCCGCTGCCTCTTTCAACCCGTCCATCAGGCTGATGGATCAGGTGATCGAGGCGACAGTCCTGCACAAGATCATGTCCAGATCAGAGGCACAGAAACGTGCGGTGGAACTGTTCGGTGCGCTCAGCCTGCCGGAACCTGAAAGCATCGGCAGCCGCTATCCGCATCAGGTCTCCGGCGGGCAGTTGCAGCGGGTCATGACAGCCATGGCACTCTGCCCCAAGCCCGACCTGATTGTCTTTGACGAACCGACAACGGCGCTGGACGTGACCACGCAGATTGATGTGCTGGCGGCAATCAAGACCGCGATACAGCACACAGGAGTGGCGGCGCTCTACATTACTCATGATCTTGCCGTCGTGGCGCAGGTGTCCGATGAAATCCTGGTCTTGCGTCATGGCAAGATGGTGGAACATGGCGCCGTTCAGCAGATCATCGAAGCGCCGAAAGAGGAATACACCCGGGCACTGGTGTCTGCGCATTCCATCCCGCATGAGGAACAGGCCGCCACAGACAATCCGGTCCTTCGCCTCGAAGACATCACGGCATCCTATGAAGGCAAGATACAGGTTCTGACCGATGTCACGGCCGAAATTCATCCTGGTCAGACCTTGGCCGTGGTCGGTGAATCCGGGTCTGGAAAGTCTACGCTGGCGCGAGTGGTGACGGGGCTTTTGCCGCCCGAAAAGGGGCGTGTCCTGTTCGATGATCAGCCGCTTCCGCCGGCGCTTGCGGACCGGAGCCTGGAACAGCTGCGTGAATTGCAGATGATCTATCAGATGGCGGATGTGGCGATGAATCCGCGCCAGACAGTCGCCACGATCATCGGCCGGCCGCTGGAGATGTATTTCGGCATCCGCGGCGCGGAAAAGCGCAGGCGCGTGATCGAACTGCTGGACCAGATCGAAATGGGCGAGAACTTCATCGACCGGTATCCGGCCGAATTGTCGGGTGGTCAGAAACAGAGGGTCTGCATTGCCCGATCGCTTGCTGCCAAGCCCAGGATGATCATCTGCGATGAGGTGACCAGCGCACTGGACCCGCTTGTGGCCAACGGGATTCTCAAACTGTTGCTGAACCTGCAGACGGAAGAAGGCGTTGCCTACATGTTCATCACGCACGATCTGGCGACGGTCGAGGCGATTTCGGACTCCATCGCGGTGATGTATCAGGGGCGACTGGTGCGATATGGCCCCAAGACCGAGGTGCTGACGCCGCCATTCGATGACTATACCGATCTGCTTTTGTCTTCGGTCCCCGAACTCAGGCTGGGTTGGCTGGAGGGCGTCGTGCAGAACAGGAAGATGGAAAGCGCCGGATTCTAGCCGCTTGCATCCGTGTGTGTCCGTTCGGGAGCAAATTTGGCGGGAAGCTCATGAAGTTAGTCACTTACAATATTCGGTACGCCTTCGGACTTGATGGAAAGCACGACTATGGCCGGGTAACGCAGGCCGTGGATGGCGCCGATGTCATTGCGCTGCAGGAGGTCGAGCGACATTGGCGGCGCAGCGACATGGCCGACCAGGTTGCGCTGATTGAGGACAGGCTGCCGCAATATCATTCATGCTACTGTCCGGCATTTGATGTGGATGCCAGCGAGACTGCGCCGGATGGGCATGTCACCAAACGGCGCCGTCAATTCGGCACAATGATCCTGTCACGCTGGCCAATTCGGGAAGCCCGCACGCACATTCTGCCAAAAATTGCGACCAAGCAGAACTTCAACATGGACACGGGGGCCCTGGAATGCGTTATCGCTTCCAGCCGCGGGCCAATTCGCGTGTTCTCCATTCACCTGTCCGCGATCTCGATACGTGAGCGTCTGCTGCAAATTGACTATCTCCTCGACCTCCACCGAAATGCGCGTGCCAGAGGCGGATCATGGACCGGAGAAGGGCCGGTTCAGGACGAAAGAGAATGGCAGGAATTCCTGCGGCACGACTGGAACAACGGGGAGCCGGTTCCGGACGTTGCGGACAAGACCGTCTGGATGGGGGATTTCAACTCCGTTCCCGAGGGACCGGAATACCGTCGGATCGTAGGTGAATTCGACCCTACAGTCGGAGGACGCCTGCTGCATGCAGATGGACTTGCGGACAGCTGGCATCTGGCGCCGCCTGACGACAAGGATGACCCCGGCCACACATGGTGGCCAGACCCGCCGGACCGCGCACCCGGAAGGCCACTGCGGCTGGATTACTGTTTCCTGTCCCCGGAACTGGCCCCGCACGTAACGCGCAAGTGGGTTGACGCGGAGGCAATGGGTTCGGACCACCGCCCATATTGGGTGCAGCTGTCAGAAGACAAATGGCCGTTGCTGAACTGACCGGAATTTCACTGGGGGTGACGATAGGCAGAATTGCGACGCGCTGTCTTTCGCGCATGTCTGCCCGTCGGTCTTGAGCTCCTCGAACTTCACTCGCCTTCTCCCCTGCATCGCCCTTGCCAGTGCCATTGTTCGCCGCCCTCCCGCTTTGGGAACCACATTTGGGACCGGACAGATGGTCAGTTACCTGCAGCGGACATCCGGCCTGCTGCCGAAAGCGCTGCACCGCGAGTTTGACAAACCATTTGCTTTGATCTATTGGTTTGATCAATTGATTTTCGAGGCTTGGCCGCTACACCATGCGACAGGTCAGGGATTATTCGGGCATGCCGTCAAAACCCGAATTGCAGTTCATCCAGAACCGGTCGCTTTGGCAGTTCTGCTGGATGGTTCAAGACGCCGGCCACCTGCGCTGCTGCACCGACGGGCTGAAGGTCGGCGGGCACCTGGCCAGATGCGCCTTGATGGCGACCAAAGTGACCTTGTTCTCTTGCAATGCACTTCGCCCGCAGGACGGAGTGGCGGTCAAGTCGCATGCCGGGCGGTCGCATCACGCACCGCAATATCTTGCCGGCAACCGGGCACTGGAAAAGAACCGGAACTCCCGCGGACATGACGGCATCCAGGGCTGTCCCAGCCGCAACAAGGACAGCACCAACGTGGACTTCTTGACTGGCTGGGTCAGTCTGGGCGTAGCAATCACCGCGTTTGCCAGCCTCGTTCAGGACCATGTCAGGGTTCGCGGACGGAAAAGCAAGCCCGAATGCCGCATGGTCGCGTCTCCCAGGCTCGGCTGCGTGCACGGGCACCGGGCCGCGGGCCTCGGAGTCGAGCATTTCGGCCAGGCTGAATGCGCCTCGGACCCCTGGCGCCATTTCGGCAAAGACTGGAACTCGATCCTGGGGGTGATCGGGAGCCTCTTTCCCGGACGATCACTGCGGGCGGCTGGAGGTTTGGGATGATGCATCGGTTCTGGGCCGACTTCACGGCACGTGACTTCGCGGCGCTGGAGCGTGAGAGCCTCGTTGCCGTACTGCCGATAGGCGCGACCGAGCAGCACGGACCGCATCTGCCGCTTTCCGTTGACCGAGCGATACTCGACGGGATAGTAGCCGCTGCCGCGCCGCAGATCCCCGAATCCTTGCCGGCCTTGTTTCTCCCGACCATGCCCGTGGGCAAGTCCAACGAGCACAACGCGTGGCCCGGCACGCTGACCGTTTCCGCGCAGACGCTCATCTCCCTATTGATGGAGATCGGCGACTCCGTTGCTGCTGCAGGCGTGAGAAAGCTGGTGATCCTGAACTCCCATGGCGGCCAGGTCGCGCCCATGGACATTGCGGCGCGCGATCTGCGCGTCAAGCACCGGATGCTGACCGTTGCCGCGAACTGGTTCGCGCACGGCGTGCCAGACGGGCTGTTTCCCGAAAACGAGCGGCGCTTCGGCATTCACGCAGGTGACATGGAAACGAGCGTGATGCTTGCCCTGCATGGCGAGCTCGTCCAGATGGAACATGCACGTGACTTCCGACCCGCCATAGCCGACATCGATCAAGCCTACAGCCATGTCGGACTTTCGCCAGCCGGGAAGCTGGGCTGGATGGCACAGGACATGAACGCTGCCGGCGCCTGCGGCAACGCGGCGGCGGCCACGGCCGAGAAAGGCCGCGCGGTGATTGAACATGCAGCACGGCAACTGGTTTCGCTGCTGCAGGAGGTTCACCGCATGCCGCTGTCGATACTCGACACCGCCGCCGACCCGGATGCCGCCAGATGACCGGTGATCCGATCATCACGATGAACCGCGTTTCAAAGGAATTCGGTGACGTGCTGGCGGTCGACAACATGAGCCTGAGCATCCGCGAGGGAGAATTCGTCACTCTCCTCGGCCCCTCGGGCTGCGGAAAGTCCACCGCGTTGAAGATGATCGCGGGGATCTTGCCGCTGACTGCCGGCGAGATCACGATCTCGCCGGCGAAGGGCAATGCAGAACACGACCTTGGCTTCGTGTTCCAGGAGCCCACTCTGAAGCCTTGGGCATCAGTCTTCGACAATGTCTACCTGCCACTGCGGCTTGCCGGCGTTGGCCGCAGCGACGGCGAGCCCAGGGTGCGCGAAGCGTTGAAGGAAGTCGGCCTTTCGCGGTTTGCGCGCTCCTACCCGCGCCAATTGTCAGGTGGAATGAAAATGCGGGTGTCGATCGCCCGCGCCCTGGTCTCCCGGCCGCGAATTCTCCTGATGGACGAACCTTTCGCCGCGCTCGACGAGATGACCCGCACCAAGCTCAACAACGACCTGATGCAATTGTCCGACGACCATGGATTGACAGTGGTCTTCGTCACGCACTCGGTCTTCGAAAGCGTCTACCTCTCCACCCGAGTCATCGTGATGGCGGCGCGCCCAGGACGGCTGGTGGCGGACATGCCCCTGGATGCCCCTTGGCCGCGCAGCGAGGACTATCGCACGTCGATCGAGTTCACGGACGAGGCCCGGCGCGTATCAGAAACCCTGAAAGGCACGCTTCATGTCGACGAAATCGACCACTGACCGAACCCGCGGTGTCCACGAAGACGGCGGTGCCCCGATCAACATCGGGCATCTGCGCCGCGCCAGGCGCGAACGGATCCTGAGCTGGGTCATGCCAATCACGCTGCTGGTCGTCGCCATCTGCATCTGGGAATTCCTGGTCCGGTATCACGAGATTCCCAAATACCTGATTCCGGCCCCGAGCCTGATTGCCGAGACCCTGGTAAGGGACTTCGCGTCGCTGATGGCATCTTCGTGGTTCACTGTGAAGCTGACCTTCCTGTCGCTCGCCCTGGCGATCGTCGGCGGAGTGCTGCTGGGGGCGCTGTTTGCCCTGTCGCGACCAGTGGAACTGAGCCTCTTCCCGTTTGCCGTGATCCTTCAAGTCACGCCGGTTGTGGCCATCGCACCACTCATTCTGATCTATGTCGACAGCACGTTTGCTGCGCTTCTGATCTGTGCCTGGATCGTCGCATTCTTTCCGATCCTGACGAACACGGTGGTCGGCCTTCGATCCGCCGATCACAACCTGCGCGACCTCTTCACCATGTACCGCGCAACGCCGTGGCAGAAACTGCGCTACCTTCTGGCTCCGTCCGCCCTGCCCTACTTCATGGCCGCGCTCCGCGTTGCCGGCGGCCTGGCCCTGATCGGCGCGGTAGTCGCGGAATTCGTGGCCGGGACGGCAGGCCAGCACACCGGGCTTGCCAGCCGGATCATAGAGAGCTCGTTTCGCAGCGAAATCCCCCGCATGTTCGCTGCGCTGTTTCTGGTGTCCTTGCTGGGCATCGTGATCTTTCTCCTGACCAGCTGGGCCTCGCACCGGGTTCTGGGTCACTGGCACGAAAGCGAGATTCGTCGTGAACTCTGAGTTCAGCCATGTTCTATTGAACGGCCGGACGGTTGCGCTCGGCATTCGGCAGGGCCGCATCGTCGCGATCGAACCGCAGCCGGAACCGGCACGCCACGTGGCCATCCCGCTGCCCGTGGACCCGCATGTGCATCTGGACAAGACCTTCACTGCCGGCCGCTGCAAATCTGCGCGGCCCGGTCTCTTTGGCGCAATTGACGCAATGGAATCTGATCTCGCAAACTGGAGCGAAGAGGATCTGCGTTCCCGCATGGGCCGGGCGCTGAATGAAGCCAGCGACAACGGAATATGCGCGCTTCGCAGCCACGTGGACTGGCCCGGGGCGCAGACGCCGCTCGCGTGGCACGTGCTCGGCGAATTGGCGCAGGATTGGTGCAACCGCGTCCGCGTGCAGCGAGCCTCGCTGACACCGCTGGATCTGCTGGGCGATCCGGACCACGGGCCGGGCATCGCCGAACGCGTGGCCAATGACGGCGAGGTTCTGGGCTGTTTCGTCTATCGAAATGCCAGGATCGACGAGTGGCTGGAGCACGTGTTCGCGCTGGCCGCAAGACATGGCTTGCGCCTCGACTTTCACGTCGATGAAGGGCTGGACGCGGAGGCGAACGCCTTTGACCGAATCGTGGCTCTGACGGCCAGGCACCGGCTTGCTGGGCGGGTCCTTTGCGGTCACGCCTGCTCGCTTTCGATCCGGCCCGAGCGGGAAGTCGCCCGCGCGGCCGGTGCAGCCGCGGAAGCCGGCGTCGCGCTGGTCGTGCTGCCAACGGCCAATCTCTGGCTGCAGGACAGTTCCTGCGACCGGACCCCAAGGATGCGCGGTCTCGCACCGGTGCACGAGATGCGCACTGCCGGGGTTTCCGTCTTGTTCGGATCGGACAACGTCGCCGACCCGTTCTATCCGTTTGGCAGCTACGACGCGATCGAAGTGCTGCGACTGGCATCGGTTTCGGCGCAGTTCGATCCGGCGGGATGGCTGGATGCGATAACCACCGGACCCGTCGAGGCGCTGGGGCTGGATCGGCCGCCACTCGCGGTCGGTGCCCCGGCAGATTTCCTGCTGATTGAAGGACACGACTGGAACGAGGCGCTGCGCAGCCCCCGCGCCCGCCGACTGGTAGTGCGGACCGGCGAGATCGGGCAAGACGACAGGGCGGCGGCATGAGAGCAACGGCTGAACAGCTGGCGGCATTCCGAAAGGACATCGGAAGCATCCCTTGCCATGACGACGCTGGGCTGCTGCAGACGAAGTCACGTGACTACTACTGGTACTCGCCGATCCTGAAGGAGCGGCTCGACCACTGCCTGGGCCAGTTGCTGGTGCGTCCGCAGACCGAAGAGGAGGTCAGGACCATTGCCGAATCGGTGGCGCGGCACCGAATTCCCTTGACTGTCAGGGGTGGCGGCACCGGCAACTACGGGCAGTGCGTCCCGATCGACGGCGGCGTGATTCTGGAGATCACCGGCCTGTCTGCCATACGCGAAATCTCCGACGGGCGCGTGATCTGCGGGGCAGGCGCTCGCATCGGGAAAGTAGAGAACGAGGTGGCCCGAACCGGGCAGATGCTGACCATGTTTCCCTCGACCAAGCGGATCGCCACGATGGGGGGATTCGTGGCCGGCGGCTCGGGTGGCATCGGTTCGCTGCGCCATGGAATGCTGCGCGACGGAGGAAACATCACCTACCTGCGCATCGTCACCGTCGAGAAGAAGCCCAGGATCATCGAGCTCCGCGGCAAGGACATCCTGAAGGCCCAGCACGCCTACGGCACAAACGGCATCATCACCGAGATGGACTATGCGCTTGCGCCGGCCACCGACTGGAGTCACGCGATCGCGCTCTTCGACGGCTATCGCACGGCACTCGACTTCGCCGTACAGGTACAGGACGCAGGTCTCGACGCCTATCTCCTGACGGTCGTCGAACGCGGATTCGCCCGCTTCTATCGTCGCCTCACCGACCATTTCCCCGGCGGAAGGGATGCGGTCTTCTCGATGATGGCGCCGGACGCGATGCTGGAATTCCGTGCTTGCGTGGAAAGCTTCCAGGGAACGGTCAGCCTTGAAAAGTCCCTGCACGAGGTAGAGGCCGCCAACCTGCCTCCGGCCTGGGAATGCGGTTGGAACCACACCACGCTGCAGGCGCTGAAGCTCGAACCGGGCATCTGGTCCTATCTGCAGGTGGCCTATCCGCGCCCGTTCGATCCTGGTCTCGTCGTGCGCCAGAAGGAGCGCTATGGCGACGAAGTCCATTTCCATCACGAGATGGCGCGCATGGACGGCGCGGTCCAGATCTTCGCGTTGCCGCTCGTGAGGTGGCGTGGCCGGGAGCGCATGTACGAGATCATTCACGAAATGGAAGAGATCGACGGCTGCACGATTTTCGATCCCCATGCGATCACGATTGAAGACGGGGGCATGAAGGAAATCGACACGGTGCAGATCGAATTCAAGAAGGAAGCCGATCCCCACGGCTTGATGAACCCGGGAAAAACCCGGGGCTGGCTGCCCGAAATGGAAAGGGCGTAACCCGAACTGTCATGCAAAAAGGAGAATGAAACCATGATGAAGAGAATGTTCGCCGCGCTGGCCGCAATGCTGGTCGCGGGCGGTGCCACGGCCGCCGACAAGGTCGTATTTGCCACCAATTGGCTGGCCCAGGGCGGTCATGGCGGCTTCTACCAGGCGCTCGCCGACGGAACCTACGAGGAGCACGGGTTGGACGTGGAAATCCAGATGGGCGGTCCTCAGTTGAACAACCGCCCGCTCCTGGCCGCAGGAAAGATCGACTTCCTGATGACCGGGAACCTGCTGCTGTCGATCGACAACGTCCGCAACGAAATTCCCACGATCGTCGTAGCGTCCTATTTTGAAAAGGACCCGCAGGTCCTGATCGCCCACAAGGGCCAGTATGGCGGCTGGGATGACCTTGTGAACGCGCCGAAGATCCTGATCTCGAAAGATGGGCAGTTCAGCTTCTGGCAGTGGATGACGGCTGCGCACGGCTTCCGCGACGAGAGCCTGCGTCCCTACGGCTACAACCTCGCCGAATTCCTGAATGACGAGAAGATGGTGCAGCAGGGCTACGCGACGGCCGAACCGCTCTACGCGGCAAGCGCAGGTGCAGAAGTGGAGACTTTCGTGCTGGCCGACTATGGCTGGAGCACCTATTCGACCACCATTGAGACCAGGGTCGAACTGGTTGAAAGCAATCCCGACCTCGTGCAGCGCTTCATCGATGCGTCCACCATCGGTTGGTACAATTACCTCTACGGCGACAATTCCGCAGGCAACGCGGCAATCATTGAAGCCAATCCGGACCAGACACCCGAAAAGCTCGCAGCCGAGGTCGCGCAGATGAAGGCGCTCGGAATCATTGACAGTGGCTACCAGCTCGAGGCCGGAATCGGCGCGATAGACCTGCAGAGGGTCAGGGCCTTTCACGATCTTGCCGTGGAGGCCGGAATCATCGAGGCCGGTTCGGTCGATGTGGAAATGGTCGCAACCGACCGCTTCGTGAACAAGATGGTCGGAATGGACCTCAAGCCGTAGGTGCGCGGGGCCATGCGACTGCTTGTGGTATTCTGTCACCCGAGTCGTGAAAGCTTTGGCGCCGCCGTCTTCGACACCGCCTGCCGCACCTTGCGTGCGGCAGGCCATGACGTGCGTGTACGCGATCTCTACCGCGAGGAATTCGAGCCGGTCCTGAGCGAGCAGGAATGGTCAGACTACCTGCCGCACACCCAGGCCATCATCGACAAGCACCCAGAGCACATTGACGACCTGAAATGGGCTGAGGGGCTGCTGGTGATCTACCCGACCTGGTACTACGGACCTCCGGCGATGCTGAAGGGCTGGCTCGAAAGGGTATGGCTTCCCGGAATTGCGTTTGAAGTGGCCGATGCCCGGCTGAGGCGCACAAAGGGGCGACTCGGGCACATCCGGCTCTTTGCCGGGATAACTACATCGGGCTCGCCATGGTGGTGGATCCGCCTGATACGCGATCCCGGACGCAGCTTGTGGACAAGGGGTCTGCGCCCGCTGTTTTCGCCGAAGTGCAAGGTGATCTGGCTCCAGCTCTACGACATGAACAACTCGACCGAGAAGGACCGTACCGGCTTTCTCGCCCGTGTCGAAAGGACCTTGCAGCGCATACCCGTCCGGCCGTGACCGCCGTTCTGCCTGCACGCCGTTCCGCCTGGACATGACAATAAGACCTTGCACTTCTGGAACTCGGCTTCCGCGGCTTGCCCGAATGCGCAGGCCGGACTATAGGGCAGGCTGGCGAATTCTCGATTGACGCCGGGGACGGTCAGGCTTTGGCACAGGCAAGGTACTTTCGCGACCAGATCGGAATGACCCTGACAGGAGCCGGAAACAGGGGTGGAAGACATCTTCAAGTTGGCACGATGTCTTCGGAAGCTGTCTGGTTTTCCGCGTCTCAACCGGGTAAGGAAGATGCATACCAAAGACGAACCGTCGAACTTTTGCGTAGTCGAGGTTGCGGCGATGATGCCCACCGACGACATCCCGGTCGGTGCCACGGCTTGCAGCCCGGTCAGCACATGAAATCACGTTCAGATTTCGCCCAAAAGCGCGAGGCGCTCAACGAGAAGATCCGCGAGGCCGCTATTGCGGAATTCGCAGAGCATGGTCTGCGCGGCACCACCACCCAAGCCATCGCTGATCGCGCGGGGCTTACAAAGACGAAGCTTCACTACCATATCAGCGGCAAGGAAGAGCTGTACCAGGACGTCATCGACCAGATCATCGGGATCTGGGCCGATCTGTTTGACGGAAGCGCCATCAACCGGGATCCCGAATCCGTGCTGAGGGACTATGTCGTCCGCAAGGTCCGGTTCTCGCTCGAACACCCCAACAAGGTGAAGCTGTTTGCAAACGAGGTCATGCGCGACGCGGGCATGTTGCAGGATCACTGGATACGGTCGCGCGAAGACGTCCGACGCTCTGCTTCGCTGATCGAGAGCTGGATTGCCGACGGACGCGTGCGTCCTGTCGATCCGGTCTTGCTGCTGTTCCACATCTGGGCGATGACAGAATATTACGCCGTCATGGGCAAGCAGGTGCGGTTCTTTCTCGAACATGGGGATTCGGACACGTTGAATGCGGAATACATTGCGTCCGAGATTGCCAACGTGATCCTTAACGGGCTGCTTGAGGTCGACTCCCGGGAACAGGCACAAGCCTGAGGACAGAGACGTCGGGAGACGGGCGCATCCCACAGTCACGGGCAGGTCTGCACTTTAGGTTCGGAGGGATTGCCTCACTGGCGTGGTCGCCTTGTTCTCATGTCGCGGGCAGTCAACGGCAAGATGTTCGCCCCGTGCCGCCCCAAATGTACGAGGGGCCTTCCCTCGAATCTTCGGCCATCAAGCAATGCGCTGACTTGGCGCGCGGCCAGTTTCCGTTCTGTTGAGGAATCCGGCATCCGGGGAAGCGAGGACTGCTGTCATGACTCTCGCGCGGCTTCAGGCACGCTGCGGCATTGCCGCTACAATCGTGAATGCACCGGAAGGACCAGACCACGCGACATTTCCTTGGAACGGTCTACTGCAGGCTGGAACTGGAGAATCGGATGGCGATTATATCGTTGACTGAAACTGCGGAACGTGCCATGTGCATGCCAGCCAGAAGGGCGGGTTTCCCGCCGATCTTCGCAAAGGCTTTGGGCCTACGGCCCCGTGAACGACCGCCGCGTGGGCGGAAAGACATGACGAGGCGTCCGGGATTGGCGCATCTGCACGGCGAGGCGTTGGGGTTGCCCACCTCACCGACCCGTGAAATCAGCCGGGGCTGGGACTGCCACGTTTCAGTCAACGGAATTCCCAATCGGATTGTGACCAACCAGAGGCGTCCGCGTAGCCGAAACATTGTTGTCGCAAGTCGTCCCCTCTTTTCGCGACGCGTCCGAATGACATCAGAAGAAATGAATGAGGCGAAGCGTCGCCGATCGCGCCGGGCCCGCAAAAGTCCCCGATCCGGCTGATGTTTCGCGACCGCCAAACTCTGAGCCATCGGCGCCAAACGGGCTGAAAATGTCGAAAGCAAGATCGGTGTTGTCGCCGAGCGCGTAGTTGATGCCGACCATGGCAAGCTTGCTGCGGTCGTTCAGGCTGATGATTGCTCTTGGGCTGATCGAAAGATCAGGGGTCACCTGAAGCTGGCCCCCGGGCGCCAGGAAATCCTGCCCGCCGAAAAAGACCTGTCCGGTCGACATCCGCTTTGTCAGGCTTGCTGGCAGAGCGTCCAATGGCGCTGAGGCATCCACGCCGAAGCCGTTGCGAAAATACTCCGCGAAATAGGAAACGTTCCAATCCCCAAAGGTGCCGAAGTTGGTGATGTTGAAGAGCCAGGACGGATGCGTGGTGCCGTCTGCAAGCCGCCAATGGACGTACTCGGCGTTCCAGGACGCCCCGCCCAATGGACCGCTCAGGTTCAGCCCCGTCACGTTGTCGCCACGGTCACGAGCGTAGAAGAGCGCACCGTCTAGGTTACCCAGGGTCGCACTGCCGCGGATTGCCAAGGTGCTTTGGTCCATGTCGACTGATCCGCCGTGAGTTTCCGCGCGCGGGACGGCAATGGCCTGGACATCGGCGCCATTGTCAAAAAGGTATTGAGCGTAGAGCATGTCGACGCCGGGCTTGTAGCTGGTATCGATCGCATCTGGCGAAAACGGGGCCACGATGTCGGATGGGTGAAAGAACAACCCGCTCCCCCAAGTGATGGCTTGCCGTCCCGCCTTCAAGACCAGGCTCTCACGGGTGTAGGCGACCGAAGCACGGTCGATGGCGCCGACAACTTTCTGATCAGGATCTTGCGACCAGTCGCCACTTAGATCAAGCAATGTCCGTGGCGGGCCTTCGGAAGGCATCAATTCGGACGCCAGGGCAATCTGGCTGCCATGCGCGGCCTTGAGCTGTGTGTGAACCTCAAGGCGAAAGGATCCCTCGAACTTGTCCCACATGAGGCGTGCGCTCGCGGTCACCGCCCGGGTGCCCCGATAACCCAGGTCAGCCCCCAGACTTGTTGCATCCGCACTGCTTGACGTCAGCCCAGCTTCGGTCCGCACACGAAAGTCATCGGCCCCGGCCGGCATTGCCACGATTAAGGCAAGAATGACCGCACTAGGCGCTGCTGCGCGCATCGTTGTCGATCCTTCCGTCCACCATTTCGATGTGACGCATTGAGTGTTCCATCACCCTGACGTCGTGAGTTCCGATCAGAAAGGTTGTGCCGTGTTCGCGGTTGAGGTTCCGCATCAGGTCGACAAGCTCAAGCGCGTTCTTTGAATCAAGGTTGGCCGTGGGCTCATCGGCCAGAACGATGGTCGGGCGAGACACCAGGGCACGGGCGACGGCCACCCGTTGTTGTTGCCCGCCCGACATCTTGCCGGGACGGCGGTCTTCCATGCCGGCAAGCCCGACCTCCTTGATCGCCTCCATCGCGCGGTCGTGGCGCTCCGAACCGGAAACACCCTGCAATTGCAGCACGAACTCGATGTTCTCGCGCGCCGACAGGACCGGGATCAGGTTGTAAGACTGGAAGACAAAGCCGATCTTCGATAGCCTCAAGTCCGAGAGCCCGGACCGGGAAATCCCGCTCAGCGGTTGCCCGCCAACGGACACCTCGCCCGAGGTCGGCTCGTCAAGGGCGCCAATCATGTTGAGAAGCGTCGTCTTGCCCGACCCCGACGGCCCGGCAAGCGTCGCAATGTCGCCGGGCATGATGTCCAGATCGACATCCCTGAGCGCATGCACCGCCAGTTCGCCCTTTCCGAAGGTCTTGGACAGGCCGCGGCAGGTGACAATCGGATCCATGCCTTGTTCCTTCCTAGGTCTCTCGCCGCATGGCGTCTACCGGGCGGCAATTCGAGGCCCGTCGCGCGGGCCAGAGAGCAACCAAGATGCCAAGAAGCCAAATCAGGCCCGGGAACAGGATGAATGCGTCCGGTTCGTAATCAAGATAGATGATTTCGCCGGTCTGAACCATCTCCATGGCCCGGGCAAAGGCCGAGAAGTCGATGCCGTCGCTGACCGACCATATGGTCACGGCTGCCATGGCCATGCCTAAGAGCACTCCGACGCCTATCAGCAGTGCGTTTTCGATGGTGACCATCAAGAGAACCCGACGCGGCTTCATCCCAAGCGCACGCAGCAGCCCGAATTCCTGCGTTCGTTCGAAGACCGCCATCAGTTGGGTGTTGATGATGCCGATCGCCATCAGCGCAAAGACGATGCCTAGCCAGACATGGATGAAGACACGCATGTAGCTGTCCATAGAGGCCAGGAACAGGTTGAGGTCTCTCCAACTGCGGACGTCAAGGTCGGGTGCCGCGTCGGCCATCGCCGCGATGGTGTCCTCCAATGCCATCTCCTCCTGCAGAACGAAGACGATCTGGGCGATCTCGCCCTCAAGGCCCAGGAACGCTTGCGACGCCGCGCGTCCGGTGAAGACATAAAGGTCTTCGGTCGCCTTGTCGGCGTCGTAGATGCCAACCACGTCGAAGCTCTGTTCGGACATCGCGCCCGCGGTGTTCTGCGACATCAGGATCACGCGGCGACCAAGCCCGGTTTTCAGCCGCTCGACCATGTGCAGCCCCAAGACGGCCGAGTCGTCATCGCTGCTGTTCAGATATCGACCTTCGGCGATCTTGCCGGGGATCGACGAAATCCGTGCCTCGGCCGTCGGGTCGACGCCGACAATTGTGGCCGGCAAGGTCTTGTACTCGCTTTGAACCACCCCCGGGACGACGACGCGGGTTGTCCAGTCGGCTACGGCGGGTAAATCCAGTGCCGAGGTGAGGTCCAGGTCGGGTGGATCCATCAATTTCTCAATTGAAGGATCGTCCATGTAGCCTTCGGCATGGATCTGTCCTGACCCGAGAAGAAGTTGAAGTGTCGTTTCCTTCGAGCTCTTGGCCCAGGCAATCATGAATGCATTGAAGAACAGGATCGACCAAACCCCGATGGCCACAACGATCAGCGTGATGCCGGTGCGACGCGGGTTCCGCCACAGGTTTCGCCAGGCGAGCGGCAGCATGGTATTGAGGCCGTCGATCATGAAGCCATTGCCTTCACCGGTTCCAACCCAAGAACGCGGCTATAGGGCACGATGCCCAGAACCGCGATGGAAAGGACAATCGCAAGCGGCCCGAACAGCACGCGGAACGGTGTCATCGCCGGATAGAACCTTGCCGGCATTCCCCATGATTCATAAATCTCGGACAATCCTTCAATGGCGATGCCGACCTGCTGCACCCAATAGGTCAGGGCCATGCCAAGCAGGATGCCCAGCCCGTTGCCGAACAGCGAGAGAAAGATCATTTCCATCCAGACCATGCGACCGATCCAGCGGCGTTTCATCCCGATCGCCAGAAGAACCCCGAATTCGCGCGTGCGCTCCAGGACCGACATGTACAGCGTGTTGAGGGTGATGAAGACGACGACCACCACCAGCGTAACATAGATCATGATCGCGGTGATCATGTCGGCCGCGATGGCCTCCTCAACATCGGGCCGCAGTTCGGCCCAGTTGAGATACACCACCCCATGCCGTGCGGCGACTTCCCGCAGCCCGGGCTCGGCCCGCACCACGTCCGGCAGATCCTCTCCGGCAACCGCAATGGCATGGACGCCGCCTGCCATCAGAAATGTCTCGGAAAACCGCGCAAGCGGCATCTGCGCGAAGGCGCGGTCAAGCTCGGGGACCTTGGACTTGAATATCCCGACCACCTCCAGAACGTCGACGGCCACCGAACCATCGAGTCCAGAACCCAAAAGCGCGACGTGGTCGCCGAGACCCAATCGCAGATTGCGCGCCAGTCCGTCGCCCAGCACGATCGCGTCGCGGTCATCGGGCGCGAGGCTGCGGCCCCGCTCGACCAGGCCAGACAATGTCGAAACATCCGGCTCAAGCGCCGGGTCGATCCCGAGAATGGCGACAGCAAAGCTGCGCTCCCCGCTGGCCAATAGCCCGAAACCGGTTCCGCGGGCCGCTGCCACCGTGATGCCGGAAACACTCTCAAGGTCGGCCAATAGCGCCGCCGGGTCGGCAATGACCTTGTCCATCTCGGGGTCGTCCTTGTAGCCCTCGATCTGAAACTGGCCGAATCCGTCGGCGATGCGCAGCATGCTGGACTTCATCGTGTCGTAGGCCGCAAGTTGAAGGGACAGCATGAACACCAGAAGCATCGACGTGAACGCCATGCCGAGGACCGACAGCGAGGTTCGGATTGGTTGGCGCCAGATATTTCGCCAGGCGAGCGCGGCTATCAAGGGTCAGTCCCGTGGGTTCTGAAGGTTTGACCTGGTGAACAGGTATGAGGGGATGGGGATGTCAAACTCGGCCGATTCAGTGGTGAGGCGCGTGAACTGCCCGGGCTTGGCATCCGTCCGCATGGTCATCACGACCGGATAGGGGCGTCCGCCGATCCTGCCGACGCGGTCGGTTGTCATGACCCTGACGCGTTTGCCGACCTGATCGTAATATTCGACTTCCATCAATACGCCGTCCGTGCGGATCGTCAGAACCTGTTTGCCCCAGACCACCGGAACACCTCGCTTGGGAACTGATTCAATCACATGCGCCCGGCCGCGCGCGACGTTGACCATGCCTTTCAGCGTATGCGTGTAGTCGTCGATCACCTTGTCCGACCGAGCCAGATCGTCATAGGAAAAGTCCGACCCCATCCAGCTCCGCGACATGGCGCTGGCGGGCAGCTTGATGACCTGGTTGAGCTTTGGATTGAAGACATGGGTTGAATTGCCAACCTGCAGGGTCGCATTGCCGGCATCGCGGGCCGGTGCGGTGAATCGGACAAGCGCCTTCTTTTCGCCCTGCGTCCAGCTCTTCATCGTCAGGTTGCGCGTGCCCGAGGCGCGATTGATCGTCATCGACGTCGTCAAGTGGCTGCTGTCTGCGCGCCAGTTGTCGAAGGTCGCCCGCAAGATCGATCTCGCGTCCTGAGCCACGGCCATGTTCGGAACAAGAGCGCCTGCTGACAGTGCGACGGTTGTACCAAGCAGCATTGCAAGGATCGATCGGCGGAAGGGTTCCTGTAACATCGCGGGCCCACTCGTCGTCTTGCACGATTGCCCAATCAGCGCTCGCACAACAATCGGAAATTCGGACCGGGCGATTCGGTTGTCAAGATGCATCTGGGCCGTGCGCTTCGGAATTGCAATCCATCGATCGAAGCCTGTCACCGACATGCCGCATGTCCGCCGCAGGCAAAGTGCCATCTTTCCGGCCCATGACGAAGTCCTCCTGAGGATGTGATGATCTGCCGTCCCGACACAAGAATCTCCTCAAGGCAAGTGCATTGCATCTAACTGTCCGGCTTCCGGTATACGCCCTGTTCCTTCAAGGCATCGATCACCTCCACGGGCATGTAGGTCTCGTCGTGCTTGGCGAGGAGGTCATCGGCCCGAAACACGCCGTCTACGTAGTGCCCCTTTGCTATGGTCCCCTGCCCCTCTCCGAACAGATCTGGGGCCGGATCTCCGCCAACATATGTCACGGGAACCTCCGCAGCGCCGTCGGTGACCACAAAGGAGAACCTCACGCCGTCAACCCCTGTCATCGAGCCGTCCTTCACCAGCCCGCCCAGCTGGAAATACTCGTCCTTCGCGGGCGGTGCGGCCAGGACTTCGCTCGGGGACCGAAAGAACTGGAATGCATCCTTTGGCAAGAACCAAAGCGCGACCAACATGCCGGCAAGGCAGGCGCCCGCCATTGCAAGGACCTGTATGCGGCGCTGCTTCTTCAGGCCCTTCATCCGCGCACACCGTGCAAGAGAGATGATAGGGGGCTCCGCATCCGATGGCTGGCAAATCGACGTGGCGATTTCCTGCAGGACCAATGGCGCGTGGTTGCATTCTTGGCCTCCGATCCAGGATGCCGCGGCAATGGGACAAACCGTGACTGCATAAGGCCCACGATCATCACCCAAGGGAGCCGATGTTTCACGGATAGACGGGTGCGGCCATGAGGCCGGCTGTTTCGTCTTCGCCCAACATCAGGTTCGCGTTCTGGATCGCCTGCCCGCTCGATCCCTTCGTCAAGTTGTCTAGCACGACAATCACGGTCGCGACCCGCTCGCGCCGGTCACCCACCACGCCAATGTAGCAGAAGTTCGAGGCCCGCACATGCTTCATCTGCGGAACCTGGCCGAACGGCAGGACATGGATGAAGACCTCGCCGCCGTAGACCTTCTCCAGTGCCGCATGAATCCGCTCAGGCACGCCTTTCACGTAGCAGGTCATGACAATGCCTCGCGTGGAGGGCAGAAGGTGCGGCGTAAGCGTGACTTTAGGCTTGCCGTCTGCCAGCTTTGCCAGTTCCTGATCGAATTCCCCGAGATGCCGATGAGTGCCACCCACTGAATACGGCAACACGCTGTCTTCCATCTCGGCCATCAGCAGATGTTCCCTAAGCGACCGCCCCGCACCGGACACGGACGCCTTCAGGTCCAGAACGATGTCGTCGAAATCTATGCACTTCTCCATGAATAGAGGCCGCAAGCCATAGAGGCCAGCTGCCGCGTTGCAGCCAGTGCCCGCGACAAGCCGCGCTGACCGGATGTCCTCACGATAGAACTCCGTCAGCCCGTAAACCGCGTCTTGCTGCAGTTCCATTGCCGCATGAGGCTTGCCGTACCACGTCTCGTAGGCGTCGGAGTCATGCAGCCGAAAATCGGCGGAAAGGTCGACGACCTTAACATGCCGGGGAACGGAAGGTACGACGGCCTGGCTTGTTGCGTGCGGGAGTGCGCAGAATGCCAGGTCAATTCCTGACCAATCCACTTGATCGATGGCGATCAGGTCAGGCAGATTCATGTGCCCAAGATGCGGAAACACCGTTGACATCGGCTGGCCCGCCTTCCGGTCTCCGGTCAACGTAGCGACCCGGATCGACGGGTGTGTCGAGATCAACCGAACGAGTTCGGCGCCTGTATATCCGCTGGCGCCAAGAATGGCGACGTGATGGGGCATCCGGGCCCTCCTTCGGGAAATCATGAGTGTCTAGCGCGACAAGGTTCGCGCGGCAATCACGCTGCGTGAAACTCCGTCTTCCGTCGGAGAAACCGGGTCGCCTGGTCGGTAACACGTTGCGGGTCGCCAGTAGTCAGGAACATGGGGATCTCGCCAGTGCCACGCATTTCGGGATGCCGTTGCAAATAGTCGGCCAGGCTGTCAGCCACAAGGGCCGGCTGGCTGAACACCTTGACGCCAGGTCCCAGAGCCGCCCTGAATTCATCCTCGACGATCGGGTAGTGTGTGCACCCAAGAACTGCCGCCTCCGGCATTGGCATCTTTCGCCTCAGCGCTTCGACATGGCTCCGCACAAGCGCGCCAGCCAGAATCATGTCGCCCTCTTCGATGGCATCAACAATGCCTGCGCAGGCTTGCGCCTCCACGTCAACGCCGATCGCACGGAATGCCAGCTCGCGCTGGAACGCACGGCTCCGGACTGTTGCCGGCGTCGCGAAAAGCGCCACGTTCTTCGTCTCGACTTCGCGGGGCGGCGAATTGTCACCCCATTGCCGTTCGGTCAGGGCCTCGATCAACGGCACGAAGACGCCAAGCACCCGCTTGTCCGACGGAACCCAGTCTTCCTGAATTCGGCGGAGCGCGGCCGACGACGCCGTGTTGCAGGCGAGCACGACAAGGTCGCAGCCAGCCTGAAACAGCCGGGACACCCCCTGAGTGGTCAACTTGTAGATGTCGTCGACGTCACGAACCCCGTATGGCGTGTGCGCGTTGTCGCCAAAATAGACGAGAGGCACGTTGGGAAGCCGCTGTGCCACGGCCTTGTGGACCGTCAGGCCACCAAGCCCGCTGTCAAACAGTCCTACCGCCATTTTCGCCTGCTCGTCCGCGTCCCGTTCATCCCGCGCCCCGACCAAAGGCCCGACCCTCCTTGGCGGCAGGGCATACGTGCAGCATTGAGGAATGTCCATTGCCGACAATTCGGCCCGCACAAGGCCGATGCAGAACCGTTCGATGTCGAACGCGGCAGGGCGCGCTATTCTGCGGCGGTGCTTGCGGCTGCGGCCGCCCCGTTCCGGAAGAATCGCAGCAGCGTCTCCCGACGCTCGGCTGCCTTCTGTGCGTTGGCTGCCTTCACTGGACCGAAGCCACGCACTTCCAGTGGCAATTCAGCCAGAGCGATGGCGGCCCCTAAGTTGCGATCCGGATCCGCCAGGACTTCCGCCATGTCGCGTTCATACTGCTGGATCAGTTTCCGTTCCATCTGGCGCTCAGCGCTGTAGCCGAAGGGATTGAACGGCGTGCCTCGCAACCACTTGAAGCGCGCGAGCAGCGGCCACACCCGTTCAGAAAATGCGCCAAATGCGCGCTTTCCGGGTCGCCCGGACGCATCGCGTCCCGGCAGGAAAGGCGGTGACAGGTGAAACGTGAGCGTGAGGTTTCCGTCAAACACCTCTTCGGCCTTGGCACGTGTTCCGGAAAGTAGCCGAGCAACCTCGAATTCATCCTTGTATGCCAACACCTTGTGATAGCCCCTTGCGATCGCCTCCCGCAGCGCAGGATCGTCAGCCTGGTCAACCAGCTCGTGGTACCGTCGAGCCAGCTTTCGGGACTGGTAGGCGGCAAGGTGCCTGGCGCGAAATTCGATCCTTTCTTCAAGTGTTCTTGGCAAGCGCGTCACGTCACTGGTTGACAAACGAGCCGCCTTGTCCGGGTTGACCGCCGCCCACCGGCCGATCTCAAAGGCGCGCATGTTTTCCTCTACCCGCGCATCGTTCAGCTCGATGGCGCGCATGATTGCTGTCCGGCTTAGCGGCAATTGGCCGGACTGCCAGGACGCACCCAGCAGAACCATGTTCGAATAGATCGAGTCGCCGAGCGTGGATTCGGCCAGCGCGAACGCGTCGAGGCAAATCAACCCATCCCTCAGCGCGGCCTCCAGCGACAGCCTGAGCTGGTCCGCGGGAATGTGGAAGTCGGGATCCCTCGTGAAGTCCCCGGTCACCGTCTCATGCACGTTGACAACGCCACTGGTCCGACCAGCCTTGACAAGATCGAGGGTCTTGTGACCTGCGGAAACGACAAGATCCCCTCCAATCAACGTGTCCGCCTCACAGACCGCAACGCGAATGGCGGTAATGTCCTCGGGTTCATTGGCGATTCGGCAGTGAATGTGGACCGCACCACCCTTCTGCGCGAGCCCTGCCATCTCCATCATTCCCGCTGCCCTTCCATCGAGATGCGCGGCCATCGCAAGCAGTGCACCGACGGTAACGACGCCAGTTCCGCCGACGCCGGTGATAACGACATTGTGGGTGCCCTCAATGGATGGCAACTCGGGGGCTGCCAACCCGCCGGTCTCAAGGTCCACCATCGCACGCTTCCGAGGCTGCCCGCCTTTGACGGTCACGAAGGAAGGGCAGAATCCGTTCAGGCAGGAATAATCCTTGTTGCAGGACGACTGGTCGATCGCCCGCTTGCGCCCGAACTCGGTCTCGACAGGCACGACGGAAACGCAATTCGATTGAATTCCGCAGTCGCCACAGCCCTCGCAGATGTCGGTGTTGATGAGCACGCGCAGGTCGGGATCCGGAAACGCGTCACGCTTCCGGCGTCGCCTCTTTTCGGCCGCACATGTCTGGATGTAGATGATCGCGCTGACGCCATCGCTTTCGGCCATGCGCGCCTGCACTTCCGGCAGCCTCGCTCGCTCATGCCACCCGACCTCCCCAGGAAACGCCGTCCGGTCCGGCACCTCCTTGGCGTCGAAGACGACGGTCACGTTTCTGACGCCCATTGCCAGCAATTCGCGCGCGATCCTCTCCGGCCGCAGGTCGCCATCATTCTTTTGGCCACCCGTCATCGCGACTGCGTCGTTGTAGAGAATCTTGAACGTGATGTTCACGTCCGCCGCGAGAGCGGCCCGGATTGCCAGAATTCCGGAATGGTTATAGGTTCCGTCGCCCAGGTTCTGGAACACATGCCTCCGGCTTGAGAACGGCGCCTCGCCGATCCAGTTCGCGCCTTCGGCACCCATGTGCGTGAACCCGCTTGTCTCCCGATCCATCCAGAGTGACATGAAGTGGCAGCCGATGCCTGCGTAGGCCCGTGAGCCGTCCGGCACGTTCGTCGACGTGTTGTGTGGGCAACCCGAACAGAAATAGGGCAGGCGCGATGCGATATCCGGAGCATTGGCGCGGGCACGCGCAGCCGTCACCATTTCGAGGCCCGCCCTGATCCGGTCCGTGCCCCGTCCCTCTTCAACAAGAATGCCGCCGATCTTCTCCGCGATCATTGCCGGATCCAGCGCGAACCGGGTCGGAAACAACTCCTCGTGGTGCATTCCGCCGGCACCGCCCTTGTACCAGCCGTAGACCCTGCGACCGCGGCGATCATCGAAGATTGCCTCTTTGACCTGCACCTCTATCAGCTTGCGCTTTTCCTCGACCACGACAATCAGGTCCAGACCCTCGGCCCAATCGTGAAATCCCTTCATGTCGAGCGGGAATGCCTGTCCCACCTTGTAGGTCGTCAGCCCGAGGCGTCGGGCCTCATCCCCGTCGATGCCCAGAAGTTTGAGGGCATGGTTCAGGTCGAGCCAGTTCTTGCCTGCCGCAACGAAGCCGATCTTGGCTCCCCGGCTGCCCCAAACCCGACGGTCGATCCGGTTCGCATGAGAAAACGCCTCCGCCGCAAATCTCTTGTAGTCGATGATCCTGGCTTCCTGATCGATCCAGTGATCGCCAAGCCGAATATTGAGGCCACCTTCAGGCATCGCGAATTCGGGCTCGACAAATGACATTCGGTCAGTGCGGCCATCGATCACGGAGGTCACCTCGACCGTGTCCTTCATCAATTTCAGTCCGCACCAGGTCCCCGAGAAACGCGACAGCGCATACCCGTATAGTCCAAGATCCAGGATTTCCTGAACGCCGGCCGGTGACAGCACCGGCATGTAGGCGTCGACCAGTGCCCAATCCGACTGGTGGCACACTGTCGAGCTCTCGCCCGTGTGATCATCCCCCAGTGCCATGAGAACGCCGCCATGCGGGGAGGTGCCTGACATGTTTGCGTGTCGCATGACATCGCCTGAACGGTCCACGCCCGGGCCCTTGCCGTACCAAAGTGCAAAGACGCCGTCATGCCTCCCCTCGCCCCGCAGTTCCGCTTGCTGTGTTCCCCAGATCGCGGTGGCGGCAAGGTCTTCGTTCAGGCCTGGCTGGAACCTTATGCCCGCTGCGGTCAGCATGGCCTCCGCGGCAGCCATCTGCTGGTCGACCGCTCCGAGGGGCGAGCCACGATATCCTGAAACGTATCCAGCGGTGTTCAGCCCGGACATCCTGTCGCGCGCCGCCTGCATCAGCACAAGACGCACGAGGGCCTGAGTTCCGTTCATCAGGACCGCGCCGCAATCAAGGTCGAACTTGTCGCCTAGCGTGACCTCGCGGATCAACATTTTCCCTACCTGGCAGTTTGGTCGCATTATAGGTCAAATTTACTGACCTACAAACTCAATCTTTGTCACGAGCACGTTTGCAATCCCGGTCGCGACAGGGTTACCTCATGGGAAACTGCAGGCGCATTCGGGGAGGCAAGGGTTCACATGGACTGGGACAAGCTTCGAATCTTTCACGCAGTTGCCGATGCCGGCAGCTTGACCCATGCCGGTGATTCGCTCCACCTGAGCCAGTCAGCCGTGTCACGGCAGATTCGCGCGCTCGAAGTGAGTCTCAACACGACGTTGTTCCATCGCCACGCACGCGGCCTGATTCTCACTGAACAGGGCGAACTCCTGTTCGATGCCACGTCGGCCATGTCGCGCCGCCTTGAGACTGCCGAAGCCCGAATTCGCGACAGCAAGGAAGAGGTCTTTGGCGAGTTGCGCGTGACGACCACGACCGGCTTCGGTTCGCTCTGGCTCGCGCCTCGTCTTCCGAAGCTCTACGAGAAGTTCCCCGACCTGAAGATAGACCTGATGCTTGAAGAGCGCGTACTGGATCTGCCGATGCGGGAAGCGGATGTTGCGATTCGCATGAAGGAGCCCAGCCAGGCAGACCTGATTCGCCGCAAGATCATGGCAGTCAAGATGCGCCTATATGCAAGTCCGGACTATCTTTCCGCGCATGGCGTCCCTGAGGACCTGGCCCAGTTGAGGAAGCACCGGTTGATCAGCCAGAGCGCCAATGCAACGCAGGTGAGCGCGGGCGCGCAGCTTGTTCAGGAACTGCTGGCCCATGACGTCCCGTTCCTCCTGACGGTGAACAACTACTTCGGTGTCTTGCAGGCCGTTCTGGCAAATCTCGGGATCGGGGTCTTGCCCGACTATGTTACACAGGACTTCCCCGAACTGCAGCGCGTCCTTCCAGACATCGAGTCAAATGATGTCCCGGTGTTTCTCGCCTTCCCCGAAGAGCTCCGGCAATCCCGCCGAATCGCGGCGTTTCGCGATTTCGTCACCGAGGAGATCATCGCGTACCGGAAGAAACTGAAGTCGGGCGTCGCCGCATAGCTATGCATCTGGGACAACCCTGCCTTGACCAATCGCCTTGCTTCAAAGGTTGATTGAATGCCGCATGCCGCATACAAATGTCATGAATGCAACGACATGAACGGAGCATTCACACCTCCCTGTTGGACTGGCCGGGCTCTGCCCGGCCATTTTCTGAATCGGCCGCTTGCGGTCATTGGACGAATCTGGTTTGCGCGAGCGAGTGGCCCGTGGCATTCCGGAACGACAAACGGAAGGGCTCGCCAATGAGCGACCGTGTCAGTTCCCATCTCGAAACCCAAGACTGGTTGCTGGCCGACGGCGCCACCGGCACAAATCTCTTCAACATGGGGCTGTCCGCGGGAGAGGCGCCTGAGTTCTGGAACGTTGACAGGCCGAGAGAGATCCGGAGACTCTACCAGGAATTCGTGGACGCAGGCTGTGACCTCTTCTTGACGAATTCCTTTGGAGGGAACGCGTCCCGGCTGAAGCTCCACGACGGCCAAGGACGGGTTCGCGAACTGAACCGTGCTGCGGCAGAAATCGGCCGCGACGTGGCGGACGGTGCGGTTCGCACGGTCATCGTCGCCGGCTCGATCGGGCCAACAGGCGAAATCATGGAACCGCTCGGCACGTTGTCCTATGCCGACGCCGTAGAGATATTCCATGAACAGGCCGAGGGGTTGAAGGATGGCGGCGCGGACCTGCTTTGGGTCGAAACGATCAGCGCCCCGGACGAGTACCGCGCGGCGGCTGAAGCCGCTGCGCGATCCGGCATGTCCTGGTGCGGAACAATGAGCTTTGACACGGCGGGCCGGACCATGATGGGCCTGACCAGCGCAGACATGGTCAAGATGGTCCAGAAGCTGGACGAGCCCCCGGTCGCTTTCGGCGCAAATTGCGGTGTTGGGGCATCAGACCTCCTTCGGACGGTTCTGGGCTTTGCCGCGACAGGGCAGACGCTGCCACTGATAGCTAAGGGCAACGCCGGAATTCCCAAATACGTCGACGGTCAAATCCACTATGACGGCACTCCGGATCTCATGGCGGACTACGCCGCCCTGGCCCGGGACGCCGGTGCAACGATCATCGGCGGCTGTTGCGGAACGACTCCGGAGCACCTGCGGCTCATGCGCGCAGCACTGGAAACCCGGCCAAAGGGCAAGCGCCCCACGCTGGAAGAAATTGCAGAGCGGCTCGGCGGATTCTCGTCGGCTGGCGACGGCACATCGGAAAGTGCAACCGCTCCCCGCAAACGGCGCAGGCGGCGACGGGACTGATGCCCCGTTCACGCGGCCAGCAAGGCCCGTGCCGCTGCCTTTGCCTCATCGGTCACGGTATCGCCGGAGAGCATTCTGGCAATCTCGTCAATGCGTTCATCGTCCGACAAGGACGTCACCCGGCTTAGAGTCACTCCGTCCTCGACCGATTTTTCGACCCGGCAATGATGCACCGCTCGTGCCGCAACCTGCGGGCTGTGGGTGACCACGAGCACCTGCGATCCGCACGCCAGGGCCGCAAGCCGCCGGCCAACAGCATCGGCCGTGGCACCTCCGACGCCGCGATCAATTTCGTCGAAGATCAATGTCAGGTCGTCCGCGCCGGCCGTGAGGCATACCTTGAGTGCAAGGAGAAACCGGCTGAGTTCCCCGCCCGACGCGATCCTGTTCAAGGGGCCGGCAGGCATTCCCGGATTCGTTGCAATCGTGAATGCAACATGCTCCCCGCCTTCGGGCCCGTGGTCGGCTTTGGTGACTTGCGTCGAGAAACTCGCTCTCTCCATCTTCAGCGGAGGCAATTCCTTCGACATCGCCGCATCCAGCTTCTTCGCCGCCGTCGCCCGTGCGTTTCCGAGTTCGGCCGCAGCAGTGTCATAGGCTGTCTGGGCATCGTCCACTGCTTGCTTTCGCTCCTTCAGGTCGCTTGCACCGTCGTCAAGTGCGGCAAGCTTTGCCCGAAACTCGTCTGCAAGGCCCGGGAGATCGTCTGACGGCACATCGTGCTTCCGCGACAGCGCACGAATGTCAAACAGCCGCTCCTCTACGCGCTCGAGTTCGGCCGCATCAAACTCCAGGGCCTCGAGAACCTTGGCCACGCCCTGCTCGGCATTGCCAACTTCCTCCATCGCCCTCGACAAGGCCGCCATTGGATCGTCCAGCACGCCTTCAGCGCTCGCAGCGACGCCGCCCAACCATCGCGATGCGTCACGTATCATGCCCTCTGCGCCATCCGGACCAAGCGCCCTGCAGGCACGTGCGACATCCTCGCGTATCTGCCCGGAAGCCCGCATAAGCCGACGCTTCGCATCCAGCGTGACGTCTTCCCCGGTCTCGGGATGCAGCCGGTCCATCTCTTCGACCGCGTGCCGCAGGAAGCCCTCTTCCTCGCGCACAACTGCAAGCCGAGCCTCCGTGTGGGCCAGCGCGGATTCCGCAACCTTCAGGCTGGTCCAGGCCGTCCGGCATCGCGCCACCTGCTCTTCAAGCCCGCCAAACGCATCAAGCAGCCGGCGATGAACGCCTGGATTCAGGAGGCCGCGATCATCAAGCTGCCCATGCACCTCCACCAATTCATCCGAGAGCTGCCTCAGCACCTCGCCTGACACCCGACGGTCGTTGACCCAGGATGTCTTCCGCCCATCTCGCGCATTCACTCGCCTCAGGATCAAGCAGTCCTCTGCGGGGAGCCCGGCCTCCTTCAGCACCTGGCGTGCGGCATGATCGCGAGCGAGGTCGAATTCGGCAATTACCTCACCTTGTTCCGCACCCTTCCGAACCAATTCGGCGCGACCGCGCCAACCCAGCACGAATCCAAGTGCATCCAGCAAAATCGTCTTGCCGGCCCCGGTCTCGCCGGTCAGCACATTCAAGCCGGAACAAAGCGTCAATTCCAGCCTGGAAATGATCAGAATGTCCCGGATGTCGAGACTTCTCAGCATGGCAATTGCGTCAAAGCCACTCGCCGCGAAGCGTCTGCCTGAACACCCGCCTTAGCCAACTGTCGCCCTTTGCCACGGGCTCAAGCCCGTTGCCAGTCAGCAAGGCGTAGCTGGACTCGTACCATTCCGTGCTCCTGAAGTTGTGGCCAAGAACGGCTCCGGCGGTTTGTGCTTCACTCTCAAGGCCAAGTGCGAGATAGCCCTCGACCAGCCGGTGCAGCGCCTCCGGGGCCTGGCTTGTCGTCTGGAAGTCCTCGACGACGACCCGAAAGCGATTGACCGCCGCAAGATAGTGGCCCCGCTTCAGATAGTACCGGCCGACCTCCATCTCCTTGGCAGCGAGATGGTCATAGGCCAGATCGAACTTGAGAGATGCTGATCGCGCATGTTCGCTGTCAGGGTACCCCTCGATGACCGTTCGAAGCGCCCGAAGCGCCTGAAACGTCAAGCCCTGATCCCGTCCGACGTCGTCGATCTGGTCGTAGAAGGACAGCGCCACGATATACTGTGCCCAAGGGGCGTCATCATCAGCAGGATAGTTGCTCAGGAATCGCTCAGCCGCTCCCCTTGCCGCCTCGTAGTCTCGGTCCAGATGGTAGGAATAGGCCTGCATGACAAGCGCGCGCCGCGCCAATTCGGAATACGGGTAAAGTCTTTCGACCTCGCCAAAAAGATTGGCAGCCTCCGCTCCGTCGCCGGAATCCAGCGTGAACTCCGCTCTCCCAAATATCTCTTCGGCAGTGAGGTCCTCGAGTGACTCGGCATCTTCCGACTGCTGGAGGGCCGCGCATCCTGCCATCATCAACAGGCATGTCCCGGTCAGGGCAAATCGCCGCGCGCCCCTTGTCCACTTTCTCATTTCCGTCATGCCACGCCACCTCGAGTACCGGACTGCTTGGTAGCACGGGAAGATTGCTGTGCAAATTGGTTTTGGGCTGGTTTCGCAGGCTGCTTTCAGGCCGCAATGCCAAGAGCGTCTTCGCGCACGAGACCAGCCCCTGGAAGGCGACCAGCCGTCCGGGAATCGCATTCCACGATCTCGAATGCCTCCGGGTCGGCAAAGAGCCTGCGCAACAACTGGTTGGTCGTGGCGTGACCCGCACGCCGACCGACATAGCGACCAAGAATCGGGGCGCCTGCGAGTGCGAGGTCCCCGAACGCGTCGAGCATCTTGTGGCGCACGGGCTCGTCTGCATGACGCATTCCGCCCGGGGTCACGACATTGTCACCATCCACGACGACGGCAGAGGTGACCGATCCGCCAAGAATCAAGCCACGCGCGCGCATTTCGTCGATATCGGCTTTCCGGCAAAACGTGCGACTGTTGCAAAGTTCGTACACAAATGCGCCGTTCGCCATGTTCAGGCTCTTTTCCTGGCGACCGATGACCGCGTCGGCGAAGTCGATCTCGAACTCGATCCTGAGATCATCCGAGGGCATGAGGGCGGCCGCGGCATCGCCGTGCGTCACCTTCACCGGCCGAAGCACGCGAATGGCGGACACCGGTGCGTCGAGACTCTCCAGGCCGCACGAAAGGATTCCAGCGACGAACGGTGCGGACGAACCGTCCAGCAAAGGCACCTCGGGACCATCAATCTCAACCAACGCATTGTGCAGGCCACAACCTGCGAAAGCGGCCATGATGTGCTCGACCGTCGAAACGCTGATACCGTCATGGTTCGTGACGCGAGTGTTGAGTTCAGTATTGGTGACCCGGTTCCAGCGGGCGGGAACCAGCGGATCCACCCCATTGACATCCGTGCGACGAAACCAGATGCCGTAGTCGGCAGAAGCTGGCTGCACGGTCACGCGAACCGCCTGTCCCGTGTGCAGCCCGGTACCAACGAAGACCACCGAAGATCTGACTGCTGTCTGCAAGAAAATATCCTGAATGCAGCGTCGGACCCCCCAGTCCGACACGCGCATGTTACACTCACGGGACGGCACTCTCAAAACAATCATTGCAACATCCTGAAACAAGGCTGCGGCAATTCGGCGGTTTGTCGCCCAATGGGCGGACGCTTGAGCAAGGGCCGTCTCATGGCCGGTCCGGGCCTGCATGCAGGCTTGATGGAAGCGAGAATTTGCGTTCGGCGAAGCTGACACGGACCCGGTTTCGGGCTGCGATCAGCGGGTTCCCGGTGGCCGGAAAAGGATCGTCTGCAGCGTTCGCCACGCCCCACGACTGCGTGCAGCGGCAGAGATCATGTCGAGCCCAGAGGCCATGGATGCTGCAACGGCAGGATTCTGCGCGTTCCTCGGCACCCCCGGTCATCCGCGATCGTCCCCGCCGCCTGGACCGCGTGCGGGCGGTGCGCTTCAACATGGAACCCGAGACTTGCAGGACTCAATCCTGCTCATCGCCAGAACCTCAGCCCGTGGCGATTCGGCGAACCACTCGGGAAGATGAGACGGTACTTGTCCTCGACCTGCCGCCCGTTGTTGCGGGACGGTTCCGAGCATCTGAACTGAACGCCGACAAGGAGACAGGCGCCAGATCCCGTCGCCTCGGGATTCGCCTTTCGGCGTCACTTCCACGCCATGCGCAGAGTGGATTGCACACTTGCACTATTCCCATGCAGACTGCACAATTTGCGGCAGCCGGCCGGGCGGCACTCTTTCCGATCGTGCATCGCCGGCACGGCGTTCCACTATCGCCGCGCGTCCAGCAGACTCGCGTCGACAATCGATCTCAGGAGAGACCAATGTTCAGACCCACCACCGCAACTTTCGCTGCCACGCTCGCCTTTGCGGGCACGGCGCTGGCCGAAACAAGTGTGCCCTTTGCACTCGACTGGAAATTCGAAGGGCCGTCTGCGCCCTACTTCACCGCAATAGACAACGGCCACTTCGAGGCCGCGGGCCTGAGCGTGGAAATCTCTGCCGGACAGGGCTCCCTGGAAGCGATTCCGAAAGTTGCCACTGGCGCCTTCCCTGTTGGCTTTGCCGATATCAACTCGCTCATCAAGTTCCTCGATCAGAACCCGGACGCACCGGTCACTGCAGCGATGATGATCTACGACAAGCCGCCTTTCGCCGTGGTCGGGCGCAAATCGCTCGGCGTGAGCGCGCCGAAGGACCTTGAGGGCCGCATCCTCGGCGCGCCGCCTCCCGACGGCGCCTGGGCGCAATTCCCGGCTTTCGCCAGCGCAAACGGCCTGGATGTCGACAAGATCACCGTCGAGCCTGTCGGCTTCCCGACGCGCGAGCCGATGCTGGCCGAAGGCAAGGTTGCGGCCGTCACAGGCTTCAGCTTTTCCTCGTTCCTGAATCTCGTTCGCCTCGGCGTTCCGGAAGAGGACATCTCGACCATCCTGATGGCGGATCACGGACTTGCGCTCTACGGCAACGCGATCATCGTGAACACCGACTTCGCCGCAGCCAACCCGGACGTGATAAAGGGCTTTCTCAGCGCCGTCGTCGCCGGCTGGAATGATGCAATAGCCGACCCTGCGACGGCTATCGAAAGCCTGATCGCGCGCAACCCGGCCGCCGATGCCGCCCTCGAACAGCGGCGACTGCAGCTCGCCATTGATGCCAATGTCGTTACCGACTACACGAGAGCCAACGGCATGGGCGGGATCGACGACGCACGGATGGCCAAAGCGCTTGAGCAACTGGCGGAAACCTATGAATTTCAGTCCGCTCCAGACGCCAGCCTCTACTTCACCGACGCCTATCTGCCCGGCGAGGCGGAACGCATGCTGAAGTAGGCTCCCAGGCACGTGGACAAGCCTCTCATCGAGATCAAGGGCGTCCGCCACGCCTACCAGACCCAGACTGGGGAGCTTCCGGTGCTCGATGGTCTGGTGCTTTCGGTGCCCGAGGGCGGCTTTTCGGCCGTCGTCGGGCCCTCGGGCTGTGGCAAGTCCACGCTGACACGGCTCATCGCCGGCCTGCTGAAGCCCGATGAGGGCGAGGTCTGGCTGCACGGAGAACTTGTAAGGGGTCCGAAGTCAATCGTTGGCATGGCCTTCCAGAACCCGGTCTTGCTCGAATGGCGCACGATCCTGCAAAACGTGATGCTTCCGCTCGAGATCGTGTCGACCAAGATGTCGAGACAAGAGCGGGAAGACCGCGCGCTCCACCTCCTTGCCCTTGTCGGCCTCGAAGGATTCGAGGACAAGCGCCCGAGCGAGCTCTCCGGCGGCATGCGCCAGCGCGCTTCGCTCTGCCGCGCCATCGTTCACAAGCCCGAAGTTCTGATCCTTGATGAGCCCTTCGCCGCGCTCGATGCCTTCACGCGTGAAGACCTTTGGCAAACCATGCATGCCGTGAAGGCGGAAGAGCCTTTCACCGGCGTCCTCATCACCCATGATCTGAGAGAGGCAATCTTTCTCGCCGACGAAATTGTCGTCCTCTCCGGCCGCCCCGCACGCACGCAGTACGTGATGGACGTTCATCTCAAGGGCCCACGCGACATCGAACATCTCTACACGCCCAGATCTGCCGATGCACTCAACATTCTGCGCCACCAGATCCAGATCGCCCAAGGCCGCGCTCCGGCTGAGGAGATCGCCCAATGAACTGGAAGCAGATCGCCGTTCCCATCGCCGCATTGGTCATATTCGGCATTTTCTGGGAGCTTCTGGTCTGGGTCAACGGCTGGCCCAACTACAAGATGGCCTCACCCAGCGATCTCTGGCCCTCCTTCTGGAAGTTCCGCTGGCTTTTCCTCGAGTACGGGTGGGACACGCTATGGCGAACGGTCGCCGGACTGGTCCTGGCGGTGGTTCTTGGCGTGTTCCTCGGCATGATCATGGGGCTGTCGCGGATCATGCGCGATGCGCTTTATCCATTGCTCGTGGGGTTCAATGCGATCCCGAAAGCCACCGTCGTGCCGATCATCGCGCTTCTCTTCGTGGGACAGCACGACATGAACACCATTCTGATCGCATTTCTCATCAGCTTTTTCCCGATTGCCGTTTCCGTCTCCATCGGGCTGTCGACCCTCGAGCCGGAATACCGCGACATCCTTGCGTCACTCGGCGCGTCGCGCTTCACGATCTTCTGGAAGATCGCGCTGCCCAAGACATTGCCAGAGTTTTTCGGCGCGCTCAAAGTGGCCGTCACGCTCGCCTTCATTGGCACCAACCTGATGGAGATCGTCGAGCCGCATGGCCGCGGGCTCGGCCATCTGTTCGACAGTGGCAAGATCAGCGCCGACTATCCCTTGATGTTCGCAGTTCTCATCGCCTTGGCGCTCATGGGGATCCTGCTCTACTACGTGGTCGTGGCAATTGAGAAGGTCTTCGCCGGATGGGCCGAACGTGCTCCGACCTAGCGAGACTTCCGTCAGCCGCAGTTCGGCGGGCATCCATTGCCCGTAACCGGTTTCCCCCGCCGGTCTGACCTTTCACTCCCCTACATCGTCACCGGTTCGGTCCCGTCGGGAAGATTTGGTCCGGAGTTCGCTTGAAGCTCGGGCCGGAAAGTACCTGGAACCGGGCCATCAGCGTTTGCTCGCACGCGATCGGGTCTTGCGCAAATTCAGACTCTCACCTGGGAGCCTTGGCGGCCGTTCTTGACCGGCCGCCTGGTCAACAAGCCGCATCCTGAACCAAACGGCGCACAGGAAGAAGCCTCACCTCGCGAAAACTGCGCGAGCGGCGTGAGCGACGACAATTCGCAAAGACGGGCTCGCGCACAAAGGCAATCAAATCCGTGCAGCTGAGACTTCAGTTCGCCTGACGGCGGAGGAAAGCCGGTATTTCCATGCTCTCGTCGCCCATCTGCCCGTCACGGACGGCATCGTCGGGCCGTGGCTCCGTCGGCGGCAGGTCCGCATTTCCATTCCTGCGACCAGACATCCGATTGATGAGCTTGTTTATGCCGAACCTTGGTTGTTCCACGGTGCCGGGGCCATCAGACACGTCATTGCCAAAGTTTGCATCTCCGGGAATCCGGCCTGCCATCGAGCCAGGCTCGCGGCCAACGACTCGCTCAAGTCGCGCAATCACCTCAGGCGACGGCGCGCCGGGCACCGGACGGAATTCCGCCGGGGGCCTTGGCTCTGCCGCGAGAGGCGGCTCTTCGGCTTCAACATGCCTTGCCTCGGCCACAGCTTCGGGCGGAGCCTCTCCGAACAGGCTCTGCTCTTCCTCCTGGAAGGCATGTGCCGTCGCCGCCAATTCGGGTTCGATTTCCTGTTCGGGTGCAACTTCCGGTTCGGGCTCGCACTCGACCGAAACCAGTTCCTCCGTCGGCGAGTATGAATCAATCCGGGCACGCGGCACGCTGTCTATTCCTGTGGCCACGACGCTCACACGCATCCTGCCCTGCATGGCAGTATCCAGCGTGGAACCAACAATGATGTTGGCTTCGCTTTCGACCTCGTTGCGGATGCGATTTGCGGCTTCGTCAATTTCGAACAGGGTCACATCATCCGAACCGGTAATGTTTATCAGGACGCCGTTGGCACCCTGAAGGCTGATCTCGTCAAGCAGCGGATTGGCAATTGCCATCTCGGCGGCCTTCACCGCCCGGTCCTCGCCTTCTGCCTCGCCCGTTCCCATCATCGCCTTGCCCATCTCGTCCATGACGGCGCGGACATCCGCGAAATCGAGGTTGATGAGGCCGGGGCGAACCATCAAGTCGGTGACCCCCTTCACGCCTTGGTAGAGAACATCATCCGCCATGGAAAACGCTTCGGTGAAGGTGGTCTGCTCGTTGGCGATCCGGAACAGGTTCTGGTTCGGGATGATGATCAGCGTATCGACCACCCTCTGCAGTTCCTCGACGCCCTCTTCGGCCTGCGTCATCCGTTTTGCGCCTTCAAACTGGAACGGCTTCGTTACCACGCCGATCGTCAGCACTCCGAGTTCTCGCGCTGCCTGCGCGATGATCGGCGCTGCGCCGGTTCCTGTACCTCCGCCCATCCCGGCCGTGATGAAGCACATGTGAGCGCCGGTCAGGCAATCGACAATCTCCTCCAGGGCCTCTTCGGCTGCAGCCGCACCGACCGACGGGCGTGCGCCCGCGCCCAATCCTTCCGTGGCACGCAACCCCATTTGGACCTTGGTCGGCGCATTCGACTGTTGCAGCGCCTGTGCATCCGTGTTGGCAACGATGAACTCGACGCCCTCGAGATTCATTTCGATCATGTTGTTGACCGCGTTGCCTCCCGCGCCTCCCACTCCGAACACCGTAATGCGAGGTCTCAGATCCTCATGTGAGGGGATTGTCAGATTCAACGTCATTGGTTTGCCCTCCTGCTCCATTTCTCTTGCCTGATGAGGTGCCGCTCTTGCGGTCGTCCCTGTCATCTGCCTCATGCCTCAACCCTTAGGCCCCGGATGGCCCACCAATCACTCGACTTGTGGCCGAAACCACGAAATATGGCAAGCATTTTTGCAGATTGCCCATCATGTCGTGCGCGACCCGCCATATAGTGGCCTGGCGGCGCTCATCCGCCAGCCCTGCGCCTTGCCGACCTCGGCTACGCCAAAGCCGACTTGGTTGGAGCGACATGGTTGCGTGGTGCCTGCTTTGCCCATCTTCGTGGCCGTTTCCCGACCTTGTGGTCAACTTACCAGATTCGCTTCGCGAGGTCGCGCACTAATTTGGTCGGCACTGCACTTTCGGGGCAGCCATGGCCCTCCCCACCTTGAAACGTGCAACCCTCTGTAAAGTAACAGAATTACGGTGGAATCTCGTATCGATCCCGGGGTCCCGGGCTTCCGGCAGCGCTTGCGGCATCGGAAATATGAGCGCCGTGTCGAGAATCAGACGCAGCTTCGCGCCCGCTTTACCAGTTGGCCCTGAACCACTTGACCGCGCGCTTCAGCGGACGCGCCGCCCTGAAATCATAGGGCAATTCAAAGTCCCAACACTCGTCTTGGGGATGGGCCGCCAGAAGACTGAGTCCCACGGCGCTGGAGAATGCGGTGCCTGTAACGGCCTGGGGCAGGCCGCGCACTCTCAAAGGGTGGCCGATGCGCACCTGCTGGCCGAGAATCCGCGCCGCCAGCGAATCAATCCCAGGCACCTGGCTGGCCCCTCCCGTCAGCACGATCTGCTGGCTCGGCAAGTGCTCGAATCCGGCGGCATCGAGGCGCTCGCGCACCGCTTCAAGGATTTCCTCGACCCTGGGACGCATTATGCCGATCAATTCCGCCCGGCTCACCGCTCGCCTCTCGCCATCCCAATTTTCGGACTCGCGGTCGATCTCGATCATGTCTCGGTCGTCCATGCCAGTTGCGACAACACCGCCATGAAATGTCTTGATCCGTTCGGCCACGTTCATCGGAACCTTGAAACCCATCGCGATGTCGTGAGTGACGTGCTCGCCACCGAGACGAACCGCGTCGGCATAGATCATGTGTCGCTTCAGGAAGATCGAGATGCCAGTCGTGCCTCCTCCCATGTCGATGCATGCCGCACCGAGCTCCTGTTCATCCTCGACCAGTGCCGAAATCCCCGACACATAGGATGACATGGCCAATCCGGCCATCTCCAGATCGCAACGACGAACGCAGTGAACCAAGTTGCCGATCGGAGCCCGGTCAGCCGTCAGCATGTGCAAGTCGCAGGCCAGACGCTGCCCGATCTGATTTCTCGGATCCGTCAGGCCCGACCTGTGGTCCAGCACGAAGTTCACAGGCTGAGCGTGCAGAATTTCACGATCCGCCCCGTAGTCCGGGATGTCGCAGGATGCGAGAACGTGAGCGACATCGGATTCGGTCACAATCTCTCGCTCAACCTGCACTTGGCCAGCGAGGCCATACGAACGCGGCCTGCCCCCCGACGCGCAGACCATCACGTGGTCAACGCGACATTGCGCCATTTTCTGCGCAGCCTGCACGGCGGTTCGAATTGCGCGTTCGGTCTCGCGCAGCACCATCGTCTCACCGAATTCAACACCTCGCGACCGCGTGGTCGCCGCCCCGATGACGCGGAACTTTTCCTGCCCTGCCAGGTTGCCGATGCCCTCGTCGCTGACGGCATGCATGTTCTCGTCAAGAACCAGGATCAGGCAGGCAATCTTGGATGTTCCGACGTCCAGAACCGCGATGACTCCTCTCTGCATTGCGGTCTGCCGCATAGCCCGCATTGCACGTTGGTTGCGATAAAGGTCACCCATCATCGGTCAGGCTCGCTGCTCACCCATCGTGGAATGTCCCGATTGCCGTCTGGCCAAGGCGCAGGACCGGTCGCTGCGAGTTGCGGAAATCCACAACCGATATGTCCCGTTCAAGCAGATCCTGCGCCACATCCAGCTCAATGACCTTCTTGAGCGCAGTCACAGCCTGCGTTTCGGGCAGCTTGATCGACTGCCCGCGATCCAGGACCACGTCCCATCGGCGCTCCCCCACCCGAATGAAGCCGCGCACGCGGTCCCTGATCGGACGGGCTACGTCATAGAGCCGGAGCGCCTCCGGAATTGCCGCATCCGCACCAAGTCCCGCGACCAGGGGCAGATCAGGTCGGGAAACGCGCGACGGCACGGTCGCAACCCGATGCCCGGTCTTGTCAAGAAGTGCCACGCCGTCGTCCGAACGCCAGACCGCAACCGGCACCCGTTCATCGACCTCAACGGCCAGGACACCTCTCGACCGGACCTGAAGCGACACATGCGCGACGGCATCGAGCGCCTGGACCCTTTCCGTCAGATCGTCAAGCCGCAGGTTGAAGGGAGAGACGGGGAATTCGACGGAAAGGGATTCCCGGATGCTCGCCGCCAGTTCCGGCGATGCACCCTCGACAATCATCATCCGCACGATCAGCTCCGGCCGCTCACCGACTTCATTTCGCAACTCGGCGACGAACGCCACGGCACTCTCCCGCCGATCCTCGTCGACCGCCCAGAGACCGACCAGCGTCGCCAACGCGATCACGGGCATCCCGTACCGCCGGAACGGGCGCATCGACGGCCGCAGCATCAGCCGTTTCATCCTGTATTCCAGGCGGGACGGAGCGGGATCCTTCATCGTTCGCATGACGCATCCTTCACGATCCAGTCGCAGAGTTCCGGAAAACCGGTTCCGAGATGGGCGGCCTGTTCCGGCACAAGCGACGTCGGAGTCATTCCGGGCTGGGTGTTCGTCTCCAACGCAAATAGGCCCTGCAGACCCCTTGCCTCGTCCCATCGGAAATCGATTCGACTGACTCCCCGGCAACCGAGCGCCTCATGAGCTGTCTCGGCATGTGCGAGGCAGGCTTCCGTGATCCTGTCCGGGAGGTTCGCCGGCAAGTCGTGCCGCGAGGCGCCCGGCACGTACTTTGCGTCATAGTCGTACCAGCCATTGGTCACGATTTCGGTAACGCAGAGCGCCTTGCCGCCCTTCACCGTCACCGTCAGTTCCCGACCCGGCACATATGCCTCGACCATCAGGGACGCAGGCATTTCGTCGTCAATCTCCGGCGGCCGGTTTGCGCGATCCGGCACGATGCAGACGCCGACGGAAGAGCCTTCGTTGTTTGGCTTGACGACATAGGGCGGCGCCATGACGTGCCCTGCCTTGATTTCCTTCCTGGAAAACAGCCCGCCATCCGCCACCGGAATGCCCGCCTTGGCAAAGGCCGCTTTCGAGCGCGCCTTGTCCATGGCGAGAGCCGAAGCCAGCACGCCGGAATGCGAATAGGGAATCCGCAACCATTCGAGAATGCCCTGAACGCACCCGTCCTCTCCCCAACGCCCGTGCAACGCATTGAAGACGACGTCGGGAGACGCCTCCGTCAGCCGCTCCACGATGTCTTGCCCCGCGTCAATGGCGGTGACATCGTAGTCCATCTCGCGAAGTGCCATGGCACATTCGTGGCCCGAGGACAGGGAAACCTCGCGCTCGACCGAGCGTCCGCCCATGATTACCGCGACTTTGGGAAGTGTCCTGCTCGACATTCCTTCCCCACCTGCTATCAGGGCGTTACCCGCCCCCGTCTGTCTGCCTCATGCCGTCGGGGCCGGTTCCCCGACCCTCGCAATCTCCCATTCTAATGCAATTCCCGAGTGTTGGAAGACCTTTGTTCGAACCTCTTCGCCGAGCGCCTCCAAATCGGCTGCGGTGGCGCCACCCAGATTGACGAGAAAATTCGGATGCATTGCAGACATCTGCGCCTGTCCACGACGCGCGCCGCGCAATCCGGCGTCCTCGATGACCTTCCACGCCTTCAGTTCATGCGTGTCATCCGCCTTGCCCGTCGAGCTGTAGCCAGCCGGATTCCGGAACGTCGATCCCGCCGTCAGCGCCTTGGTCGGCTGCGTTTCCTCTCTCTTGGCGATTTGCGCCTTCATCTTAGTTTCCAGGACCTCGGGGTCATGCAGGTCTGCGCGAAATCTTGCCGAAACCACGACGGCGCCCTCCGGAAGTTCGCTCTTCCTGTATCCGAAGTTCATGCCGTCCGGACCGAGATTCGCCCTGCTGCCGTCACGCAGCACCAATTCGGCCGACACGAAATGGTCCGAAATATACGAGCCGTAGCATCCGGCATTCATCCGGACGGCACCACCGATCGCGCCTGGGATGGTGCAAAGGAACACGAGATCAAGGCCCGCTTCCGCCGCTCTCTTGGCAACCTGGATGTCCATGGCGCCCGCACCCGCAGTCACGACGTCGCCGCTGACCGAGATGTCGGCAAACTGTCGGCCCAGGCGGATAACGACGGCGCGAATCCCGCCGTCGCGCACGATGAGATTCGACCCGACGCCCATCGGGAAGACCGCAATGTCTTCAGGAAGGGCCGCAAGGAAGGTGCCCAGGTCATCAACATCCTTTGGCAGGAACAGCCAGTCCGCCGGTCCGCCCACACGCAGCCATGTCAACCCGGACAGGTCGTAGCTCGGCACGAGCCGCCCACGCACGCCTATTTCAGCCACGCCACCCATCGCGCCGGAGCTAGCACCACACCCGATTCAAGGCCAGCACAAACCGGAAGCTTGCCGCCGTTCGCCATGGCGAGTTCCATGTGCCGATGCAATCAAGGCAGACGTCGATTGGATGGCTTCAGAGTAGTGAAAGCTGGTCCCCCACCCTCACGGGCCGCTTGAACAGGTCGGTGCGCAAGGGAGGCGGTTTCGCCGCAATGCCCAGCCGCCTCGCTGCAATCGAGAAACGGTGCGCGACCATGTCGGCGAAGACGCCCTGGCCGGTCATTCGCCTTCCCCATTCAGGGTCATAGTCCCGGCCGTTGTGCAACTCTCGTACGCGACCCATGACCCTGTGTGCCCGGTCAGGATAGTGCTCGGCCAGCCATTCCTGAAACAGTGGCGAGACTTCCAGGGGCAGGCGAAGCATGATCCAGCTCGCGGCGATTGCTCCCGCCTCGGCAGCTTGGACAAGGATGGCCTCCAGCTCGTGGTCGGTGAGTGCGGGAACTACGGGCGCCACCATGACCCGCACGGGACACCCTGCCTCTGCAAGGCGTCGAATCGTCTCGAGCCTCCGCTTCGGCGAAGGTGCCCTCGGCTCCATCTTGCGGGCCAATCGCGCATCCAGGGTAGTCATGCTTATTCCGACCCGAGCCAAGCCGAGGCGACCCATTTCACCAAGGATGTCCAGGTCCCGCTCGATCAGCGTGCCCTTGGTCACCATGGCAACTGGGTGCCGGCATTCATTCAGCGTCTCCAGGATCCGGCGCACGATCCGATATTCGCGTTCGATCGGCTGGTACGGATCGGTGTTCGTTCCCATTGCGATCACGGCCGGGCGGTAGGACTTGGCCCGAAGCTCCCGCTCCAGGATCTCGGGAGCTCCCGGCCGCGCGACAAGCCGCGTTTCGAAGTCGAGCCCCGGCGACAGTCCGAGAAAGGCGTGTGTGGGACGCGCAAAGCAGTAGATGCAGCCATGTTCGCATCCCCTGTAGGGATTGATCGACTGATCGAAACCTATGTCCGGCGAGCGGTTGCGCGTGATCACGCGCCGCGGCCTCTCGACTGTCACTTCGGTGCGCAGCGGCGGAAGGTCGACTTCGACCGGCCAGCCATCGTGAAAGGCCTCGCGCTCCCGCGACTCGAACCGGTTGGTCGGGTTCGTCCGGGCGGCGCGACCGACCGCCCGGAATCCTGCCAATTGATCAACTTGCGACATGTCGCCAAGATAGAACACAAAGCGAACATAGGCAATGGGGATGATTGTTCCAAGGCTCTCTTTGAACACTGGCGGGGGCGGACCCAGCCCAACCAGAGTGTACAAGACCGAGGGTGTCGACCCACCGTCGAACTCGCGAAGACACCAGCACCCAATCGGCCTCGGCCTCCATAAAGCGAGGCCCGCCGAAGTCGCGTCCAGCGACCCGCAGCTTCGCCATGTCGACCGCGCCAGGGCGTCCACCGTCCATGCGTTCCAGGGCCGCACGGTCGACACTGTGATCGCCGCGATGGAGGCGAACCATCCCCACCTCACCACGCAGAAGTCGTTCTACGTTGAGATTAGCCGCGCACGGGACCTGGGCCGAGCTCGTGACCGACGACAAGGCGGCACTGAAGGAGCAGCTCGAAGCCGTGACCGGTGAGCGCATTACGGCGCTCGAAGCGGTCGAGCCGGACAGGGCGAAGGACCGCGAGGCCGGACTGGAAGGGGGTCGGAGCGAGGACCGGGGGATCGGCGAGTCCGCATCTCGTGACCGTGACCGCTCGTCCGGGCCGGAAATCGAACCGGGTCCGGGTGGACGGAGTGTCGATCGCGATCTTGGGATATGGACAGACGGAAGATCGAGAGCGGCGAGCGCGGCTGGGGACGTGAGCGAGACTTGACCGTGCCGGCGCGAGGGCCTAACTTTCACCGTGAGACGCAGGCTCGTCTTGCCCTCTTTCCGAGGCCCGCGTTTCGGCGCGGGCTTTCGTGATTCTGGAGGCCGGAGGGTGACGCCTTTCGCCTATCTCGGCGAATTCGGCACATCGGCCCCTACATCGGTCGCGACGACCCCAGATACAAAGAGAGCCCCGTGTTCGAGCTGGCGGACTTTGTCCTCCCGGCGGAAGCGGTGTGCGGCTTCGGGACTTAGTTGTGGCGACGTCCGTGTTCGCGGGGCTGCTCGGCCCGCTGACCGCCGCCGCATGCGCGGTGGTGCTCAGGCTGCCGGTCTGGATCGCCTGAAGGTGGCACGCGCGTCACCGCTGAGTTTGGAGTGCGGCGGGCCAGCGACGCAGCGACGGAGTCCGGTCTGCGCGGCGCCGATGGTGTCGGGCCAGGGAGGCGGGACGGAGGGCAACGAGCCGGCTGCGCAGCTCAGGTCACCAGCAATCCGGCGATCTCAGACATGCGAAGTACCAGCATGAGCGGCTCACGCTCCGAGAACGGACGGAAGCCGAACCTCTCGTAGAAAACCCGGGCACGGTCGTCGATAGCCTGCACCACGACGGCGCGGGCGCCGACCACGCCGGAGGCGGCGAGCGTGCGCCGCGCCGCGTCGATCAGAAGGTCCGAGCCGAGGCCGCGCCCGCGCCAGGCCTCGTCCACCGCGAGCTGGCCCAGCAGGATGACCGGGACCGGATCGGGCATGTTGCGGCCGATCCTGGACGACAGCCGGCGCCGTTCCACGGAACTGGCGGCGAGGCTGTAGAACCCCGCTACGCGGTCGCCTTCGCAAACCACATAGGTGCGCGCGCCGCCCCTGACCTCGTTGAGCCTGGCCTTGCCGCGCAGCCAGACGTCGAGGGTGGGAACCCCCGAGGAGAACTGCGAGATGTTGTGGCTGGGCGCGAGCGGCTCGGGCGGGCCTAGCGGTCCCAAAGGGGCTTGCGCGCGTAGCGCGCCTTCACGGCGGGATCGACCACCACCGGCGCGTCGAGCGCCGCGACGAAATCGTCCCAGGCCTCATCGTCGAGGGCGATGACCGGGCGCTCGTTCAGGGCCTCGATCGCCGCCGCCTCGCTGGAGCGCAGCACGAACTCGGTGCGGCTGACGCCCCGAATCGCCGCCGCGCGGTCGATGACGGCTAGGCGCTCGCTAGATGTGCGGAGTTTCACCTGGGGCATGAGCGTCTCCATCCCGCAGAAGGCGCGGGGTGTTGCCTCGGTTACTAGATATAGCATTTGTGTAGATGGGCGGCAAGCCACTGCCCGCGGACCGACTGCACCGCCGGACGGGGCTTCAGTGCCATGCGCCGCCCTCGGGATCGTCGTCCTCGCCGTGCATGGAGGCCGCCGCCATCGCGGTCTAGGCCTCACGGTCGCACCCATGGCCCGTCTTTGGGCGCCATTCACCACCAGCGCCCGCACATAAACAGCGGAGCAAGAACTTGGTTTTGGGTGCGCTGCGTGGCGTGCCAGAGGGAAGAGTTTGGCGTGCAAATCTTGATAGTTGTGCTCGACACAAATGCTGCAGGAAGTGCTCTGAAAGTCCATCAATCTTCATTATTTCAATAGGTGCTTGATCTCGTTCACGGTCTCCCAAGCCTCCCGGTCGTCGCCCCAGGCGAAGTGCGAGTGCTGATCGAGGCACGCAAGCTCTACAGGCGTGGGGTCGGCTATGTAGATGCGTCGCTGATCGCGTCGTGCCTGCTTGTTCCCGGGATCCGTCTCTGGACGCGCGACCGGAGGCTCCTGACAATCTCGTCGGAAATGCGAATTGAAGCAACGCAGGACGGAATTGCCCCCATAGAACCGTCATGGAACGAGTCCGCCCGAGGCAACGGTTGCGGCACGCCAGGCCGGCGGCGGAAATGGAAACCCGGCAGATGCGGTTTGGGTCTGCGCAGGCACTTGATTCAATCCGCAACGAGCGCTCGCTGCGGATTGAATCAAGTGGATTGGCACAATCGCATGAATTCACGAATGACCCTGACATCGCGACGCTGGCGCAAATGGACCACCGTTTCCCGCATTTCCAGGTCAATGTCTTCAAGTTCGAAGGCACGAATGCGCTGATCTTCGCCCAGTTCCGCACGGGATACGATGCCGACACCATCGATGGCGGCGACGATTTCGCGAACTGCCTCGCGTCCTTCCGCAACGACCGCAGGATCAAGCGTCACGCCTCGCTCCTTGCCAAGCTCTTCCAGCTGTTGCCGTGTCTTTGAGCCAGGTTCGCGCAAGACGAGCGGCAGATCGGCAAGCTCGGCTAGCGAGATGCTCCGCTTTCCGGTCGGGAAATAGTCCCTGCGCGCGAACCCCACCAACTTGCTCGTTGACAAGGGCAGCGTCTCGAAATCATCGTAGGATTCCCCGCTGCCGATAACCCCGATATCAGCATCAAATGACCGCAACCTTTGAACAATCTCTTCGGTATTTCCTGAGGCGATGACAATCCGGACGCTAGGGTAGGTCTTCCGAAATCCATGAATGATGCTGCTGACATGGCTGGCAGAGTCGACCATGACGCGCAGTTCTTCCTCAATCCGGTTTGCCGTTTCGGACAACAGGCCCTTGATCTCGCCTTCCGTCTCGAAATACGCGCGGGTCTTGGCAAAGAGCTCTTCACCGTCTGGTGTCAGGACAACCTTCTTCCGGATGCGGGAAAACAGCAGGACATCATTGTCTCTTTCCAGTCTCAGCACCTGGTCCGAGATTGCCGGTTGTGTCAGGCCAAGAGCCTCGGCCGCAAGAGAGAACCCTCCCAGCAAGGCCACATGGTGAAACGCACGGATCTGCGCATGGGTCATGCATCGCTCATGTATCGATGAAAATTATTCAATGATAATATTTAACGATTTTATTTATGCAAGTTCTTTCACCATAACGGAACCGGAAACAAGGACGGGTAATGACATGACAGCGCCGCAACTGGAACCGCCACGGCTGGGAGAGCGGTATCTGCTCACCCCGGGGCCGCTGACCACTTCCTTTGCCACCAAAGAGGCAATGCTGAAGGACTGGGGCAGCAGGGATGATGACTTCCGTGCCATGACGCGCGATCTGAGATCTCGGCTGCTGGGCATGATCGGGCGCGGGTCTGACGCCTATGACTGCGTCCCGATGCAGGGTTCCGGCAGCTATTGCGTCGAGGCAATGTTGGGTTCCCTTGTGCCACAAGACGGCAAGGTTCTTGTCCTGGCCAATGGCGCCTATGGCCAGCGAGCTTCGGCGACGATGGACTATCTTGGACGCAAGCAGGTGTTGCTCGACAAAGGTGACTATCTGCCGCCGCGTGGCGAAGAGGTCGCTGCCATTCTGACAAACGATCCAGACATCACCCATGTGTTCGCCATTCACTGCGAAACCTCTTCCGGCATCCTGAACCCGATCGAGGAGATCGCCGAGGCCACACGTGCCGGTGGCCGCAAGCTGCTGATCGACAGCATGTCCGCGTTTGGCGCCCTCCCCCTGCACGCGGAAAAGCTGGGATGCACAGCATTTGCCTCTTCTGCCAACAAGTGCATAGAGGGTGTGCCCGGCTTCGGCTTTGTCATTGCGCGCAAGGACGAGATCGAGGCGGCCAAGGGCAACTCGCACTCGCTGGCATTGGACGTGCATGCCCAATGGGCCGCGATGGAAAGGACCAGCCAGTGGCGGTTTACGCCGCCAACCCACGTTGTTGCGGCCTTTGTCGAGGCGCTGAAACAGCACGAGGCTGAGGGCGGCGTTGCCGGACGTGGCGCCCGCTACCTGCGCAACCGCGAAGTCATGGTTGCAGGCATGCGCAGCCTTGGCTTTGAAACGCTGCTGGCCGACCGCTGGCTCAGTCCGATCATCACCACGTTCTTCTGCCCCGCCGACCCGGCCTTCAGCTTTGACCGGTTCTACGATCTGTTGAAGGACAAGGGCTTCGTCATCTATCCCGGAAAGTTGACGGTTGTGGAATCGTTTCGCGTCGGATGCATCGGGCAGATGGACGAAACTGTCATGCGGGCGGTTGTCGCCGCCGCGAAAGAGGCGCTCGAACACATGGGCGTCGCCTCCGCAGCTCCGCCAGCCACCGCACTGGAAGAGCGCAAGAGACTCGCCGCTTGAGGAACAACATGCCGATCAATGCTCCCGTCGTTGCAAACGGTCGCGCCTATCCGGTTCCCCGAACCTGTGCCGTTGCCATCTGCCTGGATGGGTGCGAACCGGAATACCTGAAGGTCGCCATCGCCGAAGGGCTGATGCCAAACCTCGAGCGAATCCGCGAAACCGGAACCGACAGGTTGGCGCATTCGGTGATCCCGTCCTTCACCAACCCGAACAACCTGTCGATTGCCACAGGCCGCCCGCCTGCGGTGCATGGCATCTGCGGCAACTTCCTTTTCGACCCGGATACCGGCGAAGAAGTGATGATGAACGACGTCCGCTTCCTGCGTGCGCCCACAATCTTTTCGAAATTCTACAAGGCTGGCGCCCGCGTCGCGATTGTCACCGCCAAGGACAAGCTGCGTGCCCTGCTCGGCGCAGGCCTGAAGTTTCAGGATGATCGCGCTGTGGCCTTTTCGGCGGAACGGTCTGGCGACACCACAAAGGCCGAACACGGGATAGGCAATGCGAGCGAATGGCTGGGCATGCCGGTGCCTGAGGTCTATTCGGCCGATCTGTCCGAATTTGTCTTTGCCGCCGGCGTGAAGCTTCTGAAAGAAATGAAGCCTGACGTGATGTACCTTTCGACAACGGACTACGTGCAGCACAAGTTTGCGCCAAGCGAGCAAGGCGCAATGGAATTTTGCGCCATGTTCGACCGCTACCTTGGCGAGCTGGATGCGCTTGGCGCCGCCATCGTGACAACTGCGGATCACGGCATGAAACCCAAGCATGACGCCACAACCAAGGCACCTTCCGTCATCTACATGCAGGACGTGTTCGACGAGTGGCTGGGCACGGCCGCGGCGCGCGTGATCCTGCCGATCACCGACCCCTACGTCGTTCACCATGGCGCCCTTGGCTCGTTTGCGACCGCATATCTCCCCGAGGAAGCCGACCGGGCCGAGATCAAGGCCAGGGTTGCCGCCCTGCCCGAGATGCTCGAAGTGCTGACCCGCGAAGAGGCAGTGGTACGTTACGAACTGCCCGCCGACCGCATTGGCGACCTGACCATGATCTGCACCGAGAACATGACCATCGGCACTTCTGAGGATCGCCACGACCTGGCCGCCTTGGGCGAGCCCTTGCGCAGTCACGGCGGGCTGACCGAGCAGGAAGTGCCCTTCGTCGTCAACCGCGTGATCGACGTGCCCGACGCGCCCACATTGCGCAATTTCGACGCGTTCCTTTATGCAACCACCGCCGCAGCATCGGAAGAGGTTCCCGCATGAACGAGACGACAGGTCTGGATATCCGCAACGAAGGCATGCGCATCGGCGGAGAGGCTGTCTTCACCGATGGCACCGTGCCAGTAACGTACCCTTACACGGACGAGGTCGTGGGACATGTGCCCGCCGGTGACGCCAGCCATGCGGCAAAGGCCTTCGAAATCGCGGCAAGTTACAAGTCGAGGCTCACGCGCTACGAACGCGGAGAGATCCTGAAACGTGCAGGCGAGATCATCGGAGAGCGGCGCGAGTACCTGGCAAAATGGCTGACGCTGGAACTTGGCATCTGCCACCAGCACGCGATTTACGAGACCAGGCGCGCGCAGGACGTCTTCCAGTTTGCCGCCGCCGAAGCGCTGAAAGACGATGGCGAGATCTTCTCCTGCGACCTGACCCACAATGGCAAGGATCGCAAGATATTCACCAAGCGCGAGCCGGTTCGCGCCATCAGTGCGATCACGCCGTTCAACCACCCGTTGAACATGGTCAGCCACAAGATTGCGCCGTCCGTCGCGACAAACAACTGCATGGTCTGCAAGCCGACCGAACTGACGCCGCTCACGGCAATCACGCTTGCCGACATACTTTACGATGCCGGCCTTCCGCACGAAATGTTCCAGATCGTGACCGGCTGGCCGCAGGACATCGGCGACGAGATGATCACCAACGAGCATATCGACATCATCACGTTCACGGGCGGTGTTCCGGTCGGCAAGATGATAGCTGAGAAGGCCGCGTACAAGCGATCCGCGCTTGAATTGGGCGGCAACGACCCACTGATCATCTGCAATGACCTGAACGAGGCGGATCTCGATCGGGCCGCGACCATCGCCGTCGCGGGCGCGACCGGAAACTCGGGTCAGCGCTGTACGGCGGTAAAGCGAATCCTCGTGCAGGAAAGCGTGGCGGACCGATTCGTTCCCCTGGTGCTGGAGAAGGCCAGAAAGATCAAGTTCGGCGATCCGCAAGACCCGGAAACCGAGCTTGGTTGCGTCATCCACAAGGAAGCTGCCGAAGTCATTGAAGGCCGCGTCTTGCAGGCTGAAGAGGAGGGGGCGGAAGTCCTTTACCACCCGGGACGGCGGGGCGCGTTGCTGCCGCCCATCGTGGTCGACAAGGTGCCGCATTCCTCGGACCTGGTGATGGAGGAAACCTTCGGGCCAATTGTGCCCGTCGTGCGCGTGCCGGACAATGACGAGGAGGTCATGGAAATCTCGAACTCCACCGACTTCGGCCTGTCCTCGGGCGTATGCACCAACAGCTTCCACAGGATGCATGCCTATATTGAAGGACTGAACGTAGGCACCGTCAACATATGGGAACAGCCGGGCTACCGTATCGAAATGTCACCCTTCGGCGGCATCAAGGACAGCGGCAATGGCGTCAAGGAGGGCGTCATCGAAGCGATGAAGTTCTTCACTACGGTCAAGACGTTCTCCCTGCCTTGGCCGCGTTGATTCCGTTGGCACCAACGCGCTCGCTTGGCCGTGGCCCATCGGGCCCCGGTACATTCTCATGAGTCTTCTGGTCTTTTTCATCGTTCTTGCAGCCGCGCTGATGCACGCGACCTGGAATGCGCTTGTGAAGGGCGCGGAAGACCGGTTGATGGTTCTTGGCCTGATCGCGCTCGGGCATGTGGGACCTGGGCTCGTGATCCTGACCTTTACCGGCCTGCCCCGGACAGCCTCCTACGCCTACATCATTGCCTCAACGGTCATTCACTGGGGATACTACTGGTTCCTCAATGCGGCCTATCGCAGTGGGGACCTGTCGGTCGCCTATCCGATCGCGCGCGGCATCGCGCCCGTGCTGGTTGCGCTCGGTGCGCAGGTCTGGATCGGAGAATCCCTGCCGCTCATGGCCTGGGCCGGCATTCTGGCCGTGTCCTTTGGCATCGGCATCCTGACATTCGCGGGGACTGGGGCCACGACAAGCTGGGCGGGCATTGCCGCCGCCCTTCTCACGGGGCTGGCCATTGCCGCCTATTCCCTGGCCGACGGTGTCGGCGTGCGTGTGTCTGGCAACGCGTTGGCCTACATCGCGCTATTGTTCGCGGCAGAAGCATTCGTGGCAGGGTTCATCTTCTTCACCCGGATGGATCGGCTGCGCGCCCTGCCCGCGCGCACGATCTGGCTTGGGCTCCTCGGCGGTGTCGTCTCCAGCTCGGCCTATGCACTGGTGCTCTATGCCAAGACCCTTGCGCCGCTGGGGGCGGTATCCGCATTGCGGGAAACCTCGGTTGTCTTTGCGGCGCTGATTGGCGTGATCTGGCTCAAGGAGGGCCCAAGGTCCAACCGACTTGCCGCCGCTTGCGTTGTAGCGTGCGGAATTGTCGCTTTGGGCGCAGCGACATGATCCTTCCGCTCTTCCAAATCCAAGTCGCGGGCCCGACGATGCTCTTGCTCCTTGCTGCACGCATCGCGCGCACCGGAATCAAGCGCCTCTTAGGCGCGACCCTCAGACAGCATGTGCTGGAAGGTCAGGACCTGCCGCGTGCGGCACTCACGGGCAGGAGCTGGCGCCGGTGCCGCAAACCATCATGCAACGGCGGCAGGTCGCAGGCGCGGAACATTAAGTCGCAATTTGGCGTTCAATTGACCTTGATTTCCCAATAGACGGGGAAGACTTGAAAGGTCTTTGCGGAGCAAAGAGTCATGGCAGACGAAGACGACGACATCATTCTGAGCGAACTCGACGACGAAGAGCTCGTCCTCCAGATGCATGACGACCTCTACGACGGCCTGAAGGAAGAGATCGAGGAAGGCACCCGAATCCTGCTCGATCGCGGCTGGGCGCCCTACCGGGTCCTGACCGAGGCCCTTGTGGGCGGCATGAAGATCGTGGGGGACGACTTCCGGGACGGAATACTGTTCGTGCCCGAAGTGCTTCTGGCCGCCAACGCGATGAAGGCAGGCATGGCGATCCTGAAGCCCCTCCTGGCCGAGACCGGCGCTCCCAGGATGGGCAAGATGGTCATTGGAACCGTCAAGGGTGACATCCACGACATCGGCAAGAACCTGGTGTCAATGATGATGGAAGGCGCCGGGTTCGAGATCGTGGATCTCGGCATCAACAACCCTGTGGAAAACTACATCGAGACCCTGCAGAAGGAAGAAGCCGACATTCTGGGAATGTCCGCGCTTCTCACGACCACGATGCCCTACATGAAGGTAGTGATCGACACCATGGTGCAGATGGGCATCCGGGACGACTACATCGTTCTCGTTGGCGGCGCACCGCTGAACGAGGAGTTCGGAAGGGCCATTGGGGCGGACGCATATTGCCGCGATGCAGCCGTGGCCGTCGAAACGGCGAAGGAGTTCATTGCCCGCAAGCACAACCTGATGGCGGCGAGCTAGGCGAAACGGCCGCACATCCCTGGTCCCGCGAACACGGATTGGACAGGACCAAGCTTCTGCATGCTTGGAGATCAGTAGTCCAGTTGGGCACGCGTGAGCGCCTTCCCGATCTGCGTGGCGAGCATGTGCTCCATTGGCGAAAGCGAGCGCTTCGCCGAGATCAGTATTCCGACGTTGAGGGACTTCAGAAAGTCGTTGGCCACTGGCAGGTACCGCAATGCGCCGGCATCGATTTCGTCTCTGAACCCCAGCTTGGTGTAGAGTCCGATCACCTGGCCGCTCTCGATGGTCCGCTTCGCGATGGGCAGGGAATCCGTGAATACCTTCGTGGCCAGACTCGCGGTCGCACCCGCTATCGCCTCGTCCAACAGGGAATGATGGCCCCGACCATCAATCGACCGCACAAGCAAATAGCTCTCCAGGTCACCGATCGTCAGCTCGGCGCGTTCCGCCAAGGGATGGTCCGATCGCATCACGGCCCCGATCGGTGCCGATTTCTCGAACATGGACCTGATGCTCGGGTGATTCTCGTTCGAGAATGAAAGGCCGATGTCAACGGTTCCTTCGGCGACTGCATCAACGATCTCGTCGGGCTGGCCGGTCGTCACCGAATACGTCACGCCCGGATAGTCGGCCGAGAATTCGCGCAGAACGTCAGGCACCAGCCCCAGCGCGGCGGAGTCGATGACCATCAATTGGATGTGCCCGCTTCGGGCCGAACGGATGTCGTCCACGACCGCGCGAAGCTGCTCAAAGTCGTACAAGGTCTTCCGGCAGTGTTCCACGACGATGGATCCTGCTGCAGTCAGGACCACGCCGTCGGACGTGCGGTCCAGGAGCTTCACGCCCAGGTCCCGTTCAACATCCATCAGCTTCCGCGTGACCGTCGTCGAGCACACGTTGAGGACGGCCGCCGCCTTGCGGATCGACCCCTGACGCGCAACTGCGTCAAAATACCCGAGGAACTTCGAATGAACCATTCGGATGTCCGAATCCATCTGCCGATGCAAAAAATGCACTGCCATGCTGCATATACAAAAAAACATGCACTGCTAGCCTCCAGCATGTCAATGGTCGCCAGGTAGCGGCCACCGAACAGAAAGGGACATCACGATGGCGAAATCGCAGGACATGATTGAACGCAGAAGCGTGCTTGGCGGGCTGGCTGCACTGGGTGGACTGGCGGGCGCCGGGACATTCATCTCGGTGACGCCCGGGCGCGCGGCCGACACCCACAAGATCCGATTGCAGCTTGGCTGGCTTGCATCGAACGGCATTCTCGGCGAGGTGGCGGCCGACAGGCTGGGCTATTTCGCCGAAGAAGGGCTCGAGCTTGAAATCATGCCCGGTGGCCCGAACATCGACGGGGTCGCGGCCGTCGCGTCCGGCGCCAACAACTTCGGATCGATTTCCTCCAGCCCGTCATTGATGCTTGCCCGATCGGCGGGCATCCCGGTCAAGTGCGTCGCGGCAGGCTATCAGCAGCATCCGTTCACGTATTTCTCCCTGGACCGGGCGCCGGTTCGCGAGCCCGCTGACCTTGTCGGGAAAAAGGTCGCGACGCAGGGAACCGCCCGGATCCTGTTGCGGGCGCTTCTCGCCAAGAACGGCGTTTCCGAGGACAGCATCGAGGTTTCCGTGATGGGTGGCGACATGGGGCCGCTCATGACCGGACAGGTGGACGTTGTTACGGGCTGGAAGACCAACGTGAACGCGCTGTCGATCCTTGGAGACGAAAGGGTCGACATGGCGCTCTGGGACACCGGGATTCAACTCTACGCAAACCCGTACTACACGACGGACTCGGTGCTCGCGGAAAACCGTGACATGGTGGAGGCGACCATCCGGGCGATCGCGCGTGGATGGGGCTGGGCTCACGACAATCCGGAAGGTGCGGTTGACTACCTGGTCGAACGGTACCCCAATCTTGACCGCGATTCAGAACTCAGGGCCGTTGACCTCGTGATCGGCTATTCCTTCAATGACCGAACGGCAGCAAACGGTTGGGGCACCATGACCCGAGAGAACTGGCAGGCTCAGATCGACATCTACAACCAGCTGGGACAGTTTGCCAGCGGAGCGCCTGCAATTGAGGACGTCATGACGCTGGACATCCTTGAAGCCACCGCGGATTCGCGGCCGAAGCTCGGGTAGCCTTGGTGGGTGCTGCTGATCCTGCAGGCGCTGCGCGCGACTACGCGGCGGTCCTGCGCAATGCGGTGGTGCGATTCGGCAGCTTCACTGCACTGCAGGACATCAGCCTTGAACTGGAACAGGGCGCATTCTGGACAATTCTCGGCCCCTCGGGCTGCGGAAAGTCGACAATGCTGCGCCTTGTTTCCGACCTCGTTCCGGCTGCGTCTGGCGAGGTCTCCGTCTTGGGAAAGTCGACGGAAGAGGCGCGCTTGGCGCGCGAGTTCGCCTTCGTCTTTCAGGACGCGACTCTCCTCCCGTGGCGAACGGCTCTGAGAAACGTCGAATTGCCCCTGGAGATCGGTCGCCGACGAAACATCAAGATCCCTGTCAGCGACCGGTCACCCAGGGAACTTCTGGCGCTCGTGGGCCTGCAAGGCCGTGAGGATGCGCTGCCCCGCGAACTTTCCGGCGGCATGCGGCAGCGCGTTGCGATCGCACGCGCGCTTGTCTGCCGGCCCAAGCTGCTGCTGATGGACGAGCCATTCGGCGCGTTAGACGAGCTGACGCGCGATCACCTGAACCTGCAGCTTCTTCAGATCTGGGCGGAAACCGGCGTGACGATCCTGTTCGTCACCCATTCCATTCCGGAAGCCGTCTTCCTTGGGCAGAAGGTCTTGATGCTGGGGGCGAACCCCGGCCGGCTAAGGGAAATCGTTGACATCGACATCCCTTCGCCCAGGGCAATCAAGGTCCGCGACACCCAGGAATTCACCAAGTACACGGCCTACTTGCGCCGACTGCTGGAGGCGGACTGATGTCTGGTGCGGACGACAGGGACTCGCCGGCTCCCGAAGCAAGTGCAGGCAACCGGAAGTTCCGGCGCTGGTTCACCCCGACTTTCCTGATGGTCACGGTTCGTGGACGCTACGGCGCCATTGTCGTGCCGAAAAAGGATGCTTTCCGACTTCCTCGACAGACAGGAGCGGCCGACCCCGCCCTCCGGCGCCTGCTGGGACATGCCATCCCGGTCGGCACCGCGATCGGCATCTTCCTGATCTGGGAAGCGGGAGTGCGCATGTTCCAGGTGCCGACCTACATTGCCCCGGCCCCCAGTGACGTGGGCCGGACATTGGTCGAGCAGTGGCCTCTCTTGATGAGGAACTTCTGGCCCACGTTCTACGAGAGCATAATGGGATTCCTCTTCGGCAACATGGCCGCGATCCTGATTGCGGTCGCCTTCGTGCACAGCCGGACCGTCGAACGGGCGTTCTTTCCGATCGCCGTCTTCATCAACACGATTCCGATTCTCGCCATCGCACCGATTCTCGTGCTGATCTTTGGCGCCGGACTTACGGCGAAAGTCGTGATCGCCGCCCTGATCTGCTTCTTCCCGACGCTGGTGAACATGGTGCGCGGCCTGCAGGCGGTCAGCCCGGAGACGCTGGAACTGGCGCGGATCCTTTCGGCATCAAGATCCGAAGTCTTCTGGAAGATCCGCCTGCCTTCGTCGCTGCCGTTCCTGTTCTCGGCGCTGAAGATCGCCGCGACCACCTGTGTCATCGGAGCAATCGTCGGCGAGTGGGTCGGTGCAAACCTGGGTCTTGGAGCGCTGATCATCGACAGCACGTTCAACTTCCGGTCATCGCTTCTCTACGCGACGGTCTTCCTGTCGTCCGGGCTGTCAGTGATGCTCTTTGCCTTGGTGACCATCGCCGAGAAACTCGTGGTGCGCTGGTAGATGCGGAATCGTCGAAACGTGAATGAGGGAGCAATCCAATGACGCAACGAGACACGACCTTGATGCTGGTCGAGGGAGAACAGCTTCCCGTCGTGGACGACACGGATGTCCTGGTGGTCGGCGGCGGGTCAGCTGGCCTGTGCGCCGCCGCGTCCGCAGCCAGGAACGGCGCCCGCGTCACGCTGCTGGAGCGCTATCACCACCTGGGCGGGATGGCATCGGGCGGCATGGTGCTGGTCCTTGACGACATGGTCAACGAGGGAAACGAGATCGTCACCACGGGCCTCGTCACCGAGTTCGTGGAGCGCATGGAACGGCAGGATGGCGCGGTTTATCCGCCGCCTGAGGATTGCCAGACCAATTGGGAGATGTGGCAAAAGTGGTCCCGTTGGGGATGCATAGACTTCCACAAGGCAGGAATGCCGCAACCGATCATCCACGCCGTTGCCTTTGACCCCGACGCATGGAAGCGGGTCAGCCTCGACATCGTCCGGGAAACGGGTGTCAATCTCAGGCTGCATTCCTGGTTTTCGGACGCCCTTGTTGCAAATGGCCGGATCGAGGGCGTGATAGTCCAGACAAAGGCTGGCCGCCAAGCCATCCGCGCAACAGTTGTGGTCGATGCAACCGGCGATCTCGATGTCGGCATTGCCGCAGGTGCGTCCCATGTCGACGGCCAGTACATCGTGACGACCGTGTTCCGGCTTTGCGACGTGAACACCGACAGGGCGGAGGCATTCGAATACGCCAATCCCGAAGAGTACAAGAAGCTCGACCGCGCCGCGCGGCGGGAAATCGGCGGAGCCTGGGGCATGTGGTGGCTGAAGACGCCGCTGCCGGGCGTCGTCTGGTGCAACTGCCCGCACATGCCGGGATACGACGGCATCTCGGTAGAGCACATGGTTGCTGCCGAGTACGAAGGCCGCGATCGCATGATGAACCTCCTGAGGTTCGCCCGCGAGAACCTGCCGGGCTTCGAGAACGCCAGGATGCTGGGGGCGGCAGAACAAATGGGCATACGCCAGACCCGCCTGCTTCAGGGCGAGTACATAGTGACAAAGGATGACATCACGTCGCGTCGCCATTTCCGGGACACTGTCTGTCGCGGACGGGACTACTACACGCCTTACCGTGCCCTGCTGCCCAAGGGCATTGACAACCTGATCGTGGCAGGCCGCCACTACTCGGTCGAATGCGAAGCCCAGAAGCTCTCGCGCGAGGTCCCGCCCTGCATGGCACAGGGCGAGGCCGCAGGGATCGCTGCAGCGTTGGCGATCAAGGGCGACACGCCGCTGCGGCACGTGAACTATCGCGCCATCCAGAAGAGGATGCGGGCCCAGGGCGCCGACCCGGGCGACATCCCTTCCCCGAACGCGTTGGTCGAAGAACCGGTGGTGGCAAAATGAGATCCCTGCCCGATGCAGGCGCTCCCTTGCTTCCCTTGAGCGGCGTGCGCGTCATTGACTTCACCCAGGTGATGCTCGGTCCGTGCGCAACGCAGATGCTGGGCGATTTCGGCGCTGACGTGATCAAGATCGAACGTCAGGGCTCGGGCGACCTTTCGCGCCAGTTCTTCGGCGGCGCGTCGAAGGAAGATCAGAACAATGTTGTCTTCGGCTCTCTCAACCGCAACAAGCGATCGGTCGTGATCGACATGAAGTCCGAAGCGGGGCTGAAGGCAATCCATGAGCTCGTGCGAACCGCAGACGTTGTCATCGACAATTTTCGGGCTGGGGTCATGGAAAGACTCGGCTTGGGCTACGAGGCGCTCAGCGCAATCAACCCGGGCATCATCTGCGCTTCGGGGACAGGATTCGGCTCGACCGGCCCTTATGCGCACAAGGGCGGGCAGGACGTGCTCGCCCAGGCATTGACCGGCGTGATGGAAAAGACCTCGGACCCCTCGGTACCGCGTTCGATCTATCCCACGACCCTGTGCGACTACACGGCCGGCATGCATCTTGTCCAAGGCGTGCTGGCCGCGCTTCTTCAGAGAGAAAGGACCGGGCGTGGCCAGAAGGTCCAGGTTTCGCTCTACGACAGCATGATCGCGATGCAGATGCAGGAAGCCGCACAGTGGAACGCGCACGGCGAAGTCCTGAACTGGGCTGCAATGCCACTGACTGGACTGTTCGAAACGACTGACGGAGCGCTTGTCATCGTTGGCGCGTTCAAGGCGAACCCGCTGCAGGACATTTGCAGCGCGCTGGAAATCGAGGACCTGTCCCTGGAATATCCGGACCTGGCGAGCCACAGGAAAGCGAAGGCGCATCTCCACAGGCGCTTCCAGACGGCCTTGGCAACAGACACGACAGAGCATTGGCTGGGCAGGCTTGAGGCGCATGATCTGCTCTGCGCACCGGTGCGCGATCTCGGAGCGGCGCTGAAGGATCCGCAAACCGCAATCAACGAGATGCTCGTCTCCATCGAGACGCCCTGCCATGGACCGGTGGAATTCGTGGGATCACCCGTGCACCTGAGCGACGCTCCGTTGATCGTTCGACTCAATCCTCCGCTCCTTGGAGAGCACACGGAAGACGTTCTGGAAGAGCTTGCCGCGACCGCTCCTGCAAGGGAACTTGCCCAGTGAGCATTGATCTGGACCTTTCCGGACATGTCGCCCGAGTGACCATCGATCGCCAGGAACGCATGAACGCGATTGACCGGGCTGCGGCGGACCGGCTTGCCGCGATCTGGGACGAGATCGAAGGGGATGCCGACATCCGTTGCGTCGTGCTGACCGGTGCCGGCGACAAGGCCTTCTCCGCCGGGGCTGACCTCAAGGATTCCGACGGACCAAGCGGTGTGGCCTATTGGCGGCAGACAATCGAGAACCGGTTCCGCAACATCGCTCTGAGAGCGTCGATGTCCGCGCCGGTGATCGCTCGCGTCAACGGCCTGGCCCTGGGCGGCGGTTTCGAGATGGTACTCGGGTGCGACATCGTCATCGCGTCCGAGACGGCCTCGTTTGCATTGCCGGAGGCGAAGGTCGGGCGGGTCCCCCTCGATGGCGGCATGGTGACGCTGCCTCGAATCCTGCCCCGCAACATTTCATTGGGGATGATGTTGACCGGCAGGCGCGTTTCCGCAAGGGAATTGGCCGCCCATGGAGTGGTGAATGCCGTTGTTCCTCCTGAAGACCTGGACGCTGAAACAGAGCGTTGGGTCGCAGACGTCCTCGCCTGTGCGCCGCTGAGCGTGAAGGCGATCAAGGCCGTGGCTCGCAGCACGGGACATTTGCCGATTCACGAGGCCTATGCACGGCACAACGACGAATTGCTGGAAGCGCTTTCGTCGGAGGATGCCATTGAAGGAGTGGCGGCCTTTCGTGAGAAGCGGACCCCCGTCTGGCGCGGAAGGTAGGAAATGACGCTTGTCATACTTTCCCCATGCATTGACGTGAAGGACGGGACATGCACGGAAGTTTGCCCCGTCGACTGCATCTACGAGGGCGAGCGGATGTTCTACATCCACCCCACCGAGTGCATCGAATGCAGCTTGTGCGAGAGCATCTGCCCTGTGGACGCGATTCGATATGATGACGAGGTCCCTCCGGCGGATGCGCAGTTTCTCAAGCTCAACGGCGATCCCTTCCGCAATGCGGAGGGTGAACTGGACCGGCCTGGCGGCTGGTCACGAAGCGACGCGCCGCTAAGGGACCCTGCAGCGGTCCGTGACTTTCCGGCAGCTGGCCAAGCGTTGCCGAGAGCGTCCCGATGACGGGCGCTCCGCTGCAGTTCAGCGGACAAGGAGGCGAGTTTTCTGGCACCATCGCCGTGGAATTTCGGTAGCAGCCAGCAAGTTCAGGAGATAGCTCAGGATGGCGGAATCGCAGATTTGGCATACCCGGTTCATGGGATTGTGCGATCATGTCTCTGAATGGTCGGAAGATCCCCATTTCCGCGTCGGTTGCGTCATCGTCGACGCCAGGCATGTGGTCCTGTCGACGGGCTACAACGGGTTTCCGCGCGGCGTCCAGGGCCGCGACCCAAGTCGATTCGACAGGGAGAGCGGCGAGAAGTTCTTCTGGTTCGAACACGCTGAGCGCAATGCAATCTACAATGCCGCAAGTGTCGGTGTTTCCTTGTCCGAAGCCACCCTGTACGTGAACCGTTTTCCGTGCGCGGACTGCGGCCGCGCAATCATCCAAGCCGGCATTGGCGCACTGGTTTGCCCGCCAATTCCGGATGTTGATGGCGCCTTGGACGAGAGTTTCCGGGCGGCGGCGACGATGCTGGAGGAAGCGGGGCTGCCCATGACGATCTTCTCGCGAACGAAAGGCGAAAGGTAGTTCCCGTTCGGCGGACACCGCCGCAAATCAGGAGTCGGGCGGCAAGACCACGCACCCCGCCCTTCGCAACCGTGAACCACACCGAGTAGGCGCGATGCCAAATCAGCGCTTGCAAAGCAGCAAGTTCAAGGGTTTGCTTGGTGGCCGACAGGAAGCCTCCGGCTTTACGCCGCATCGGGACGGAGGTGCGCGGAACCAACCGCAGGAACAGAAAGCGGCATCGGACATGCGATGCGCGAAATCGTGTTTCTCCTGAACGGAGAGCGGGTGGAACTGAATGGCGTCCCCGCGACTCGCACCCTGCTTGACTGGCTTCGCGAAAACCGTGGCCTGACCGGCACGAAGGAAGGCTGCAACGAAGGTGATTGCGGCGCCTGCACGGTCATGGTGTCCGACGGGACGGGCGCCAGAACCCTCAATGCCTGCATTCTGTTTCTGCCGCAGTTGCACGGAAAGGCCGTGCGCACCGTGGAGGGTGTTTCCGGGCCGGACGGATCGCTTCATCCGGTCCAGAATGCCATGGTCAGGCACCATGGATCGCAATGCGGCTTCTGCACGCCGGGATTCATCGTTTCGATGGCCTGCGCACACAGGAACGGGAGAAGCGACTTCGACGTCCAGCTCGCCGGCAACCTCTGCCGTTGCACCGGCTACGCGCCCATTGTGCGTGCTGCAGAGGATGCGGCATCGGAACCCGTCCCGGCCTGGATCGCCGAAGACTGCGCTCTGTCTGCAGCCGTCGCGGGCGGCACCGAAAGTGGCGCGTCCGGAATGGCCCCAGAAAGCGCGGACGAACTGGCAATCCTGTATGCCGCGCATCCCGAGGCCGTGCTCGTAGCCGGCGCAACGGATGTTGGACTTGCGGTCACCAAGGCGCTGCAGGAACCCGAAAGGTGCCTCTTTCTCGGCAACGTCCAGGATCTCAAGTTCATTGACGTCGGCCCGCAGGCGGTCCGCATCGGCGCAATGGCCACGTTCGCGGAGGTGGGCGGCATGGTCGGCAACATGCATCCCGGATTTGGCGAACTGATCCGGCGCTTCGGTTCGGTGCAAGTCCGCAATGCCGCAACCGTCGGCGGCAACATCGCGAACGGCTCGCCCGTCGGAGATTCCCCGCCAGCGCTGATCGCGCTCGGCGCAACGCTGCACCTCAGGCGCGGCAACGATCGCCGGGAGTTGCCGCTTGAAGACTTCTTCCTTGACTATGGCGTCCAGGACCGCGCGCCCGGCGAGTTCGTCGAGGCGGTGAGCTTCCCGCGCCAGGCTGACCGGTTGAGATGCTACAAGCTGTCCAAGCGGTTCGACCAGGACATTTCCGCGGTCTGCGGCTGTTTCAACATCCGTCTCCAGTCCGGGCGGGTGGAGAAGGCGCGCATCGCCTTCGGCGGCATGGCAGGCATTCCGAAACGCGCCCGGCACGTCGAGGACGCGCTCTCCGGACGGGAATGGAACGAGACCACAATAAGTGCCGCACGTGATGCCTGGGAAAGGGACTTCACGCCGCTCACTGACATGCGTGCATCGGCCGCCTACCGGCTCGAAGCGGCCCGCAACATGCTCGTGCGCGCCTTCCTGGACGACGAAGGCGCAAGCACGAATGTCCTGGAGATCGCCCCGTGAGCGTCGGCTCCGCACTCCCACATGACGCGGCGGCTCTGCATGTCACCGGCGCTGCGCACTACGTGGACGACATCCCGGTGCCGGACGGCACGCTCTCGCTCGCCTTCGGCATCAGTTCGGTGGCGCATGGACGCATCACGGAAATGGATCTCGGAGACGTGCGCTCTGCAACGGGAACAATTGCGGTGCTGACCGCAGGCGACCTGCCATGCGCCAACGACGTCTCGCCGTCCGTCCATGACGAACCGCTGCTCGCCGACGGCAAGGTCCACTACCTCGGGCAACCACTCTTTCTCGTTGCCGCAGACACGCATCTGGCGGCCCGCAAGGCGGCACGGATTGGCAAGGTCGGCTACAATGAACTGCCCGCGATTCTCTCAATCGACGACGCGCTCGCCGCCAACAGTCGCTTCGAGGAGGGACCGCGCGTCTATCTGAAGGGTGACGTGGAAGCCGCCCTCGCCGCAGCGAAGCATGTCATCGATGGTTCGGTCGAGTTGGGCGGGCAGGAACATTTCTACCTCGAGGGCCATGCCGCGCTCGCACTGCCGCAGGACAGCGGCGACATGGTCGTGCATTGCTCCTCGCAGCACCCGAGCGAGATCCAGCACAAGGTCGCCGATGCGCTCGGCGTGCCGATGCATGCCGTTCAGGTCGTGGTGCGACGCATGGGCGGCGGGTTCGGCGGCAAGGAAAGCCAGGCCAGTGCGGTCGCCGTCGCGTGCGCCGTTGCGGCACGTGCAACGGGTCGCCCTTGCAAGATGCGCTACGACAGGGACGACGACATCTTGATCACCGGGAAGCGCCATGACTTCCGCATCGACTACAGGGCTGGATTCGACGACGCGGGGCGTTTGGTCGGTGTCGATTTCACGCAGTATTGTCGTTGCGGCTGGGCTCAGGATCTTTCGTTGCCAGTCGCCGACCGCGCCATGCTCCATGCCGACAACGCATATCTCCTGCCAGCGGCACGGATCACTTCGCACCGGCTCAGGACCAACACCCAGTCTGCAACCGCGTTTCGCGGATTTGGCGGCCCGCAGGGAATGGTCGGCATTGAGCGTGTGATGGATCATGTGGCCCATCATCTCGACATCGATCCTCTGGATGTCCGTCGGATCAACTTCTACGCCGCTGCCGGAAAGGCCTCGGCGGACGGCGCGTCGGCCGCGCTCGACACTGCCGGAAGAACGATTCAGACCACGCCCTACCACATGCCCGTCGAGGATTTCGTGCTGCACGAGATGGTCGATGAATTGGAGGACACATCTGGCTATCGCAACCGCCGCGCCGCGATCGCTGAATGGAATTCCTCCAATTCCGTGCTGAAGAAGGGCATCGCCCTGACACCGGTCAAGTTTGGCATCTCATTCACGCTGACCCATCTCAACCAGGCCGGCGCGCTTGTGCATGTATACCATGACGGTTCAGTCCACATGAATCACGGCGGCACGGAAATGGGCCAAGGCCTGTTCCAGAAGGTGGCGCAGGTGGCGGCCAGCAGTTTTTGCGTGCCGTTGGAAAGCGTCAAGATCACGGCCACCGACACGGCACGGGTTCCGAACACCTCCGCGACAGCCGCCTCCTCCGGTTCCGACATCAACGGCATGGCCGTGAGGTCGGCGTGCGACGAAATCCGCGAACGCATGGCGGCGCATCTGGCCGAGACGCGCCAAATGAGTCCGCGGAACGTGGAATTCCGCGCAGGACGGGTGCTGGCCGGCGCCGATGAAATGAGCTTCGCCGAAGCGGCAAGGGAGTGCTACGAAGGCCGCGTCAGCCTGTCAGCCACCGGGTTCTACCAGACTCCCCGAATCCAGTGGGACCGAATCAGGGGAACGGGTCGGCCGTTCTACTATTTCGCTTACGGTGCCGCGGTAAGCGAAGTGGTGCTGGACACGCTCTCCGGCGAAAATCGCGTTCTGCGCAGCGACATCCTGCATGACGCCGGCGCTTCCCTGAACCCGGCGATCGACATCGGGCAGATCGAAGGGGGATATGTTCAGGGCGCAGGCTGGCTGACCATGGAGGAACTGGTGTGGGACCAGAAGGGCCGTCTTCTCACGCATGCGCCATCGACCTACAAGATCCCGGCCTGCTCCGACCGGCCCGACATATTCAACGTGTCGCTGTGGTCCAAGGGACGAAACGCCGAAGAGACGATCCATCGCTCCAAGGCAGTTGGCGAGCCGCCGCTGATGCTGGGCATCTCGGCGTTTCTCGCGTTGTCCGACGCGGTTGCCGCTTGCGGAAGCCGCTATCCTGCGCTCGATGCGCCGGCAACGCCGGAACGGCTCATGAATGCCGTGAACCGGATGCACGCGCCATGAGCATGGATATGCGAGGCCTCGAGCGAGCCGTGGCCGAGCATGGCCGGGTTGCACGTGTCGTCGTGGCATCCGTCGAAGGCTCGGCCCCGCGCGAGCCGGGCACGGCAATGCTCGTCTGGCCGGACGGCCAGTCGGACACGATCGGCGGCGGCGCCCTTGAATTTGAGGCCGTGACCCACGCACGAATCGCCCTGGCCGACGGCATCGACTCGCTCGTCTCACGGTCTCTGGGCCCTGCACTTGGCCAGTGCTGCGGTGGCGCAGTCGTTCTGGCCACTGAAATCTATGACGAGGCGCGGCTGGCCAATGTGCCGGCCGGCACCTATTTGCGCCGCGTCACGGGCCAGGCGGACCCGCCGCTCGCATTGCAGCGCGCGGCAGCTCGCACCCGAAGCTCAGGGGAGGTCGTCCCGACGACCTGCCAGTCAGGATGGCTGATCGAGCCGGTCGCGCCGCACGTCCGGCCACTCTGGATCTACGGGGCAGGCCATGTCGGTCGTGCGATCGTGGAGGTGATGGCACCGCTCCCGGACATTGCCATCACTTGGGTGGACACCGGAGCCGACCGGTTCCCCGACAACATCCCCGAAGGCGTCACGAAACTCGTGGCCGCCAATCCAGCGAATGCCGTCCGCCACGCGCCCAGCGATGCCGAGCACCTTATACTGACCTATTCCCACGCGCTCGACCTCGAAATCTGCCACCAGTTGCTTGGCCATGGCTTCCGCGCAACCGGACTGATCGGCTCGGCGACAAAGTGGGCACGCTTCCGGTCGCGGCTAAGGTCGCTCGGGCATTCGGACGCACAGATCTCGCGGATCAGGTGCCCGATCGGCGATCCGGCGCTTGGCAAGCACCCGCAGGCCGTTGCCGTTGGATTCGCAGCGGAATGGCTGTCAAGTTCCCCGACTGCGGAAACCGGAATGGAGGCAAACGCGTGAGCGCGGCGCCGACCAGGCAACGACTGCCCTGCAATGCCCAACCCGGTCTCGACGATTGGCGTTCCGGCGCCGAATTGCTCCGGCACGAATGCAGGAATTGTCCGACGCTGCCATGTGCCCGTCGCATCGCGTTGCCCGGATCGACGCATTGACGGCCAGGACGCTGATACTGGGTCAGACACTGACCTTTGCGGACGATCCCTTCAAGGTGCCGGTGACCGAGGCCGCAATGCATGAACCGCGTGGAGGCGTGCTCGTCGAGGACGGGTTGATCGCGGCGATCGGGCCGGGCGACGACCTGCTGCGCGCGCATCCGGACGCAACCGTCACCGACATGGGCTCACGACTGTTGACTGCCGGCCTTGTCGATTCCCATGCGCACTACCCCCAGACGTCGATCATCGCAAGCTGGGGCAAGCGACTCGTGGATTGGCTGAACACCTACACGTTTCCGGAGGAGGCGCGCTTTTCCGACGCGGCCTATGCGCGCGAGACGGCAGGGCGCTATCTTGACCTGACGCTCATGAACGGCACGACCACCGTCTGCTCCTATTGCACCATCCACCCCGAAAGCGTCGACGCGTTTTTTGTCGAGGCCCGGAAGCGCGGGCTCCGCGCGGTCGCCGGAAAGACATGCATGGACCAGAACGCGCCCGACAACCTGCGAGACACGGTCCAGTCAAGCCATGACGACAGCAAGCGGCTGCTCGAGCGTTGGCACGGCGTGGACCGCCTCGGCTACGCGATCACGCCGCGCTTTTCGCCGACGTCAACGCCAGAACAGCTTGAGGCCCTCGGCGCGCTTTGGGCCGAACACCCTGATTGCCTGATGCAGACCCACCTCTCTGAACAGACCGACGAGGTCGCGTGGGCGCTCAGCCTCCATCCTGATGCCCGAGACTACCTGGAGACCTACGAGATGCACGGGCTGCTCGGAGAAGGCGCCCTGTACGGCCACGCGATCCACCTGACCGAGCGCGAACGCACCCGCATCTCGGAAGCCGGCGCATCGGTCGTGCATTGCCCGACGTCCAACACGTTCATCGGCTCGGGTCTCCTGGACCTGGCCGGGCTTGCCGCATGCGGCGTCCGGACCGCGCTTGCGACGGATACCGGCGGCGGCTCCTCCTTCTCGATGCTGCACACGATGGCGGCCGCCTACGAGATCGCCCAGCTCCGCGGCACAGCGCTGCATCCGGCACAGCTCTACTGGCTGGCCACGGCGGGGTCCGCCCGGGCAATGCGCCTCGACGAGAAAATCGGCAGGCTTGCCCCAGGTCTCGATGCCGACCTGATAGCCCTTGATCTCGCTTCGACGCCGGAAATCGCACAGCGTGCCGACCGTGCCGAAGACATCTGGGAAGCGCTCTTCCCGACGATCATGATGGGAGATGATCGAGCGGTCGCGCAGGTGTGGATTGCAGGGCGCGCCATACGTTGAACGCGTTCTGGCCACGGACATCTTGCGGCTTGCATTCGGCGCTCCTGTCGCGGATTCTTCCCACGGTTCCAGAACAGGTGGCAACGCCATGGACATTCCCAGCGACGGCGAACTGACCGAACGCGGGCTGCGCCCGACGGGGCACGGCCGAATCCTCGTGCTCGGTTGCGGTGCCCTTGCCCGGGAAGTGCTGGCCCTGACCCGCGACTTCGATCACATTGATCTCCTTTGCCTGCCGGCCATCTACCACAACCATCCCGAGAAGATCGTGCCTGCAGTGCGTAACGCCGTGGCCAAGGCGGCGGGCTACGATCGCATCTTCCTGGCCTACGCCGATTGCGGCACAGGCGGAGAGCTCGCGAAAACCGCAGCGGAACTCGGCATCGAGATGATGGCCGGACCACATTGCTTCGCATTCTACCAAGGCACCGAGGACTTCCTCTGCCGGGCCGATCAGGAATTCACGTCATTCTACCTCACGGACTTCCTGGTCCGGCAGTTCGACGCATTTGTCTGGAGACCTCTCGGTCTCGACCGGCATCCCGAATTGCGGGACAGCTACTTCGGGCACTACAGCACGCTCGTGTACCAGGCCCAGACAGATGACCCCGCGCTCGTCGCGAAGGCCCGCGATTGCGCCAAACGCCTTGGGCTGGACTTCGAGCATCGCGTCACGGGCTACGGGGACCTCGGGGCAGCAATTGCTGCGCTCGCCGACGAGGCCTGACAGGGTTTTCAAGGTCGCCATTGCAGGCCTTTCCGCGGTGAACCGGCTCACTTTGCCGAAGCCCCGCTGCACCTCGCTCGGCACCGGGTCCATTCATCGGCGGGAGGATGGACCGGCAAGTCGGTTGCACTGGCGCTGAACAGTCCCGATCGACGGAAACGCGCGGTTCGACCGCGAGCCGCATCCTCGACCGGGCATTGCGCTCGATGCTGACGACATGTGCCGCTGGCCGATAGTGAAGCTCCACAGCATGTCGTGCTCGACATCGTTGTGTCAACTTTTTCCTGCAAGCCGTTGACAAGATGGCGCATTCGAGATGTCCGGTCCGTGCGCACACGCTTCTTGCGGCGGAGTTTCGAAGTTTGGCCCGCCCTCGGAAACCAGGGACAAGGATGCCGGAGAGACCTTGACCAAGCATGCATGCAAACTCGGAAAGCTCCCGGATCCGGGAGGCATTGTGCCGTGCAGCGGCGCCCATCGACAAGTCCGGCACCGCCAATTGGGCGGTGCCGTCACGCACATGCCCGCGTTCCGGGTCATTGCCCGCGCCGAAATCTGCAGCCGGCTTGTGCGCCAGCCGGAAGGTGCGCCCCTTCGCGATTGGCCCGGAAAGTTCGGGTCGCATCCGGGTCGGCCGGTCCACCCCGGTTTGACTGGCCGGATTGCACCGTGGTAGGGCTTGCGGGCGTCTACACGGACTTCGTTGGACTGCCGATGCGCACAATTGCCGTCACTGATTGCCAGACTGCATGCAACGCGGCCAAAGCGCGCCGCTCCGGCCCGTCGATTCGCCGCCGAGACGGATAATGGCCGTGACCGGGACCAGGTTGCGGGTGGAGAAACTGTTCGAAGCATCGGCGGCCTATCTGTGCCGAGTGAGAATTCCCGCAGTCATCGTCGTGCTGATTGCCTCGGCTGCTGCGGCAACCGGGCTGCGCAACCTCGTCATCGACACGTCGACCGAGTCCTTTCTTCGGACCGGGGACCCGGTACTGGAACGTTACGAGGAGTTTCGGGACCAATTCGGCCGGGACGACGTGATCATCGTTTCCGTCGAACCGGATGAACTTTTTTCCCTGGAATCGCTGGCTGGACTGAGGGAGTTGCATGTCGCCCTTGCCTCAGGCGTCCCCTACCTTGCGAGCATCACCTCCATGGTCAACGCGCGCAGCACAAGGGGCGATGGCGACCGCCTGATTGTCGAGGACCTCATGCAGTCCTGGCCGGATTCCGAACAGGACCTTGAGGCCCTTCGATCCCGGGTTCTGGCGAATCCACTGTACCGCAACTTGCTGGTCTCGCCCGACGGGACCGTGACCACGATCGCGCTCGAACTGGCAAGATTCGCCGATACCGACGAACAGTCGGTTGACGACGCACTTGCCCTGTTCGACGAGTCCCGTCCCGATGCGGGTCCCCGAGAGCACCTGAGCGAAGAAGAGACCCAGGAGGTGATCGAAGCCGTCGACGAAATCGTGGCAGAGCATCGGCGCGAGGGCTTCGTCCTGCATGCCGCAGGAACCCCGGCGGTCACGGAATCCCTGAAGGCGGCGCTACAGGAAGACATTAGACGCTCGGTGCTGCTGGCAGTAGCGGTCATAGCGCTCCTCCTGTTTGCAATGTTCCGCTCCGTCGCGGCCGTGATGCTTCCGCTGAGCGTGGTCCTGCTGGCGCTGCTGAGCACGCTCGGACTCATGGGCCACCTCGGCACCCCCGTGACATTGCCGATCGTCATTCTCCCGTCCTTCCTGCTTGCCGTGGGCGTCGGCGCGGCGGTTCACCTGCTGGCCATCCATTTCAGGAACATCAGGGCCGGACACGAACGGGAGCGAGCAATCATCGCGGCGGTCGGGCACGCCGGACTGCCGGTCATGCTGACCAGCCTGACCACTGCCGCCGGCCTTGGCTCCTTCGCCGTCGCCGACGTGGCCCCGATCGCCGACCTGGGCCAATACTCCGCCATCGGGGTCCTGATCGCGCTCTTCTACACCCTGGTGCTGCTGCCTGCGGGGCTAGCACTGATCCCGTCGTGGGCCATGCGGGCAGTCGCGCCGGCAGACAGGGCGTCGGCAATGACGGACAGGGTGCTGGCCGCATTCGCCAGATTTGGCGTTCGCAACGCCGTTCCGATCGTCTGCGCCTTCCTGGTGGCGGCGACGGTCGCTTTCGGGCTCGCGGTGCAACTGCGCTTTTCGCACGACATCCTGTCATGGTTGCCCGATCACTGGCCGGTGCACCAGGCAACCCGTGCCATAGATCGCAGTGTCGGCGGGTCGGTGTCGCTCGAGGTCGTGCTGGACACCCGGGCCGAAAACGGCTTGCACGACCGGGACACGCTGCTCACGCTCGACGCGCTCAAACACGACATCGAGACAGAATCCGCCGGCCCCACCAATGTGGGCGCCATCCTGTCCGTGGCCGATCTGCTGAAGGAAATTCACCAGGCACTGAACGAGAACCGCGCGGAATTTCACCGCATCCCGGAAAATCCCGCGCTGATTCCGCAGGAATTCCTGCTTTTCGAAAACTCCGGATCCGATGACCTGGAGGATCTCGTCGACTTCAGTTTCAGCCGCGCACGCTTCAGCATGCGAGTGCCTTGGCAGGACACCCTGACCTATCCGCCGTTCATCCGGGACGTGGAGACGCGCTTCGCCGACGCCTTCGGAAATTCCGCCGACGTGACCGTGACTGGCATCATGAGCCTGCTGAGCAGGACCCTCGAGAACACGATCCGCTCCGCGGCCCGCAGCTACCTCATCGCCAGTGTCGTGATCACGCTGATGATGATCGCGCTCATCGGGCGCGTCGGAACCGGGCTGATAAGCATGCTTCCCAACTTCACGCCCGTTCTTTTCACGCTCGCGTTGATGCAGCTTGCCGGGATCCCCCTGAATCTCTTCACCATGCTGGTCGGCTCGATCGCCATCGGCCTCGCCGTGGACGACACGGTCCATTTCATGCATCACTTTCACAGGTATCTTGAGCGCACCGGTTCCGTGGAGGCCGCCGTGCATGAGACATTGCAGACTTCGGGCCGTGCGATGCTGCTGACATCCACGGTGCTGACCGCAGGCTTCTTCATCTTCTGCCTTGCCGACATGAGAAACCTGATCGACTTCGGGTTCTTGACCGGCGTCACCATCGTCACCGCGCTGGCCGCAGACTTCGTGCTTGCGCCCGCACTCATGGCGCTTCGGTATCGCAGCCTGCGGCGGCCTGAAGCAGGCGCACAACAGGGAGAAGCCGAATGAGGAAAGCCGCACTTGTCCTGGTCGCCTGCATGTTCCTCCCACCTCCCGCGGCTCAGGCAGCCGACAATGAGGCACTGGAAATCATGCGGCGGGTCGATGCTGTCGATGACGGCGACAATCGGACGGCCCGCATGTCCATGACGTTGATCGACCGAAACGGAAGCACCCGGACCCGCCGGCTTCAGACCTTCATGAAGGACCGAGGCCGAGACACCCTCAACCTCATGTTTTTCCTTTCGCCCGCGAATGTGCGCAACACGGGGTTTCTGACCCATGACTTCCGCGACCCGAGCCGGGACGACGACCAATGGCTCTATCTGCCCGAGTTGCGAAAGACAAAACGGATCGCCGGATCCAGCAAGTCACAGTCATTCATGGGCACGGACTTCTCCTATGCGGACATGACGCGACGCGTGACGGAGGAGTGGAACTACAGGCTTCTGGGCGAGCGTGACGTCCGCGGCAAGTCGGCCTGGCTCATCGAGGCAACGCCGACGTCGGCTGCGGTCAGGGAGCGTTACGGCTATGCGAAGTCGGTGGTGTTCGTCCGCAAGGACATTGACGTCGTGGTACGCGCGGTCCATTGGCTGACAAAGGGCGGCCAGTTGAAATACCTGGACGTCACGGAGCTGGAACGTATCGACGGCATCTGGACCCGGGTCGAACTCGACATGCGGACCGTGCGAAACGAGACGACGCAGCATCGCACCGTGTTGCGCTTCGAGGACGTCCGCTACAACCAGGATCTGGGCGCGGATCTCTTCACCTTGCGGCGGCTCGAAAGGGGTCTTTGAACGTTGTCATGACACTGCGGGTCGCCCTTGTCCTGATCCTCGCAGCGGGCCCTGTCCTTGGTCAGGGCGAACTGGACAGGGTGCTTGAGGGGTTCGGCGACGCACCGTCGTTTCAACCGCCAGACGACGTCCAGGCTGTGCTGGAAGGCTTCGACACCGATGCCGGTCCAGCATCGCGACAACCGACACTGCCCGAAGAGCCTCCCGCCCGGCTGCAGTTCGGAGGGCGGCTCAGCCAGCGGTTCGTGGTCAATGTCGCCCATGATGCCCCGCCGCCTTCCGGTGTTGATCATCGCGGCCTGTCCTCGATGCGGTCGCGGCTGGATCTCGACGCAGACGTCAGGCTCGGGCCTGGATGGAAAGCCCGCATTGAAGGGCATCTCTGGCTAGATCCGGCTGCCTACGGGACAATTGACGGGAAAGCGCGTCCTCCGGAATTCTCCGACGCGTACGGGCGCGAGGCGGAGATCGACGAGTTCTTCCTTCAGGGGCCGGTTTCCGGACGCTTCGACCTCACTTTCGGGCGTCAAGTCCTTGCGTGGGGCAGATCGGAACTCTTTCGCGTGACGGATGTGCTCAATCCCATCGACAACCGCATTCCGGGCCTGACAGACATCAAGGACCATCGGTTGCCGGTCACGGCATTCCGGCTGGACCACTATGCCGATCCCTGGTCCGTCAGCATGATCGCAATTCCCGAACGCCGCTTCGACGAGCTGCCCGTGCCCGGCAGCGACTTCTTCGCTGGAGGGGAATCGCCGCGGCCGCGCACCTCGCCGGACAACACGTTTGGCGCGCCTGAATTGGCTTTGGCGCTGAACGGCACGTTTCCCGGTTGGGACATTTCCCTCTATGCCGCACGCATGTTCGACGACCGCCCGCACTTGGCGGCGACACCTGCCGGAGAGCCGTTGCTGCGTCACAGCCGGATCACGATGGCGGGCGCGGCAGGGACTCTCGTGCGCGGCAGCTTGCTCATCAAGGCGGAAGCGGCTCTGTTCACCGGTCTGCGCCTGTCCAACGCGGGCGCCCGGAAATTCTCGCGCCTGACAACGCTGGCGGGCGTCGAGTATTCCGGAATCGCCAACACCTCCATCGCCCTTGAAGCCCGGAATCACCACATTCACGACTTTGACGACCGTCTTGCGTCATTGCCAGATGACCGTCGGCGCAACGAACCGGCAAGCGCCCTCAGGATCCAGAGAACCTTCTTGAGCGATACGCTTGACGTTACCTTCCTAGCGCTGACCTTCGGGGAAACCGGAGAACTCGGCGCCGTCCGCAGGCTCCAGTTCGACTACGCCTGGACCGATGCGCTTCAGCTGTCGACCGGCCTGGTGGCCTACCAGTCGGGCAAACAGGCGCCATTTCGCGAAATCGGGAACAATGACCGGATCTTTGCCACGCTCAATTTTCATTTCTGACATGTGCCTGCGAATGCTAGGGTCGACCTGATGAACGGGGTTTTCCAGAGACTGGACCTTCCAGAATTCCGCGCGAGCGTCGAAGAGTGGTTCGTGACCGACGTGCTGTCGGTCGACAACGCGGTCCAGGCGGGCCTTGTCCTGCTGGCATTGCTGTTCGGACGATTGCTGGGCCCGCGACTGCGTCGTGCCATCGATGCGACATCAAGGTTCCGAATGCGCCATGCCGATCTGCTGGGCTTCGTCGATCGTCTTTCCGCACAGTCCACCCCAATCGTCATCCTCGTGTTCCTGTGGATCGCCGTCGAGGCAGGGGCGCAAACCCAATTGTTTGGCTACCGCCTTACTCAGATCGCGGCGAGCCTCGCTGGCGCCTGGGTGGCGATTCGACTGATCTCGGGATTCATCAGCAACGACCTGGTTGCCCGGTTGGTTGCCTGGATCGCGTGGATTCTGGCGGCGCTGGTCGCCCTTGGACTGTTTGACCTGACGATCACCTTGCTCGACGGCATCGGAATGACCTTCGGACAGGTGCGAATTTCGCTGCTCGCCATAGCGAAAGGCGCCCTGGCACTCGGGATCCTGCTATGGCTCGTACTGGTACTGTCCAACCTTTTCGAACGGCAAGTCAAGCAGTCGGACAACCTCACGCCGACGGTCCAGGTGCTGGTTTCCAAGATCGTCAAGATCCTGCTCGTGACCTTTGCGTTCCTGGTCGCCATCGGCAGCTTGGGAATCGACCTCACGGCGCTCACGGTGTTCGGCGGCGCGCTTGGCATCGGCGTGGGGATCGGTCTGCAGAAAATCGTGTCCAACCTGATCAGCGGACTCCTGCTTCTGATGGACAAGTCGATCAAGCCGAATGACGTAATTGCGGTTGGCAACACATATGGCTGGGTCGCTTCGCTTGGCGCGCGCTATGCGGCGGTCCGGACGCGCGACGGCGTCGAGTATCTCATCCCGAACGAGGAACTGATCACGCAACGGGTCGAGAACTGGTCGCACAGCGACAGGGCGGTGCGGCTCTGCATCCCGGTTGGCATCTCCTACTCGTGCGACGTCCGGCTCGCAATGGACCTGTGCCGCGAGGCATCGGAGAGGGTGGAGCGGGTGTTGGCCGACCCGCCGCCCCGATGCCTGCTCAGGAGTTTCGGGGAGAACGCGATAGACCTCGAGATCCGCATATGGATCGATGATCCAGCCAAGGGCCGTGCCAACGTCATCAGCGAGGTGCTGCTGCAGGTTTGGGACCTGTTCCGCGAACACGGCATCCAGGTTCCCTTCCCGCAGCGCGACCTTCACTTGAAGTCAAGCAGCATTCGCCTGTCGTCCGAAATCCCAGGACAGTCGCCGTAGTTTCCGCTGAATCGAAGATCGGGATTGGGGCCGGACGGCTACGCGGGTCGCCAGGGACCTGTCGCTGGCGCAAGAGGTCGGGGTTCCGCGCGACACCGTAAGCGTTTTCGTGGCTGCAACGCGCCTCCATCTCGAAGAGGAATGCGGACAGCGATGGAGGTTTCCAGTCAAGCTACCATCAACCCACGGCGCCGGACCAAGATCCAGCGGCGCTTCCGGCATCAACGCCGTGCCCCCCCATTCCGCCGGCGCATGGAGAGTCGAGCTACCGGTTCTGCAGCGCGTCAAGCCGTTATTCTGCTCTTGCGCTATCGTCCTCCGCAGGACACGTCGCGACGCCCTGTGCCAGTTGGTGGTCAATTGCCGGAAGGGCGCTTGCAGCCAACCGACGCCAAGCGCTCCCTGTCGCCGATGGCGACGGTCGCGACCGACTGCTGTCCGCATTCGCGCTTGCCGTTCATCCTGTCCGGAATCCCGCTGCAAACCTCGGCTGCTTGCGGTGCGGTGCGGTGCCGTGCAGCGTTCCGGACCGATTGACGGGCATTCCAGAAAATTGTTCAGCGCGAATTCTCCATGGCTGCAGAGTTGGGCGGCCGCCGAAGCGGCCAGCCGAGTCGGGAAGGAGGATGACGGACAGGGCCTGGAACGAACTCTCGTCCGTTCCGAATTCGTCAGCCTGCCGCCGAATGGCCTTTTTCGAAGGATTCGGTCGGCGCGATCCGACGTCATCATGCAGGCCACGCGGCACGCACGACCAGCAGGACCGCAAGCGCAATCAGAACGAAAATCGCTGTCCGCTTGAAGCTCTCCGGCTCGGTTTGGACAAAGCCGCGATTCCCGGCGACGACACCCGCGACCAGGACCGGGAGGAAGAGTGCCGTCCGCCAAAGGACGCTGGCGTCGATCAGGCCCTGGGCCGCGAACAAGGCGGCTCCAACACTGTCGGTGCCAATGAAGTAGGCAATGATCGAGGCACGACCCGCCACCACGCCGATCGGCGACGAGAAATAGAACAGGATTGCTGGCGGCCCGACGATCCCCATGCTGCCGTTGAGGACGCCGGCCATGAGCCCGACCCCGACGGTGGCGGTCCGGCCAGGCTCCTTCGAGAGCGCGAAGCCCCGCAGGATCAGGACCGCGGCAAGCAGGACGGCGATGGCCAGCGCGATCCGGACAGGTGCCGCCGGAAGCCTCGTGAGGACGTGAATGCCGACCGGCGTTGCCGCCCAGGTCCCCAGCAGCAGGAGCGCAATGGACCGCCACCGCACGTCGCGCCAGATCTGCGGCAGGAGGGTGACGCTGGTGACGACCTCGAACATGAGGACCATCGGCACGACCTGCAGTGGCGGAAACGCGAGCGAAAGGCTGGTCATCCAGAACATGGACGCCCCGAATCCGGTGTAGCCTTTGAGATAGGCGCCTGCCAGCACCGCGACCAGGCCGTATAGGAGTGTCAACGCCTCCAGGCCTGCCGCGTTCAGGATACCGCCAGCAACCTCGCTCATGACATCAGTCTCCTCTCGAGCGGCCCGCTGGCCGAGAACGGTTTTCCGGGCATGCTTCCGATGCTCCGGCGCGCAGGCGGCAATTGCGCAGTTCGGCCATCGTCAGCTCGAATGCAACGGCCGATGGTTCCAGCTGCAACCTCGCGCACTTGTCCATGGCCATTCCCGGTGCGCGCGCCGACGAGCATCCGAAACGCGTTGGCAATCCGGCGGATCCCGCCCGACGGCGCCCCCTCGCCATGAATCTGGATATGTTGTCCGCACCGAACGGTCCGGTCTTGACGAGAGACGTTTCGGCATCGCAAGTGCCGCAGACAAGCAATGCCCTGTTACAAGTCGCAAGTGCCGACAGCTGGGGGCCAACCACAGCATCGTCGCAAGCTTCTGCCGCCAAACAACGCGTGGCCAGCCGCGAACCTGGCAGCAGCACGTCCGTCATGTCCTCGACCGGGTTCAGCGTCATCCGATGCGTGCACTGATTGACGGTCTCGCGTCGGGGCACCTCCGACCGGACTGCCGGATTGAGCAATCGCGGCGGCCAGGCCGAGATCGCGAGCGTCCCGGCGCGACATCTCCGCCCGCGCAGGCGGGATCATCGTGCACGACCGGCACTTCATCCAGCCTGCAGGCGCCAAACAGGTCCTCGGCCAGGCGCTGTTCCGGAAACACATCGCTGACCAGATGGAGCCTTCTCCAGCCGCGCGTCCGGGCCTCGCTGATGCAATTCGCCGCCGAGGCACGGCCGATCTTCATCCGATCCGCGATCTCGCTTCGGGTCAGCCCGTTGTGGTGGCAGAGCCTGGCCGCCCTCGACGAAGGATGCATCGTTGTTCCACGCCACGCGCGCGACCCCAGGGCCGTCTCTTCGGAACCTGGAGACCGCGCTGGCCGCCAACGAGCCTACCGCACCGCTTGCGACAACTCGGGGAACAGGCCCGCCAATCCCTCGGGCGTGGCCGGACATATGCCACGTTCGGTGATCAATCCGGTCACCAGACCGTTGGGCGTGACATCAAATGCCGGATTGCCGCCGGGAGTGCCATCGGGCGAGACCTGAACGGCGCCAATTTCACCGGATTCGGTCTTGCCTTGAACGTGGGGCGTCTCGCGCGCGTCGCGTTCCTCGACCGGGATGTCGGCGACGCCGTCATCGAGGTTCCAGTCAATGGTGGGTGACGGCAGCGCCACGTAGAAGGGCACGCCATTGTCGCGGGCCGCGAGCGCCTTGAGGTAAGTGCCAATCTTGTTGCAAACGTCACCGCGCCGGGTTGTCCGGTCGGTGCCAGTGATCAACATATCGACCTGACCATGCTGCATCAGGTGCCCGCCCGCATTGTCGGTGATGTAGGTGTGCGGGATGCCTTGGCTGCCAAGCTCCCAGGACGTCAGCGCACCCTGATTGCGGGGACGGGTCTCGTCAACCCAGACATGGATCGGAATGCCGGCGTCATGTGCCTGGTACATCGGGCTGGTGGCGGTGCCCCAGTCGACCGTGGCGATCCATCCGGCGTTGCAATGGGTCAGCAGGCGTACAGGCTCGCCTGCCGGTTTCCTGGCTGCGATTTCGCGGATCAACGGCAAGCCGTTCTCGCCTATGCGCCGGTTGATCTCCACGTCTTCGTCCGCGATTTCGTGGGCCAGTGCCAGGGCCGCTGGCGCGCGGTCGATTTCGGGAAGAGGACGGAGCGCTGTGCGACAGCGATCCAGCGCCCATCGAAGATTCATCGCGGTCGGCCGCGTTCTCTCGAGGAACGTCCAGGCGGCGTCGAGGTTGCCGTCCGAGGGATCGTCGGCCACCGCCAACGCCATGCCGTAGGCCGCTGTCGCGCCGATCAGCGGCGCTCCACGCACCCGCATTTCATGGATGGCGTCTGCAAAGTCCTGCATCGTCGCGACGGGCTGGATGCGCAATTCATGCGGCAACCAGCGCTGGTCGATGATTTCCAGAACGCCGGAGCCGTCGTTCCACCAGAGGGAGCGATAGTGCTTGCCGTCGATTTTCATCTGAAGTCCCTTCCATGGCATGATTGGGCGAAATCGCAGACGCCGAGCGTGCCGGTCAAGATGGCGATGGTATGGATCAGAACTGCGGCCGTCATCAAGTTGCATTCTTCCAGGCGGGGGCAACGCGCGACATCCCTTGTGTCTTGGGGTTCGGCATCGTGGGCATGCAACGGGGAGCGCCGATGCATCTCGACACCGACGATCTGCTCGAATGATGCTCGTCGTTTCGCGCGTCGACCGCCACGACCAGCTCCTGCAATTCCTCCAACCCTTCCGTCAGCGCCGCGTTCCCCATGCACCGGGACACGGCCGCAGAGCGCTTGCGAGCGTCGACGCAAGACCGCGCAGGAATCTCGCCCTTGACGCGGTGACCGACGTCGACGTCCTGTCAACGGGTGCACCCTGCCCGCCACGCCTCATTCCAGCCGGCACCCTGCATGGACGAAGGTTTCCGAAGGCCTCGGTGACGGCATCCGTGATCGTTTTCCGTTGTCGGCTGCCTGGAAATCTGGAGCTTCGGATCCAGCTGTTCGGCCTGTCGGGCGCCGCGCGTTGGCGGGCAGTCGCCGAGACGGCGCACGGTCCGGAGTGCAGGCATTGCGCATGGTCGTGGAAGCGGCCCGTCCCGTGCCCGCTTCGATGCGGTGCGGCTGACGGGCCTCAAGGCGAACCGGGCGGGGTCCGCCCGGGGCCGTTCGCGACGGCATGGCTTCACCTCGAGGATGCCCCGTTGCCGTTGAGCGCGCACGAAGCCGCCTGGCGACAGGCAATCGCTCGGCGGCGATTGCCAACTGTTTGCCAGTTCCTGGTTGACGCCAGTCGTCGGGCCGGCGGGAGTGCTGCAGAATGACTTTCTGCAAGCTTCACTTTGGCGCTCCTGGAAAACTTGTGATTGGTGACCTGCCGGATGTACACGATCGCCGAGCGCGCCAGGTGGCCGGCGGTCAGCCTTGCGTCACGCGTCGCCGTCTTCGCCCGTCTCCTCGTCCGCTGCCATCGCCCGCTCGATCAGCGCCGCAAGCGCCGGCGGCACCGTGGGGTCGTCCTTCATCAGAGTCCTTCTCTGTCTTCGGTGCGGAAGACAGAAAGGATGTCGCGAGATCACGCAAATCCGTCAGCGCGTCCAGGGACAGCCTCGGTTCCGTGCGCAGCTCGGACCGCCCGGACTCCGGCGACGTCATCCATGCGGCGACCCGGTGCCGCCCGCGCTGCGAATCTACGACCTCAAGAACCGGATGCTCGCGAAGCGGCCACCACCTGCGAAACGTGACGCGCTGCCAGGGGATGGAAGCGGCAGCGCACTGTGACTTCCGCGCCGGGTGCAATGTGGGGTTTCGCCTGACATCCTGCGCAACATCGGGGCCCGCCGCCCGAAAACGCCCAAGTTGCCGTGAAACGTGCATGGCATGAAGCCAAACACGCAAACGTCAGTCAACGCGATGATCCGACCTGGATTTCGTCGTTTCCGCGCGTCGCCAGGTCCATGCCCGAATCATCGAGACAAAGCGGGAATACTCTCGGTCCTTTTCCAAGAAATGTTGCGCTCGTTGCTTGATCCTGGGGCAGCATTCGCCAGACACACCGCATTGCCGCAAATTTGACAAAACATGTGGCCAACAACATCGTGAATTGCAGCGCCGACGTCTCGCCGGGCCAGTCGGCGAGCAAACCCGATGGAGCCTCGCAGAACGGCCGCGTGGTGCAACAGGTGGCGAAGGGCGGCATGAATCCGATCGGTGTCGGCGCCGACGCAATGTGCATGGAAAACTGCACGGAACGGTTTCGGAACCGAACGACTGGACGGCAACGGCAATGCGCAATGGTCCCCAAGATCAGCCTGGCAAGCATGCGGCGAGGATCCGGGCTGCCGACGATGCCTCTGCCACTTGCACTGTCCGCGCGAGATCCTGTGCCCGCTTGACCATAGCCGCGGGCTGCACGAGCCGGGACCCGGTTGCCGCTCGCACGACACCTGGCTGCGGCAACAGCGAGGCGCGCGCCGCGCGCTGAGGCTCGATCCCGGTCCGACCGCACTCGTCGCGTCAACGCATTCAACCTGTCAGCGAAACCGAACTGATGCGATCCGCCCGCTGCCGCCTTGGATGCGGCAAGAAGCCGGATCTGCGGGCGGTTCGGGCATGATTCGCCTCCGTTCTTTCGCGACGGCAGTGCTTCGGCGAGGCAGGTTCGTCGCTCCCCGTCGAGGTCGCAACCTGGCGGCTGGTGCCAGCAGAGCGGCCTGGAATGCTTGCCGATGGCCTACCAGGCTGTCGATGCGGCGTGAGATTGTCGCAATGCAGGATCGTCCTGAATTCATGTCACGCCATTTCGCGAGCCGGGCGGGAACCGGATCCGCGACCTGTCGGCAGGGACGGATTCGGGCTGGGTCCATCTCGCTCAATGGCAAGGGACCTGGTTCATTGCGGGTGGCTTGCGTTGCCGTCGAAGGACGAGGGCTGGGCGGCTTGCGTGATTCCCTTCAACAGCTCGATCAATTCTTCGGTCGCGGGCTTGCCCAGGCTTTGCAGCAGCGCCGCGTCCTGGCCTTCGACCTCCTGCCTGATCTGCAGCATCCGCTTCCGTCCCAGCGCGGTGGCAAGGACATTGATCTGGCGATGATCGTGCCGGGCGACCTGACGATGAACAAGCCCGTCCGAGACCATCCGGTCAACCAGCTTGGTCAACGTCGGAGGGTTCATCAGCACCACGTCGGCAAGCTGCCCCATCGTCAGGCGCTGTCCGGTTTCCAGGGTTTCCAGGATCCGCCATGCCTCGATCTGCATGCCGTGCTTCTTCAGACGCGTGTTGAGCGACAGCGTGACCTTTCGATGTGCCGCAGCCAGCGCGTACGACAGGTAGTTCCGGATTGGATTCGGGCTTGGTTCCATGTGGCTCACCGTGGCTGTCGAGGCAAAACTAGTTGACTTGGAAAATGAATTCAATTGGTATGTGGGCGGCCCCGATCCTGCAGGTAGGTATGGTTCATTCGACGAACATGCTGCCGGACGTTCCGACCGAACTCGAGGAACTGCGCGAAGACCCGGTCCTGCGCAGCGCGAGCACCTATCGCATCGCCCTCCTCATTCCCCTCTGCGGCGCGGCCGGACTCTGGGCGCCGTCCTGCATTTCGAGCGCGCAGGTTGCCGTGGAGGAGCTGAACCGGTCCTCCGGCATAGCCGGGCTGAAGGTCCAGCTCATCATGATCGATGCGGCAATGGAGGCGAGCATATCGATCGAGGAAACCGTCAACGACCTGATCGAGACGGATTCCATCGACGCGATCGTCGGCATGCACATCAGCGCCGTGCGCCAGCGCCTCAGCAAGGTCGTCCGCCAGCGGATCCCCTACATCTACACGCCGCTCTACGAAGGCGGCGAACGGACTGACGGGCTCTTCGCGATCGGGGAGGTGCCGGAAGAGCAGCTCGGTCCGTCCATGGAGTGCATCCAGACGGATTACCGCCCGCGCAGCTGGGCGTTGATCGGCAACGACTACGTCTGGCCGAGGGCGTCGCACAGCTACGCGAAGACAAGGCTGCGCGAGATGGCCGTGAACCTGGCCTATGAGAGGTACCTGCCTTTCGGGCTGAGCGACATGCCCCGCGTCGTCGAGGAAATTGCGGGATCCGGCGCGGAAGCGGTGCTGATCTCGCTTGTCGGCCAGGACGCGGTCGCCTTCAACCGGGCGTTCGGCCAGGCAAGGCTGCATGAGCGCATGGTACGCCTGTCCTGCGCAATCGAGGAGAACGGTCTGCTTGGGAGCGGCGCACGGAACAGCCAGCGCATGTTCGTCGCGTCCTCCTATTTCGGAACCCTTTCCACCGAGGCGAATGCGGCCTTCAAGGAACGGTACTATCGGGTTCACGGAGAACAGGCTCCCTTGCTGAACGCGCTCGGCCAGTCAACGTATGAGGGCGTGCACTTCCTGGCCGGGCTGATGCGCGAGCACGCGAACATCTGGCGAGACCACAGCGTGCGCGACGCTCCTCCGGTGGCTTACACGAGCGGGCGCAAGCGTTCCGTGCCGGGCGAGCATGCACGCGCGCCGATCTACCTGGCGCGGGCGGACGGCTTGCGCTTTGAGGTCATAAAACGTCTGTAAAACAATAAGTTGAAGATATAACTTTCCAATTCAATAAAATGCTTGAATTGGAAACTAAACCAGCCTACGCTCGGGCCAGCACGAAATTCGCGGACACTGGCGTCCGGCGACTTTCGGAGACCGGGAGATTTGCCTTGGGCTGGTTCGTCCTGCTGCCGCTCCTTGCCATCATCGCGCTGGTCGCGGTCTGGTTCCTGCAGCGTTACTATGCAAAGGCCTCCCTGGACACGGCCCTCGTCAGAACCGGACTTGGCGGCTGCCGTGTCGTGACCGACGGCGGGTGCCTGTCCCTGCCGATACTTCACCGGGTCCAGAAGGTGTTCATGGGCGCGCTCACGCTCCGCGTCAGCCGTGAGGGTCAGGACGCGGTGCTGACGCGCGACCAGATGCGCGCCGACATCGCGTTCGAGTTCGAGCTTCGCGTCGCGCCGACGCAGGAGGGGATCGCGGCAGCTGCCCGGACGCTCGGGTCCCGGATCGTCCGGGACGGAGACGCGATCGGTGATGTCCTGACGGGGCCAATGGTTGACGCCATCCAGAGGGCGGCGGCGGCCCGGACGCTGGAAGAAATCCACCTGGATCGCTCCGCGTATTCGGATGACGTGGCCGAGGCAGTCGAATCCCAGGTCGCCAAGCTCGGGCTGACGCTTGTTTCGGCGTCGCTGGTTGCAGTCGACCAGAACGACCTCAGCCAGTGGAACGAGAACAACGCGTTCAACGCCCAGGGCATGCGGCGCCTGGCCGCACTCGTTGCGGATCAGCGCAAGGAGCGCGTCCGCATCGAGACCGAGGCGGAAGTTGCCGTGCGCGAGAGCCGGCTCGCGCAGCATCAGAGGGAGCTCGAACTGCAGCGCGAGGAACGGGAGGCCGAAATCGCGCAGCAGGAGCACCTTGCCAGGCTCGAAGCGGACGCGAAGTCGCGGGAGGACCGCGCCCGCGACGACGCCGCGCTCGCGAGCGAAACCACCCGGATAGAGAACGAAAGGCGCGCGAAGGCAATGCAGGTCGAGAGCGACGAGGCGCTGCGGAAGACGGAGATGGCCGCCATCCTGGCGCTCGAAGAGGACAAGATCGCGAACGAGATCCAGATCGCAAGAAAGCGTGCGGAAGAGGCCGAGGCCCGTGTCGTGGAGGAAGAGGCGCGTGCAAAGGTCGTTCTTGCCGCCGAAAGCGTCCAGGCGCGGAAGGAGCGCGCCATCGCCGAACGCGAGCGCGAGATCGCGCGACTGAAGCAGGAAAAGGACCTTGAGCTTGAAGGCGCCCGGGTGCAGCGCGACGTCGAAACGCTTCTCGAGAAGGCTCGCGCCGACGCGACGGTGAAGACGAGGGAAGGCGAGGCCGAGCGTGCGCGGATGGAAGCGGAAGCAACCGGACGCATGGCGCTGAACGAGGCGGAAAACACGCTTGGGGAAGCGGTGATCAACATGCGGCTCGAGGAGCGCAGGCTCGACAGGCTGCCTGCAATCATGACCCAGATGATGAAGCCGGTCGAGAAGATCGACTCCATCAGGATCAACCAGATCTCGGGCGCTGGTGGCCCTGGTTCCGGCGGGGACGGCGTGGAAGGGGCGTTTGGCGCCGCCATGGACCAGATCCTCGGCATGGCCGTGCGCCTTCCCGCCATGAAGCGGATGGGCGAGGACATCGGGCTCGACCTCGACCCGAACCTCGCCGGGCGCACTGCCGACTACGCCAACCGCATCAAGGACAAGTCGCAGGACGGCAAGGGAAAGCCGAAGCCGTGAAGCACCCCGAACCGGATGACAACATGGAGGTAACAGACATGTCACTCAATCGTCGCAACATCCTGACTGGCGCGGCGGCGGCCGCGAGCGTGGGCATGCTGCCTCGCGTGGCAATGGGCGCCGACAGCGTCAAGCTCGGCTCGATACTGGACACGTCGGGCATTTTTGACGCCTACGGCACGCCGATGGACATGGCCATGCGTCTTGCCGTGAACGAGATCAATGCGGCCGGCGGCCTGCTTGGCAGGCAGGTCGAGGTTGTCGCGTACGACACCCAGTCCGACATGGCGCTCTACACGCAGTACGGGCAGCGACTGACCAGACAGGACCAGGTGGACGTCGTGCATGGCGGCATCCTCTCGGCCTCGCGTGAAGCGATTCGCCAGACCATGCGCAAGACCCGGACGCTCTACTTCTACAACGTCCTCTACGAGGGCGGCGTCTGCGACAGGAACATCTTCATCAACGGCGTCACGCCAGCCCAGCAGGTCGAGGCTCTCGTGCCTTACGCGATGGGCAAGTCGGGCAAGGCGGTCTACATCCTTGCCGCCGACTACAACTACGGCCAGATCACGGCGCGCTGGATCCAGAAGTTCGTGGCTGACAACGGCGGCCACGCCGTGGGCGTCGACTTCTTCCCGCTGGACGTGAGCGACTTCGGCTCAACGATCGCCAAGATCCAGACCGTAGGCCCCGACCTGGTCATCGCGCCGCTCGTCGGCGGGGCGCATCTGTCCTTCTTCCGCCAATGGGCGGCAGCAGGCATGAAGGACCGCATCCCGCTCGCATCGACCACGATGGGGGTCGGCAACGAGCACAAGGTGCTGACACCGGAGGAAGGCAACGGCATCATGGTCGCCTACAACTACAGCCAGGAGCTCGACACACCTGCGAACAACGCGTTCAAGGAAAGATGGTCGGCGGCCTACGGCGACAGCAGCCTGATCCACGAGATCGCGGTGTCGAACTACCAGGGTGTCATGACCTGGGCTGAGGCCGTGCGCCAGGCGGGTTCGCTGGATCGCGAGGCCGTGATCGCGTCGCTGGAAGCCGGCCTCTCCATCGACGGCCCCGCGGGAACGGTTACGGTCGATCCGAAGACGCACCATGCGGTTCTGGATGTCCACATCATGGAGATCGAGGATCAGGGCATGCGCGTGATCGAGACCCTGCCGCAGCGCCAGCCGATCGACACGCAGGCGGTCTGCGACCTGCAGGCCAATCCGGACGACAACACCCAGTACGAGATCCAGATCTGATTCCTTCCGACGATCTGGCCGGGGCGGCGACTGCCGCCCCGCGAGAAGCAACGCCCTCCTCCAGTGGATCCCTGTGCCCATGGACCTCTACGTCGTCGTCCTTGTCGAAGTGCTCTACGGGGTCGCCTCGCTGATCCTGATCAGCGCCGGGCTGTCCATCGTCTTCGGCATGATCAAGGTGATCAACCTCGCGCATGGCGAGTTCATGATGATTGGCGGCTACGCGACGATCACCGCAGTCAATCTCGGCATGAATGTCTTCGTCGCCATGCTGGTGATCGCACCGGCTGTCGTCGGCCTGGTCGGTCTTGTCGTCGAGCGGCTCGTGATCCGCCATCTCTATGGCCGCCTGGTTGACACGATGCTGGCGACCTGGGGGCTAAGCCTTTTCTTCATCGGTCTCGCCACGATGATCTTCGGGAACACGACGACCGGCATCTCGACGCCGATCCCCGGCTTCGCCATCGGAGACTATCAGGTCAACGGGTACAATTTCTTCATCATCGTCGTAGCCGCCCTGCTGCTTGTGGCGATGCTCTCGGTGCTGAAAGGCACGCGCGCGGGTCTCGTCGCGCGCGGAACGATGCAAGGACCGGACATGGCGGCTGCGTTGGGCTACAGCCCCGACCGCATCTACATGGCAACCTTCTTCTGTGGCTCCGCGTTGTCCGGACTGGCCGGTGCCATCCTTGCGCCCCTGGTCGGGCTCGTTCCCACTTCAGGCGGTGCGTACATAGCCAAGGCGTTCATAACCGTCATCGCGGGCGGCCCCTCCCTTGTCGCCGGGCTGCTCTCGAGCGCGAGCCTCTTCGGCGTGGTGCACCAGGCGTTCACGTTCGCCACCTCGCCCGTCATCGGCGAAGTCGCGCTGCTCGTAGCGGCCGTCGTCCTTCTCAGGATTCTCCCGCAAGGCGTCACCGGCACGTTCTTCAAGGGCAAGACGTGATGCCGGGCGGCCTGACCCGGGACGCCGTCACGATCGCCCTCGTCACTGGTGTCCTGATCTGGGTGCTGCCCTTGATCGTCGGCACCTACACGCTCACGGTCCTGGCAATTTATGGCATGCTGGGCCTGAGCCTTGGGCTGATCTGGGGATTCGGAGGCATTCTCTGCTTCGGCCAGGCGGCGTTCTTCGGCCTGGGCGCATACGCCTACGCGATCTTCGCGATCAACATCGGCGAAAGCACCGTTCCGATGATCCTGGCGGTACTGGTTCCGGCAGTCTTCGCCGCGCTTCTCGGCGCGATGATGTTCTACGGGCGCCTCGGCGACGTCTACCTGGGCGTCATCACCCTGGTTGTCACCCTCATCCTGTACAAGGTCGTCAACTCGACCGCGGGCCCGCAATACGTGATCGGCAACGCCCGCCTGGGCGGGTTCAACGGAATCCCCGGCTTCCCGACATTGAACGTGCCGGGCACTCCGGACGCATACATCTGGGGGGACAGGTACTTCCATGTCTGCGCGGTGCTGCTGGGCCTGGTCTACATGCTCGTGACGGCCCTGCTCCGGTCCAGCTTCGGACGCATCGCCGTGGGCATCCGGGAAAACGAGACCCGCATGTCGCTGATGGGCTACGACGTGCGGGCGCGCAAGACCGCGATGTTCGCCATCGGGGCCGGCATCGCCGGCCTGGCCGGCGGGCTGTTCGCGAACTGGGCCGAAATCGTCACGCCCAGCCTCTTCTCCCTGGGACAGTCGGCCGAAATCATCATCTGGTGCATCGTGGGCGGCCTCGGAACCCGCCTTGGGCCTGTCCTCGGCGCGGCAGGGCTTGCCTACCTCAAGTTCCTGCTCGGACAGCAGGCCGTCATCGACAACGCCCTCGTAACCGGCCTTGTCCTGGTGCTCTTCGTGCTCTTCCTGCCGAAGGGCGTCGTCCCGGCCCTGTCGGATCTCTGGAGCGCCGGCATCGGGCGAATACGGCCCGGACGCATCGGCCGACGGCGTCAACCGCGGCGCCGGGGGTGGCCAAATGGCTGAAATCGCGCTGGAAACCCACGGTCTCACCATGCGCTTTGGCGGCGTCGTCGCGGCGGACAGGGTGGACTTCAGGCTGCAGGCCCGCGAGCTTCGATGCCTGATCGGCCCGAACGGCGCGGGAAAGTCCACCTTCTTCAAGTGCATCACCGGCCTGCAGTCCCCGAGCGAAGGCGAAGTCTGGATGCGCGGCATCGAGACCACCGGCTGGATGCCACACCAGGTCGCCTCTCTCGGCGTCGGGATAAAGACCCAGACGCCCAATGTCCTGGATTCGCTCAGCGTCCATGAGAACGTCTGGCTTGCCGCGCGGCGCTTTCATGGCGCCCGGGAGGCAGATCGCAAGACACGGGAGGTCATCGATCTCCTGGATCTGGGAGCGATCGCGAAGGACGGCCTTGGACGGCTGGCACACGGCGAAAGGCAACGCGTAGAACTCGGCCTGGTTGCCGCCGGCGATCCCTGGCTGATCCTGCTCGACGAGCCGGCGGCCGGCCTGGGCGCCGAGGATGTCGAAAGGTTGACCGGCATCATCCGCGAACTGAACCGGCAGGCCACGCTCGTCATCGTCGAGCACGACATGCAGTTCATTCGCTCGATCGCCGAGACGGTCACGGTCTTTCACCAGGGGAAGGTGCTGATGGAGGGCCATGTGGACCGCGTCATGTCCGATCCCGTGGTGCGGAACGTGTATCTCGGAAGGAAGGCCTGAGATGAACGGGAACGTGGCGGATGTACTGGAGGTCACGGGGCTCGCAGGCGGATATGACAGGGTGCCGATACTGCATGGCATCGACTTCGCGGTCGCCCAAAGCGAGGTCGTTGGCATTCTTGGCCACAACGGCATGGGCAAGACCACGCTTCTCAGGACCCTAATGGGTTTCCTGCCTGCCGCATCCGGGACGATCAGGTTTCGCTCCGAGGACGTCACCCGGTTGCCGCCACACGAACGCGCCGGGCTTGGCCTGGGATACGTGCCCCAGGGAAGGGGCATATTCCCTCGGCTGACGGTTCGCGACAACCTGCGCTTCGCCTGGCATGACTACGCCGGCGCCTCCGAGAACGACGTCCTGGAGGCCATCCTGTCGGACTTCCCTCGCCTGCGCGCCCTTTCTGACAGGGAAGGCGGGGCGCTGTCGGGCGGCGAGCAGCAATTGCTGGCCCTGGCGCGATGCCTGATGGGGGATCCGGACTTCCTGCTTCTGGACGAGCCGACCGAGGGCATCCAGCCCTCGATCATCGAGGACATGGAGAGAATCCTGCTCCACCTTCGCGAGAGCCGTGGGATCTCCGTCCTGCTGGTCGAGCAGAACTTCGACTTCATCTCCGGCCTGTCGGACCGGGTCCTTGTCCTTGAACGGGGCCGGATCGCCGGAGAGCTTCAAAGGCCCGACCTGTCGGACCAGGTCAAGGTCGACCAGTTCCTCGGATTCGGATCCGCCCGTTCAACGCGTGGCACAGGCGGCCCGCACCGGGCGCCGCCGCCAGCTCCCCAGACGCACTCCAGCCCTTCGACGGCACCGCCGGACCAAGCGGCTGCCCCAAAACTGGTGACCAACATGACCGTGAAACGACCGACACTTTCGCAGATGCGCGACATGGCCCGCCGGTTCGGCATGCGCCTGACGGACGAGGAGCTGCACGAATATTCCGAAATCATGGAGCCCTACATGAAGGCCTACGACCGGCTTGACGCAACGCCCGACAACCTGCCGCCGGTGCGCTATCCCCGATCACCGGGCCGCTTCCCCGACCTTTCGGAAAATCCGCTCAACGCGTGGTACGTCAAGACGGAAATCCCGGGCGCACCGGACGGTCCCCTTAAGGGCAAGCGGATTGCGCTAAAGGACACGATCTGCCTGGCCGGCGTGCCGATGATGAACGGATCTTCGGTCATGGAGGGCTACACGCCCGAGGTCGACGCGACCATAGTCACCCGGATGCTGGACGCCGGAGCCGTCATCGCGGGCAAGGCGCACTGCGAGAGCTTCTGCCTCTCGGGCGGTTCGCACACCGGTGCCAAGGGCCCGATCCACAATCCCTGGAAACGCGGCCACATGGCCGGCGGCTCGTCGGGAGGGTCGGCGGCGCTGGTTGCCGCCGGGGAAGTCGACATGGCCATCGCGGGGGATCAGGGGGGGTCGATCCGCATCCCGTCCTCGAACTGCGGCGTCTACGGCATGAAGCCCACGCACGGTCTCGTCCCTTACACCGGCGTCATGCCGATCGAGCAGACGATAGACCATGTCGGGCCGGTGACGAACACCGTCGCGGACAACGCCTTGCTGCTCGAGGTACTTGCAGGCGAGGACGGCCTTGACCCGCGCCAGTGCAGTCCGCGGACGTTTCGCTACACCGAGGCCCTGGGTCGCGGAGCCCAGGGGCTTCGAATCGCGGTCCTCAAGGAAGGGTTCCACCGATCCGAGAGCGAGGCGGACGTCGACCAGAAGGTGCTTGCCGCCGCCGAACGCTTCCGGGAGCTTGGCGCGCACGTCGACGAAGTCTCGATACCGGAGCACCATCTCGCGGTCGACTGCTGGACGGCGATCACCGTCGAGGGCCTGCAGGACCACATGATGCACGGAAACTCCGGAGGCACGAACCACAGGGGCCTCTTCCTGCCCTCGATGACCGATCACATGGCCCAATGGCGGACCAGGGCCGACGAACTGACCCACTCGCTCAAGGTATGCATGTTCCTCGGCGAGTTTTTCCAGGAACAGTACCGCGGCCGCTTCTACGGCAAGGCACAGAACCTGATGCGAAAGGTCAACCGGACCTACTCGGACGTTCTGGAGCGCCATGACCTGCTGCTGATGCCGACCGTGCCGATGAAGGCACGGCAGATCCCGCCCGCGGACTGCTCCATCAGCCTCTACGTTCAGCGTGCGTTCGAGATGATCGGCAACACCGCACCGTTCAACGGCGGCTTGCCTGCAGTCAGCGTTCCATGCGGCCTGAGTGAAGGCCTGCCGATCGGCATGATGCTTGTCGGCGAGAGATTCGGAGAGATGAAGCTCTACCAGGCCGCACATGCCTTTGAGCAGGCCGCAGACTGGCGCACGATGTGAGGGAGGGAACCACCATGTCTATCCTGAGCGAGAGCCTTGCGAGACGGATTTCCGATTGGGACTCACGGACCGATGCACCCGCTGAAACGATTGCGCCGGTGGACGGGCTGTCCTACGTCCGCGGCCAGTCGGAGCCGCCCCTGGCCTATGTCACCATCCCTCAGCTCCTGAGCGGAGCGGTCTCGCGCTTTGGTCCGTGCGATGCCGCCGTGTTCTGCGAGCAAGGTGTCAGGATGAGCTACTACGACCTCGACCGGGCGGTGGACGAAGTCGCATCCGGCCTCCTGGCATTGGGCCTCGGCAAGGGCGATCGCCTGGGCATCTGGTCGCCGAACCGCGTCGAATGGGTCCTGACACAGCTTGCGACCGCACGGGTGGGTGTCGTGCTGGTGAACATCAACCCGGCCTATCGTTCGGGCGAACTGGAATTCGCGTTGAACAAGGTCGGGTGCAAGGCGCTCGTTGCGGCCGGTTCGTTCAGGACCTCCGACTATCCAGCCGTGATTCGAAGTCTCGCACCGGAGCTCGATGAATGCGAACCGGGACGGCTGAACGCGGCCAGGCTCCCGCGGCTGCGCAGTGTCGTGCTCATGGAAGAGGAGCCGGGGGCCGGGGCGTATTCCTTCGAACAGCTCCGCCGGCTTGGCGGTCCGGCCCAGCAGCTCAGGCTGCCGGAGATCGACAAGACCCTCAGCCCCGACGACGCGATCAACATACAGTTCACGTCCGGCACGACCGGCAGTCCCAAAGGGGCGACCCTTTCGCACTACAACATCGTCAACAACGCCCGATTCGTCACCGACAGGATCAACCTGACCGAGACCGACAGGCTGGCCATCCCCGTCCCGCTCTATCACTGCTTCGGCATGGTCATGGGAGTCCTGGGCGCGATCAGCAAGGGGGCCGCAGCGGTGTTCCCCGGCGAAGGATTCGATGCGAACCAGACTCTCGATGCCCTGGCCAGGGAGCGTTGCACGTCGGTTTACGGCGTCCCGACGATGTTTGTTGCGATGCTGGAGGCTCTTGAAGGAGAGCCGCGCGACCTGACCAGCCTGCGAACCGGCATCATGGCGGGCGCCCCCTGCCCGGTTGACGTCATGCAGCGCGTCATCTCTGAAATGAACATGCGAGAAGTCACGATCGCATACGGCATGACGGAAACGTCGCCGGTGTCCTTCCAGGGCTTCGTCGACGATCCGACGGGCAGGCGGTGCGAAACCGTGGGCCGGGTTCATCCTCATCTCGAAGTCAAGATCATCGATGATGAAGGCCGGATCGTTCCGGTCGGCACCCATGGCGAGCTTTGCACGCGCGGCTATTCAGTCATGAAAGGGTATTGGCGGGAAGACGAAAGGACCGCCGAGAGCATAGTGGACGGCTGGATGCATACGGGCGACCTGGCTGCCTTCGACGAAGAGGGATTCTGTTCGATCGTCGGTCGCGTGAAGGACATGATCATCCGTGGTGGCGAGAACATATATCCGCGCGAGGTCGAGGAATGCATGACAAGGCATCCGAAGGTGAGCGACGCCCAGGTCTTCGGCATTCCGAACGAGCGCCTTGGCGAGGAAGTCTGCGCCTGGGTGGTCGCGAAGCCCGGAGCGGAGATTTCCGTAGAGGAGCTGAGGGAGACCCTGCAGGGACAGATCGCCCACTTCAAGGTTCCAAGGCACGTCCGTGTGGTTGACCACCTGCCAATGACAATCACCGGAAAGCCGCAGAAATTCGTGATGCGTGACAGGATGATCGAGATGCTGGAAGGAGAAGCGAACCAACCTTGAGATCTCGGAATTGGCACTGAACGAAGACAATCTTAAGGATGACGCTCCGGGAGTGTCACAAACCTTGAATTCCTCACGCAATGGAGCCACATTCGCGCTCCCCTGCGCAGCGCCTTCAATTGAGGTACAACAGTTGCGAACGTGGGGTAAGTTGCAATCACCGAATCGACCTGCCCTGGATCGGCCGTAGGATGCACTTCCGGCTCTTGTCGGCGCTTCTTTCAGTCACTTGAAATTCAGGATCTAGGACGCCTTACTTATCGCAGCATGGACAGCCATTGCTGACCGCCCGCCCTCAACGTGGCGCGTCCGGCTGAAAGCGCCGCCAAGCGGAACGGGATCCTGGTGACAGCCCCGAAAAGGCCTGCCGGATTGAGGCCCCGTGCACCCGCATCCGCCCGGGCCCGGCGGGCGGTTTCCGCCCTTCCCACGTGCACGGCCGGCTTCCAGGGCTTCGCTGCCCGTCAACGCCGGACGTGTACATCCGTGATCTGAATTCAGTTTTCACGACATTGGTGCCAGATCGCCTGACGGCGGGTCTCCGAATCCGGTGTCTTGCGGAACCGTCACGCCTGTCCAGCGGTGCCGCTCTCGCGGGTTCCCTCGATGCGCAGGCTTCGGGCGGATATGGCGTCTACGGCGCTTTCGGCGAGAATGACCAGCGCGGGCCGGTTCCGGTCGCTGGGGAGCCAGAAGCTGCCGCGCGCGTTGCTCGCGGGAGCCATGCCGCTTGCGCCGTGTCGCGCGGGCGTTCCTGCGGCAGGGACCGGCATCACGCACCATGAACGGCGCGCAACGTGCCGGATTTCACGATGAGATCCACCCGGTATCACGCAAGGGAGCCGCCTGGCTTCACTCAAGGCGGACGCCCGGAGCGGGGCGGCGATCACGCCGCGCTCGGCAGGCAGGCCGCCTTTCACGCTTCCGAACCGCTTGGTCAAGACAGCAAGGATTTCGAGAAAAGGCAGAGCCATCACACGCTCTGCAACTCTGGAGAATTCTTGCAACAGAGCCCCAGGAAAGTTCTGGTTCGTGGAGGGCACGGAATTCGAAACTCCCCGGTCGGCAAGCGGCGCCGAAGCATGGGATCAAGATGAAGCTTGCCACGATTCCCGAATCCGCCATAGTGAGATTCACATCGCCGTGACAAATGGTGAACGCGTTGTCGATCTGGCGGCTCCCAATCCTTCGGGATGATCTTGCGTGCAGACTTGGGGGCAGGACGACGGCATCAGGGTGTATAGGATAGATGGGATAGTTTCGACAGGATCATCGGATCCAGGAGGCTCGACGAGACCAACCGGAGGAGGATTGTTGTTATGGCATTCGGACAGGTCAATGCGGAATTTCATCGCGAAGCGCTGCAACACAACGCCGGGAAACATCTCGAACGTGATGGAAAGGAACGGAATCAAGAAGCCGAAGGCATGAGAATCCCATGGCGGCATCGGGACCCATGTCGGGATGAGGCCATCATTGGGTCAAAATCCATCGTGAACGCGATTCGTCGAATTTCGCCGTGCGGCGGCCTTCCCGGAACCGGTGCCCGAACGTTGACCGCCGCCACATCGACGCTTTTGGTGTTCGGCCTGTTCGTTCTGTCTGGCGTCACGACCCATCCAGGAGCGGCCTTGGCGCAGGCGCAGGACGACTGCCCGCTCCCTCCCGGTGTCACGCCACCGCCAGATCCGACCGTGACGGCGCAAGACGTGGAGAGTGGCAGCGCCACCCTGGGGGAATTCGCGTTGGCGGTGAGGGAACAGTTCAAGAGCCGCGGCTCGGAAACCGTGTCAGCGGAAGAGCTTGCATTCGCGGGATGCCGGCTTCGACACGAGCGCGGCCCGTTTCGTTCCGGTTCCACTTACATCGTGACGCTGACGCCTGATGGCCGGGTGTATCTGCATGCCAAGGACATGTCCCTTTCGGCCGGCAGCCTGAAACCCGCGATTTACGCCGGGATTCTTGAGGTACTCGGTGTCCCCCGGCCGGTCCTGGCGGACCTGCAGTCTCCGGACCCTGTTGCCAGGGAGCACGCTCGGTCCAGGCTTCTCGAGATTCTGAAAAGCGAGCGGGATGGCTCGTTCGACCTGACCAGAGCAGTCCCGGGCGTTCGGCCGGGGATCCCGGGCGCGAGCGGCTACGCTGCCGCCTATGTCTCGGTCAATACGGAGCAGCCGCTCGTGCTGCTCGCCGGATTCGATCTCGACGCATCTCACTTGAGGGACGAAGACATCAACTACGGCAGTCCGGCGATTACCGCCAGGGACGTTGTGGACCGCGAGACACTGAAGGAATTCGTCACCGAAGCGTTGCGATTCCTTGGCGGAGCCCTGAGCGGCGCGCGCACCACGGCGGAATCCAGAGCGGCTTTTGCAAGAGCCAGGCTAGCGCTCAGAGATCCGAACGGGCCATGGAGACATGGCTCCGTCTATCTCTATGTGCTGGACCGAACCAGCAACATCATCCTGGTTCATGGAGCGTTTCCGGACAGGTACGAGCTCCGGCCGCTGGTGCCGACCGTCCGTGACGTGGTGACGGGGAAGCTGGTCCTTCCGCAGGTCCTCGAGGCAGCGAGCAGCAGCCCGGAAGGCGGTTTCGTGGAATACTACTTCGATGACCCCTCGGATGCCACCGACAGCGCCGACATCCCCAAGCTGGGCTATGCAAGAGAGTTCACCAGGACGACCACGGCAAGCGACGGGTCCGAAGTCACGACCAGGCTCGTCATCGGCTCGGGCGTCTACCTCAGAGCGCCGGAGACGACCGCTGTGCACCAGAGCACGGTGATCGAATCCGTGCTGCCTCAGATGATGCGCGCCATGACCGCGAGTACGGTCGATGCCGTTTCGAGCCGCATCCAGCAGGCGACGTCCGGTGCCCCACCCGCCAGGGATCTCCGTCTGGCGGGCGCCTCCACGCTCCCCGCAGCGCTGCTGGCCAACCGGCAGGCGCTGGAAGGTGGCACGCTCGATCCCGGTCGGCTGCTTGAGGGCTCGTCCTTTGTTATGGCGCTCGACACGCCGGGCACCGGACAGGGGCGAAACCTGACCTTTTGGGGAAGCGGAGACTATCGCAAGTTTTCAGGTGGCAACCCGCAGGCCATGACCTACGACGGCAACGTGACAAGCGCCAACCTCGGGATGGATGGCAAACTGGGTGCGAACACGCTGGCAGGAGTGCTGCTGGCGCGGGCGACAGGAAAAGCGAATTACACGGATTCCAATTCACGTTCGGGCGAACTCACATCCACCGTGACGAGCTTCAACCCCTATGTGAACTGGCAGGCGTCGGGTGGCATCAATCTTTGGGCGACGGTCGGCGTCGGCTCGGGCGAAGTCGAGGTCGAGGACTCGTCCGGGACACAAACGAGCGATCTCTCGTGGCGGATGGCGGCGGCCGGTGTCAACGGGCCGCTCGTGGCCAGCGATCAGCTGATCCCCGGGGGCACGACGCACCTGAGGGTAAAGGGCGAAACCGCATTCACGCGCGGCGGACTCGACGGATCCGAAACCATCGAGAGCATGACCTTGAATGCCAGCCGGCACCGGCTGATGCTCGAAGGTTCGCATGTCCAGGATCTTGCCTCGGGGGGCACGTTCACGCCGTCGATCGAGATCGGCTTGCGGAGTGACGGCGGGGACGGAGAAACCGGCACCAGCGTCGAAGCCGGCGGTGGTCTGCGCTACGACGACCTGGCCAATGGACTTACCATCGAAGCCCGGGCTCGAACACTGCTCGCGCATAGCGGCGACTACGAGGAATGGGGCGTGAGCGCGAGCATCCGCCTCGACCCGGGCGCGCGCGGCCGCGGCCGGTGGTTCGCACTGACCTCGGATGTGGGCGCGACGGCGGGCACCGCGGAGCGTCTCTGGGCGGCGCGGGACGCGCCGGGCCTCGTGCCGGAGGACGGCTTCGAGGCGTCGCGGAGCCTCCGGGCCGAGGCGGGCTGGGGGCTTCCGGCCTTCGGCGGCCGGTTCACGGGCACGCCGAACGCGGGCGTCGGACTGGACGGCGACGGCGCGCGGGAGGCGCGCGTCGGCTGGCGGCTGACGCCGGCGGCGAAGGCCGCCCCCGACCTAGAGGTCAGCCTCGACGCGGCGCGCCGGGAGACCAGCGAGGGCGCGCCGACCGGCACCCTGATGCTCAAGGGAACCGTCAGGTGGTGAAATTCGGAAAGCCGGCAGTCTCTTCCCTAAAATGGGAATGTTCGGATTTGCGCTTCCTTCCGGTTTCGTGGAAATAGGGCATCTGTTGACAATCAGCCTGCCGCGCCGCATTCCGCGACGTGGACGAGCCGGATGCCGTCATCGATCCTGACGAAGCGGCGTCGCCAGACGAAGAGCCGCTTCGCCCTGGGCAGGCACGACCAAGGGAGCAAGGGAAGATGCTTACGGCAATTCACCGCCCACAGGACATTGCGAAGGCCCACGCGGGTTTTCTTCGGCGCATGCGCGGGGTGCTCAGGGCCGGCATCCCGAACGTCGCCTTCGGATTCCAGGGTGGCGGGATCGCGCTGGATCAGGCGCTCTGCAACGACAGGATCTGGTTCGCGCACAAGGTCGTGGAAAGGGCGGCCGTCCCTCGCCACTGGAACGCCTTCGGCACGGATCCCCTGGAACCGGGACGCTCCCACGGCATCACGGTCGAAGTGAACTTTGCGGTCGACGGGGTGGACAGGCGGGTGGCCGCGCTGTTTGCCGTTGACGACAGGACCGGGAACACGGTTCTACCGCATCGCGAAGGATCGGCGGCGGGCGACGGGGCGTCGGGCGGGAGGCGTTCATGAAGTGGTATCCGGGCAAGCTCGTGATGTTCGCCGATCCCTCGCGCGGCGGTGGAAGGGAGCAGGCGATCCTCGTCGCCGACATCGCGTCGAGCGAATTCCTCGTGCAGATCGAGTCGTTTGTAGATGCCGTGCACGGGTTCAAGGCTCACGCGGTGCGGACGGCCTGACGCGGATGCATCAAGCCTGGCATCACTGGTGCAGGTGCCAGGCCTGCGGATCATGCAGTCTTTCGACCGGTTCGCGCAGGACACTGCAGTTGCCCTCAAAGGCCTCCAGGTTGCGGCGCATCCTTGCATGGTGAGCGGCATGTTCCTTTCGCTCGGCCTTGAAGCACAGGTAGATCGGAAACGAGTGGCTCCGAACCGACCCTGCCCGTGTCGGAACGGAATGCCAGCAGTCGCAATGGGAACGGCAAAGCTTTTCCGCGCACACGACCGGCAGCACAACGAAACGGGACCCGTTGCGGCGGTAGCTCACGGCAACGATGACGTACGCCAGGAGCGGACTGTCCTTCGAATTGAAGATTCGTCTGCCGTCCTTCAGGTATCCGGTCGAATAGCCGAATCCCAGCCATTGGGAGTGACCGTGCTGCTTGTCGGAGTCTGTCGTCTTCACCTGGATGCAGACCCGTTGTTCCCGGCTTATCGCCAGCAAGTCTGCGTTCGAGGCCATTGGTGCGGCATGAGCTCCACTTACAGTTCGCCCAGGAGGCCCACCTTCGAAGGTTTCAGTTCCTTCCCGACCATGCGGTGCCTTATGGCGGACAGCACGGTACGCGAGATGGAAACCGCGAAGAGTCGATATGATTGCGAGACGGCGTGGGCCGAACGTGGCGGTTGCGGGAACGTCTGTGAATTCAGTGTCTTGAGGACTGTGGCAAGTCTGTCCGGAACCGAGATCACGAAACCGGAAAGAAAAGGCAGGGTTCGGAGACCCTCTCGAGGCGTTCCGTGGCCGGCATCACGAAAGGGACTGAGGAGAATACGGCATCATGCCGTTGCCAGCCCGAAGCGGGTCTTCGGCTGGCCGCGCGCGTCGGTTGTGACGGTCAACAGCTTGCCGGAATGCGGTGCACGGCTGGAGAATCCGGGAGGCAGGCGCAGGTAGGTGGAGGTCACGTACAGCGTCTTGAGGTCCGCTCCCCCGAAAGTGAGATTCATCGGCATTGGAACCGGCAGCGAGATCCGCTCTTCCAGCACGCCATCGGGGGCAAACCGCTGGACGCTCCAGTTCCCCACCATGGTCGCCCAAACGCAGCCCTCGGCATCGACCGTAATGCCGTTCGGAACGCCGACTTCGCTGTTGCCCGCGATGAATCGCCTCTTGTTCCGCAGCATGCTGCCGTCGGTCAGGTCGAAGGCCCAGACGCATTGGTCGAAGCCGTCCGAGATATAGAGGGTCTCTCCATCCGGGCTCCAGGCCACGTTCTTCGGGAGGCCGATGCCGGGAAGGGCGATCCTGAACGTCAGGTCATGATCGATGCAGTACAGGTTGCCCTGTCCGGGCGCGTTGTCCAGGGCCTGGGTGCCCGCCCAGAGGCATCCGTTCCGGTCAACCGACGCCGTGTTGAAGCGATTGTCCGGCTTCTCGGGTTCCGGGTCCAGCATCAGGGATGTCGTCCCCGGACCCGCATTCCAACGGTAGAGTCCCTTCCGCCCGGCAAGCACCAGGGCGCCGTTCCTCTCAAGCGCGAGGCCTCCCATGATCTCGGGAAGCATGACGCGGCCCGAACGGGCGGTCTCCGGATCGTAGGATCGCAGGGCAGGCGCCAGGATGTCCAGCCAATGGAGCCTGCCCCGTTCCTCGTCCCAAAGCGGGTTCTCCCCCATGTAGTCGCGCCCGGTATCCAGCACTTCGACCCGCTCGTCCGTCGGGGCATCCTGCACGGGCGCAACGTAAGGCGTCGACATGCCGAGCGATGCATTTGACGATGCGCGCCTGGCCGCTTCCGCAATCACCCGTCCACATTCATGGTAGTATCCGGATTCACGGGAAGCCGGCGGAAACTCGCAGCACAGCGCGCCGCTTGGATGGCCTGTCGTGTCCAGGATGGCTGACGCGACGCGCGTGGAACCCGTGACGTCATCCGCGCGAATCGTGTAGCCGAGAGCCTTCGCCAGGGCGATGTCCGAATGGCCGCCTGCACCGGAACGCCTTCCGGGCGGCAGGGCGGCCAGAATGACGTGGCCCGGGGCGCTGTCCTTCATGGACAGCCGTGGCCAGACCGTGACAACGCTGCTCTGAGACGCGTCGGGATCCTCGAAGTCCAGGACGAACACGGCGTCGCTGTCCCGAACGTAAAGGCATGCAGGGACGCGAAGCCGGCGAGTCAGCCGGGACAGTTCAGGCCTGGTCGCCTTGATGAGATCCGAACAGTCCTGCGCCGAGCGTGTCAGGTCGAGCACTCGCGACCCGATCGAGTACCTTCTGACCTGGGGGTCGTAGCGGACGAGTTGCCGGCTCTGGAGCGCCGCGAGCAGGCGATGCAGCGATGCCTTGGGGATTCCGAGCCTTTCCTGCAGCTCGCCGAATCTCGGCTTCTCCACCTCAAGGGCGACCGCGAACAGGACGTCGAGGCCGCGATGGAGCGTTTGCGCGCCGCGCACCTCCGGAACCCGGGTTCGTGATCGAGGGCCGTCCTTGGTCATCTGCCCAACCTAGCAAGTCCGGACAATTCTTTCCACCTGTTTGGACAAAACGATTGACAATGCCTCTATACTATCATGATATGGAACTATTGATGATTTTTTTTGGATAGAGACCAATTACAAAAACACGAAGCCGAAACCTATGCAGGACATGCACGTTGTGGGACATGTGACGGGACAGACGGCGGACGGTTCGCTTGAAGGCGCGCGCGTCCTCGTCACAGGCGGAAGCCGGGGCATTGCCGCCGCCATCGCCTTGCGCGCGGCCGCATCAGGGGCGCATGTCGCGATCAATCACTGCTCGGAAGCCGACAGGCTGGCCGGTCACTCGGGTGCCGGCGAAGGACTGATCGGCACGATGAACGAATCCGGCGGACGGGCGGTGTCGATCGACATGAACCTGTTGGGAACCGGCGCCGGACGCGCCTTGGTCCGGAAGGCCGAGCGCGAGCTTGGCGGCATCGACTGCCTCGTGCTGTCCGCGTCGATCCAGGTCGAAAGGCCGTTTGTCGAACAGACGCACGATGATCTCGATCGGCAGCTCCTGCTCAACCTCCGCGCGAACATTGCCATCCTGCAGGCCGCGCTCCCCGGGATGGCGGCGAACCGGTACGGCCGCGTCCTGTCGATCGGCAGCGTCCAGGAACTCGCGCCGTCGGTTCGAATGCCGGTCTACACCATGACCAAGGCTGCCATGAGGGCCCTGATCGAGGGCCTTGCCCTTGAATACGCGCCTCATGGCGTGACCCTGAACACGCTGTCTCCCGGCCTCATCGCGACGGACAGGAACGAACGCCATCGTGCCGACGCGGCTGGCTGGGAGGCGATCCAGAGCCGAGCCAACCCGATGGGTCGCGCCGGCGTGCCGGAGGAACTGGTCCCCGGCGCCATTCTCCTGCTGTCGCCGGAATCCGCCTTCATCACGGGGGCGACCCTCTATGCGACCGGTGGGGCGCACATCCAGGACTCGGACCGAGCGGCACGACCCGCAACCTGACGAAAAACCGAAACCGGGAGAAGAAAATGCGCAAGAACGGACCGACACTCACCTTTGCCGCGACCGTGCTGGCCAGCACGAGCTTACTGGCATCGCAGCCGGCCGAAGCCCAGGACATCAAGGAAGTCGCGCGCGAGGACATCCTCGTCATCGCCGGCCCGTCCTCGGGCCAGACGACGTTTCCGTCACCTGCGGTGGCGAATCCCTACCTTGTCGGCGCCGACATCCGGACCGGCATCAAGGCGATGTTCGAACCGCTGTTCTACTACAACGCCTTCGAGGACAGGGAGATCCCCTGGCTGGCGGAGGGGTTCCAGTTCAGCGACGACTTCAAGACCGTCACGCTGACCCTGCGCGACGGCGTGAAATGGAGCGACGGCGAGCCGTTCAATGCCGACGATGTCGTGTTCACGGCGGACCTGCTGCTCGAGAACGCTGCGGGGAACGCGGAACTGTTCAGCGCGACGGACTTCGCGGCCGTAACCGAGAACGCCGAGAAGGTCGACGACCTCACGGTGCGGTTCAATCTCAGGAACCCGATGCCGCGCTACGCCCGGCGCTTCCTGATGAACTACTTCGGCAACGGCCTGTTCTGGCTGCCCGAGCACATCTGGTCCCTGGCCGAAAATCCGGCCGAATTCACGAACTACGACCCGGAGGCGGGATGGCCCGTGACGACGGGACCCTGGACGCTCGTCGTCTCCTCGCCCACGCAGATCTTCATGGACCGCCGCGACGGCTGGTGGGCCGCCGAAACCGGCTTCCATGCGCCGCCGCAGATGGAGCGGATCGTCGGGATCCCGTTCGTGAACACCGACCGGGGCGCCCAGCTGATCGCGACGAACGCCGCCGACATCACGATGGACTTCCCGACCGCGGCGCTGATCCGGAACATCATGCGCCAGAACCCGAAAGTGACGACCTTCAGCGGCGACGCCAATCCCTACGGCAGCCTCGACTGGTGGGAAAGCTCGCTGTATTTCAACATGCAGTCCGACAACCTGCCCGAAAAGGCCGTTCGCCGCGCAATGGACTTGGCGATCGACCGCGAAAGGCTGATCGCGGTGGCCTATACCGGGGCGTCCGAGACCTCCCGGACGCCGTTCCCCGCCTATGCTCCGCTCCTGCCGTACATCGAGCTGTCCGAGGCGGCGGCGGACAGGCATGGTGCCGCGAAGTTCGATCCAGAAGGGTCCGTGGCGCTGATGGAAGCCGCCGGCTACCGGAAGGACGCAGACGGTTTCTGGGCCAGGGACGGCCAGCGGATCTCCTACGAGGTCCAGGTGATACCGCCAAAGCGGGCAGTCGGGCCAGTCGTCATCCAGCTGTTGCGGAACGCCGGATTCGACGTGAGCTTCGCCTCGTCCCCGGAAACGCCGAAGAAGCTGTTCACCGGCCAGTACGACATCGGGATCTTTGGTCACAACGGGTCGATCGACTCGCCGCTCGAGACGCTGCGGCTCTACCATTGCGACAATGCGTTCCCGCTGGACAGCGGGATCGTCAGCCGGGCGATCGCGCGCTGGTGCAACGAGGCGTATTCCGCGCTGGTGGACGAATTCGCGACGTTCGCGGACGGCGATCCGGCGGCGCTGGACGTGTTCGCCGAGGCGATGGACCTGTGGTACGCGGCTGCCATGGAAGCTCCGCTCAGCCAGTGGTACCATCGCATTCCGATGAACCAGACCTACTGGAGGAATTTCCCAAGTGCAGAGAACCCGTACATCCAGCCCGCGTTCTGGTACATTACCGGCCAGGCTGGTTACCTGTTCCTCAACCTGGAACGCGTGGGGAACTGAGCACCCGTGTCCGGCGGGCAAGGCGGCGAACCTGCCCGCCGGACCCCTCCGGAATGCCAGGGTCGTGCGTGATGTTCGATCCGCCGGTTCCGCGACAGGCATGGCCTGGGAAGGGCCATGAACCTTTCCGGGATCCTGAAGAGACTCGTCCTGACGGGCCTTGTCTTCTTCGGCGCCGCAACGCTCAATTTCTTCCTGCCGAGACTTTCGGGCGGCGATCCGATCGCCGAGCGGCTGGCGCAGCTGGGGGATTCCGGTGGAACGATGAGTGCCGAAGCCCTGAGTGCCATGATCGCCAGCTACAACGAGCGCTTCGGGCTCGACTTGCCGATCTGGGAGCAGTATCTCAACTATCTTTGGGACATGATGCGCCTGGATTTCGGGTATTCGATCGCCTATTTCCCGACGCGTGTCTGGACCCTGATCGGGCAGGCCCTTCCCTGGACGATCGGGCTGATGGTCACGACCACGCTGATCGCCTTCCTGGCCGGGTCGTTCCTGGGGGCGTTCGCCGTATGGCGGAGAAACGCCGTGACCGGCACGCTCATGCCGCTCATGATGGTCTTCGCCGCCGTCCCCTTCTACCTGGTCGGCCTCCTGCTGATCTTCTTCCTGGGGTATCAGCTGCGCTGGTTTCCGACCGGCGGCGGCTTTTCTCCCCTGGTGCTGCCAAGCTGGGACCTGGACTTTGCGTTCAACGTCCTCTACCACGCCAGCCTGCCGGCCGCATCGATCGTCCTTTCGTCGATCGGCATCTGGGCCCTGGCCATGCGGGGCATGATGGTCACCGTCGCAGGCCAAGACTACATGACCTTCGCCCGCGCCCGCGGCCTGAGCGACCGGCGCATGTTCTTCAGCTACGGGATCCGGAACGCGATGCTTCCCCAGGTGACGACGCTGGGACTGGCGCTGGGACAGGTGGTGACCGGCGCCATACTTGTCGAGATCGTCTTTTCCTACCCGGGCCTGGGCAACCTGCTCCTGCAGGCCGTGCGTGGCGCTGACCACTTCACGGTGTACGGCATCGTCATGATCCTTGTCCTGACTATCTGCTTCGTGACGCTGGTGCTGGATCTCGTCTATCCCCTCCTCGACCCGAGGGTTCGCCTGGGCGCGCCATGACGGAAGGGCATGCCTCAGCCGGCGGACCGCTTCCCGAATGCCCGAGGCCCGAAGCCCACATCGTCACGCTCGGGACCACGCCGGCGCATGAGCGCCGCTTCCAGGCCAGGCTCCTGGGCTACTGCCGCAGGAACCCGGCGTTCCCGATCGGCCTCGGGATCCTCGGCTTCCTGGTGGCGTTCGCCGGACTCGGGCGCCTCCTTTGGCCCGTGGAACTCGCGCAACCGCTGTCATCGACGCCCTACATGGCGCCGAACGTCGAGAATCCCTTCGGCACCGACACGCAGGGCCGCGACGTGCTGGCCGTCACGATCGCCGGAACCTGGCTGACCATGCGCACGGGCATCATTGCCGCGGCGCTCGGAACCGCGCTCGGCAGCGCGCTCGGATTTGCGTCGGGCTACTTTGGCGGCTGGGTCGACAATGTCGTGAACTGGATCGTGGACGTTCTTTTGACGGTGCCGGCGATACTGATCCTTGTCGTGATCGCCGCGTCGATCCCGGGCCAGCTGTCCTCGCTGTCGATGGCGTTCATCATATCCCTCCTCGCGTGGCGCCGCCCGACAAGGCAGGTCCGAAGCCAAGTCCTCGTCATGCGGAACATGGGCTATGTCGACATGGCACGCCTCTCCGGGATGTCCGGCTTCGAGATCATCGTGCGCGAACTGGTGCCGAACCTGCTCCCCTACCTGGTCGCGGTGTTCGTCCTTGCGGTGTCCGCGTCGATTCTTGCCGCCGTCGGCCTCCAGGCCATGGGCCTCGGGCCGCAAAACGAACCGACGCTCGGAATGACCGTCTACTGGATGATGTACTATTCGGCGTTCCTGCAAGGCATGTGGTGGTGGATCGTGCCACCGGTCTTCGTCATCATCCTGCTCTTCGTGGGATTCTACATGCTCTCGTCCGGCCTGGATGAATTCGCCAATCCGCGCCTTCGCCAGGACAGGCGCTGATGGCACCCCTTCTCGAGGTCCGGCACCTGTCCGTGAGCTTTGCCACGGACACGCACAGGATCAACGCGGTGCGCGACGTGAGTTTCGACATCGCCCCGGGCGAGAAGCTCGGATTCGTCGGCGAAAGCGGTTCGGGCAAGACAACGACCGCCCTCGCGCTCATGGGCCTGGTTCCGAACCCGGGCCGGGTCACGAACGGGGTCGCCAGGATGGGGGATCTCGACCTGCTCGGCCTGTCGCAGGAAGACTTGAAGGCCGAACGCCTCAGGACGGTCAGCTACATCCCCCAGGGGGCGATGAACTCTCTCAATCCCGTCCAGAGGGTCCGGGATTCGGTGCTCGACGGCATGGAAGACCACGGCGAACAAATGGGACGCGGCGAACGTCGTGCCGCCGTGAGGGAACTCATGGAAAAGGCGGGCCTGCCGCATGACGCCGGCGCGCGGTATCCGCACGAGCTGTCCGGAGGCATGAAGCAGCGCGCGTGCATCGCTGTCGCGATCGCGCTGAAGCCCAAGCTCCTGATCGCGGACGAACCCACCAGCGCGCTGGACGTGATAACGCAGCGTCGGGTCATGCAGACGCTGGACCGGGTCCAGCGGGAGCTTGGCTCGGGCCTCGTCCTGATCGGACACGACATGGGCCTGATGGCGCAGTTCGTGGATCGGCTGGTGGTCATGCGCCAGGGGCGAATCGTCGAGGCTGGATCGACCAAGCGGGTGTTCAGGTCGCCCCGGGCGGCGTACACGCGGGAGTTGATCGCCTCGGTTCCGGCCATGCCCGTGCGCCGTCCGGTCGAACCCGTGCGAGCCGGAGAGGATCCGGGCCATGTCGAGGACGACGATGCGCTGCTGAGCCTGGAGAATGCTTCGAAGACCTACCGACGCGGGTTCTTCGGGAAGGACGTGGCTGCCCTGAAGCCCGTCTCGCTGCGGTTCTCCCGGAGCAGCCCCAGGATCATCGCCATGGTCGGGCAGAGCGGCAGCGGCAAGTCGGCATGCGGCAACCTGATGCTGGGCTTCCAGAAGCCCACCACGGGGCGGATCACGTTCGGGGGCCGGGATGTCGCGGCAATGAAGCGGCGCGAAAAGTCGGATTTCAGGCGGCAGGTCCAGGCGATATTCCAGGATCCGTACGCGTCGTTCAATCCGTTCTACACCATCGACCACGCATTCACCGTTCCGCTGCGGCGGTTCGGCATCGCGGCGAACCGGGCCGAGGCCTACGACATCATGGCCGACGCCCTGCAGCGCGTGGGCCTTGATCCCGGCGCGACCTTCGGCAGCCACGCACACCAGCTGTCCGGCGGGCAAAGGCAGCGGATCATGGTGGCGCGGGCGGTCGCGCTCCGGCCGAAGCTGATCGTCGCGGACGAGCCCGTTTCCATGGTCGACGCGTCCTTGCGCGCGACGATTCTCGAGAACATCCGGCAGCTCAGGGACGAATTCGGAATTTCGGTTTTCTACATCACGCACGACCTGGCCACCGCCTACCGGTCGAGCGACGGCGTCATTGTCCTGCGCCGGGGAAGGGTCGTCGAGGCGGGGCTTCCGGACGAGGTCATCCGCGACCCGAAACACCCCTACACCGTGCAGCTGGTCGAATCCATCCCGTCAACGGATCCGGACCAGGCATGGGCTCGCGTTCGCGAACCTCGGGCCCCGGGCGGTGCGGATGCGGATGCATTCAACCAATCCGTGATCCGCAGCCGGATCCCGGGCTTTTCGCTCTGGCCGGGCACGGTCGCGTGACAGCCGGACCGTCATCCGGCCGTCCTCGGCCCGGAGCCGCTTCGGCAAGGAACGGCACATGAGAATCGTGCGACTGGAAACCTACCTAGTCCCGCCCCGGTGGTGCCTTCTCAAGATCGAGACGGATGCGGGCATCACCGGGTGGGGCGAACCGGTCGTCGAGGGACGGGCGCACACGGTTGCCGAACTGGTCGGGGAGATGGCCGATTACCTGATCGGCAAGGATCCCGGGCCTATCGAGGATCACTGGAACGTGCTGTACAGGGGCGGATACTACCGCGGCGGCGTCTTTCACATGAGCGCGCTCGCCGGAATCGACCAGGCGCTGTGGGACATCAAGGGGAAATCGCTCGGGCAGCCCGTGCATGTTCTCCTGGGCGGTCCCGTGCGGGATCGGGTGCAGGTCTACGCTTCGGTCCGGGGAAGCAGCAGGGAGGAACTCGCGCGACAGGCGCTGGATCACGTCAGGAAAGGCCTGAAGTTCCTGAAGATGAACGCCACGGAAGCGATCGGGTTCATCGCCTCGAATGCGGCAATCGACGAGGCGGTTGCCCGCGTCGATGCGGTTCGGTCCGCGGTCGGCCCAGAGATCGGTCTCGGCATCGACATCCATGGCCGTGCGCATCGCGGGGTGGCGAAGGCGCTGGTGTCCGCGCTCGAACAGTTTCGTCCCGTGTTCATCGAGGAACCCGTCCTCGGCGAGCATGCGGCCGCGTTGTCCGGGATTTCGCGGCTGACGTCGGCGCAACTTGCCCTGGGAGAAAGACTTTGCTCCCGCTGGGAATTCAGGCCCCTCCTGGAGTCCGGCCATGTCGACGTCATCCAGCCTGATCCGAGTCACGCGGGCGGCATCACCGAGACCCGAAAGATCGCGGCAATGGCCGAGTGCCATGACGTTGGCGTGGCGCTTCACTGCCCTCACGGTCCCGTTTCGCTGGCGGCGTGCCTGCAACTGGACGGAATCTGCTACAATGCGCAGTTGCAGGAGCAGCGCCTGGGACTGCATGACCCGGATGCGCCGCTCCCGTACGTGATGCCGCAATGCGAACTTCACTATGCCGACGGCATGGTCGCGATTCCGACGCGCCCGGGGCTTGGAATCGAGATTGACGCGGACGCCGTTCATGCCGCCGCAAGTGAAGGGCACCGCTGGCGGAATCCGCTTTGGCGGCACGGCGACGGCAGCCTCGCTGAATGGTAGGCACCGCTCTTCGGTAGATGCACGGGACCGTGCGTGACGCAATGTCCCTCCGGCAAATCGATGGCCCAGTTTCCTGTACGTGATGGTCTGCTGAGGAAAGAGAATCCGCGCGTTGCGAGCCCGGAACCGCTATCCCCGCTCCGCCGGGCTCGCACTGCATGGAACGCCCATGTCCGGGCCCGTGCCGGCGCAAGCGCTCCACGAGCCGTGCCTCCTTGCGGTCCCGGAGCCTGTTGGGGCGGCAAGAACGATGCGGTCTGGTCAAGGTCGGAAAGGTGCAAGGCGAAGTGCGGGGGCATGCGAACGGGCTGCTGGGGACGGAATGCACTCGGTCGCTGCCAGACTCTTGCTGTCCCGAGGAAAGGCGTGAAACGTCGACCGTTCTGCTTGGCCTGCGGCCACGTCAATCGCCAAGGACCCGGACGGTTGCCAACGGATGCTCCCGTCAAGGGCGGAAGCCCCGGCATCCGGCGGAAAGCACGGGGCTCAGGATGCATTCCACAGGGTGTCGATGCGATTACGGTGCAGGAGAGGTCCGGATGCACGGCTTCCGGAAAAGTCAGGCAATGCAGGGCTTGCAAGGGTGCGACCAGGCGATCCGGCACAGGTTTCACGAAACCGGAATGACGAGCGCGGGAGTGATCCGATTGCCTCGCGGCCAACACGTTCGGCAGAGACGTGGAGATTCCTCGCCGATGGGGAAGTCGGTGACAGGTCCGTTCCCCAAATCTAGCAACCTGGGCGAGGCTCAAGGCCCCTGCCAAGCGCAGGCCATGTCATGACGGATACCAGGAACACGCCAGCCGCCGACACGTAGAACGGGAGAGCTATCGCCAGACTCCTCCCTACGGAATCTTCGGCGACCGTCACGATCAATCCGCACCCGAGTATGCCCACCGGCATGAGGGCCCATGCCGAGAGACGGTACAGACTGTTGATGCGCCCCCGCATCCGGTCTGGCAAGGCGCGCTGCCGAAACGAGACCGATACCGTGTTCCACACAAGGCCGCTGAAGTTGAACAGGAAGTACACTAGCGCAAGACTCCATGTGTCTGGCGCGACAGCCATGCAGAGGAAGCTCGGCGTGGAGAACAGCAAGGCATACTGGGCGGTGCGTCCCGGTCCCAGCGTTGCAACGATCCTGTTGCCGAACCAGCCACCGACCGCCCCGCCCAAGGCGCCGATCGCAAGCACGGAACTGTAGTCGAACGACGATCCGCCCAGGTTTTCCTGAACGTGAAGGATCAAGGCCGTGAGCGCCATCAGGAAGAAGAGGTTCCACGCCCCGGCCACCGCCGCCAGCTTCGGAAGGAAGTCGTGCGAAAGCAGGAATCCGGCTGCCTCCCGGATGTCCTGCCACCACGTGGATTGACGCCTCTTCAACGTGAAGGCGCCGCGAACCCTGAGGAACGCCGCCGCTCCAATGGCGTAAAGGAGACCCGCGACGGCAAAGGGCATGTAGGGAGCCCAAAGAAGCATGGCGCCGCCCAGCATCGGCCCGACAAGCGAGTTGCAAAGCAGTTCCGCGGCCCAGTTCCGGCCGTTGGCCTTCTCCAGCGAACTGGATCGCACGATCGAGGGCAGGATCGTCTGCATGGAATTGTCGCGGACGACCTCCAGCATTCCGGCGACGAGGGCGGAGATGACCAGCGCGGAATAGACCGGCACCGAGCCGACGCCGGAAACTGCCGGGGGCCCGAACGGGACCTTCAGGCAAACCAGTCCGGAAAATGCGGCCAGAAGAAGAAACCGTGAGACATCGGCAGCCATGATCAGGCGCTTGCGGTTGAAGCGGTCCGCGATCACGCCCGCGAAGACAGCGAAGCCCAGCCAGCCGACACGGACCGTGAACGGCACTGCTGCAATGAGAATGGCATCCCGGGTGAGCAGTGACGCGGTCCAGGCCCAGCAAACCAGAAGAATGCCGTCGCCAACGTTGGTCGACGCGGTCGAGACCAGGGAACGCCTGAATGCCGCCGGCAGGATGTCTTCACGGTTCTGCATCGGCGTCCCGCATGGTTGTCGCCACTTTGGAATCACGCACTGCCTGTTCCCGTTGTCGAAGGCCCCGGCAAGCTCGTCGGCCCGGCATCATGAGTCGCTTCCTCGTTGCCTGAAGTAAAGGGATTCACGTCATCCGGCGAGCTTGGCAGCGAGAAGGCAAAGGGCTGCCTGGATCCGGACATTGGCAAGGACGTCCGGAAGTGTCGTGCGCAGGAATTCGAATGTCCTCAGCCTCGCTTCCAGCATTCAATTCCTCGGCTGAGCTGAGCAACGGGAACAAGGCGGACATCGAGGCTACCAAGCACGGGATTCTCCCGGAAGGGACTTGTTCATCACACTGTCAACACCTCTGGTTCAATGGATGTGCCGTGCAGGGGCGCACCGGTCCTCGAGATTTGGCGGTCGCCGACAGGCACGTTCGGAGGTGACCCTTTGGCAAGCACCAGGCACGATGGCAAGGGGTTGCCAGGCACTGTCGCGATGCGAGGGGCCACGAAACTTCCAGTTCAATCAGCGTTCATGTTTGCCATCGTGTCAGCTCTCCGAAGTTCGTTTTGCATCGGTTGAAGCCAACGCTGATGGCACCATTCGCCGATGTCGGGAGGGATCGTGTGTCCGAACGCGCCCGGCAATGGCTTGTCTTGGCCAGTGCCTTGAAGGGGAAACCCGGACTACCGGAGAGAGTTCCGGATCGGCCGTGCCTTGACGGGAGGAAAGAGGGAACTAACCGGTCTTCCGGACTTGTCGCCATACGGTCTGCCATTACAAGGGCGAAAGGGTTGTCCAAGTCTGCGCCGTACGGTGTCATTCAGGCGCGGGGACAGGGAACCGGTTGTCACCGTGAAGTCCGGCACGAGTCCGGGCAGGATCCCGGACAAGGCAGTGAGCGGTGGAGGAAGACTGATGGATCGACCGGACGCACTGTTGACCGGGCGGAAAAGCCGGCACGTGGCGATCGAGCTTTGGCGCTGCTTCGACGAGAGGCGGTTCCGGGATGCCTTGCCGCTGCTGTCCGAGGACTTCGAGGCTCATTGGCCGAACACCCGGGAGCGCATCCGCGGCCCCGGGAACTTCATCGATCTCAACGAAAGCCATCCAGGCGACTGGCGCTGCACGGTCCGGCAAATCGACGAGTGCGGCGACACCGTGGTGACTGTTACGGAGATCAGCGACGGCGAGACCGCCCTGTTCGCGGTGTCGTTCCTTGAAGTGCGGAACGGTCTGATTGCCAGGGCGGAGGAGTATTTCGCGGAGAACGGCCCACCGCCGTTTGACCGCTCGGGTTTCGCCGAGCGTTACTGATCGGCGATGCGCCTCCGTGGCTCGCCTGCGTTGCATCGATCCACTCCCCGCGGCCAGGCAGTGCGGTGCCGAAGTCGCGAAAGCGAGAATCAGATTGCCCATGTACGTTGTACGTGTCCGGCGTTGACAGGCACCGAAGCCCTGAAGACCGGCAGTGCAAGCGGGAAGGGCGGAAACCGCCCGCCAGGTCCGGGCGGATGCGGGTGCACGGGGCCTCAATCCGGCAGGCCTTTTCGGGGCTGTCACCAGGATCCCGTTCCGCCTGGCGGCGCTTTCAGCCGGACGCGCCACGCTTCGTCCCGAGGTCACCCGTGCGTCCGTACCTTGCCATGCTGCCTGCGCCCTGTCACCCGTTTCCTGCGGCCGGCTCCGGAAGTTGCGGGCGGCTGAATGCTACAAGGGAGATGTCCGGGATGACAGGAACGAGCGAGGGACGAATCGCCGAAGTGCTGGAGCGCATCGACGGCAACCTGGGACGCATTGCCGACGTCCTTGAGGAGGGCGGGTTGAACGACATTGCCGACGCGTTCACGATCATCGCCATGGCGGTCACGGGCATGGAGCCCGAACTCGAGGACGAGGACCTGACGGAGCACTGAGGGGGTGGTCTGCCGGTCGGACTGGTCCGGGCCGCAGGACGCGGAACCGTTCGCGACCGGTCGTGTTGCCCATGTGGGCACGCTCGGAACCGGGCCGCGTGTCATCACCTCGTCAACACGCCGAAAGTGGCCTGGAGGCCACGCAGGGACGATTCTGACCAGGTCTCCGAGCGCGTTCCGGTGAGGGTTGACGACAAGCGCCGCCGTGGCGTGGGACAGAGCGGAACGTGCGGGGGCGGGCAACGCACCGAGGACGCCTCGCCATGAAACTTCCAGTTTAGGCGGTGGAATCGCGTACAGAATGTTGCGTTCAACACTTTGGCCGCGATTCCACAGTGATTCGGGCGCAACCTGATCAATGAGCGTTGTCATGACCCAACGCTGGCGCGTCAGCGGCCTCCGGCTTCACTCTCCGCCAAGTGGCACACCATCCACGATGTGGCACTGAATGGCCTCTGCCCATTGGGCCATGAAATGCTCGAAGGTCTCGGCGAAAGCTCGAACGAAGTTGTCCGCATCCACTGACAAGGACGTCATACGATACCTCACAGACGCCAAGCTTCGGTCCTCGCCGTCGGGGCTTACACCAACGTCCACCATGGCAGCGTGGTGGTCAGGAAGGACATAGACGAACGACGCAAGACCTGCGCCGGGCTCATGTCGCGTCTGGACCCACGTCGCGGTTCCCAAATCCTTCTTGACGGTCTGGAAGATGACGCCCTCTCCCGCACCGGGCTCGGCTGGATGCACGTAGCGCGGATTCCACCCCGCCACCCATCGTCGCTCGCCTTCTGCGCTGAACAAGGGAAAGGCTTCCTCGGCAGATAGCGCCATGGCTACCGTGCCTGCCCTCTCCACATGAATTCGCTCGCCAATGTCCGTCGCCATTGCCGTCTCCAATTCGAACGCCGTGATGCCATGTGCGCCATCGCGTGACTTGTTCGGTGGATTACTCCAAGGAGGCTCCATTGTGAAGGATTGAACGAAGGCCGTTTCGCGGCCAGTCGGGCCCTGCGTTCGGTCTGTCCTGACTGACTGGCATCGTTTTCCTCATCGAGGCTGCCGCGTGCACGGCGACACCCTCGTAAGCCGCTATTCCTTAATGATTATGCTTGGTTGCACGCCACTCCCGTGAGCTCAGCGGGACCACAGTGTGGCGTGCACCCAGATTCAATTTACCTTGACAGTCAAGCGATCCCTCAACTGCAATCGTGTCTCGGGCAGGAACCTGGGCGGTCGGGGTGACGCGGACCCGCTTGCAGGCTGGCTGGCGCCATTGGCGTCGCCGCAGCGGGGATGGTATCCGTTGCCGACACGATGGTGGGCGGAAGCAGATTCCAGGATTCTGTCGGCGTCTTGGATGCCGGCATTCGTGCAACAGGGGAGTGAGCATGTCTTTCAACAACCGAAAATGGGCGAGGCTGCCAGCCATCGTCAAGGTTCTGATCATCGGCGTCGCATCAATGAACGGCTTCTACATCGGAATGAGGTCCCCCGAGTTCAGACCCTCGTGGGTAACGGCAGCCATCCTGCTGAACTGGGCCTTGCTTTCCCTGGCGTTCATTCTCGGAGACAGGAGAGTGGATCGCGATTGACGGCGACGATCCCTGCGGCTCTCGCACGGGTGTCATGTTCCCGGAGTGCCCCGATGGCTCCAGTCCGAGCGAGGTTCCATTCTGCGGATCAGGCTGGACGCCGTGGAAATTCAGTTCGCTCCGCCCGGCAGCGTACGAAAGGCCGTTCAGGTGCACCCAGTCTCTATTGAGAGCTCGCCATAGCGACCGAGTGTTTGCCGACTGTTTGCCAATCGGTGGATGCAGCGCAAGATCGCTGGTGCACGAGGATTCCAAAGGACCTGCCTCGAAGTCGCTTTCGGCAGCGATCCGGGCAGGGCCCTGACACTCGCCCACTGACCGGAAGACTGAAGTCACGCCAAGTTGGCCGTGGTCCGGAAATGCATATTGCGGGCAGGCAAGCTTTTGGCCTCATGTCATGATCGCCCAATTCGGGTCATGGCCGGGTGGGGGCGCGTCCATGCATCATGCAAATGCCTCGGGCGCAGAATCTTTCCTCTCTGCAACAAATGCTTCCAGCCCCTCTGCGATGCTTGGGTCGATTGGTGGCTGTTCGTAATGCGCGAGAAGCGTCGCAACGCGCTCGGCCGCCAATGCCTGGGTGTCACGTCCGCCTTCTTCTGCCCAGGTCTCGAACGGCTTGTAGTCGAGAAGGTCGCTGCGCCAGAACGCCGTCTGGAAATTGTCCTGAGTATGGGCACATCCCAGAAAGTGCCCTCCCGGCCCGACCTCGCGCATCGCATCCACTCCCTGGCCATTCACCGACATGTCAATGCCACGCGCCAGCTTGTGCAGGATGCCCAACTGGTCGGCATCCATGACGAACTTCTCGAAACTGGCCACCAACCCGCCTTCCAGCCAGCCAGCGGCATGCAGCATGAAGTTCACGCCCGAAAGAAGGCCGATGTTCAGCGTGTTCGCACTTTCGTATGCCGCCTGTGCGTCGGGAAGCTTTGAGCCGCAGAATGCGCCCGCAGAACGATAGGGCAGTTTCAACCTGCGCACGATCTGTCCCATGCCGAGCGTGACCTGGGCAGCTTCGGGCGTTCCGAAGGTCGGCGCACCTGAATTCATGTCAATCGATGCCACGAACGTTCCCGCGATGACCGGGGCGCCCTTGCGAACAAGCTGGCTGTAGGCAACGCCCGCCAGCACTTCGGCCGTCACTTGTGCAAGCGTGCCGGCTACGGAAACCGGCGACATTGCGCCGCCGACGATGAATGGCGAGATTATCGAGGCCTGGTTTGCCGACGCATAGACCTCCATGGCCCCCATCATCGTGTTGTCAAAAGTGAGCGGTGAATTAACGTTGACGAGAGACGTCATCACCGTGTTTTCGGAGACGAATTCCTTGCCGAATAGGATTTCGCACATTTCAACCGAATCCCGAGCCCGCTCAGGTTCCGTCACAGATCCCATGAACGGCTTGTCAGACAACGTCATGTGGGCATGGAGCATGTCGAGATGGCGGACATTGACCGGCACGTCGGTAGGCTCGCAGACCGTACCGCCGGAGTGATGCAGCCACTTCGACACGTAGCCCAAACGCACGAAGTTCCTGAAATCCTCAATCGTCGCGTAGCGGCGCCCGCCTGCTGCATCGCGCACGAAAGGCGGACCGTAGACGGGGGCCAGCACAAGATTGTCGCCGCCAATCACCACGCTGCGTTCGGAATTTCGGGCATGCTGGACGTAGCTTGACGGCGCCGAACCGCAAAGTTCGCGGGCGAGGCCCTTCGGCAAGCGCACGCGGTCGCCATCGACGTCGGCGCCTGCATCGCGCCAGCGTTCGAGAGCTGCCGGATTCTCGGTAAAGACGACCCCGATCTCTGCCAGGATCCCTTCCGCGTTGGATTCGATGATCTGAAGCGCTTCCTCGGTCAGGATCTCGAAGTTCGGAACCTGGCGTTCGATATACTTCGCCGCCTCTATCCGAACAGCCGTTCGCTCCGCTCTCCGGGCGGCACCGCCACCCCGGCCGCGCCTCGCTCTGACATCCATCATAGGATCCGCTCCAGTTCCCATGTCACTCAGTCTCATCGCACGAAGCGACCTGGGAATTCAGGCAAATTGCGTCCTCTGCCACAGAAATGCGACATGTCAGACCCATGGGCGTGGCGACCGTGCCTGTCCACAAGACATCGATCGCGGGACCGGACCACCTCTTGTCACTTTCTGAAAGCGGACCTATTCCGGCCGCATGCCCGTTTCCCCTCACCAACGCCTCCTAGTGGTGGACTTCGGCAGCCAGGTGACCCAACTCATCGCTCGACGGCTGCGCGAACTGAACGTCTATTGCGAAATCCATCCGTTCCAGAACGTAACCGAAGCGTTCCTGAAGGGATTCGCGCCGCGGGCCGTGATCTTCTCGGGCGGTCCCGCAAGCGTCTTGAACAGTGAAGCACCCCGCCCGCCTGCATTCATATTCGAGATTGGCGTGCCGATCCTCGGCATATGCTATGGCCAGCAGGTCATGATGGACATGCTCGGCGGCACCGTAGAGGGAGGCAAGATTTCTGGCGGCGGCGGAACAGCCGAGTTTGGCCGCGCCTTCGTGGAGCCCCGAGGCACGCTTTCCGTGCTGGAAGGCTGGTTCGAAGGCGGACGCGAACAGGTCTGGATGAGCCATGGAGACCACGTCTCCAAGCTTGCACCGGGCTTTGAGTCGTTCGGCATGTCGCCGAATGCGCCGTTCGCGATCATCGCGGACACGGAGAGGGACTTCTACGCGGTCCAGTTCCATCCGGAAGTGCATCACACACCAAAGGGCGCAAGGTTCCTTGACAACTTCGTTCGGCTCGCAGGCTTCTCGGGCGACTGGACGATGGCAAGCTACAAGAACGAGGCGATCTTGAAGATTCGCGAGCAGGTCGGCGAGGCACGCGTTATATGCGGCCTGTCAGGAGGCGTCGACAGTTCCGTGGCGGCGGTGCTGATCCACGAGGCGATCGGCGACCAGCTCACATGCGTCTTTGTCGATCACGGCCTGCTGCGCGAGAACGAGGCCACGGAGGTCGTCACGATGTTCCGGGACCACTACAACATTCCGCTGATCCATGCGGACGAAGCAGAACTCTTCCTTTCCGCCCTTGAAGGCCAGAGCGACCCGGAAACCAAGCGCAAGATCATCGGCGGCCTCTTCATCGATGTCTTCCAGAAGTGTGCCGACGAGATCGATGGCGCTGAATTCCTTGCCCAGGGAACACTCTATCCTGACGTAATCGAGTCCGTGAGCTTTTCAGGGGGACCGTCCGCCACCATCAAGTCGCACCACAATGTGGGCGGCCTGCCTGAAGAGATGGGTCTCAAGCTCGTCGAACCGCTTCGTGAACTGTTCAAGGACGAGGTCCGCGCCCTTGGCCGAGAACTCGGGCTGCCGAAGGAGTTCATCGGCCGCCACCCCTTCCCCGGCCCCGGACTCGCCATCCGGTGTCCAGGGGAAATCACGCGCGACAAGCTCGACATTCTTAGGCAGGCCGACGCCGTCTACATCGACCAGATCCGCCGTCACGGGCTCTATGACAAGATCTGGCAGGCATTTGCCGCAATCCTGCCCGTGCGTTCGGTTGGCGTCATGGGCGACGGGCGCACATATGACTATGCCTGCACGCTTCGGGCAGTCACTTCGGTCGACGGCATGACCGCGGATTACTACCCGTTCAGCCACGAATTCCTCGGCGAGACCGCGACCAGGATCATCAACGAGGTGCAGGGCGTCAACCGGGTGACCTACGACATCACTTCGAAGCCGCCGGGCACAATCGAATGGGAATAGCGGCCGCGAACCGTTCAGGACGCGAAATCGCGCCGCATGTTGAAACCCATGACCGGCTTGGCCTCCCGGAAGTCGAGGCGCCCCGCGGCACCCGTTGCGAAAGGCGGCTCACGCGCGACAGGGCCCGGTTCGGTCCCAGCCAGGTGCGTCTCGCGTGACGGACGAGCCAAGACCACTTCTCGCGGCCCTGTGGATGACTGGCGCCGTTGTCAGCTTCTCGACAATGGCGATTGCGGGGCGCGCCGCTGCGGTCGAACTCGACAGCTTCGAAGTGATGATGTACCGCTCCTTCATCGGTCTTGCCATCGTGCTCGCCGTGGGCACCGCCACCGGCAAGATCCGAGAAATTCGGTCTGATCGGCTGACTCTTCACCTTGTGCGCAACATCGGGCACTTCGCTGGCCAGAATCTCTGGTTCTCCGCCTTGTCCCTGATCACGCTCGCGCAAGTCTTCGCGCTGGAGTTCACGACACCGATCTGGGTCGTGATCTTCGCGCTTGTCTTTGCAGGCGAGCGGTTATCCCGCGCCCGCGTGATGGCCGTCGCTCTAGGCTTCGCCGGCGTTCTCTGCGTTGCCCGCCCCGAAGGAAGCGGGGACGCGCTGGGACTCGCCATTGCTGCGGCCGCCGCCATCGGGTTTGCGTGCTCGATCGTCGCGACCAAGGTCCTCATGCGGACCGAAACCGTCCTCGGCGTGCTTTTCTGGCTGACCGTCATGCAGGCGGTCATGGGGATCGTCACCGCGGGCTGGGACGGCGAAATCGCCTGGCCTTCGACCCAGACATGGCCTTGGGTTGTCGTGTTCGGGTGCGGAGGGCTCTTGGCGCATACATGCGTCACAAACGCGCTCGCGGTCGCGCCTGCCATCGTCGTCACGCCTATGGACTTTGTCCGCCTCCCCGCGATCGCGATCATCGGCGCGTTCTTCTACTCCGAACCACTGGATGCCTGGGTGCTGCTTGGCGCCGCCCTGATCTTCAGCGGCAACTACGCGAACTTGCTGAACGAAGCCAAGGGAAGGCATCGCGCGCGCATGTAGCCGGCGCCGCGGATTTGCGGGCATGGTTCCACATTCTTGAGCGACCCATGGCGCAACAACGCGGCAGGATGTCGCCGCGCCAAGACACTTCCGCGTGACTCGACGTCGGCAGCGGACCTCCGCCACTCGACCAGGTCGGGCATGGTCTCGGGAACCGCGGATAGACCGAGGGAATTCAGCAACTTTCGGGTCGCTCCCGACGGTTCAGGCGGATAGGCGGCCCTCATGAACGACAACCTGATTCCCGTCCGTGCATGGATCGACCTCGTGCTGCTCGCCATTCTTTGGGGAGGCTCGTTTCTCGCGATTCGCGAGGCGCTCGACGAAATCGGCTTCCTCTCTTCGGTCGCGCATAGGGTGCTCTGGGCATCGATCGTGCTCTGGGTCCTCGTGGCCGTGCGCCGCCTCGTCGTGCCTCGATCCCTTCGTGTATGGAGCGCGTTCTTCGTCATGGGATGCCTTAACAACGTGATCCCGTTCTCGTTGATGGCTTGGGGCCAACTCAGCATCGAGAGCGGGCTGACGGCGATCCTGAATTCCGCAACGGCGGTTTGGGCCGTTCTTGTCGCGGCGCTTTTCCTTGCCGACGAACGCCTGACCATGCGACGTGTCATCGGCGTCCTGATCGGCTTCCTGGGCGTTTCCACCGCGATCGGACTTCAGGATCTCGCAAGCCTCGAATTGCGTTCCCTGGCGCAATTGGCCGTGATTGGGGGAACGATCAGCTATGCCTTCGCGGGCTGCTGGGCCCGCGCACAGCTTCCGGAACAGCCACCGTTGATCGCGGCGGCCGGCATGCTCACATGCTCCACGCTTGTCATGCTGCCGCTGTCTTGGGCGGTCGAGGGACCACTTGAGCTCGATCTTGGCCCTTCGACATGGGCTGCAATTGCATACTACGCATTGGCAGGCACGGCAGTGGCCTATGTCCTGTACTATCGCATCCTTGCAGCGGCCGGGGCGGGCAATCTGCTTCTTGTGACATTGATGATCCCTCCCATCGCCATCGTGCTCGGTTCCTGGGCGAGAGATGAGACCTTGGCTTCCGGCGCCTATCTCGGCTTCGCGATTCTCGGCGCGGGGCTTCTCGTTCTTGACGGGCGAATTGGCAACGCCGTCACGAAAAGCAAGTTCCGCTGATTGACCGGACCTGCCTCGCCCCGTAATTCCCATGCCTAGGACAAGGACGGGATACATGCTCTACAATAGCGCGCTGGAATGGCGCGACGCGCCCGAAAAGCGAATCCTGCTGTTTGGCATGTCCGGGCTCGGAAAGACTCATGTCTCCGACATGCTTCGGGCAACCGGCAAATGGTTCCACTACTCGGTCGACTACCGCATCGGCACCCGCTACATGGGCGAGGCGATCTCCGACAATCTCAAGCGCGAGGCGATGAAGAGCCCGCTCCTTCGCGAACTGCTGATGACGGACTCCGTGCGGATTCGCTCGAACATCACCTTCGGCAACCTTGCGCCCCTCTCCGCCTATCTTGGCAAGCCCGGAGATCCCGGCAAGGGCGGCGTGCCATGGGAGGAGTACATGCGTCGTCAAAGGCTGCATCGCGACGCGGAACGTGACGCAATGCTAGATACCGGCCACTTCGCCGCCCGCGCCGCCGAGATTTATGGCTATCCGCATTTCGTGTGCGACACGTCCGGCTCGATCTGTGAGATCGTGTCACCGGAAGATCCCGACGACCCCATCCTGCGCGCGCTTGGAAACCAAGTTCTGATGGTCTGGATCGAGGGCTCAGATCACCACGCCGAAGAACTCGCCAGGCGCTTTGACAAGGCCCCGAAGCCAATGTGCTTCGCGGATGAATTCCTTGCAGAGGTCTGGGATGCCTACCTCGCCGAGTCCGGCGACACGCCCGGGACCGTGGACCCGGACGCCTTTGTGCGCTGGGCATACGCGAGGGCGCTTGCGCACCGCCAGCCCCGCTATCGCGCCATGGCGGACAACTGGGGCGTGACCGTCAGTGCCGACGCGATCGCCGCAGTAGAAACCGAAGACGACATGACTGATCTCATTGCGGAGGCGCTCGGTCAGTCCGAAGCCTGACACTTCGCGGCATAACGTTCCCTGCCTTGTGAAACGCCTGGTCTCTCGCTATCCCGAATTGCCTGAACCGGAGGCACCCATGCCGATCAAGCTGCCATCAAACCTTCCTGCCTTTCAGATCCTTTCGCGCGAAGGGGTGATGGTGATGGACGAGGAGCTGGCGTCCCATCAGGACATTCGGCCGCTGAAGATCGGGCTGCTCAACCTGATGCCCAAGAAGATTCAGACAGAGAACCAGTTCGCCCGGCTGATCGGCGCCACACCGCTGCAGATCGACTTCCGGCTGATCCGGATGTCCGGGCACAAGACCAGGAACACGGCCGCCGAACACATGGCCGAGTTCTACCGGCCATTCCAGGAGGTCCGCGACGAAAAGCTTGACGGCCTCATCATCACGGGTGCGCCGATCGAACACCTGCCGTTCGAAGACGTTTCGTATTGGGACGAACTCAAGGAGGTCATGGACTGGACCCAGTCCAACGTTCATTCCACCTTCGGCATCTGCTGGGGCGGCATGGCCATGATCAATCACTTTCACGGCGTCGAGAAGCACTTGCTCAAGGCCAAGACATTCGGCTGCTTCCGGCAAGCCAACATGGACCCGGCCTCGCCGTACCTGCGCGGTTTTTCGGACGACTGCTACATTCCCATCAGCCGCTGGACCGAAATGCGTGAGGACGAGATTCGGGCCGCCGGCCTCAGGACACTGCTCGGCAGCACGGAAACCGGGCCATGTCTCGTGTCCGACGAAGCGCATCGGGCTCTCTACATCTTCAACCACTTCGAATACGACAGCGGGACGCTCAGGGAGGAATACGAGCGCGACATCGCCAACGGGACGCCGATTGAATTGCCGGTCAACTATTTCGCTGGCGACGATCCGGATGCCGAGCCGATGAACCGTTGGAGGAGCCATGCGCATCTCCTGTTCGGCAACTGGGTTTCGGAAATCTACCTCACGACGCCTTTCGACACGGATCGCATCGGCGAAGAATCGACCGATCTCCGCAATTGATCAAGGACGGGCACCAGGTCAGCACGAGACATTGCACCGGAAATTCCAGCTTTGCGGAACATGGCCCTCAAGGCCCGGGCGCCGATGTCGGCAACCGCCCAAGATCTCCACGGATTGCGCCTGTGCCGCTCCATGCCTAGATATTGGACAAAATAAAGGCGCTTAACATGTTCCGTCCTCGCGAAGGACTCATACCGGCTTTCCAAAATGCCGGCGGTCAAGATGGCGCGTGTCCCGGCGCCACGGGCATGGGAACCCGCGTCGAAGGGATCGGATTCGAACATGTGTCTCGAAACGTGATCGTGCAGCGGCCCTGCAAGTCCACTGCCGGCCGGAATGGCTAAGCGCGGCTATCATCACGGCGATCTCCGCCGAGCCCTCGTCGATGCGGCGCTGAACCTGATCGAGGAAAAGGGGCCGACGGGCTTCACGCTGTCGGAAGCGGCGAAACTGGCGGGCGTGACACCGGCTGCAGTCTATCGTCACTTCGAGGGTCGCGATGACCTGATCGCCGAGATCGCCCGGCAGGGATTCGAGACATTCGCCGATCTCATGGAGTACGCATACGACACCGGACAGCCTTCGTCCCTTGCGTCGTTCGAGGCGACGGGCCACGCATATCTCGCCTTCGCCCGGCGACATCCCGGACATTATGTGGCGATGTTCGAGAGCGGGATCTCGATCAACCGAACGCCGGAGCTGGCACAGGTGGCTCAACGCGCCTTTGGCGTTCTGGAGAAAGCGGCCGCCGAGCTGTCAAAGAACATCCCTCCAGACAGGCGCCCGCCACCGCAGATGTTCTCGGCGCATGTCTGGGCGCTGAGCCATGGTGTCGTCGAGCTCTTTGCGCGCGGCGCACCCGGAACGAAATCGCCCTTCCCGCCTGAAGACCTGCTCGAAGCCGGCATCGGGATCTACCTGCGCGGACTCGGGCTGATCGACCGGGACGAATGATCGTGAGAACTCACGGATTCTTCCCCTCGGCGATCCACGTCAGCGAGCACGGCCAAGGCATGAAGGCCGATCTGCGGCCTCCAGGAGGCGTTGGCCCTGCGAAACGGGTTCATTGACCCGACGGGACGGACGAGGCGGAGCAACGGAAGGTCCGCTTTGGGCTGCAAGGCGATTGTTCGGTTGCAGGAGCTGAACTGTCCTCTTCGTGACCACCCGTTGGCGGGAATGCATGACTCCGGTGGTCACCCGTGGCCGTGCCCTGCCCGCAGCCGGCGAACTCGCGAATGGATCATCCCCGCCCGCGCGTCCAGGCGACGGCAAATGGTTGCGCCGAAACATTCAGGCTTCGAGAGCAAGCAGCGATGAACGGCACGTGTTCGACAGGGACCCAGATGTCAAAGATGGGGAACCGACGCCAGTCGTGCCGCTCAACGACAATGCCACGACTCTTCGTCAAGCCGCACAGTCGCCGCTTCCTGCCTCTTCAGGCCCGCTCACCGACTCCCGAATGTCCCGAACGAAAATGACAGGAGCCACGACAAAAGCCGCACCGATAAACGGCACGGCAATGCCATAGAAGGCACCCGACACCCCTCCTGCAGGAGCGCGGACCGACCACCGGCCAAGCGCGGCACCTGTCCCAATTCCTCCAACCGCGCCAATGGCCAACAATATCCACAACGAGAGCTCAAGCAGAATGCCATGGCGCTTGACCAGAAGCTTGCGCAGCATTTCACGCGTCTTCCATATCTGAACCGCGCGCCAATCTTGTACATGCCACGCAGGCTGGACAGCCCGATTCAGCCCGGCCGAGATGGTCTGGCGCACATGAAAGGGCTTCAAGACCTGGCGAATGACCAGCCGCACATGTCTGGCTGACACGGCAGGATCACGCTTGGTGCCACCAGAGAGGCTGCCTGTTTGCCAGATTCGCGCGCCGGATTGCGGCGGCGCCAACGGACGGACTGGCGAACGACGCCGTCGCTACCTATGTAAATGGCATGGACTTCGAACAGTTTCCTCGCCTCGTCTATCTGCTTCTCCTGCTGACGGCCGTCGGCGGGTGGTTCATAGCGGAGAACAGGACAGCCATTGGCAAGTCGATGCGCATGTTTCTGGCGTGGGGGCTGATTTTCCTTGGCGTCGTGGCCGTGTACGGGCTTTGGGACGACATTCGCCGCGACATAGTTCCGCGCCAATCCGTGCTTTCGGACGGTTCGTCGATTCACGTCCCTCGCGGACGCGGCGGACATTTTTTCCTCCAGGTCGACGTGAACGGCACGCCAGTGGACTTCATCGTCGACACCGGTGCTACGGAAGTGGTGCTGTCCCTTGAAGACGCGCGCCGCGCGGGATTTGACCCGGACAGCCTGGCGTTTCTGGGCACGGCTCGCACCGCAAACGGACCGGTCAAGACCGCCTTTGCCACGGCAGACATCATGTCGTTGGGGCCAATTCGATTCGACCGGGTGCGCGTGGCGGTAAACAGCGGCGACATGGACGACTCGCTTCTCGGCATGAGCTTTCTTTCGCGATTCGAGCGGCTCGAAATATCCGACGAAGGACTGGTCCTGACGCCTTGAGAGGCATGTGCCCCAATTGAAAAAGTCGTTGCGCGCCGCTATTCCTGCCTCGGATTGCTCTCCGCCTTCTTGGTCCAGCGCCCCTGATCTTCAGTCCAGTATTGCGCCTCCGCACCCGCTTCGGTCAGTGCCCGCCACTGTCCGCGCGCATGCTCGACGGCCTCGGCATCGGCGCCGTTGAACAGGATGCAGACCCTTTCCTTCGCCTCGACTTCCCCGACGCTGACATCCGCCCCATCCACGCTGATCAGGCAAGCCGGATCATTGTCAGGCTCGCCCGTCGTCAGGAGCACTGGCTGTTCGCTGTCATGCGAGCCGCCGGCAATGCCATGGGGCAGGAACCCGTCGCCCAGCCAGAGCTGCCGGTCCAGACGCTCAAGAAGCGACTCCTCGCGCGCACGAACAGCAACCCGCCACCCCGCCTCAAGCGACTTGCCGATCAGGACTGGCAGAGTCGCCTCAAGCGGACGCCTGGTCAGGTGATAGAAATAGGCCGCCCCCAACAGCTGGCTCCTCAGCATCCCTGCCAGCTGGGCAGACTGGAATCTCGCCGTGACTGAAGCGGATCGCTTTCAATGGTGGCCTCGACGTGCACGGAACGACTGTTCATGGCGAATTCGACTCTCGTTCGGGTTCGCCCCAACCTAAAGGAATTCGCGCGCGGGAGGAAACTTCGTTTTCGAGCAGCTGGCCAGGCAATCAGCAAAGGCAGACCCGGTGCGTGTCGTGTTGGCGCCGCACCCGGAGTGGACGGGTCACCAGCGTGCAAGTCTTCGGTTGCAGGCCTTTCGGGTTCCGCTCCCTCGAATTCGGAAGGGTGCGCAGTGCCGCCAAGATCAGGTGTCCGGCGGCCGCTCGGAAATGCCGGGCGTCCGGTGTCCCTGGCGGGCCTTCGCAATTCGGATGACCGCGCGCCTCCTGCGTGGCTTCGCCTCGCGCCCACATCGGGCCCTGAGATGCCGTGAGGCTGCCGCCTTCGGCACGCTCCTCGCTGTGCGTGGTCCGGGCAGGCCTCTGGACCCGCGTCCGGCTGGCGGGGCCCGGCCAGCATTCGGTCCGGAACGATTCCCTGGCATGAGTCTTGCCCACTCAGGCGGGCGCAAGATCCCTGCCGGCTGGATTCGTGGAGAGGCAAACTGCGGAGCGTTCGACCACATGCCTGGCGCTTCGCCCATCATTTGGGTTCGAACAGGTCCTGGCTTGGATCGAGACCGAAATCTCAAGACAGGCTCATTCGAAACTGGCGGACGTGATCCTGTCTCACTTGCGTCTTGACCCGTTCCGCCCGAGACTTGGGGGCGGCTGCCCGGCAGACGCAATTTCCCCGGGCCGCAATGGCGTGATCTTGCGGAACCGGAACGTGCCATTCAGGTTTCACGTGCCCGGCCTATGGTCTAGACTCCCAGCGGATCACGATGGACCTCATGCTGAGTAGATTTGACAGATACCTGCTTGCCCAGTTGCTGATGCTCTTCGGCTTCTTCGCACTTGTGCTCGTGCTGATCTACTGGATCAACCGGGCCGTCGTGCTCTTCGACCAGCTCATCGCAAACGGCGAGTCAGCCGTGGTCTTCCTGGAGTTCACGGCCCTTTCACTTCCCAACGTTGTTCGGCTCGTCCTGCCTGTCGCAGCCTTCGCTGCCTCGCTCTACGTCACGAACAGGTTGATGTCGGAAAGCGAACTCGTGGTTGTCCAGGCAACCGGGCTCTCACCAGCACGATTGGTCCGACCGGTCCTGATCTTCGGATGCATCGTGTTTGTCATGTCGTCAGTTCTCGCCCACATCCTGGTGCCTGCAAGTCAGGCCCGCCTCAGCGAACGAACCGCCGAGATTGCCGAGAACATGACCGCTCGGCTTCTGCGCGAGGGACAGTTCCTGCACCCTGCAACCGGAATCACCTTCTACATCCGCGAAATCTCCAGTATCGGAGCGCTTCAGGACGTCTTCCTGTCCGACGCGCGCAACCCTGACCGCCCGGTCGCCTACTCGGCCCGCGAAGCCCTTCTGATCCGAGGCGAGCAAGCGCCCAGCCTTGTCATGATCGACGGCATGGCGCAAAGCTATGGCGTCGGCAACAAGCGGCTTTCGGTCACCCGATTTGACGACTTCACCATTGATCTCTCCGATCTGGTCGAAAGCAGCGCCTTGACACAACGCAGTCCCCGAGAACTTCCCACACCCGCGCTGCTCGAGGCCGACGAGGACGTCCAGGCGCTGACGGGAGCGTCCCATTCGACCCTTGTCGCAGAGGCACATGAACGATTCAGCGACGCACTGAACGGGCTGGTCGCACCGCTCTTTGCCTTCGCTGCACTGATGGTGGGCGGGTTTTCCCGATTTGGTGTCTGGCGACAGAGCATCGCGACGGTCATCGGCCTGATCCTGATTCAGCTGATCACGCAATTGGGCCAGGGAAGCGTTCGAACCGACGCGGCCAACTGGCCCCTTGCCTATACAGGACCCCTTGTGGGCTTGCTCGCAGCATTCGGGCTTCTCTACATCGCGGCGCGTCCAGGACTTCTGGCTCGCGCGAGGCAGACCGCACAATGACGCTCCACCTCTATTTCGCTCGCAAGTTCCTGAAGAACTTCCTCTATGTCTTCTTCGTCCTCTTTGCGATTCTGACACTTACCGCCCTCATCGAGCAGATCCGGCGGTTCGGCGGCTTCGACGATGCCGGATTTGGCACGCTGCTCGTTCTCGCGTTCCTGAGCGTGCCCGAAGACCTCTACAAGGTACTTCCGCTCATCATGATCCTGGCGACGGTCAGCATGGTTCTTGGACTTGCCCGGTCTTCGGAACTCGTGGTCACGCGCGCCGCCGGCCGTCCGGCGCTCGAAAGCCTGATCGCGCCGGTCCTGCTGGCTTTCCTTATCGGCGTATTCGCCGTGGCTGCCATGAACCCGATCGTGGCGGCGACCCAAAGACAGCATGAAGCCCAAGTGGCTCGTCTTTCCGGCGCGTCGTCAACTCTTTCGGTCACGGCGGACGGATTCTGGCTTCGCCAGGGTTCGCGCGAAGGACAAACTGTCATACGCGCGAGCAGTTCGAACCTCGACGGCACAAGCCTCTTCGACGTCACGTTTCTCGGCTATGCACCTGACAGCAAGCCGACATACCGCATCGAGGCAGAGCGTGCGCTGCTCGTCCCCGGCGCGTGGCGGATTTCCGGTGCGAAGGAGTGGCGATTTGACACCGGTGCTCCAATCCCGGAGGTCGAAAGCGTCGAGATGCAGGAGATGGTTCTCGCGTCAAACCTGACACGTGACCAGATTCTCGACAGCTTCGGCACACCAAGCGCCATTCCGATCTGGGAATTGCCCGCCTTCATCGCCCGGCTGGACGCGGCAGGCTTCTCGGCCCGAAATCACCGGACGTTCTTTCATATGGAACTTGCCTTGCCGCTGCTCCTGACCGCAATGGTGCTCGTCGGCGCCGGCTTCACGATGCGCCACACGCGAATGGGGCGCACGGGGCTGATGGTCATGACGGCGCTCGGTCTCGGGTTTCTCTTCTATTTCATCAGGAACTTTGTCGCGGTCCTCGGCGAAAACGGCCAGATCCCGATCATCATGGCCGCATGGCTTCCACCCATCGCGATACTGCTGCTGCCGCTTGCACTGCTCCTGCACCTGGAGGATGGATGACGAGGCGCCTTTCAGCATGCCTTGCCGCACTTGTCCTGTGCCTTTGCACGGGCGACCTGCGGGCGCAGGAGTTCGCCTCGCTCATTGCAGATTCCATTTCCATCGATCCGTCCGGGCGCCTGACCGCCTCGGGCAATGTCGAGATCCTCGTCGGGGACACACGTCTCACGGCGACATCCGTCACCTACCATGGCGATGGCGATCAGTTGACACTTTCCGGTCCAATCCATGTTACGGACGACAGCGGCACGGTCTTCCTGGCCGACCACGCCGATCTCGACCGGCACCTGCGGGACGGGGTGCTGGTGTCCGCGAGAATGGTGCTTGAGCGGCACTTTCAGATCGCCGCCGATCGCATTGCGCGCACAAGCAATCGCTACACGCGGCTCGACAGGGTTGTCGCCTCGTCCTGCGAAGTTTGCGCGGCCAATCCCGTGCCGCTCTGGGAGATACGCTCATCAAGAGTCGTGCATGATGATGTCGAGCACCAGCTCTACTTCACGAATGCCCGGCTGCGATTCTCTGGCGTGCCGATCCTCTACGTGCCGCGCCTCCGCCTTCCCGGTCCCAGCCTTGACCGTGCCGACGGCTTCCTCATTCCGCAGTTCAAGGCCACGTCTGATCTCGGAACCGGCGTCAAGCTTCCTTACTTCCTTGCATTCGGGAACCACCGCGACATTACCGTCACTCCCTATCTTTCCAGCTCAACTACGACCGTCGAGTTTCGATATCGTCAAGAGCTGGAACGCGGGCGCATCGAGGCAACTGGCGCTGTCTCCAACGACGACTTAGCCGGGTCACGCAACTATCTCCTTGGCAACGCCAGCCATCTCCTGCCGCGCGGATTCCTGTTCGAGGCGCAGGCGGAGTTCGCATCCGATCCGGGGTACCTCTTCACTTACGACTACGCGGACCGGGACAGATTGACCAATGAGCTGTCGGTCACGCGCGTACGGAACAAGGATGTCTTTCGATCCGAGTTCACCGAATACCGCACACTCCGGGATGCCGAAATCGCAAATCGCGACACGCTGCCGGCCCGCTTCCTCGACATCCACTACGAACGTGAATTGCCGAGGCTTTCGTTTGGCGGACGCACGTTTGCCAGCATCTCTTCCAGTTCGCTCATCCGACCGTCGTCAGAAAGCACGGATGAGGGCGTGGGCCGGGACGTCAGCCGCATCGGTGCGTCCGTCGACTGGTTTCGTACGCGGACATTTTCGTCCGGTCTCGTCGCGAAGGCCGAACTCGGATTTCGCGGAGACGCCTACACGGTCGCTCAGGACAGAAGGCTCAAGAACAGTCTCTCGCGCCTGATATCCCGGACCGCACTCGAGTTGCGGTTCCCGATGGACCGCGGGAACGCCAGTGGGCGCCGCGAGTTTCTCGAGCCGATATTGAGGATCGACGCTGCCGGCACGAACGGGGATGTCGTGCCCAATGAGGACAGCAGGGTGGTCGAAATCGATGAAGCCAACCTCTTTGCCCCCACCAGATATCCCGGTGTCGACAGAAAGGACGACGGCCTCCGCATCGCTGTCGGCGGCGTCTGGAGCCGGGAGAATCCTGAGCTATGGGACATTGACCTTGCCTTGGGCCGCGTCTTCAACGTTTCCGGCGGCCAGGGACCTGACGGTTCCGCAGACGATTCCGAGTGGCTGGTTTCAGGTCGGCTTGGCTTCGGTCGCGATCTCTCGGTCCATTCGCGATCGCTTGTGGACAGCGGGCTGGACATCACGCTGTCCGAAACGCGCCTTGACTGGTCTGCAAGCCGCCACACGCTCTCATCCAGCTATTTCCACGCCGTGCCGGATGCTGCCAAGGGCCGGGACAACCGGCTTTCGGAATGGTCTTTCGAGGGAGCCTATGATGTCAGTGACGGCTGGACCGCGCGCGCAGATTGGCGCTATGACTTCGCTTCTGACCGCGTGGCGCGCACCGAACTGGGTTTTGACTATCGGACGGAGTGCGTACACCTTGCGCTTTCGCTCTCGCGTCGCTTCGCCAATTCGACTAGTGTCGATTCAACAACCGAAATTGGCTTTCATGTATCTCTTCTGGGAATCGGAAGCCGGGATGATGGTCGCGCAGGTCAGCGCGTTTGCAGAGGATAGGAACCTTGTCAGGACGTTGGTTGCTTGCAGCTGTTGTCGCGCTTTCGGTGCACCTTCCGGCTTCGGTGGAAGCCCAGGGACGCTTCGCACCGGAACTTCAGGTAGGCGACCAGGTCATCACGCGCTACCAGATTGACCAGCGCGAGCGGTTTCTGGCGCTTCTTGGCGCAAGCGGCGATGTGCGTCGGCGCGCACGAGAGCAGTTGATCAACGAAACCGTGCAACGTATCGCGGCTCAGGACGCCGGTATCAGTGTCGCCCCAGTACAGGTCGATGCGGGCATGGAGGAATTCGCCGCGCGTGGCAACCTCCAGGTCGAGGAGGTCATGGCCATCCTCGAGGACTCAGGCATCGAACGAGAGTCCTTCCGTGCATTCATAGAGGCCGGCGTTGCATGGCGCGAGCTCGTCCGAAATCAATTTGGGCCATCAGTCCGCGCCTCGATTCCCGATCGCCAGATTCGGCGCACTCTTGCAACGACCGGAACCGAAGGTGGCGTAAGGGTTCTGGTGTCCGAGATCGTTCTCCCAGCACAAGATCCGAACACTGCCGTTGCTTCACGCGAGCGCGCCGTCCGTATCGCGGCACTTCAAGGCGAAGACGAATTCGCCGCAGCCGCCCGAAGGTACTCCATTGCCGCGTCGGCGGGCCGGGGCGGCGAAATCGACTGGGAAGCGCTGGATGCGCTGCCGGAAGGCGTCAGCGGCACCGTGGCCGGGCTCGAGGTCGGCGAGATCAGCAGGCCGATGGACTACGAAGGCAACATCGCGATTTTCCTGCTGCGAGACATTGAACGCGTTCAGGAGGGCACCAAGGAAGGCCTGCTCATCGACTATGCGCTTGTCCGTCTCGAAGGCGGCGCTTCCGAGGCTGCGGAAATTGCGAAAGCGGTGGACGATTGCGGCGACCTCTACGGCGTTGCCCGCAACCTGCCCGAAGACCGGCTCATCCGCGAGGTCGTTCCGTCTGCGGAACTGCCCGCGGACGTCCGCGCGGCCGTCGCCGTTCTTGACGTCAACGAGAGCTCGACCGAACTGAGGCGTGACGACAACGCAGTCCTGCTGATGCTCTGCGAACGCCGCCCGGCCTTGAAGAGCAACATCGATTTCGACATTGTTGGCGGGCGACTTCTGAACCTTCGGCTCAGCAACACTGCAGCCCATTACCTTGCAGAGCTCCGTGCATCGACCAACGTGATTGACCTTACGAATTGACGCATGACCGGACCGGACCTGCTTCCCGTCGCAGTCAGTTGCGGTGACCCTTCCGGCATCGGCCCCGAAATCATCGTTGCCGCATGGGCGATCCTGCGGGACGAGTTGCCGTTCTTCATGATCGGAGACTCGAGGCATGTGCCCGCTGGCGCCAGGACCGTCGCGATCGACGCCCCCTGCGATGCGCCCTCCGCTATGGCAGACGGACTGCCTGTGCTGCAGCTTGCATTTCCGAAGCCGGCCAGGCCAGGCCATCCCGATCCGGAAAACGCACCTGGCGTTGTCGAGGCCATCCAGCGGGCAGTTGAACTTGTCGGAGCGGGTGCGGCATCCGCGCTCTGCACCGCGCCGGTCTCAAAACGGGAGCTCGTGTCCTGGGCAGGATTTGCATTTCCGGGACAGACCGAGTTTCTTGCCCATTGCGCCGGCGGCGGGCAAGCTGTCATGATGCTTGCCAGCGCCGATTTGAAGGTCGTGCCCGTCACGACGCACATTCCGATATCGGATGTTCCCGGAGCGTTGAACGCCGAACTCCTCGAAACGACGATCCGGGTCACCGACCGCGCCCTCCGCGAAGACTTCGGCATTTCCGAGCAGCCGCGGATTGCCGTTGCGGGACTCAACCCGCACGCTGGCGAAAACGGTGTCCTGGGAGCCGAGGACGCCAATGTCATTGCGCCGGTATGCGACCGACTTCGCGCCGAAGGAATGGCGATTGCGGGGCCGCTTTCCGCCGACACGATGTTCCACGAGTCGGCCCGAGCAGGCTATGATGCGGCGATCGCGATGTATCACGACCAGGCACTGATCCCGGTCAAGACGCTGGAATTCGAAGGTGGCGTCAACGTGACTCTCGGGCTTCCCTTTGTGCGCACGTCACCAGATCACGGCACCGCCTTCGACATAGCGGGGAGCGGCAAAGCCAATCCAGCGTCGATGATCGCGGCCCTCCGACTTGCGCGGAAAATCGCTGCGGCACGCCGTGCGAACACGTGCAAGTGAACACGCTGGATTCTCTCCCTCCGCTTCGCGACGTAATTGCGACGCACGGCCTCGCCGCGCGGAAATCCTTGGGTCAGAACTTTCTCCTAGATCTCAACCTGACAGCAAGAATCGCTCGCGCAGCGGGCGTCCTGTCAGGTGCCGACGTGCTCGAGATTGGCCCCGGTCCGGGAGGTCTTACGCGGAGCCTCCTCGCCGAAGGCGCTCGCCGGGTCCTGGCGGTCGAAATGGACCAGCGCTGCATGCCAGCTCTGGCGGACATTGCCCGGGCCTGTCCCGGCCGGCTCGAAGTCGTAAACGCCGATGCATTGCAGTTCGACCCGCGCGACCATCTTTCGCCCCCTGTCAAGGTGGCGGCCAACCTGCCATACAATGTCGGCACTCAACTGCTGACGCGCTGGCTGTCACCTCCCGAATGGCCGCCCTTCTGGCAAAGCCTCACGCTCATGTTCCAGCGCGAGGTGGCGGAACGAATCGTGGCCGGTCCGGGCAGCAAGTCCTATGGCCGCATTTCGATCCTGACCGGGTGGCGCAGCCAGGCACAGCTCGTCATGGACGTACCAGCCCGGGCATTCACACCGCAACCCAAGGTCAATTCGGCGGTCGTTCACATTGAAGCACTGCCCGCACCGCGCTTCCCCGCCGACGCAAGGACACTGGGAAGGATTGTTGCCTCGGCCTTCCGTCACCGCAGGAAGATGTTGCGCTCAAGCCTGAAGAGCCTTGCTCCAGACATCGAGGACAGGCTTCACAAGGCGGGCATCAGGCCGACCGACCGACCTGAATCCGTCGACATCGAGCGCTTCTGTGCGCTGGCAGAGATTTTCGGCAAGTGCTGAGTGCGGTGCTCGGTCGCCAAGCGGGCGGCGGGCTGTCAATCGCTATCGGCTATTCCGCTGCGTCAGATGCCGCCAAGGCGGGCTCGTCCAAAGGCGTCGAGCTGCGTGGTGGACGCGGCTTCCGCGGCGGAACAACGCCTTCTTCGGGCGTGTCGACCAATTCGCTGTCCCCCGGTGCAACCCCCATTACGTCGCTTGTGACGGAGCCTGCGGCGATCTCGGGAGTGGAAACGGTGGCCGGCCCGCTGTCGGCGGCGGCGGTCTCGTCCCCCTTCTCCTCGGCACGGGTTGCGCCCTGATGCGCACCCCGGCGTTCCTGTTGCTGCGCCTGGCGTTCCGCCTGCTCGCGCTGGGCCTCCGCCAGCATGCGCAGGTAGTGTTCGGCATGCTGCTGGAAGTTCTCGGCCGCAACGCGGTCATTCGACAGCTGGGCGT
>JAPPCV010000046.1 GCA_028824715.1 Boseongicola sp. | reverse complement strand
CCTGCAGCGACGCGCGCGGCCGTCTCGCGGGCGGATGAACGACCGCCTCCCCGGTAGTCCCTGATGCCGTATTTCTGCCAATAGGTTATGTCGGCGTGGCCGGGGCGGAACTTTTCGGCAATGTCGCCATAGTCCTTCGACCGCTGGTCGGTGTTCCGGATCATGAGCTGGATCGGCGTGCCGGTGGTCCTGCCTTCGAAAGTGCCGGACAGGATCTCGACTTCGTCCGCCTCACGTCGCTGCGAGGTGTAGCGACTCTGACCGGGCCTGCGCCTGTCGAGCCAGACCTGAATGTCCGCAGGCTCAAGCGGGATGCCTGGCGGGCAGCCGTCAACCGTCGCGCCAAGCGCAGGTCCGTGGCTTTCGCCCCAGGTGGTGACCCGGAAGAGATGTCCGTAGGTGTTGACGCTCATGGTCTGCTCCTGCGGACCTAATACCCGCTCTCCTTTCTCATGGGAAGGATTCGCAGATGCAGTTGTCGCACACCGAATTGTCGTTTTCGGCCTCGTCGCAGCAAGAATTGGCGTGTACGTCCTCTGGCGGGCCCAGCCGTTCCACCGTCTCTTCGACGTTCAGCTTCGTCGGCCCGGGCATCGGTCGGCTCCGCGCGGACACGTGCACGCTCCTGCAGTCTTCTGGTCGGCGGACTATCTGGCCAGCGATTGGGACTCTGCATCGGCGGCATCGACGAGTTGGTTGATGGCTGTGTCTCGATGCAGGGGCAGTTCTACTGAGGAGAGAGCCCCATGTCCTTGGGCGACCGCCAATCAGGCAAAAAAAATACCGGTTTCAAGGAGAGCTGTTCCCCGCTCTTGCGGAGGCGGTCGGTCCCCCGAACGAAAGGCACGGCCACTTCGTCGCCGTCCTTGATCTCGTGCCATTGGAGCGTTGTCTAAGCTACGGCCACAGCGGCGTCGGGCGTCCCCTCGGCGAACGGATTGCGATGGCGCGGGTCGATGCTTCCTGTCGCTGGTCATCGGCGGGCCACTGTCGGCCGAAAGGGGCGATTGACAAGAGAAGGCCGATGGCCTGAGCCGAAAGGCCGAAGCATGTCATCCCGCACGGACGGCAGACGCTACCGGAAACGGGCTGCCGGGAAAGATCGTCCTCCCGGCCTGCCACTGATCTGGATGGGAATCCGGTCTGGGAGCGAGAAAAATGTCGGTGCAGGATCGATCAATGTAACATCCTGCACCCGACGAGGCGTCAAGGAACGTTGCGACGTAGCCATGCATTTCGAGCAGGGAGTGCATCTTCGCCGGTGGGTTTGCCAGGCGCATGTTGTACCGATTGACGACACCATTGTCTGTTGTTATCCATGACAACATGAAGGCCAAACTGATCGAGAAGTCCCGCACGGTGAAAGATGATACGACTTTCTTCGAGGTCGTGCTGTGGCACCTGCCTGCACCTGCCTACACCAGTTCCCGGCAGCGAGCACCCCTACAAATACAGGCTGGCCCTCGTGATGAGAGGTGAATGTGTCTTGCGCTACGACAATGAGCGGGAAAAAGGCGATCACCGGCACATAGGGGGCGTTGAGGAGTCCATTGCGTTCACATCCCTGGAAGCGCTCTATGATGCCTTCCAGGCCGACATGGAAAGGATGCTGGAATGAACACTCTGACCGTTCGCCTGAGCACTGCAGCCGACGCCAAGGCCCGCTTTGTCGCGGCGGGGAATTGCGCCTTGGCCGGGAAAGCCGTCGAAGCCAACCCCACGCTCGATTTCGGCAGCTACGACGACATGCACCGGGTTCTGGCCCCGTCCCGCCTCACAATCGTGAAGGCGTTGGCAGAGCAGGGAACCTTGTCGATCCGGGAGGTTGCCCGGCGTGTCGGTCGCGACGTGCAGGCCGTGCATCGCGACGTGATCACGCTCATCAACGCAGGGGTCATCGACCGTACCGACAAGGGGGTCGAATTCCCTTATGCCCGCATTCACTTCGAATTCGATGTGAGCGCTGCGGCTTAGCGCCATTCGAGTTCTTGCGGAGATCGTCGGGCCCAGGGACCGCGCCAGCCGCAACGCGTCGGCCAACATTCACGACCGGGGCAACATGTCGGGCATGGAGTCCGGCAGACGGGCCACTATGAAGTTCGTGCTGTTCGAGTGGCCGACTTATCTAGGAATCTCTCGTACTTCAGCGCGGTTTGGGTCAGTTTGAGCTCGCTGAAGACGTCGCGGATGGCCAGACCGAGGCCCAAGATGGTTAGTCCCTTACATCTTCATTCTTGCGCAAGATGGCGAAGATTTCATGGTGTCACCGGAGCGAGTCCCTATTCGCACCTTCCTCGGCAGCGACGTCGAGGATGTCGCGGCGAAATTCGAGTCCGCCTTCGCATCGGGCCAAAGCGAGGGTTGCCGCGAACATGAGAGGCCGCTATGAACGAGATACCTCGGGGTGCCTTCCAAGGCTGAGATGCAATTCCGCGAACCCGTTGAACCTGAACCGGATAACGCCGGCGGAGGGAAGGTCGAGCATCCTCATCCTTTCCCCCGTCCTGAAACAAGGAGTGAGAGATGCGAATTCCATGCCTTGGTGCAGGACTTGTCCTGGCAGCTGGCGCTGCCACGGCCGGGAACCTGCCAGAACTCACCGTCATCACGTATGACAGCTTCGCGTCGGACTGGGGACCAGGCCCTGCCGTCGAGGCCGCCTTCGAAGAGACGTGCAAGTGTGATCTCAAATTCTTGGCCGCAGGAGACGGCGCAGCGCTTCTGGCGCGCGTCAAGCTGGAAGGCGAGCGGAGCGAGGCCGACATCGTGCTCGGAATCGACACCAACCTGACGGCCGAGGCCGAGGCCACCGGGCTCTTCGCGCCTCATGGCGGCACCGTCGTTGACCTCGACGTGCCGGTCGCTTGGGAGGACGAGACCTTCCTGCCCTATGACTGGGGCTACTTCGCGTTCGTGCATGACACCGGCCTGCAAGGCGTTCCGCAAAGCTTCGAGGAACTTGCCGACAGCAACGTGTCCATCGTCATACAGGATCCGCGCTCGTCCACGCCTGGACTCGGACTTCTCCTGTGGGTCAAGGCTGCCTACGGGGACCGCGCGGCGGAAATCTGGAGCGCGCTTGCCGACAATGTCGTGACGGTCACGCCGGGCTGGTCCGAGGCCTACGGCATGTTCCTGGAAGGCGAGGCCGACATGGTCCTGTCCTACACGACCTCGCCCGCCTATCACCTGATTGCGGAAGGGGATGCCAGCAAGGCCGCGGCGCCGTTCGCGGAGGGCCACTACATGCAGGTCGAGGTGGCTGGCAAGCTGGCGTCGACGGACCAGCCGGAACTGGCGGACCGGTTCCTGGCGTTCATGCTTGCCGACGCGTTCCAGGCAATCATTCCGACAACGAACTGGATGTATCCCGCCGCCATTCCGGACGACGGCCTGCCGGACGGCTTCGAGACGTTGATCCAGCCCGCGAAGCCATTGCTGTTTTCGGCAGCGGAGGCGCGTTCCGCCCGTGGCCCTGCACTGGATGAATGGCTGAACGCGCTCAGCCGCTAGGTGCCACAGGCGCCATCGGGATCGCCGCTGCCGCGGCGATCCCTTTGCTGATCCTGCTTGCGACCGTCGCGATCATCCGTGTCGCGGAGCCGGGCAGTGGCCTGGCCCGGGCGGACTGGGCTGCAATCCGGTTCACGCTGTGGCAGGCGTTTCTGTCGGCGACGTTCAGCGTGGCCCTCGCGGTGCCGGTTGCCCGGGCGCTCGCGCGACGGCGGTTTCCGGGTCGCGGAGCTCTCGTCACTCTCCTCGGCGCGCCCTTTCTGCTGCCGGTGATCGTTGCCATCTTCGGGTTGCTGGCCGTCTTTGGACGGGGCGGGCTGGTCAATGCCGGGCTTGGAATGATGGGGCTGCCGCAGATCTCGATCTACGGGCTCCATGGCGTCGTCCTGGCGCACGTCTTCTTCAACCTTCCGCTGGCAACGCGGCTCGTCCTGCAGGGCTGGCATGAGATCCCGTCCGAGCGCTTTCGTCTGGCTGCGAGCCTCGGCATGGATGCGAGCGCCGTGAACCGGCATCTGGAGTGGCCGATGCTGCGGCAAGTCGTGCCGGGCGCCGCGCTGGTGATCTTCGTGCTCTGCACCATGAGCTTTGCAGTGGCTCTCACGCTTGGCGGCGGGCCACGTGCGACCACGGTGGAACTGGCGATCTATCAGGCCCTCCGGTTCGAGTTCGATCTCGACCGTGCCGCTTTCCTGTCGCTAATCCAGCTGGCAATCACGGTGTTCCTGGCGCTGCTCGCCTATCGGGTCCTGCGTCACGCTGGATTCGCGCATGGGCTTGATCGCCCCATGATGCGCTGGGACGGGCGCACGCCTGTCTTGAAGCTGCTTGACGGAATCCTGATCCTGTTCGCAGCCTTGTTTCTCCTCGTGCCGATCGCGTCCGCCGTGGCGCGCGGCCTGCCGGAAGTCCTTGGTCTTCCGCAGGCCGTCTGGGTGTCGGCCCTTCGTTCGCTTGGCGTGGCTGGTGCGTCGACCGTCATTGTGGTCGCACTTTCTGTCGTGATGGCCCTGGCGGCGACGCGCCTGAAGAGCCAAGGCGGCTGGATCGAAACGGCGGGCCTGACCGCATTGGCGGCGTCGCCACTCGTTCTTGGCACCGGGCTCTTCGTGCTCATTCATCCCGTTGCCAATCCCGAAGCGCTTGCCTTGCCTGTCACGGCGCTTGTGAACGCGTTCGTGACACTGCCGTTCGCGCTTCGCTCGCTCGTGCCAGCCTGCCGGACAATCGAGTCGGAATACGGCCGTCTGGCCGATACGCTGGGCCTGCATGGTTGGGTGCGCCTCAGGCTCGTTGTCCTGCCTCGCCTCCGGCGACCGCTCGGATTCTCGGCCGGTCTGGCGGCTGCGCTTTCGATGGGGGATCTTGGCGTGATAGCGCTCTTTGCCGATCCCGACACGGCGACGCTGCCGCTGCAGGTCTATCGGCTCATGGGAGCGTATCGGATGGAAGAGGCAGGCGGGGCCGCCGTCTTGCTCCTTGCGCTGAGTTTCGGGGTGTTCTGGATATTGGACAGGGGAGCGCGGCGTGCTGACGCTTGACCGCATTGCCTTCCGGCGAGAAGAATTCGTGCTGCACGCGGACGGGTCGGTGGAAGGGCCGGGAATCGTCGCGGTCATTGGTCCTTCGGGGGGCGGCAAGTCCACGTTGATGTCGCTGATTGCCGGGTTCGAGCTTCCGGATGAGGGCCGCGTTTGCTGGAACGGATCCGACTTGACGGCGCTTGCACCTGGCGAGAGGCCGGTGGCAGTGCTCTTCCAGGACAACAATCTCTTTCCGCACCTCGATGCGGCTACCAATGTCGCTCTTGGCGCATCGCCTCGCGCCCGGCCCCTGCCTGCCGCAAGGGAACGTGCCGCAGAAGCGCTTGCGGCGGTTGGCCTTGACGGAATGGGGGCACGGATGCCTGGGGAGCTTTCGGGCGGGCAGCAGAGCCGGGTGGCGCTGGCACGCGCCTTTCTGACGGACCGTCCCCTTGTGCTGATGGACGAGGCGTTTTCCGCCCTTGGTCCGGCGTTGCGGCTGGAGATGCTGACCCTGGTCAAGTCGTTGCTGGCTGACAAGACCGTGCTGATGGTGACCCACGATCCCGAAGACGCCAGGCGCGTGGCCCGGCAAACGATTTTCATGGAAGACGGGCAGCTTCGACCCGCGGAGGACACCGGCGACCTGTTCGCGAATCCTCATGGCGCACTGGCGCGCTACCTTGCGTGAGAGACACTCCGTCCTGGGGTGCCCGGCTACCGTGTGCGCAAGGCCCTTTGCGCGGACCAGTCAGGAAAATTCCTCGATTGAGTAGCCTTGGAGAAAAAGACAGGCGGTCAGGTCCGAGTGATCGATCCGCAGCGGCGCGGCGCTTGCGACGACCGGCTTGGCATGCATGGCGACCCCCATGCCTGCACGGGTGATCATGCCAAGATCGTTTGCCCCGTCTCCGATCGCGATCGCACGGGATGCATCGGGCGAAAGCCTGGTCAGCACCTCCACCTTGGCGTCCTGACCGAGAATGGGGCGCTTCACGTCCCCGGTGAGGCGGCCGTTCTCGACGAGAAGCGCATTCGCGCGGACATCATCGAATCCGAGCAGTTCGCTGACGCGTGCGGCGAACTGGACAAATCCGCCGGAGACCAAGGCCGTGCGGGCGCCATGTGCCTTCATTGTCCGCACCAGCGTCTTGCCGCCTGAGGCAAGGGTGATGCGGGTCTCGAGGACATGCTCGATCGCACGGATCGACAGGCCCTTCATCAGGCCGACCCGTTCGGCAACCGCTTCGGTGAATTCGAGCTCGCCGCTCATGGCTCGGGCGGTGATGCTTGCAACCTTCTCGCCGACACCGGCTTCGGCGGCGAGTTCGTCGATGCACTCCTGCCCGATCATGGTCATGTCCATGTCGGCGATCAGAAGGGACTTCCGGCGATCGCCGTCATCGATGAAGTTCAGGTCCACGGCTTGTCCGGCAATTCCCCCTCGAACCTCGTCGAGATTGCCGGGACGTGCCGCAACGGGAAACTCGGCGGCCTCGTCCGGAGCAAGCCACACGGCGTCTCCGGTCGCGCCGAACGCGCCCTGCAGCGACGAGACCAGGGCCGGATCCAGGAGTCCGCGAGGCGCGATCAGCGAGATGACGGGCATGGGTTGGTCAGCCGTGTAGCGTCGGTTCCGTTGCAGCGGCTCTAGCGGCAATTTGTGCCTTGCGAAAGGGTCCGTGCACCCTTATTCGCGGGCTCGGGACACTCCTCCCCAACGAGGGGCGCATATCTGGAAGGATATTGAGAATGGTATTGGTCAAGCCGGCTGTGCGGCCGGGCAATCCGCGTTTTTCGTCGGGACCCTGCGCCAAGCCACCCACGTTTTCCCTTGAACAGCTGGGCAACGCCGCCCTGGGCAGGTCGCACAGGGCCGCAATCGGCAAGGCCAAGCTGAAAGACGCGATCGAGCGAACCAAGGACATCCTCGGAATCCCCGCCGGTTACCTCCTGGGCATCGTGCCGGCTTCTGACACTGGCGCAGTTGAAATGGCGATGTGGAACCTGTTGGGTGCCCGTCCCGTCGAGGTCCTTGCCTGGGAGAGCTTCGGCGCGGGATGGGCTGCAGACGTGGTGAGCCAGTTGAAGCTGGACGCAGAGGTGAGAACAGCGGACTACGGCAAGATCGTCGATCTGAAAGACGTCAACTGGGACGCTGACGTGGTTTTCGCGTGGAATGGCACGACGTCAGGCGTGCGGGTGCCTGACAGCTTCGAGATCCCTGCCACGCGTGAAGGCCTGACAGTCTGTGATGCGACGAGCGCTGCATTTGCGCAGGATCTGCCCTGGGACCGGCTGGATGCTGCGACCTTCTCCTGGCAGAAGGTGCTGGGAGGGGAGGCCGCGCACGGAATGCTTGCGCTGGGACCGCGAGCCGTGGAGCGTCTCGAAACATGGACGCCGCCATGGCCTCTCCCCAAGATCTTCCGCATGACCAAGGGCGGCAAGCTGATCGGTGGCGTCTTTGAGGGCGCGACCATCAACACGCCGTCGATGCTTGCTGTCGAAGACTATCTCAAGGCGCTTGACTGGGCGGTCAGCGTAGGCGGTCTGACGGGCCTGATCCAGAGAGCGAACGCCAATGCACGCGTGATTCACGAATTTTGCGCCTCGCGAGACTGGATCGAGAATCTGGCATCGGATCCCGACACGTGGTCGAACACGAGCGTGTGTCTCAGGTTCGATGACGACCGGATCCGGGATGGCTCCGAATTTGCAAAGGCGGTCGCAAGGCGGCTTGAATCGCAGAACGTTGCCTATGACATCGGATCCTATCGCGACGCCCCTCCAGGTCTCAGGATCTGGTGCGGCGGAACCGTCGAACAAGACGACTTGAAGGCGCTGTGCCCGTGGCTGGACTGGGCCTTCGAAGCCGAAATCCAGGAATCGGGCATGCCCGCCGGGCGCGCCTGAGGCCGGGAATTCGCGCTGGTTGCGGTCCATGGCCATGCGCCGGACAGGCAACCGCATCGCATGTGGAGACGAGAGAGGAACAGGCAGCAATGACACCAAGGGTGCTGGTAAGCGACAATCTTTCCGAGGCGGCGGTCCGGATATTCAGGAACAGGGGCCTGGACGTCACCTTCGAACCAGAGTTGGGACGGGACAAGGATCGATTGCTTGCAGCCATAGGCAGGTACGACGGGCTGGCCATCCGGTCGGCGACCAAGGTGACCGCGAAACTCCTCGACGCGGCATCCAGGCTCAAGGTCGTGGGTCGCGCAGGCATCGGCGTCGACAACGTGGAGGTCCCCGCCGCATCGAAGAAGGGCGTGATCGTGATGAACACGCCGTTCGGCAATTCAATCACCACTGCCGAGCATGCAATCGCCCTGATGTTCGCGGTCGCCCGCCAGATCCCGGCGGCGAGCGTTTCGACCCACGCCGGAAAGTGGGAGAAGTCGCGCTTCCTCGGAGTGGAATTGACAGGCAAGACGCTCGGCGTGATCGGCGCCGGAAACATTGGCTCGATCGTCATCGCGCGTGCGCGCGGGCTGCGGATGAAGGTGATTGCACATGATCCGTTCCTTGCCGAGGAGCGTGCCGGGAAGCTGGGAGTCGAGAAGGTCGATCTGGACGAGTTGCTGGCCCGGTCCGACTTCATCACGCTTCACGTGCCGCTGACCGACAAGACGCGGAACATTCTTTCCGCGGACGCAATCAAGCGGATGAAACCCGGGGCACGCGTGATCAACTGCGCGCGCGGCGGCCTGCTTGACGAGGCGGCGCTGGCGGAGGCGCTCCAATCGGGACATGTGGCTGGCGCGGCACTTGACGTGTTTGCCGAGGAGCCCGCGACCGATTCTCCGCTCTTCAACCTGCCGAATGTCGTCGCGACGCCGCATCTTGGCGCCTCCACGACGGAGGCGCAGGAAAACGTGGCCATCCAGGTGGCCGAGCAGATGTCGGATTTCCTGCTGACGGGTGCCGTGACAAACGCGATCAACATGCCCTCGATCACCGGTGAGGAAGCGAAGATCATGGGGCCTTGGGTGAAGCTCGCGGACCATCTCGGCACATTTGCAGGGCAGCTTACCGAGGAGCCGATCCGGGCGATCAACCTGCTGTTTGACGGGGAAGTGGCCAGCATGAACACCGATGCCCTGAACGCGGCGGCGATGGCGGGAATCCTGAAGGCCTCCAACGAGGACGTGAACATGGTCTCGGCGCCGGTCATTGCGAAGGACCGGGGCATCAAGTGCTCGACCACGACCCAGGCCAAGTCAGGCGTCTTTGACGCCTACATCAAGCTTACGATCGTCACCGATCGGCGTGAGCGGTCAATCGCGGGGACGGTGTTCAGCGACGGCAAGCCCAGGTTCATCCAGATCAAGGGCATCAACATCGACGCGGAGATCGGCGCACACATGGTATACACGACCAACGAGGACGTCCCGGGGATCATCGGAACCCTCGGCACCACGCTTGGTTCGAACGGTGTCAACATCGCGAACTTCACGCTGGGCCGATCCGAGAAGAACGGCGATGCGATCGCTCTTCTCTACGTCGATGAGCCTGTTCCCCATGCGGCGCTGGACCAGTTGCGCAAGACCGGACTCTTTGGCCAGGTTCGCCCACTGCAATTCGACGTGGCGTGATGCAAGGGATTCCGATCCGACATCTGGCGTCAGAGGCTTTGGGCACGGGGCTTCTGGTCGTGACCGTTGTCGGTTCTGGCATCATGGCCGAGCGGCTGACGGATGACGTTGCGCTTCAGCTCCTTTGCAACGCCCTTCCGACCGGGGCCATTCTGGTTGTTCTGATCACGGCCCTTGGCCCCGTTTCCGGCGCGCATTTCAATCCGGCCGTCACGCTCGCATTCCTGATCAGGCGCGAGATTTCCGGTCTTCATGCCCTGGCGTTTGCGATCACCCAGGTCGCCGGCGGCGTGTCGGGCACATTCCTTGCGCACCTGATGTTCGCGCAGCCGGTCATCCAGGCCTCAACGACAGTGCGAACGGGCGGCGCGATGTGGCTCGCGGAAGCGGTGGCGGCATTCGGACTGGTGCTGGTCATCCTGGCGGGGATTCGACAGCGACCGGAAGCCGTGCCCTGGCTTGTCGGCCTGTTCATCGGGGCCGCCTACTGGTTCACTTCGTCGACTTCGTTCGCCAATCCCGCCGTCGCGATTGCACGGGGATTCACGGACAGCTTTTCGGGAATTCGCCCCTTGGACGTTCCGGGCTTCGTTGCTGCGGAACTGGTTGGGGCGGTCGTGGCCGGCCTGTTTGCACATTGGCTCTTCGCGAGAGACAATGCATCCGCAGGAAGCTGAGCGCGAACAATGATCTACGCGATCGGAGACATCCACGGACATCTAGACCAGTTGAAGGCGGCGCATGCCTTGATTGCCGAGGATCGTGCACAGGCTGGAGACGCTTCCGGGAGAATCGTGCATGTCGGCGACCTCGTGGATCGCGGGCCGAATGCCAGGGGCGTGATCCAGTTCCTGATCGACGGCATCGCGTGCGGCGAGGACTGGATAGTGCTCTGCGGCAATCACGACCGGTGTTTCGCCGAGTTCCTGTTGTGCGACTCCGATTCCCCTGACGGGATTCAGAACGCCTGGTTCTGGCTGAGCACCGGCATGGGAGGCCTGGCGACGCTTGCATCCTACGGGCTGGGGCGTGACGTTCCCAGGGACACGGCGTCCCTCTTCGCGCAGGGACGATCCCTTGTGCCTGACTCGCATCGCGAATTTCTCGCGGCTCTTCCGTTCTGGCATCGCGAAGACGGGATGATCTTCGTTCACGCGGGCATTCGTCCGGGCATTCCGATGGACGAGCAGGACGAGGACGACCTTGTCTGGATTCGGGAAGAGTTCCACTGGTATCGTGATGACCACGAGGCGCTGATCGTGCATGGACATACGCCAGTGTACGTGCCGACGCACTATGGCAACCGCGTCAACATCGATGCAGGCGCCGCCATGGGACGCCCGATTGTCCCCGTCGTGTTTGACGGAGGTGACGTCCACCTGTTGAGCGCACGTGGCCGCGAACGGATGACGGTGCGCTAGGCGAGGGATTCCGGCGCGGTGTTCGAACCGGCGCTTGACGGCTGACGGACACGGTCTAGCCTTGGCAGGACGTTTGGAGGAGGAGCGCAATGGCTCAACGGCTGCATCTCGTCTTTGGCGGCGAACTTGTCGATCCGGCAAAGAGCGTGTTCCGGAATGTCGACGACATCCATGTCGTGGGAATCTTCCCGGACTATCAGACGGCCTACAATGCATGGAGGGCCGAGGCGCAGCGCACCGTGGACAATGCGCATATGCGGTACTTCATTGCACACTTGCACCGGCTTCGAGACGAAGACGCCGAGGGGTCTTCCACCGAGGAGTTGAGCAACTGACAGGAATCATGCACGTGACTGAATGTCCGTCTGCATCGACTTCCCTGGTCGCCGGGGCTGCAAAGGCGGTCGCACCCCGTCGTGGGGATGTGCCGGTCCCGGACGCCCTTTCATGCGCCGCCCCTTGACTTCGGGATTTCGGGCATGGCCAATGCCATGCGCCGGCGGAATTCGGAAACTCGGCGAGCCGCCAGCCCGCCCTGCTGGTCGAGCGTCACTCCGACAGGCCACCCGCGACGCTGACAGTTCAGTCGCGCATGAATTTCCCGAACTGATTCTTCCTTGCAGCCGGACCATGTCGTGTCCGCGCAGCGCCACGTGGCACCTGCCCGGCAGGTCGGAGGACGAGGTCCGGCCACGCATGACGCGTGGCCATGTCCAGACGCGCATGCCGTCCGCCCGAAGGGCGGCAGCCGAAGGCACGACCGTGATGGCAGGGCGGACGAACGGGTTTGTCCGGCCGGCCCGTGCGGCATTGGAGAAGGCGTGATGCGTCCTCCGTCGTTCTGGGCCAACCCGCCCGACAGGCCGGGATGGAAGGCCCGGCTGCTGGCACCCCTGGCGGCAGTCTGGGCAGTCGCCGCGGCGCGCCGAATTGCACGCGGGACAGGTTACCGGGCCGGTGTCCCGGTTATCTGTGTCGGCAACATCAACGTTGGCGGCACTGGCAAGACGCCGACCGTGATCTCGTTGCTCGAACGCCTGGGTGCGGGCACGCATGTGGTCGCGCGAGGTTACGGGGGAAAGGAAAAGGGACCCTTGCGGGTCGACGATCGACGGCACGGCGCAGACGATGTCGGCGACGAACCCCTCCTGATTTCTGCATTTGCGCCCACGTGGGTTGCCCGCGACCGTGCCGCGGCAGTGCGTGCGGCCGAAGCTGCGGGGGCACGCGCGATCGTCATGGATGACGGGCTGCAGAATCCAAGTGTAGCCAAGGACCTCAAGATTGTCGTGGCCGACGCGGCAACGGGGTTCGGCAACGGGAGAGTCATGCCGGCCGGTCCATTGCGCGAGCCGGTGGCGGCAGGTCTTGCGCGGGCCGATCTGGTGCTCTCAATTGGCGACCGTGATGCGCAGGAGAGATTCCGGCAGATGTGGGGCGACGCAATTTCGGTGCCTCACGCGAAAGGAAGTCTTGAGGTTCTGCCGACCGGCATGGACTGGAAGGGTCTGCGGGTTCTTGCGTTTGCGGGGATCGGACGCCCCGAGAAGTTCTTCGCGACGCTCAGGAGCGTCGGGGCGGAGCTTGTGCAGGCCGAGGCCCTGGATGACCATCAGCCGCTGGGCGATGCATTGATTGCGCGCCTGGAACGAGATGCGCGTTCCCTGTCTGCACAACTTGTGACGACGGAAAAGGATGCAGTGCGCTTGCCGTCCTCGTCCCGCCTGGGTGTCCTGACCATGCCGGTGCGGCTGGCAATGGATGACGCCTCAGTCTTGGACGCAGCGCTTGCCGGTCTGCAGGTGGCTCCGCCAACGGAGTCCAAGGGTGTCTCCAGTTGAGAAGCAGACTCGGCGGGTGGTGCGCGAAGTGGCGGCTCTGTGCCGCTTCCTGGCATGGGTGCAGTGCATGTTGGGCTATCCGCATGCAATGCAATGCAGCATTTCAGGCATGCTTCATGACCGGCGTGCCGCCGTGACCTCGACGCCGCGATCTCCACGGGCTCCCCTGTCCGCGGATTGCGCCCGGTGCGCGCGCCGCGGCGCCTCGTCGAGAACGTGCCGAACCCGACAAGCCTGACCGTCTCCACTCTCGTCAGCGCCCCGGCGATGGCCTCCTGCACGGCGTCGACGGCGCTCTCGGCGGCGGACCTGCCGAGACCGTCCTGCCCGCCACGCGGCTTGCGATGTCTGTTTTCTTCATCTCCCGTCCCCCCGCAGCCGTTCCCCAGGGCCAGGGCGCCGAACGTGCGCATCAAGGCAGCCGCGCGTTCCGGTCATTCGGTGGTCCGCCCCGGTGCCGGATCGCCCGGACGCAGCCAGGGAAGCACGGACCGTCCATGCCGGTCCGTGCGCTCGACGACGATCTGCTCGGACAGCCGGCCATCGATCCGTTCCCGGGCGGCCTCCGCCCTGTCGCGGATGGATGCGCGCCGCGTGGCGTCGCGCTCCCACAGAAGGGCCTCCTCCAGCTGGAGAATGCCGGCCCGCTCCGCCATGACCTTCGGATGCGTGTGCAGCCATCGCAGGAACGCGACGGCCTCGGGGGTCACGTGCCACAGCATGCCGTAGTCCAGCACGTATTCCATCGCCACGCCCGGACCGGCCCAGTCGGAACCATGCCAGATGGCGCCCGGCAGCGGATGCGGATTGCCGCACAGGACTTCGGCGATGTAGCCGTTCTCGACGAAGCCGCGCCGAAGTCTGGTCGCCGCCTCGACGTGCAGACCCTGGCGCAGGAGCAGCAGCGCCGCCTCGTAGCGCAAGGGCGGGTACCAGTCCGGCTCCATGCCCGTCTCGAAGAACGACATCGCCCTCTCGTCCTCGCCCGCGCGCAGAAGCTCCGAACCGATCACCAGGCGGATCCCCTGGTGGTCCTCCGGGTTCCACGCCAGCATCCTCGCCATCGTCGAGATTCCCTCGTCGCGCCGGCCCGTGCGCACCTTGGAGAGCGCGACGCCGTATGCGGCGCGCAGGAACGGCCGGTTCTCCGGATGCCGCCACGCGATGCGTTCGTCGAACCCGGCCGGCAACGCCGCCGCACCCAGCGCGTATCCGCGCCCGTAGGCCTCCAGGGCGGGCCCGAACTCCCTCCGCTCGAACAGCGCGTCCCCGACGTGCACGTGGCCTTCGATGAACCAGGGATGTCGCCAGACAAGGCCTTCCAGCGCGCGGCGATACCGGTCTCCGTCCAGGCGGCCCTTGTCCCGCCGGTCCAGGACGCCGTCGAGCTCGTCCATGGCATCGTCATGTCCGGAGGGATGCCGGAACACGGCCCCGCCGTCCTTCAACTCGACATAGACCGTCACGGCGCTGCCGATCCGACGGCGGCCGCTTCCGCGGCGTCATGATCGCGGCAAGGGTGCCGATCCCTGGCCGGACCCCGGATGTCCATGTGTTCCGCCATGGCGAACTTCAGCATTCCGTTCGACCCCATCGAGAAGCGTACGCACTGAACGTCTGTCCGCACTGGCGCGAGGCGCCTGGCGCCCTCCGCCGTTCCCGCCGGCCGTGCCGAGGCGTGGTCGCCGCCTCTCCCCTCTGCCGGACCGTGTGAAGGTCTTCATGTGCACGGACGTCGTCGTGGGTCTCCTGCACGTCGGCCTGAGGGCGGTGTGGCGCCGGGAAGCCTGGAGACGCCTCTCCGTCGCCCTGAACAGGCAGGCGCCGGTCATTGAAGGCCGGCCTGGAGCGTTCGGCATCAGCTGACAAGGTCGACGTCGTAGGTCGCCAGCCTGGGGTCCGAACTCGCCAGACGCAGACCCTCGCGGCGCGCCTGCGCGATCAGCATGCGGTCGAACGGGTCGGAGTGGTGAAGCGGTAGTGCAGCGGCCGCCTCGGCATGGGCCCAGGAAATTGGCAGCGGGCGGCAGCCTGCGTCGACCGCGATGTCGAAGAGTTCGTCGGGAACGTCGAGCTTGCCGATCGCGCGCTTGATCCCGATTTCCCACACGCTGGCTGCCGAAAGATAGGTCTCTCCCTCAGAGATAGCCATTGCCTGGGCCTCGGTCAGACGGGGATCGTTCAATACCGCCCAGAGCAGGACATGGGTGTCGAGAAGCAGCCGCACCTAGCTCCTGGCGCTCCGCTTGAACAGCCCGGCAATCTCGTCGTCGCCCTCGAACATGTCGTCCGGCAAGGTGAAGGCGCCTTCCATGGCGCCGATCAGGGGCCGTCCGGCAGGACGGTTGGCGCCAACGATCCTGGCCACGGGACGGCCATAGCGTGTCAGCTCGATCGCTTCGCCTGCCTCGGCCCGGCGGATCAACTCAGCGAACCGGGCCTTGGCTTCGGCAACGGCCATCTGCATCGCATCATCCCCTTCCAATTGACCAACATGTAGGTCATGATCGTGGACGACGCAAGAGACCCGGTCACCTACGGTGCCTTACGCTTCGGATCTCTTGTCGAAGGGGTTGCCGCACGAATCCTCGTCCAATCGACATGACTGCACCTGAGCAGGCGAGCCATCGCCGCCACCTCCGCGGGCAGGGGCGCCATCACCCGTCGAGCGCCTCATCAATCAGGGCCTTCAACTCGGCATATGACATGTTGCCATGCAGCTTGTCGTCAATGACGAAACTTGGCGTGGACCTGACACCGTCCGCCTCCGCGTTCTGCAGATACAGTGCGTAGAGCGCCTGTGCCCGGTCGCCGTCGGTGAAGCACCCGTCCAGATCCGAATCTGTCAGTCCGGCCGTCTTGCCGATCCTGCGGAGCTTCTCGACAATCTCATGGGCGCCGCCGGCGCTGGCGGCCCAGTCCCGCTGCTGTTCGTAGAGCATCTCCACGATGCCGAAATACCTGCTTTCGGCGCCTTCGCCGCAACGGGCAGTGATTCCGGCCCAAAGGCCAAAACGGTCAAAATAGACCTCGCGGTAGACGAAGTTGATCAGTCCGGCATCGATGTACTCGGCCTTGAGCTGCTTGTACGGCCCGGCGTGGAACGTCGCGCAGTGCGGACATGTGAAGGAGGCGTACTCGATCACGGTCACCGCCGCGTCCGGGTTGCCGAGCGTCATCTCCCTGATCATCGACGTGTCGATATCCTTCGCGTCCTGCGCCAGAGCCTGACCGACGGGGCTGGGCATCACGTTTCGCGCGGAGAGGAATTGTGTGGTCGCGAAGGCAACAGCGGCCAACGCGGCAAGAATCGTAAATCGTCGGATCATGGCCGAAACCTCATTTGTGCTTGTCGTCGAATAGGACGTTCGACCCGAGGCGTTCAAGTGCCTTGCGAAGGCCTTCGTCCCGGATTTCGCTGGCGGCCTCCCGTGCCTCGTTCGAGACTGGCCTCGCGGACCCGATGTCCATGCGTTCCGCGGTCGCATCCGGAGCGCCAAATCCCGTTGCGGCGGTCTGCGTGATGCGAATCTTCTCGATCGCGCCGTAGCCGTAGCACGCGTTCACGCGTTCACGGATCTTGTCCTTCTGCATTTCCAGCATCGGCGCCTCGGGGCCGGTCGTCAGGAGGGTCAGCGTAGCCCCGAGACCGCGGCCATAGGTGACCTCGACCGGCCGCGAAACGCGGGCGATGTCCGGGCCGGCCACCTCGGTCCAATGCGTGAGAAGTCTCGAAACCGCAAAGCCGCGATGTTCGCCCGCCGCGCGGACGCGGCCCGCGACAAGGCCTGAGGCACGCTCGAAACCGCGTTCGCGGCGTCTTGGTTCCTGCATCTTGCCTTGCGACTTCATTGCCCGCTTTCCGGAGGATCGCCCTCACACTATTCTAGGGATCATGTGCGCTGTGACCAGCCGAAAGCCCCGGACGGAGGCATAAACAATGCGTGACCCTTCCGCCGCGACTCTCTTGGCATGGTACGACGCCCACGCACGCGACTTGCCGTGGCGCGTTGGGCCGTCGGAGAGGAAGGCGGGCAAGGTTCCCGATCCCTATCAAGTCTGGCTGAGCGAGATCATGCTGCAGCAGACAACGGTGGCTGCCGTTCGATCCTATTTCCTGCGATTCCAGGACAGGTGGCCGGATGTCAGGTCGCTTGCCGCTGCCGAAGATGCGCATGTCATGGCCGAATGGGCTGGCCTTGGCTACTATGCGCGGGCACGGAATCTCCTGAAATGCGCCCGGACGATCGTTCAGGAACATGAGGGCCGGTTTCCGGAGATGCGTGCAGACCTGCTGCGCCTGCCGGGGGTCGGTCCCTACACGGCCGCCGCCATTTCCGCGATCGCCTTCGACAGGCCCGAGACGGTGGTTGACGGAAACGTGGAACGGGTCATGTCCAGGCTGTTCGGCGTCGAGACCCCGCTTCCCAAGGCAAAGCCTGAACTGGTCGCCCTGGCGACGCGGCTGACCCCCGCCGGGCGCCCCGGTGACTATGCCCAGGCGGTCATGGATCTGGGGGCCACGATCTGCACTTCGAAGTCCCCGGCTTGCGGCATCTGTCCCTGGGTCAGTGCCTGTCAGGCGAGGGCGGCGCACCGACAGCGGGAGTTGCCGAAGAGAGCGGCCAGGCAGGCCAAGCCCGTGCGTTACGGCATTGCCTATTTGGCACGTCGTGCGGACGGCGCGTGGCTGTTGCAGACGCGACCGGAAAGAGGCCTTCTCGGAGGCATGCTGTGCTGGCCGGGAACGGAATGGACCGCGGAACCTCCGGAGGAGGCGCCGCCAATTCGCGGCGAATGGCGGGATCCGGGCGTCGAGGTGCGGCACGCCTTTACCCATTTCCAGTTGCGCCTCTCGCTGCGCATGACGGAATTGCAGGACGACGCGAGACCTGACCGCGGGCACTTCGTGTCCGGCTTGCGCAGGGAGGACCTGCCTTCCGTCATGCGCAAGGCCCTGGACATCGTGGCGGACTGCATGCCCGAACTGGCGGCGTGAAGCGCCAAGTGCGCCAACCTTCTGAAGGCATCCCGCGGCAACTACGCCAGGCGTTTCAACAGTTCCCCGTGTACGACAAGGCCGCCGGCGATCACTCCGTTCACTTGGCGTGAGCCGCTGTTGAACTTCGGGCTGCGGCCGTTTCGGTCACTGACACGCGCCCCGCTTTCCGTGACAATGAGAGCGCCCGCCGCGACGTCCCACTCCCATGTCGGACGCAGCGTGAGCGATGCATCGAAGCTGCCTTCGGCCACAAGTGCCAGGCGATACGCGAAGGACGACCGGAAGTGACGCTTTACGTCCGGAGGTCCGCCGGACCAGTATTTGGGACTGAGCCCGACGCGCGAGCTCAGCAAGGAGGCCCCTTCCAGCCTGTCGCGCTGCAGCGCCGCGATCGGTGCGCCGTTCAGCGTTGCGCCTGCACCAGCCGCCGCAAGATAGGTCTTCCCGCGAACCGGCAGAAAGACGCAGGCGGCGACCACCCGACCGTCTTCCGCCACTGCAAGCGAGTGCGCCCAGGTGTGCTCCCCTGCAATGAAGGAACGCGTTCCGTCTATGGGATCGATGATGAAGACCCGCTTGGCCGAAAGGCGAGCGGGGGTGTCTTCGGTTTCCTCGCTCACCCAGCCATAGTCGGGACGCATGTTCAGAAGCCGTTCCCTCAGGTGCCGGTCGACCGCGAGGTCGGCTTCGCTGACCGGACCTTCCTTGCCCTTGTCCCATACCTGCTGGTCGCCGCGCCAGAATCGGCTCGCGATCTCGCCTGCTTCGCGCGCCGTTTCCTCGAGAAGGTCGAGGTCACTTGCCGGCAACGGTCAGGCCCTCGACCAGGAGCGACGGAACAACCCGTCGAAGATGGCGGCGCGCGTCATTTGCGGGGCGGATGGTCCGGAACATGTCGTGCAGGTTGCCCGCGATCGTGCACTCGTTGACCGGGTAGGCGATTTCGCCGTTCTCGATCCAGAACCCGCTGGCGCCGCGAGAGTAGTCTCCGGTCGTGGGATTGATGGACGTCCCCATCAGCGAAGTGACCATCAGGCCGTTTTCCATGTCGCGAAGCAGATCGTCCCGGGAGACGCAGCCTTCGCTCAACGCGATGTTCGTGACCGACGGGGAGGGTGGCGAGGCCGTGCCCCGGGATGCGCTGGCAGTGCTTTCCATGCCGAGCTTGCGGGCGGTCGCGAGATCAAGTGTCCAACCGTTCAGGACCCCGTCTTCGACTATCCTTCGGGTGCGCGTCGGCAGACCCTCGGCATCGAAGGGCCGGGATCCGGAGACCCTGGGACGGTGCGGGTTCTCGATGATGGACAAGCCGTCGGGCAGGACCTTCTTCCCAAGCCTGTCGCGAAGCCAAGAGCTGCCACGCGCCACGGCCGCGCCATTCGAGGCCTGCAGCAGATGGCCGATCAGGCTGCCGGCGATGCGTTCGTCATAGAGGACGGGAAATGCGCCGGTTTCGGGCTTTCGCGCACCGGCACGGGCAATGGCGCGCTCTGCGGCGAGGTGCCCGATGTCGTCGGCGTCAGGCAGGTCGGATCGATGGACTCGGCTTTCGCTGCAATGGTCACGCTCCATTTCGAGGCCTTCGCCCGAAATGGCAACGCAATAGGTGCCGTGAGAGGTGCGCTCCCATCCTCCCGAAAACCCGTTGCTTGCTGCAAGGTGAAATGCGCTCCGCCCGTAGGATGCGGCGGCAACGTCAACTTGCGAGATTCCCTGATGCGAGAGAGCTGCCGCTTCGACCTGCAGCGCCGTCCTCTCCATTTCTGCCGGAGCGGGCGGATCCGCAGGATCGACCAGGTCCAGCGCGTCCAGGTCCCAGTGCTGCGCAAGCTGATCGGGATCGGCCAGGCCGACATGTGCGTCTTCTGGCGCAACCCTTGCCATGTCGACCGCGCGCTCGGCCATTTCGGCAATCGCCTCAGCGCTGGTGTCGGACGAGGCCACGCTGGCCTGCCGCCGGCCGAGCAGCACGCGGAGGCCGATCTCCACGCTTTCGGCACTTTCCGCATGCTCCAGCGCGCGGTCCCGCACGTCGATCGCAACGGAACTGCCCTTGATCGCGATGGCATCCGCTGTCGCCGCGCCGGCGCTTGTTGCCGCATGCAGGAGGGCGTCCGTCAGTTTGGCAAGGGAAGTCATGGACCGGACCTAGTGCGGCAGGCTCCCGGCTTCAAGCGACGGATTTGTTGACATCCCATGCGCCATGCCGGATTCACGCAAGACAGGCAACGGTTGAGGCATGCCAATGAAAATGGTCGAAGAGCGCGTCATCGCGGTTCCACCGGACATTGTATGGGGGAGCATTCTCGATGTGGAGGTTCTGAAGAAGTGCATTCCGGGCTGCGAGGAATTGACCGGCAACCTTGACGACGGCTTCGAGGCGGTCGTGGTCCAGAAGGTTGGGCCGGTCAAGGCGACTTTCAGAGGCGCCGTCTTTCTCCGGGACATCGATCCCGGGAGGAGCTGCCGCCTGGAGGGCGAAGGCAAGGGCGGAGCGGCCGGATTTGCCAAGGGCGGAGCGCTGGTACAGTTGGAGGCGGAAGGCGACGGCACCAGGCTCAGCTATGAAGTGGAGGCGAAGATCGGCGGCAAGCTGGCCCAGCTCGGCAGCCGACTCATCGATTCCTTCGCGAAGAAGCTTGCGGACCGGTTCTTTTCCAGATTTGAGGAAACGGTCCTGGAACGGGTTCAGAGCTAAGCCCGGAATTCGTCAGGTCCGGCGTGTCGCGCCGAAGGCAATCGCACGGGTGAGCTCTTCACGCCCCTCCGCTTTGCCGTGAAGAAGTCTACCGAATTCGCTGGTCGTTCAGGACAACGGAGCCGTCCTCTCCGGTCTTGATGGTCAAGCCGAAGTCGTCCAGCCCTTCATCGGGCCGTGCGAGCGCTTCCACCATGCCGCGAAACGCCAACGCCCGGAGATCCTGCACGATTCCGACTTTCACCAGCCCGTCGAGAAGCTTGTCCAGACCCGTGACCGTCAGGTCCGCACTGCCGACGGGCCAAGGCTCTTCTGGTCGCGTGATGATGGCAAAGGCTCCGTCTCCCGTGACCTCGACGCCGGCCAGCTTGATCCTGATCTCGTTCAAGTCAAGGGTACGGACATCCACAGGCGCATGATCCATGTTCATGAATTCGAAGAAGTCGCCGTCAAGACCGTCCCGCAACACGATCACCTCGCCGCCCGTGTCGAGGACGAACGTTGCGGGTTCACGGTCAAGCACGCCCTCCGGATCGAACATCGACCAGAGCATCTGATCGATCTCAAGTCCCCGGACCGCGATGCGGGCTGCAAAGTCCTGGGGCTCATGGTCCGGCACGATCGGAAGCAGGAATCGGGCACTCGCTTCCGGCAACCGGACTTCCACCGGGGAACCAAAAAGCTCCTGGGCGAGTACGGACAGGACCGAGCCGCGAGTCGTGCCGCCATAGTCGATGCCGTTGCGGTCCATCTTGATGAACACGTCGCTCGATGAACTCTCGGACGAAAATTCGAAGTGATCCGCGTCCGGTCCCCTTCCAGTCAACGAATAGCTGGCGCGTCCAAGGCTTGCGGAAAGGTCGAGCGTGTTTCCATCCAGGATCGACGCGACAAGGGAATTCCCAAGGCTCTGCCACGCAATCTTGCCAGCGGACCGTGCGGCAATGTCCGCAATTTCGAGCCGCAGGCTGAAGGACTCGCCGCCGCCACGGTCGTCGACGTCAACGTGCACCTGGAGGCTGTCCAAGGTGTCCTCGCCGCGGAAATCCCTGAGGCCGCCCCCACTGATGTCAGAATGGCCCTTGTACCCCAGTAACTTGATTGATGCGGCGACGGACACATCTTCTGGCACTTCCGTTTCGATCATCCGGAATTCGTCTATGGTGATCGACGGGGCTGTGGACTCGTAGCGGATCTGGTCCGGCGTGCCGGAGACAATGGTCTGCGCACCGGATTGCGTGACTGTCGCTGCAAGCGCGAACTCCTCGCCCTCCCGGGCGAACGCCTGGACGGTCAACGGAGATTCCGGTGGGAAGGTAACGAGGACGGTACCGTCGTTGCGCTCGGCGAAACTGGCCCCGCCGACAGCAACCAGAAGCGATCCCTCCTGATCGGGCAATGCGACTTCTGCCAGGAATCGGTCCACGGTCAGCACGTTCCCCGATCGGCGTTTGCCGCCGGCGCGCACAGTGAACTCTGGTGTCGAGTACTGGGACAGCTGATGCTCAAGCACCTGCTCCGCCGTCAGTTCGGCAAGGGCTGGCATCGCACCAAGTGCGAGGAGGAGGGAGGCGATCAGGGTTCGTGTCAGGTTCATTTTCGGCTCCCGGCCATGTCGGCATTGCGATCGGGTCGTTCCACGCACACTTTGCTGGACGGACCCTTTATGGCTCCGGCCTGCATGACGGGCAAGGCATGCGTTAGAGTCTTCGGCATCACTGCCTTCCCAGAAAGGCGATCCGGAGCAGCGTACGCTCCATCACGGCCATTTCGGGGATTCGCGCCCCGGACCTGAGCTTGAGATCGGTGTCGAGCAAGATGGCAAGCGCACGTTCCAGTTTGCGCATGCCCCATCGGGTTGCCTGACGTTGCAAGCGGTCGCGGCGCGGGCCGAAAACCGGGGGCCTGAGCCTTGAAACGCCCGCGCCGGGGCCTGAAGGGTCGGCGGCAACCAGGTGCAGCCTCCGAAAGTGCCTGGTGGCGCCAATGCAAAGACTGACAGGGGTTGTTCCCTGGGCTTCGAGACGCCGCAATACAGGTCCGACCTCGTGAGTCTTGCCGTCCGTCGCGACGTCGAGGACATCGTTGATGCCGGCCTCCACGGAACTGGGGCCGGAAAGAGCGACTTCGTCCGGCGTGAGCGGCGTCTCGTCGCCGGCCTTGTAAAGCGCGATCTTCGCAAGAGTCTGGCGAAACTCGCCGGGATCAAGGACGCGCGACAGTTCCGTGACTGACGACATGGTATCCGGCGAGATGTCCGTGAGTCCTGCAGCCTTCAAGGCCGCCTCGGTTTCGGCACGGGACGGCGGGTCGTCGTAGATGCCCGTCGCGTAGGCATTTTCATGGGTCTCGAAGATTCCCCGCAACCTCGAACGTGCCGGCAGGCTGCTTGCCGTGACAATGATCTGGGCATCGCCCTCGGACCAGTCAGCCAGGGCGGAAGCGATCGTGTCGGCCAAACCGTCGTTCGCATCCTCGACGAATGCGACGTGGAGGCCGGGGAAGAAGCTCCGGGCCTTCACGGCGTCTGCAAGCAGTGCCGTGTCCTTTCGGAGTTCCGCTGCCGGAATGCGGGTCAGCCGCATTTCATCCTCGCCGTCGGGCCCAATGAGACCCCTGATGACCTCCTGCCGGCGCAGCGCGACGCGCATTGCGTCCGCGCCATGGATCAACAGCCCGGTGGAGTTCTTGTCGGGCTTCGCGAAGTAGGCCGGAGCGTCGCGGGTCGACAGCTTCATGAGCCGTGCGTCAGGATGTTGGTGGCGATGTGGTCGGCGAGGATGACCATGAGCCGGCGGCGGGCATCGCGACGGGCTGACGTCGTCGCGACAGTGGTTGATGTCGCGGCATAGCTGGTGAAGCCGCGTTCGCGACCGGTCAGGACCGCGGCGCCAGTGCTGTCGGCCAGTTGCCAGTCGACCTGGCCCTCGACATTGAAGCGGCTGATTTCGCCGCCGGACAGGAAACCGACCGCCGTTTCGCCGATCCGGATCTTGGCGGCCAGAACCAGGTCGGCCTCCTGCGGAGTCCCCAGCCGGTCCTCAAGCCGGCGGACAAGCGCCGAACCTTCCTCGTCGGCAGGTGCCAGGACCGCGATCCGGCCTCTGAGACTGCGAGCGGGACCTCCGGGGCCGTGAATCGGCGCAAAGCCGCAGCCGGCCAGCGTGGCGAGCGAAAGGATCATGGCCCTGCGAGTGTGCCGCGCACCCGATGTCCTGGCGCCCGGTGTGCGGGCGGGGCATGTGCAGGATATGTTAGACGACGACATTGACGATGCGGCCGGGCACGACGATCAGTTTCTTCGGCTGGCCACCTGCCAGCGTCTTGATGACAGCTTGATCGGCAAGCACGAGCTTTTCAAGCTCGGTACTGTCAATGTCCTTGGCAACGACGATCTCTGATCGCCGCTTGCCGTTGACCTGGATCGGCAGCGTAACCGAATCCTCAACCAGGTATGCGTCGTCCGCCTTCGGCCAAGGCGCGTCTGCCACGAGCCCTTCGCCACCCTGCATGGCCCATATCTCTTCTGCCAGATGGGGTGTCATCGGCGACATGAGCTGAGCCAGGACCCTGATTGCCTCGTGCCGAGCGGGTTGCGACGCCTTGGACTTTGCGAGGACGTTCGTGAATGCATAGAGCTTGGCGATCGAGGTGTTGAACCCGAAGCTCTCGATCCCCATGGTCACGTCGTGGATTGTCTTGTGAAGCTCGCGCAACAGGGCGTCGTCGTCCGATCCCGTGTCCTTGCCCGCAGCGATTTCTGTCGAGATTCGGTGAACCCGGGCCAGGTGCTTGTGCGCAGCTTCAGCCCCGGCGGCGGTCCATTCCACGTCGCGCTCGGGCGGCGAGTCGCTCAGAACGAACCAGCGGGCGGTGTCGGCGCCGTACCGGTCAATGATGTTGACCGGGTCGACCACGTTTTTCTTGGACTTGGACATCTTTGCCGAAGCAATGATGTCGACCTTGCTGCCGTCTTTCAGGTAGCCCGTGCCGTCCCTCAGCTCCACGTCTTCGGGGAAATGATAGATTCTGCGGCCGTCTGAGTCCCGGGTCTGGTAGATGGCATGAGTCACCATGCCCTGCGTGAACAGTGCGTCGAAGGGCTCAATGGCCGACTTCGGCAAGTGACCGCACAGGTGCATGGCCCGGGCGAAGAAGCGGGAATACAGGAGGTGAAGAATCGCGTGCTCGATGCCGCCGATATACTGGTCGACATTCATCCAGTAGGCAGCCTCGTCCATGTCTGCCGGCGTCTTTGCCCGAGGCGCCGTGAAGCGCACGAAATACCAGGATGAATCGACAAACGTGTCCATGGTGTCGGTTTCGCGTTCGGCGGGCTTTCCACAATTGGGACACGGGGTGTCGCGCCAGGTCGGATGGCGCACGAGCGGGTTGCCCGGTTCATCGAAGCTCACGTCGGCGGGAAGGAGGACCGGCAGGTTCTCCTTCCTTTCGGGCACGGTGCCGCAGTCATCGCAATGAACAACCGGAATCGGGCAGCCCCAGTAGCGCTGGCGGGACAACCCCCAGTCGCGGAGGCGGTATTGTATCACTCCCTCGCCCCAGCCATTCGCTTCGGCGAAATCGATTGTGGCGTCAATGGCTTCCTGCCCCGTCGCGACATCGATTCCCGTGAAATGATCGATCCACTTGACGCGCTCGGTCCTTGGCGGAACGAAAGCCTCGCTTTCGACCGGTCGCGGGTCGTCGAGCGAAAGGAACGTGTCGATGACCGGAAGGCCGTACTTGCGGCAGAAGTCCAGGTCACGCTGGTCGTGTGCCGGAGAGCCGAAGATCGCGCCGGTGCCATAGTCCATGAGGATGAAGTTTGCGATCCAGATCGGAAGTTCCCAATCCGGGTCCAGCGGGTGCCTTGTGGAAAGCCCGGTGTCCAGGCCGAGCTTGTCCGCTTTCTCGAGCGCCTCTTCGGTCGCACCGCCTTTCTGGCAGGCCGTGCGGAAGGCCTCCACATCGGGGTTGTCCTCAGCCAGCTTCCTTGCCAGCGGGTGGTCCGGAGAAATGCCGATGAAGGCGGCTCCCAGGAGGGTGTCGGGGCGTGTCGTATACACCTCGATGGCCTCGCCGCCATCGGTGCGCTCGAACGAAAGCCGGAGGCCGCGCGACTTGCCGATCCAGTTCTGCTGCATCAGCTTGACCTTCGCCGGCCACTCATCCAGCCCGTCAATGGCGTTCAGAAGCTCCTCCGAGAAATCGCTGATCCGGAAGAACCACTGCGTCAGTTCGCGTCGTTCCACTTCCGCCCCTGAACGCCAGCCCTTGCCGTCGATGACTTGCTCGTTGGCCAGAACAGTCATGTCGACCGGATCCCAGTTCACTGTTGCGCTCTTGCGGTAGGCGAGGCCTCTTTCCATGAAGTCGATGAACATGGATTGCTGCTGGCCGTAGTATTCCGGATCGCAGGTCGCGAACTCGCGGGACCAGTCGATCGAGAGCCCGAGAGGCTTCAACTGCTCCCGCATGGTGTCGATATTGCCGTAGGTCCAGTCCCTTGGGTGGCCGCCCGAGGCCATGGCTGCGTTCTCGGCCGGCATGCCGAAGGCGTCCCAGCCCATGGGGTGCAGGACGCTGTGGCCGGTCGCCCGCTTGTAGCGCGCGATGACGTCGCCCATCGTATAGTTCCGAACATGCCCGATGTGGATGCGCCCCGAGGGATAGGGGAACATCTCGAGCACGTAGTATTTGGGCCTGCTCCTGTCACGGGCAGCGAGGAAGGTCTCGGCTTCCTGCCAGCGGGCCTGCCATTTGGGTTCGATGGTTTTCGTGTCGTAGCCGGACATGCGCCATCCTCGGACTTCGTGCAGCGCCTGATTATTCCGTGCTGCGACAAAGGTCTAGGGAGCAATGCCGCAGGCGTGTCGGGCTCCGCGGCACCTGTGGGGTCGTCAGAGACCCCGGTCCTGAACCCGAAGCTGGCGGGCGCGGGTGAGGATGGCATTCTCGACGGTGCGTACGGCTTCCGTCGGTGCCGGACCGGAACGGGTCAGGAGTGCGACCTTCAGCGAACGCGCGTCAAGCGCCGGATCACGCACGATGACGGTCGCGCGGTATGCACGGCCCCCGCCCGGAGGCGTGCCGTAGCCGGTCACGATCACGCCCGAGAAGGGGTCGGCGGATTCGATCGGCAGGAAATTCAGGATGTCGAACGAGGCATTCCAGATGTACTTGTTGACTTCGAGCGTCGTGTTCGGGTCGTCGATGTTGGTGAAGAGGTCCCAGATGGTCTCCCGGCGCTCTTCCTCGGGGGCAGAACCCGACGGATCGCCGCCGGTATCGCTTTGGTCACGACCACAACCCGACAGGGTCACGGCAACGATCGTCAGTACAAGGGCGAATCGACTTGGTCTCATTCTCTGGCCATCCACTCGGAAGGGGGCGCGATGCCACCGGATCCCAAGCATGAGTAGCCGAGAGACCGTGGGGGCTCAAGGGATTTCGAGCGCTGGGGTGTCGCTCGACCATCGCCAGCCCGCGTTTGCAGGAGACGGGCGCTGCAAGGAAGTGCTGAACGAGCCGGTGTCCCGTCATTCGGCCCGAACCGGCCGATGGCGGTTCGGTTGACCAGTCGGTGTTGCTTTCCGCTTCTCGACATCAGGCGGGCCCGGACATAGTTTCGCCGCGAGTTCCCGGAAACGCCGCATGCCACCGTCCCGACCCGAGATCGCAGATCACGCTTTCACCTACGAGGCCGGAGTCAGGCTGCTCTCGGAGCAGAAGCTCCGCGAGGCCCTGACGGAATTCCTGGGCGTCGTCGCGGACAGTCCCGAGCACGCCGATGCGAGCTTCCAGGTCGCGCGCCTCCTGCTCAAGACCCTCCGCTTCAAGGACTCCATCGCTTGGTTTCGTCGTGCAGCGTTCCTGCAACCTGATGCCGCGCAGGTATGGCAAGGCCGGGCGGAGGCGGTCGCCCTTGGCGGCAACGAAGCCGACAGGCGTGACCTCCTTGCTGCACTGAAGTCCGCGCCCATCGACCCGAAAGTCCGCGTCCGGCTGCAGGACCGGTTCGGGTCGCTCCGGAAGGAGTCGCGCCCGCGTTCGGGCGGCGTTCCTGCAAAGGTCATCGCCGGGCTGGTCGCCGATCTTCGTTCCGGTAACGTCGCGACGGTCGAGGCGAAGGCGTCAAGGATTCTGCGCAAGGCCCCGCGCTCCGCCGTGGTGGCCTGCATCCTTGCCGAGGCACAGGCCATCCAGAGCCGCCCCGAAGATGCCGTCGCCAGCTATCAGCGCGCCATAAGGCTGGATCCGGACTATGCAGAGGCCTATGGGGGCGCTGGCCGGGTCCTGTTCAACGCAGGCCGGATTCGCGACGCTGCAGAGGCCATGCGGCCCGCCGTGATCCTTGCGCCCGACGGCGTGCCAGGGCTGACCGGCCTGGGCGCGTCCCTGTCAAGGTTGGGCCATCACCAGGCGGCCATCGTCCTGCTGGAGCGCGCGTCCCGCCTGGATCGCAAGGATGCCCGTCTCTTTGTCGAACTCGGGGATGCCTGTGCACGCCACGGCGATCACGATGCCGCCGTCGATGCCTATGCGCATGCGGTCGCGCTCTCCGCAAGGTCCGGGAAAGGCGTCGCGGTCGGCCTGCGCATTGCCCTCGCAGAATCGCTTGAGCATGTCCGACGGTCCGCAGACGCGCTGGACGAACTCGACCAGATCCTGAAGAACGAGCCTGCGCATGCCGGGGCGCTCATGTCAAAGGCATCGATGCTGCAGACGCGAGGCGAATTCGAGGAGGCGCATGAACTCTTTCGCCGTGTCATCGAGCAGCTCCCGACGAACGGCGATGCCTACCGCCGTCTCATGGTCAGTCGCAGGGCCACAAGGGACGACCCGATCATCGACGAAATGGTCGATCTGTACGAGCGCAAGGACGTCGGCGACGAAGATCGCATGAACCTCGGATTCGCCATCGCCAAGGCCCTTGAAGACACCCGTGACGACGCCCGCGTCTTCCGGTTTCTGGACGAGGCGAACCGGATCGCGGACGGGCTGTCCAGCGTGTCCGCCGGACAGCGTTTTGCTGAAATCGCCGACTGTCGTGAAACCTATGGACGGATTGATTTCGCGGCGACGTCCCCGGCGGCCAAGAACGGATTCGCACCGATTTTCGTGACCGGGTTGCCCCGGTCCGGCACGACGCTTGTCGAGCAGATCATTGCCGCGCATTCAGACGTCGAGTGCGGCGGCGAACTCGGTTTTGCGTCCTATTTCTGCCGCGCCCTGCTTTCCGCGAGGCCGGGCGGGTCCAGTGGTGAACTCGACCCTGACGTCGTTGCCGGAATCGGTCGGGACTACGCCAATGCCATCGCCAAGCAGTTTCCCGGCGCCCTTCACGTGACCGACAAGTCGATCTACACGTTCGAGCACATCGGTGCCTTGAAGCTGGCCTTGCCAAACGCGCGCTTCCTGGTGGTGCGGCGGGATCCGAGGGACAACCTGTTCTCGATCTACAAGAGCAGGTTTGCCCAGGGCACGCATGGCTATGCCTACGATCTCGAAAAACTGGCTCGGTACTACGATGAATTCGAACGCATGATCGACCTTTGGCGCGAGCGCGTGCCAGGCTGGTTCCATGAAGTGTCCTACGAGACGCTGGTTGCGCACCCGGAAGTGGAAACCAGAAGACTGATCGCGGCTTGCGGGCTTGATTGGGAGGACGCGTGCCTGAACTTCCACGAAAGCGCCGGCCGGGTGCAGACGCTCAGTGTCTTCCAGGTGCGTCAGCCAATTACGAGCGCGTCGGTGAAGAGTTGGCGGAGATTCGAAGCGGAGTTGAAACCCATGATCGACATTCTGAGAAGGGACGGCCATGTCGCTGACTGACACCAGGTCGCGCATCGCCCGTGCCGCTGATGCCCACGGACGAGATGTTGCTGACATTTCGCTGGTCGCCGTATCAAAGCTTCAGCCGCTTGACCGCATAGAGGCTGTCCTGGGGCAAGGCCATCGCGTCTTCGGCGAGAACCGTTTGCAAGAAGCCCAAGAAAGGTGGCCGGCCTTTCGCGAACGCCTCCCGGACATTGAATTGCACCTCGTTGGCGCGCTTCAGACCAACAAGGTGCGGGCCGCCATGGCGTTGTTCGACGCAATTCACGTGGTGGATCGCCTGAAACTTGCCACGACGATTGCCCGGATTGCGGGCGAGACCGGATCCTGCCCGGACCTGTTCGTCCAGGTGAACACCGGAAACGAACCCCAAAAGGCCGGCGTTGCCGTGGACGATGCGGACGATCTGGTTGCGGGATGCAGGGCGCTTGACTTGCCGCTCAAGGGGCTCATGTGCCTTCCGCCTGTCGACGAGCCTCCCAGCCTGCACTTCGCGCTCCTGGAGAAGATTGCGGATCGCAATGATCTGCCTTGCCTGTCGATGGGAATGAGCGGCGATCTCGAAGAGGCGATCGCTCAGGGGGCGACACATGTCCGTGTGGGTTCCGCAGTCTTCGGGCCTCGGGACCGCGGTTGAGGCAAGCGCCTTCCTCGGGATGGGCTTGGTCGAGGCAAGGCGACATCGCGCCTGGATGGCACCGGAGAGACCGGGCAGCCTGGAACGCGCGATGCGGCATGGGGGAGCATCACCCGGAGGCAGCCGGAGAGGTGAGCGTGCGTTCGAATGCGCAAGCTCCGAAAGCGTGCGGGGAACTGGAAGAGTGACGGTGCGAACCTCGTGCTTCCCTCGTTTCGACAAACCAGGCAGTGCCCGCCGCCAGCAGACGGCACGCGGCGACTTGGCCGTCCTGTTCATGGGTGCCGGCAGTGACGCCGGGTGATGTTCGCACACGGTGCCGCCGACACTCGCGTGCAGCATCAACGGCATTCCTGTCGAGACACTACGCTTGAGGCGGAACGATCAACCTCGCGCCAATCGGGAGACGACGGGCGATCCACGCAAGGTCGTCGGGCCGCAGCGCAATGCAGCCTTCCGTCGGGCAACCCGTACGTCGCCAGCGATGCACAAAGATCGCCGACCCCTCCCCCGGCCTTGCGTCAGGCCAGTTCCAATCCGTCAGCAACACGAGGTCGTAAAGTCGGTCTGAACGCCAAAGCCGCTCATGGGATGCTCCAACGGGCGCCCGTACCAACTTGTTGTAGGCCGGCTGTCCGGCATCATCGCACCAGCAGTCGTCTGGATGGATCGTTCTGGCCCAAGGTGCAGGTCTCGCCAGCCGGTCAGCACGATAAAGCATTCCGACAATCCGATGGATGCCCGAAGGCGTGCCGCCGTCTCCTTCGCGCTTCTCCACAACGACGCCGCTTCTGCCAATGGTGCAGGGAAAGCGCCGCTTCCGGAACCAAAGCCCGGATCGGGAAAGAACCATGGCGGCAGGCCTTCCGCATCGTCCCCGCCGCGCCACCCGGTCGAAAAGGCGTCCATTCGAACCGAATGCCGTCGCATTGGCTGGCTCGTTCACAGAATATGCCCCGACTTCCTGGCCTTGACGTCAAGGTATGCCGCATTTTCGGCGGTTCTTCCGACCCGCAGGGGTACCCGCTCAACGACTTCGATTCCCTGCGTCGCCATCATGTCGACCTTGGCCGGATTGTTGGTGAGAAGGCGCACTGACGAAAATCCAAGTCGCTTCAGAATGTCAGCCCCCGTGCGAAAGTCGCGCTCGTCATCCTCGAATCCAAGACGGTGATTGGCCTCAACGGTGTCAAATCCCTGGTCCTGCAGCCTGTACGCTCTCATCTTGTTGGCCAGGCCAATGCCGCGACCTTCCTGATGGAGGTAGAGCAGAACGCCCGCTCCTGCTTCCTCCATCTGCTTCAGGGCCGCGTGCAACTGTGCCCCGCAATCGCATTTCAGGGATCCAAGGACATCGCCGGTGAAACAGGCCGAATGCAGTCTCGTCAGCACCGGGGCGCCTCGCGGCGGCTTCCCGATTTCGGCAGCCACATGATCCTCGCCGCCATCATCGGGCCGGAACACGTGCACACGGCTCCTTGCGGCGAGGGCCGTTGGCACTCGGCCTGCGACAACCTCTTCATGGGTTGCCGGCGCCGTCAGGATTTCATCAAGACCGTCCGCGTCAAGCACCGTCAGTTCCTCGGGTGGCGCAGCCTCGATTTCTGTCACTATGGCTGCGGGGAGGAGCCTTGCGGACTTGACCAGTCGGAGGGCGAGCCCGTGAATGCGGGCCGAGCCGCCCCGTTCCGATGTGAAGGGCCCCTTCATTGGCCGTGAGAGATCGTCTTGCGGGTCGGCGACCGAGGCTACCCAGGCTGCGGTCGCGTCGAGAGGCAGCCGAAGGCGCGCAAGATCGCCGTCATAGGCCCGTGCGCTCAGTGTTTCCGCGCGACGGGCAGTGATCACCAATACGGTGGCGCCATGCTTCACGACGTCGGCGAGCCTGACGGGGTCAATCCCGTCCGCTGCAAGGACCAACGCACGCGAAGCGCCGGACGCGACGACGACCGGCAGTCCCAGCCGCAGGTCGGTACGTGCCCGCGCAATGCGTTCCCGGAGGTTCGGTTTCAGCGACATCGGTGTCCTTTACCGTTCAGATCTCTCACCAAGCCTGTTTCCGCTATTCCTTGAAACATTTCCACCGCCTGTGACACGTCCAAGTGAAATTTTGCAGCATTTCTTGCAAGACGCCCGGAGCCCTCGCATGTCCTCCGGGATAGCTGCGGAGGACGCAATGGCCCAGAACCTGAAAAAGATCTTGCTGGTGGATGACGATGACGACCTGCGCGAGGCGCTTGGCGAACAGCTGATTCTGACCGAAGACTTCGACGTCTTCGAGGCAGCCAATGGCGCCGAAGCCACGCAGAAGGTCAAGCAGGCATTGTACGATCTGGTGATACTGGACGTCGGGCTGCCTGACACGGACGGACGCGAGCTTTGCCGCGTGTTGAGAAAGCAGGGCGTCAAGTGTCCGATCCTCATGCTCACGGGCCACGACACCGATGCCGACACGATCCTGGGTCTTGATGCCGGCGCCAATGACTACGTCACCAAGCCGTTCAAGTTTCCCGTGCTGCTCGCGCGGATTCGTGCGCAGCTCAGGCAGCACGAACAGTCCGAGGACGCGGTGTTTCAGCTTGGACCCTACACGTTCCAGCCCGCCCAGAAGATGTTGCTCACCGAGGACGAAAAGAAGATTCGCCTGACCGAAAAGGAAACGAACATCCTGAAGTTCCTCTATCGGGCCTCGGAAGGAGTCGTGGCACGCGACGTGCTTCTCCACGAGGTCTGGGGATACAATGCCGGTGTCACGACGCATACGCTTGAGACGCACATCTACCGATTGCGGCAGAAGATCGAGCCGGAACCCTCGAATGCGCGCTTGCTGATCACCGAGTCGGGCGGATATCGCCTGGTCGCCTGACCGGAGCGAGAGTCCCTTCGGGCGACCCCGGAATTGACGGGTCCGCGACATCAAACGTGAACCAGTGCGGGGCATGTCGGGCGGACGCGTCGCAAGGCGCTTGTCGCCGCGATTTTCCAAGTCTAGTGTCCCGCGCAAGGAGTTCAGGTGTTTCATGCTGATAGGCATCTTGCAATGCGGCCACTTTCCGACCGCGGACGGCTACGCGGACCGCACCTACACTGACCTTTATTCAAGCATCCTTGCCGGTCACGGCCTGACCTTCCGGACCTGGAGCGTGGTCGACATGGAGTTCCCGGATTCCGTCGGCGATGCCGAAGGCTGGTTGCTCACTGGCTCCCGTCACGGGGCCTATGACAACGAACCCTTCATTCCACCCTTGGAAGACTTCATCCGCAATGCTCGCACGGACGGCGTCCCGATGGTCGGGATTTGTTTCGGGCACCAGGTCATCGCCCAGGCGCTCGGGGGGCGGGTCGAGAAGTTTTCAGGCGGATGGTCGGTCGGTCGCGTCGAATACGATTTCGAAGGCGAAGCCATTGCCGTGAACGCATGGCACCAGGACCAGGTGGTCCGCAAGCCGGACATGGCCCGCACAATTGCCACGGCGGACGGCTGCGATTACGCAGGTTTGGCCTACGGAAACTGGGCACTGACCGTTCAGCCCCATCCCGAATTCGACGATGACGCGGTCCGCATGCTTCTGGACACCCGCGCTCCCGGCGTGGTTCCTGAGGACCGCATGGAAGAAGCGCGCAAGGGGCTTTGCCTTCCGGCGTCGCCGGAACTTGTCGGGGACAGGATGGCTAAGTTCCTGAAGACAGCCCGCGCCTGAGAGGCTTGGCATCGCGAAGATGAGTCGCCTGCCGGGGCGCGTCTCCCCGACCGTTCCGGCGACAGGCGTGCCTGCAGGCCGCGCCACCGAGGCTGGCGGGCAGGGCCGTTGCCAGCGCGCGTTCGGGGCGGGGAGGAAGATCCGATCACCATTCGAGACCGCTGTCCAGGAGACTTCCCGTTGGCAGGCAGGCTGGGGTGCCTCGGCCAATCCGCGACATGGCATGGCACGAGGAGCTCGACGCAGGCGGCGTGGCAAGCCGGATGGCAGTTCCGGTGTCGTGGCGCCAGATCGGCGACGTGGATTTCGGAAATCGCGAGAGGCTGCCTTCACGCAAGCGTTCCGGCGTCCCGCCGGGATGCTCGCGTGCGCGTCCCTGCGTTCACTTGAATGACTGGAGGCTGACTCGCTCCGGCACAGCGTCGTCCAGAATGCGCACGTCAATCACTGACGTCTTGTCGCTGCGCATCGCTTCGGCAAGTGCGTGGTCCAATTCACCGCTGTTCTCGACCCGAATGCCCGTACAGCCAAACGCGCGCGCAATTTCGGCGTAGTCCAACTCGGTGAACTCGGTGGAAATGTAGCGGCCGTCGAAGAAGAGCCTCTGGTTGTCCTTTATGAAATGCATGTTCGAGTTGTTCATGACAACGACGGCAAGGTTGGCGCCGCTGCGCACGGCTGTCTCCAACTCCTGGACAACCATGGCGAATCCGCCGTCGCCGGTCAGGCAGACGACTTTCTGGTCGGGCGTTGTCAATGCGCGCGAGATTGCGGCAGGCAAGCCATAGCCCATTACGCCGAAGCCGCGCGGTCCCAGGTAGTTTCGTCCCGGACTCCGCACCTCGAAATACTGGCCGCCCCAAATCTGGTTGAATCCGGAATCACAGACAAGGACGTCGTCGTCCTGCATGGCGTCCCGCATCGCACGGATGACCTGGATCGGATGAACCGGCCTGGCGTCACGATCCTGGGCTAGCGGTGACTCGATGCCCTTCTCCTTTCGCCAATTCGAGGAAATGGCGGAAACGGCGTCGCGCTGCGTCGTTTTCGGCGTGACGCGAGGGTCGGACCTGAGAAGGTCGAGCATCTCCCGCAACACGGCCTTGATGTCGCCCGTCAGTGCCAGGTCAACCGTGTAGTTGCGGCCGATCTGGGTTGGCTCGATGTCGATCTGGACCAGGCGCGTCTTCCTGTCAGGAATGCGCCAAGCGGCCGTGCCGACGTTGTTGAAACGGGTCCCCAAGGCCAGTCCCAAATCCGCCTGAAGGACGTATTCGTTCGACACCGGTCTCCCGAGGAGACCATAGGGTCCGAGGCTGAGGGGGTGATGCTCTGGCAGCGAGCCCTTGCCCATGTAGGACGTCGCCACCGGCATGTCGAGCAGTTCGGCGAGCTTCCTGACCTCGGCCGTCGCGCCCGAGGCCATCACGCCGCCGCCGCCGAGGATGATCGGACGCGTCGCGGAGAGAATTGCGTCGACCGCGGCGGCAATCTCGTGCCGGGGTGGCGTTGGTCGGTACGCTGGCCATCGGGCGTAGCGCGTGTCGACTTCCAGGTCTTCTTCGGCGAATTCGTGCGTCGTCCGCAGCGTCGTCATCGGGAAGCTCAGAAGCGCTGGGCCAGGCCGTCCGGTGGTCGCGATCTGGAAGGCCCGCTTCACGAATTCCGGAATTCGCTCGACATGATCCACCGAGAAGACCTTCTTGGTGATCGAGCGAAAGAGCGTTGTCTGGTCGATCTCCTGAAACGATTCACGACCGCGCCAGTCCGCCCGAACGTCGGAGACGATGGCCACGACGGGAATGCCCGAGAGGAAGGACTCTGAAATGCCGCTGATCAGGTTGGTGGCGCCCGGCCCGACCGTGGCATCGCAGACACCGACCTTGCCGGTTGCTCGCGCATGGGAATCGGCCATCTTTGCCGCTGCTTGTTCGTGCCGCACCAGCAGATGCCGGATGTCGTTGCGACGGAATATTGCATCGTGAATGTGGGTTTGTTCGCCTGGCAGGCCGAACATCATGTCCACGTCGAACCGCCGAAGCATCTCGACGATCGCCTCGCCGCCATTCATCGCCCTCGTGACTTCGTTTGGCATGGTCCGCTCCTCAGCGCTTGAATCGTGACGGCTTCATCGACGCGTTCACGGTCCGACGTAAAGGCCGCCGTTGACCTCAATTGCCGTCCCGGTCAGGCAGTCTGCGAGGTTGGCGGCCAGGAACAGGCAGACCTTGGCGACATCGGCTGGCAGACCGAGCCGGCCCGCAGGGATCCGGGCGGCGATGGCCTGACTTGCCTCGTCGGGCACGTCCTTGATCATTTGGGTGTCGATTCTGCCGGGATTGATCGCGTTGACCGTCGGTCCCGTGCCACCCAGTTCGCGCGCGACAACCCTCGTCAGCCCCGGCACTCCGGCCTTGCCCGAGACATAGTGCACCGGTGCCACGGTTCCGCCGATCCGTGCGGCAAGCGACGCGATGTTGATGATGCGCCCATGCCCACGCGCCAGCATGGCCGGAATGAAGATGCCGGTGCGCTGGAGGACTGCAGCGAGATTGGCAGACACGACCCGGCTGAAATGCGCCACAGGCATTTCCCGGGCCGTCCGGGGCTTGCCTTCCGGGCTTGTCTTGGGTGCCCAGCCGGCGCCATTGATCAGAACGTCCGGCGCGTCAGGTGACTGCGCCAAGGGATTCAGCCGCGCCGCGACGGCTTCCGCATTGGCAAGGTCAAGCTCGATCAGGCTTGCGCGATCCTGCTCGGCGGCCAGCGCCTGGCCTGGCGCGATGTTCGGGTCGACCAGCGTGATCCGCATGCCCTGGTCCAGGAACGCGTGCGCGATGCCGAGGCCGATGTCATCGCACCCGCCTGTGATGAGAACGTGATCGCCCCTGGTTTCCAACGGATTCCCCTTGTGAACTCGGGTCGTCCCATGCGGGACTGGCTGGCGGCGAACGTCTCGCTTGGGACCGCAACCTGGACGTGTCTTGTTCAGGCGACCTCGATCGCGTTCGGCAGGAGCACCTCTTCAAGGTGTTTCTTCGCCTCGGCGTGGGTGATCCAACCTGGCGGCGGGAAGTCCGCTGCCATCTCCCAATCATCGCCGCTCGCCTCCATGTGGGCTGCGATCCGGGCGTCAAACTCGTCCATCAGCGTCTGATACGCCGGATCATCCACCAGGTTGTTCTGTTCATGGTAGTCTGCACGCTCGTCAAATAGCAGCACGCGCTTGTCCTTGTGGCGCATGTAGAGCCAGTCCTTGGTGCGAATGCCGCGCTCGGCAAACGGCGCAAACTCGTGTGGGTTGGCGCCCGTCTGGGCAAAGACCTGGTACCAGATCGCGTCGCGCGCCTCGGCCTCTTCGCCGTCGAGAACGGGAAGGTAGCTTTGGCCATCGATGTCCTTGGGCATGTCCGCACCAACGATGTCGAGGATCGTTGGCATCATGTCAGGGCCGACATCGACAAGCGCCTCGGTCTTCTGCGGCTTGAACCGAGCGCTGTACCGGACGATCAACGGCACGTGCATTGCGGCCCGGTAAGCCGTGTTCTTGATCCCGCAGTAGTGGCCGTGCTGGCCGCACATGTCGCCGTGATCGCTGAAGAACAGCACGACCGTGTCATCCGCGATTCCCTGGCGATCAAGTTCGTTCAGGATCCGTCCAACGTTCCAGTCTATGTTGTGGATCATGCCGTAGTACTCGGCGATGAACTCGCGGATTTCGGCCTCCGTTTCCGGCTCTCCGACGGGCTTTGTGTCGTAGGCCGCATGGCTCGCGTGTCCCGACCGCGGATCGCCGCCACACCAGACCTCGTTTCGGATTCTCTGGGTCCTGCGCTGCAGTTCCATGTTCGGAACGCCTGCCGGCAAGGGAACCTCGTCCGGGCTGTAGACCCTGCGCAGGTAGTCCGGCATGTCCATCGGGAAGTGCGGGGGACCATAACTCACGTACCCGATCCAGGGCTTGGCGTCCTTGGCGGTCGACGCGTCGGATATGAAGTCGATCAGCTGATCGGTCTGGTAGTCCGGTTCATAGCGCTTGGAATGATAGGCCTGACCATCGTCATCGTAGTATATGGATGACATGTACTCGTGGCCGCGATTGAAGCCTATGAAGTGGTCCCAGCCGAATCGGCGATCGGGCGGCACGAAGCCGGGCTTGGGCCCGCCTTCGAGATGCCACTTTCCGATATACCCGGTCCGGTAGCCGGCATCCTTCATCAGATCGGCAAGGAAGACCTGATCGCCGCGCAGCGGGAAGTGGTTTTGAACCAACCCGTGCCTTTGGGCGTACTTGCCCGTCATCACGGAGGCGCGAAACGGGCAACAGACCGGGTACGACGCGTAGGCCTCGGTGAACTGGACTCCCTCGCTTGCCAGCCTGTCGATGTGCGGCGTCCTTACGGTCGGATTGCCCGCACAGCTCATCGCGTCGTACCGCATCTGGTCGGCGTAGATCAGAAGGATGTTCGGTCTTTTCCTCATGGATCCTCAACCTTTCCCGCCATGCGGCTTCTCACCCAGGTCGAGATAGGTCCCCAGAGGATTGTCAGCGCCAGGGCGGCGTAGATCCCGAGACCGATCGGGGTGTTGAAGAATTCTGCCGTGCTGCCATCCGCGATCGTGATGGACTGGCGCAGCGAGTTTTCCAGGATCGGGCCGAGCACGAAGCCGATGGACAGCGGCGCTATGGAATAGCCCAGCTTCCTGACGACGTATCCCAGCACGCCGGCCGCCAACAGGACCCCCACGTTGAAGAGACTGTTCGAGACCGCATAGATGCCGGTGAAGCTCAGCAAGAGGACGGTCGGCACGATCACGGTCATCGGTACCTTGATCAGCATTGCGGCAAAGCGGATCGCGAACAGGCCGATGAAGAACAGCAGGATGTTGATGAAGAAGAGGCCAAGGAACAGGGAGTACATGATGTCCGGACGCTCGTCAAAGAGCGTCGGCCCCGGTGCCAGGCCCTGGATCAGGAACGCGCCCAGCAGGACCGCTGCGGCCGGACTGCCTGGCACGCCTAGGGTCAGTGTCGGAACCAGCGCGCCGCCGACGGTCGCGTTGTTCGCCGTTTCGGGAGCAACGATGCCTTCGGGAATGCCCGTGCCGAACCTTTCCGGCTCCTTGGAACGACGTTTCTCTTCCGAATAGGCAAAGAACGCGCCGACCGCGGCGCCCTCTCCGGGGATGATCCCGATTATCGTGCCCAGGAGCGAAGATCGCGCCAGGTTGCCCTTGAGCCTGGACAGGGTCTTCAGGCCCGGGATCTTCACGGTCAGGCTGGTCTTGTCGAACTCGATTCGTTTCAGCGCCTTCTCCGCCCCGATCAAGACCTCGGACACCGCGAAAATGCCGACCAGAAACGGAACCAGCGGTATGCCTTCATACAAGTGATAGGTCCCGAAGGTGTAGCGCTCTGCGCCATTCAGTTCATCCAGCCCCCAGGTCGTCAGGAAGATGCCCAGGCCGCCGACAAGCAGTCCCTTGAAGAGGTTGGCACCCGCAACGCGGACTACGACGACCAATCCGAAAATCGAGATGGCAAGGAATTCCCGAGGCCCGAACTTGATCGCGACCTGGGCAAGCACGGGCGCGATGAAGGTAAGGCAGAGGACGCTTACAAGCCCGCCAATGATGCTGCCGGTCAGCGACAGGCCCAGCGCCTCGCCGCCTCGACCTTGCTTGTACATCGCGTGTCCGTCCATGACGGTCGCGATCGCGGCCCCGGTTCCCGGAATTCCGACGGCAATGGCCGAAATTGACCCCCCGTAGATCGCGGCATTGTAGATCGCCAGAAGCAGGATCAGCGACGGAACCGCTTCCATGTAGAACGTGAAGGGCAATGCCAAGGCGATTGCGATCGGCGGCCCAAGACCTGGGAGGATTCCGATGACCAGTCCAAGAAGGATTCCGGTCACCAGCAAAATCATCGTGAACGGATCAAGAAGGTTCGCGAACGCGACCCCTACTGCAGCAGCGTCAAACACTAGAATTGTGTCCCCAGCAACTGGGTGAAAACCAGGTAGACGCTTGCCGCCAACGCCAGGACGACGCCGTAGACAGCCGGGTTGCGCACGCCCATCGCCAAGCAGAGGAGCGGCCCGGATGTCAGCGCCATCGCGATGTATCCGAAATTCTGCCAGACAATGTAGCTGACCACGGCCGCACCCAGCGCCAGCAGGCCGCGCCTGGCCTCTGCGGATGACGCGAAAACGGTTTGGCCTTCATCTCCGGCCTCACCCTTCACGGCGTAGACATAAAGCACGACCGCCGCGCAAAGTGCCGTGAATCCCAACAGGAGCTGCGGGAAGAATCTCGATGGAAGCCCGGAACTTGCCAGCAGTCCGGCGGCCTCGAATCCCTGTGCAACCACTGCAAAATAGCCACAGGCGATGATGACCAGGACCGTGAAGACCATGTTGGCCACTCGCTGGGTCAGCATGATTCCGTATCCCGTGCACGCGGAATGTGGAACGGGCGCCGCGGATTGGCGGCACCCGAACCGGTTCCGCACGTGGACTTCACTTGTGCAGCAGCCCAAGCCCGTCAAGGATGGGCGAGTACAGGTCGATGCCCGACTGCAGAAGCTGCCCGACGTCGTGGGGGCCGTGCACGAACTGCCAGTCGATGCCCGGCGGCAGGGTGGAGATGAACTCCTCGGTGCCCAGCACTGCGGTAGCGGCAATCAGCTTGTCGACGATTTCCTGAGGGGTTCCGGCCTTTACGGCCCAGCCTCCGTGAACCCAGACGCCGGCTTCCTTGCCCGGGGATGCTTCGCCTATGGTGCGAACGCCAGGCAGATGCTGTTCAAAGTAGGGCTGGCGGTTGTTGTCCAGGATGATCAGGGGCCGGATCTCGTTCTTGAACGCGTTGATTGTCGCGATCTGTCCGACGCCAACGTCAACCTGTCCGCCAATCAGGCCGGTCATGGTTGCAGGAACGGTCTTCAGCGCGATGGTCTTGAATTCCAGGCCGAACTCGGACGCCAGCTGAACCGCGCTGAGGTTCGGAGGTGCGCCGAGGTTGTTGACGCCCATGCTAAGCTTCTCGCTCCTCGCGGCTTCAAGAAAGTCCTCGAACGTCTGGAGGGGACTGTCAGCCCGAACGTAGAGCGCATTGGATGCCGTTGGGCCCGCATAGAAAGGAATGAAGTCCTCCCTCGGGCTGTAGGGCACCGCACGGGTCAGCGGGACAACCATGAAGCTCGGAGGAGACCATTGAAAGATGGTATAGCCATCCGCATCCGCTTCGAGCACGCTCATGGTTGCAGGAATGTGCGCGCCGCCGGGCTTGTTCACGACATTGATCGGCACGCCCAGCTCCGCGCTGGCGGCTTCGGCCGTCAGGCGCGCGCCGATGTCCGCGTTGCCTCCTGCGGCGAACGACACGACCAGCGTAATCGGCTTCTCCGGGTATTCGGCCAGCGCGGCACCGGTGCCGAGGCCCAGCACGACCGTGGCGGCAGCGGCCAACTTGATAAGGTTCATGTTGAAGCTCTCCCTTGCTTTCATCTTGTGACTCATTGATCCAGACGTACGTATCTTTGATGCATGCACACGAAATGTCAAGCCGCAAGTCCGCCCGCGCAGTCATGCGGCTCACGCAGGGTTGTCAGTCGTGAACTCGATCTCCAGCTCAAGCAGGTCACAGGGATAGAACAGCTTCGCCGAGTAGATCAGGGCCCCGCGTTCGTCGAAGAACTCCCTGAACACCTTGAAGACGGCTGAGTTCACCTTGATCCCGAGCGCCTTCGCGAGGCCGAAGTCTGCATAGGCGACCGTGATTCTCTGGCGCGCATTTGCGATATCCACGCCAAGGTCGCGCAGGACCGCGACGACGATCTCCTGCATGAAGCGGTCTGGTGCGCGTTCATAGACTTGGTCGTCGAGCTGGATATCGACCTGGCAAAATGGCTTGCCGCCCCGCGCATGGATGCGGCGCATGCAGCGAAAATACCTTCCGTCCTTGGACTTCTCGATGGTTGCGTCGCCCTTGCGTACCGAGACTTCGAGTTGCTCCACCATCGCATAGATCTCCGAAATCTCTGCGCGCACCTGCAGCGAGACGCGGTCAGGAATCTGGACCTTGCGCACAAAGGTTCCGCGACCTGAGTGCTTCTCTATGAGACCTTCATCTTCCAGCGTGTTCATCGCTTGCACCACGGTCATGCGCGCGACGCCAAGCTCCTCGGTCAGCTCCCGAAGCGCAGGAAGGCGTGCGCCCGGCAGCAGGTCCCCGGACATGATCTGATGTCGCAGGACACCTGCCACTTCCGCATGCAACGGGACCGCCTTCCGCTTCATGGACTGAAGATTCATCTTGAAACCTCTCCCGACCTGCAGGTACAAAGTTCCAGGACATTTTACATCGCCTTGGACATTCAATGCAAGCAGGACACAACCTCGAAGAGCTTGACAGGATCGCGACGCGGCTCCGCATGCACGTGGTGGACATGGTCGCGCCTTCGGGACAGGGCTACGTTCTGCAAGGCCTCGGGGCAGCGGACATCTTCACGTCGCTTTATTTCGCCGAGGCGACGTTGGATCCGGCCAATCCGGACTGGCCGGACAGGGACCGGATCTTCCTGACCACCGCCCACAACACGGCGATCTTCTACGCCACGTTGGCGGAGCGCGGGTTCTTCGACACGGAACGGCTCTCCACATATGTCACCGACGGCTCGCCGCTGGAAATAAACTCGTCCGAGCGCATGGGGCCGTTCGTCGAGGCGACCTGCGGCTCGCTTGGCCAGGGCCTGTCAGTCGCCGTCGGTTGCGCCTTGGCGGCAAGGCGGCAGGGCCGCGCCCGCCGCGTCTATGTCATCGCCGGCGACGGTGAAATGCAGGAAGGCCAGATCTGGGAGGCCGCAATGCTCGCAGGTGCCAGCGGTCTCGACAATCTCTGCCTGATCGTGGACTACAACTTCGTGCAGTCCGAGGGGCCGATGGACCTCGTCATGTCGCTGGAGCCCTTGATGGACAAGATGGAGAGCTTTGGCTTCGCCTGTCAGGAGGTCGACGGCAATGACATCGGCGCGTTGCTGGGCGCCTATGACCAAGCCCGTGCGACCAGGGGCAAACCGAGCTTCATCAAGGCCAACACATTGATGGGCAAGGGTGTCGCGTCGCTGGAAGGGTTGAAGTTCCACCAGTTGCGCTTCCCGCCCGAGGTTGCCGCCTCGGCCCGCGCCGAACTGGAATCCCGGCAGTGACGTTCACACGAAAGGACGACCGGTCTTTGACTGACCGACGCAATTGAACTTGGAAACACGGCATCGACAGCCCAGCAACCGCCAAAGCGGTGCGTCGCATGTATCGGCGCATGACCGGAGAGGCGGGACATGACGGCACCGGTCGCGGTGATCACGGGCGCGGCCGGCGGAATCGGCGTCGCGCTGGCCCGCCGTCTGGCAGCGGACGGATGGCGGCTGCATCTGGTCGATGTCGATGCCGGCCGGCTGGAGCCGCTGCGACAGGCGCTGCCCGAAGGCACCACGATTGCCGAAAGCAGGCTCGAAGATCCGGCGGCCTGCGCGAAGGCGCTGCCGGAAGCGCCCGAACCGGTTGCCGCGCTGGTGCATCTGGCGGGCATCTTCATGCCCCATGATCTTGGCCCCGACGGCCGCGAGATCTACGACCAAACGATGCAGCACAATGCAACGAACGCCTTTGACATTGCCGGCGCGGCTCTGCCACGCATGACCGATGGCGGCCGCATCGCGCTTGCCTCGTCGCTTGGATTCAACAGGGGCGTGCCCGACCACGCCGCCTATTCCATGGCGAAGGGCGCGATCGTCGGGCTGACCCGCGCGCTGTCGCGGCGGGTCGCGGACCGGGGGATCTGCGTGAACGCCGTGGCGCCCGGCATCATCGAAACGCGGATGGCGGAGGGCCTGATCGAACGGCGCGGGCGCGACTCCCTTCTGTCGACCATCCCGCTCGGCCGGCTGGGCCAGCCCGAAGACGTCGCGGCGGTGATAGCGTTTCTCCTGTCCGACGATGCGTCCTACGTCACGGGTCAGGTGATCAACGTCGATGGAGGAATCGCAAATGACTGAATCCCGAGATCCGGAAGGCCCGGTGCGTGGACGCCACGGCTTCCGCCGCGCGTTGCGGGCGAAGCCGCCGGCAATCCGCGCCACCACTTCTCGGCAGATCAACAGAGAGGACACTTCGAAATGAGCGTTGCCCCTTCAGATGCAAATCTTTCGGACGAGCAGATGCTTGGGTTCTACCGGGACATGCTTCGAATTCGCAGGATTGAAGAGCGGATCGGCGATGACGCCAAGGCGGGAAACATACCTGGCGCCGTCCATCTCTACATCGGGCAGGAGGCGGTCGGCGTCGGATTCTGTTCGCAGCTCACGGATGACGACTGGATTGCCTCGACCCATCGTGGACACGGCCACTACCTCGCAAAGGGTGGAGACAGCAAGTTGCTGATGGCCGAAATCTACGGTCGCGAGACCGGCATGTGCAAGGGACACGGCGGATCCATGCACGTGGCGGATTTCTCCAAGGGAATCATCGGCGCGAATGGCATCGTCGGCGCCGGAATCTCGATCATCACGGGAGCGGCCTGGGCTGCACAGATGGACGGCAAGGGAGCCGTCGGCGTTGCCTTCTTTGGTGACGGCGCCGCGAACCAGGGAGTCCTGTGCGAGGCCCTGAACGTGGCCGTGCTCTGGAAGCTGCCGGTGATCTTCGTTTGCGAAAACAACGGATTCTCCGAGTTCTCGCCGTCATCGACCGTGACTGCAGGCAACATCGTCGACCGGGCCAAGCCCTACGGCGCCGCCCACGAGGCGGTGGATGGCAACGACTTGATCGCCGTCCACCAGTGCGCTGCGCGGGCCATCAAGCATGCACGTGCCGGCAACGGACCATCCTTGATAGAAGCGCGCACCTACCGGCAACGCGGCCACGTCGAGGCCGAGGTGTCGTTCCTTGGGTCGACATACCGCTCGGACGAAGAGGTTGCCGAATGGATCGCCCGCGACCCGATCCCTGCATTCGCCAAGCGTGTCTTGGACGCCGGGCAGGCAAGCCAGGCCGACCTCGACCGGATCGAGGCGGAGATCGCCGCCGAAGTGGCCGAGGCGGTGCAGTTCGCCGAAGGCTCGCCCTATCCCGACCCTGCCATGCAGGGCACCAACTACATGTTTGCCTGAAGGGAGTTCCGGGACGTGGCAAAGAAACGGATGATCCAGGCCATCAATGAAGCGCTTGATGGCGAAATGGCCAAGGACCCGAAGGTCGTGGTGTTCGGCGAGGATGTCGAAATCAGCCTGTTTGGCGACACGCGCGGTTTGAAGGACAAGCACGGCGCCCACCGTGTCCGCAACATGCCGATCTCCGAAACGGTGATGAGCGGCATGGCCGTGGGTGCTGCCGCGGCCGGGTACAAGGTGGTATGCCACATGATGTTCGGCAATTTCATGTACACCGGCTTTGACAGCATCGCCAACCAGGCCAGCAAGCTGCGCTACATGACCGCCGGGCAGATCGCCCTGCCCATTGTCTACATGGGGGTCTTCGGCGGAGGTCGATCGGCCGCGGCGCAGCATTCCGACGCGATGCACCCGATGATCATGAACCTGGGCGGGATCAAGGTTGCCCTTCCGGCGACGCCCGCCGATGCGATGGGCCTGCTGCGCTCGGCGATTCATGATCCGAATCCCGTGATGTTCCTGCAGGCGGCGGGGCGTGGCGGCGAACAGGGCGAGGTGCCCGAAGGCGATCATGTCATCGAGATGGGCAAGGCCTCGACGGTTCAGGAAGGAGACGACGTGACGGTCGTGGCGATTGGCGCCATGGTCCGGCCGGCACTTCGCGCGGCGCAGGAACTGGCAAGGTCCGGGATCGGCGTCGACCTGATCGATCCTCGCACGGTCGTGCCGCTGGACAGCGAGACGATTCTTGAATCCGTCCGCAGGACCGGTCGACTGGTCGTCGTGGACGAGGCGCGCGACATGTGTTCCGCGGCGTCCCACGTCGCGGCGATCTGTGCCGACCAGTGCTTCGATGCGCTCAAGGCGCCGATCCGGCGCGTCACGGTCCCGGATGTGGCCTTGCCATATTCGCCGCCGCTGGAGAAGGCGCTCCTGCCGAACGAAGCCAGCATCTCGGACGCCGTGCGCCGGCTTCTCGGCAAGGCCGCAACAGGAGGAGGTGCCTGAACAATGAAAGTCGCACTGAAAATGCCCCGGATCGGCATGAACATGGAAGAAGGCACCCTTGTCGCGTGGAAGGTCCGTCCGGGCGAGAGCTTCAAGGCGGGCGACATCCTCTACGAGGTCGAAACCGAGAAGGTCACGAACGAGTACGAGGCGCCTTGCAACGGCACGATGCTGGAACACCTCGCGGACGAAGGAGACGATGTCCCTGTCGGTGACAATGTCTGCAGAATCGAAAAGGGCGATTGAACTGCCATGGCCGAGACCCTGACCAAGCTCGAAGCTGCGGATTTCATCAACAGGTCCTTCAAGACCCTGCCGCGATCCTACGGCGACGCACTGGTCGAGGCCGCCAAGGCCGACGAGCGCATCGTCGCCCTTTGCGCCGACCTCGTTCCCCCAACCGAAACCGACCGGTTCCGCGACGAGCTGCCCGGACGGTTCCACAATGTAGGCATCGCCGAGGCGAACATGATCGGCATGGCCGGCGGCATGGCACGCTCGGGCGAAATCCCCTTCTGCCATTCGTTCTGCGCCTTCATCACCAAGCGCGTGCTCGACCAGATCACGATGCAGGCGGCCTATCCG
>JAPPCV010000078.1 GCA_028824715.1 Boseongicola sp. | reverse complement strand
CGTCCAGACCGCGCAGGGGACGGTGCAGGGGATCTCGCACCGGCACTGCCGCGTCGTCCAGCGCGCCGACGGCTACGGATACGTCCTCGAGACGTCACGGAAAGAGGAGACGACAACGATGCACGGAACACGGGAGCCCGCATTCCTCCCCGCCCTGAAGGACGGGGTTTCCTGCGGGATGACTTGATGAACGAAGTTGCAACAGTCGTCGGCGTGATCGGCGGTAGCGGAATATATGAGATTGAGGGACTCGAAGGTGCCGAGTGGGTCTCCGTCAAGAGTCCCTGGGGCACTCCGTCCGACGAGGTCCTGACGGGATCGCTGGGAGACGTCCGAATGGCATTTCTTCCCCGACACGGGAGGGGACATGTTCATTCGCCCACGACCGTGCCCTACAGGGCAAACATTGATGCGCTGAAACGCCTTGGCGTGACGGATCTCGTCAGCGTGTCAGCCTGCGGCTCTTTCCGTGACGACTTGGCTCCAGGCGAGTTCGTGATCGTTGACCAGTTCATTGATCGGACGTTTGCGCGTGACAAGAGCTTCTTTGGCGAGGGATGCGTCGCCCATGTAAGCGTGGCTCATCCGACCTGTGCGCGACTCGGTGCGGTGGCGGCCGCCGCCGCGGAGGCGGCCGGTGCGACGGTGCACCTTGGCGGCACGTATCTGGCGATGGAGGGGCCGCAGTTCTCGACGCTTGCCGAATCGGTCATGTACCGGGAGCGCTGGGGGTGCGACGTGATCGGGATGACGAACATGCCCGAAGCCAAGCTCGCGCGGGAAGCCGAGCTCTGCTACGCTTCGGTCGCCATGATCACGGATTACGACAGTTGGCACCCGGATCATGGCGAGGTTGACGTGACCGAGATCATCAAGACCTTGATGGGCAATGCCGGGAAGGGCCGTGCACTCGCAGCGGGGCTGCCGGCGCGGCTTGGCGCATCCCGACAGCAGTGCCCGCACGGATGCGACCGGGCGCTGGAACATGCGGTGCTGACGCAGCCGGATGCGCGCGCTCCGGATGTCGTGGCCAAGCTAGATGCCGTCGCCGGTCGAGTGCTGCATTGAACACATTGCGCGTTGTCCGTCCGGTCCGTGCGACCGGACCATGAGACGGGATTGCCGATGAAGGAAATCAAGGACTACATCCGGACAATTGCGGACTTTCCCCATGAAGGAATCATGTTCCGCGACGTGACGACGCTCTTTTCGGATCCGCGCGGGCTGCGGATCTGCGTCGACCAGTTGCTGCATCCCTTTGCCGATCAGGAAATCGACAAGGTAGTTGGGCTCGAGGCACGCGGATTCATCATTGGAGGCGCGATCGCGCATCAGCTGTCGGTAGGTTTCGTGCCGGTGAGAAAGCAGGGCAAGCTGCCGGGTGCCACGCTCAGTCAGGACTACGAGCTGGAATACGGCGAGGCAGTCATGGAAATCCATGACGATGCCATCGACGCTGGCGACAAGGTGCTCTTGGTCGATGACCTGCTCGCAACAGGAGGCACGGCCGAGGCCGGTATCAGGTTGGTCGAACGCCTGGGCGGCGACATCGTCGGATGCAGCTTCATCATAGACCTGCCGGAACTCGGCGGGCGGTCCAGGCTTGAAGCGCTTGGGATGGAAATCCACACGCTTTGCGAGTTTGGCGGGACATGATTCGCCGAACCGCCGTCACCGCAGCGCCGGGTGAACTCCCGGCCCCAAGGAGCGTCGTCCGGAAAGTTCCGATGCGCATGACAATGTGAGCGTCAAGCCGGGCATGGTCCAAACTTGTTCCTGATCGGCCGGGGATGTAGTATGCGACCATGATGTGCATGACCCACATGGGAATCTGGAGTTGCCGTCCGCAGCCAATGGCGGACGAGTTCCGCCGCACGTCCTCGAACGTCCGGGCATAGGCCACTCGCGCCCATGATTGCACTGCTACTCCATCCTTGCAGAGATTGATGACCATGACCGCTCCGCGTACACTCTATGACAAGATTTGGGATGACCATGTCGCCCACGAGGCCGAAGACGGCACATGCCGTCTGTACATTGATCGCCACCTTGTCCACGAGGTAACGAGTCCGCAGGCATTTGAAGGGCTTCGAATTGCGGGCCGCAAGGTCCGTGCGCCTGAGAAGACGGTGGCGGTTCCGGATCACAACGTTCCAACGGATCCGACACGGCTAGAGGGAATCAAGGACGAGCAATCGCGAATCCAGGTCGAGGCCCTGCGCAGGAATGCGAAGGATTTTGGCATCGAGCTCTACGACATCGACGACGACCGGCAGGGCATTGTCCACATCGTCGGCCCGGAGCAGGGCTGGACCCAGCCGGGCATGACGATCGTGTGCGGGGACAGCCATACGGCAACGCATGGCGCCTTCGGGGCGCTGGCCCACGGTATCGGCACGTCGGAGGTCGAACATGTGCTCGCGACCCAAACCCTGATCCAGAAGAAGTCGAAGAACATGCTGGTCGAAGTTGATGGCGAACTTGCTCCTGGCGTGACGGCCAAGGACATCACGCTTTCGATCATTGGCAGGACCGGAACTGCCGGCGGAACTGGCCATGTCATCGAGTATGCGGGAAGCGCAATCCGGAACCTGACCATGGAGGGCCGCATGACGGTCTGCAACATGGCAATCGAGGGCGGTGCGCGCGCCGGGCTTGTCGCTCCCGACGAAAAGACAATCGAATACGTGAAGGGCCGCCCTAACGCACCGAAGGGCGGGCAGTGGGAGCTGGCAGTGACCTACTGGAACACCCTGCAATCTGATGACGGCGCGCATCATGATCAAGTGGTCAGGATGGACGCGGCCGAAATTCCGCCTGTCGTCACCTGGGGCACCTCCCCGGAAGACGTGCTGCCGATCACGGGCGCAGTGCCGGATCCGGACAGTTTTGAAGGCGGCAAGATCGAAGCCGCACGGCGATCGTTGGACTACATGGGCCTGACACCCGGGCAGAAACTGAACGAGATCGAAATCGATACGGTGTTCATTGGATCCTGCACGAACGGCAGGATCGAGGATCTGCGTGAAGTCGCGAAGATAATGGAAGGTCGCAGGGTGAGAGACGGTCTGCGCGCAATGATCGTGCCGGGCTCAGGCCTCGTGCGGCTTCAGGCAGAGGAGGAGGGCATTGCCCAAAGGCTGCAGGAAGCCGGTTTTGAATGGCGAATGGCGGGATGCTCAATGTGCCTTGGCATGAATCCTGACCAGCTTGGTCCCGGCGAACGATGCGCATCGACGTCCAACAGAAACTTCGAGGGACGGCAAGGCTACAAGGGCCGGACGCATCTCATGAGCCCCGCCATGGCCGCAGCCGCGGCCGTCACCGGTCGCCTGACCGACGTGCGCGACCTGATGTAACCGGTTCGGCCACTGCCCGGCGTTCCCGTCCGCAGCCTGGACCTCGGAGCGCTTGCGCCATTTGAAGCGCTGGGGCAGAAAGGCGCGACCTCTGCATGGGATGGATTGATGGAGAAGTTCACCAAGCTTACCGGTGTTGCCGCGCCGATGCCGCTGGTCAACATCGACACGGACATGATCATTCCGAAGCAGTTCCTGAAGACGATCAAGCGGACAGGTCTCGGCGCCAATCTGTTTGACGAGATGCGATTTGATCGCGACGGACAAGAGATCGAGGACTTCGTGTTGAACCGGCCGGCCTTTCGCGAAGCCCGGATCCTGGTTGCGGGCGACAATTTTGGCTGTGGTTCCAGCCGCGAGCACGCGCCTTGGGCGCTTCTCGACTTCGGCATCCGCTGCGTGATATCGACCAGCTTCGCGGACATCTTCTACAACAACTGCTTCAAGAACGGCATCTTGCCGATCAAGCTTCCGAAAGAGCAGGTGGACGCCCTTATGATGGACGCCGAACGCGGCTCCAATGCCCGGATGACGGTTGATCTCGAGGAGCAGACAGTCACGGGTTCGGACGGCGAGGTGTATGGCTTCGAGATCGATCCGTTCAGGAAGCACTGCTTGCTGAATGGCCTAGATGACATCGGCCTGACAACCGAGGCCGCAGCGACCTCGATAGATGCATACGAGGCAAGAACGGCGGAGCAGCGACCCTGGCTTTGAGCCGTGCGGTCCTGAAGGCGGATGTTGTCGGCAAATTCGACAAGACCTGTCGATTCCTGCATCGGAGCGCGTGACGGCAGGGCAGGACCAGGAAACGAAAGCGAGCACACGTGATGATCAGAAAGAGCCTGCTGGCACTGGCGATGTTGTCTCAGCCCGCATTTGCGGAGGAGCTGCCCAAACCGATTTCCTGTTATCAGGACGGCACCAATGCCAAGGACATCGAGGCCTACATGGCCTGTTTCACCGCCGATGCTGAAATGATCGACGTGTCCCGTACCTTTGCTGGTCAGGATGCAATTCGTGCCTGGGCGCTGCGAGAGGTCATTTCCAGCGGCGAGACCTTCAGGCATCGCAAGATTCTGGAGCAGGGGCCGGGACATGCGAAGACCGAGGTGAACTGGTTAAGCTGGGTCGTTCACTACACGTACTGGTGGGACGGTCAGCGACCCCTTCCTGAAGGGAGGGGCTTGAGGAACGAAGGTTCCGAGAGCCCGTGCTGACCAGCACAAGAAAGGAGACTGTCATCCAATCTACCCTGAACCATGCGTTGAAGACCAACCCCGGGATGCTTCCTCAGTCCCGGGCTC
>JAPPCV010000010.1 GCA_028824715.1 Boseongicola sp. | reverse complement strand
GTCACCACGGCCTGGCACGCGCTGACCGACCGGGCGGCGCTGCAGCCCGGCGAGTGGCTGGCGGTACACGGAACGGGAGGAGTCGGACTTGCGGCAATGCTGCTTGGCATCGCGCTTGGCGCCCGGGTCATCGTCACCGACATCGTTGAAGAGAAACTGACCCATGCCAAGGCGCTCGGCGCTGAACACGCGATTGACGCTTCGGACGGCGCCAGCGCCGAGCGAATCCTCGAAATGACAGAAGGCGGGGCACATGTTTCGGTGGAGGCTCTGGGATTCCCGGCGACTCAATCGGCGAGCATTGCTTGCCTCCGCCCGCTGGGCCGTCACGTTCAGGTGGGCATGCCGGTCGGCGATCATGCAGTGCAGGAGGTCGATCTCAACGCGGTCTACATGCGAAATCTTGCAGTTTTCGGCTCCCGGGGCATGCCTGCCCATCGCTATCCTTCGTTGCTTAGCCTCATCGAAGCTGGGCGCGTTGACCTTTCCCCGATCGTGGCACGGGAGGTCAGACTCTCGGACGCAAGCGCCGAACTCGCGGCATTCAACGGCGCCACTCAACCGGGAATCGCGGTCATTACCGATTTCAAGACATAGGCGGGAATGACATGAGCAAGTTGAGCAGCACCCACAAGACACGCCCTGCAAGGCCTGCGCGATGAAGGCGGCGGTGCTGGTCTTCCCGGGATCGAACTGCGACCGCGGCCTTGCGATGGCATTCCAGAATGCCGGTTTCAAGGTTGAGATGGTCTGGCACAAGGATGCCGAACTGCCGGCGGGCGTGGACATCGTTGGCGTGCCAGGCGGGTTTTCCTTTGGTGACTATTTGCGCAGCGGAGCAATTGCCGCCAGGTCTCCCGTCGTCGGAGCACTGATGACGCATGTCAAGAAGGGCGGACATGCGATCGGCATCTGCAACGGATTCCAGGTACTGCTCGAATCCGGCCTGCTGCCGGGCGCACTCATGCGCAATGCAGGGATCAGATTCATCTGCAAGCCTGTCGAACTAGAAGTGGCGACAACAAGCAGCGACTTCACCAGCGGCTACGCAAAAGGCTCGACGGCGATCTTCCCTATCGCTCATCGAGACGGGAACTACCAGGCGACCGAAGAGATACGCACGGCACTTTCTGCAGAGGACCGGATCGCCTTCCGCTACAAGTCGGACGTAAACGGATCGGTCGATCGAATCGCCGGGATACTCTCCGAGAACCGCCGCGTGCTGGGCCTGATGCCGCATCCCGAGCGCGCCGCGGACCCGGTTCTGGGCTTGACCGACGGCTCGGTCCTGTTCAACGCTTGCAGCGCGGCCGCCGCCAATGCTTGAGGGAGGCTCGACCACGCTCTAGACTCATGACATGAGCGAAACATCCGTCCGACGCGACAACGCGCCTTGGCGAGCCCGAATTGCGGCAAGCCTTGTCATCGTCGTTGCAATCGCGACGGTCTGGTGGACCAACCAGCTCCTTACAGAGCGCTTTACCGAAACCACGAGATCGCGAGCAGAAGTTCGCCTCGCACTCTATTCCGGCAACATACTCAGCGAACTTCAGCGCAACCAGGTCGTGCCGCAGCTTCTGGCCCGCGACCCCGCGCTGATCAGGGCGCTGATGTCCGGGGACTTTCTGCAAAGTTCGCAACGCCTCATCGAGTATCGCGACGGGATCGCCGCGGCGGGACTCATGCTGCTGGACCGGGATGGACGTGCAGTCGCCGCCACCGACCGCGCCCTCATCGGCTCCACGCATCGCACGGCACCTTATTTCGTTGAGGCGTCTCGCTCGAACGACACGGTCTTTTCGACCAGTCTCCTTGACTCGGGCGCACGCGTCTTCACGTACTCGCGCAAGATCGAGGCGCAGGGCGAAATGCTCGGCGTCATCATGGTCGAGGTCGACCTCAAGAAGTTCGAAAGCAGTTGGGCCGGATTCACCGATGCCGTCATCGTGTCGGACAGTGAAGAAACCATCATTCTCGCGACGGAACCGCGCTGGCGCGGACTGAGCGAGGAAGAGGCTCTGGCGGCAAGGCCCGTGCGGTCAGCGATGGAGCTCGCGGTTCGCGCCACGGCAAGCTGGGGCACGCTTCCAGTAGATGCCTATCTTCAAGGCGAAGCCATCATGCGGCAGGAAGCCCGGATCGGATTCCAGGGATGGCGCATCACGTCCTTCACGACCTATGCAAGCGTCCGCGAGCGCGTGAACGCGGTTCTCGCGCTGGAAATCATGGGATTCGCGATTCTCGTGGCGCTCGTGTCCTATTTGGTCAGCCGCCGGGCCACGTCGCGGCTGCGATTCTTCCAGCGCGAGTCCGCCGAGCTCCGCCAGCTGAACGTGGCCTTGCAACGGGAGATTTCCGAACGAAAAAGGGCGGAGAGGCACCTGGAGGTGGCCGAACAGACGCTGCAGCAATCCTCGAAGCTCGCGGCCCTCGGCGAAATGTCGGCTGCGGTCAGCCACGAACTGAACCAGCCGCTCGCCGCCATGAAGACCTATCTTGCAGGTGCCAAATTGCTGCTCGGCCGCCGCCGTGCTGACGAGGCGCTATCTTCCTTTGAACGCATCGACGACCTGATCGAGCACATGAGCCAGATTACGCGCCAGCTCAAGTCGCACGCGCACAAGGGTGGCGGTGCCACGAAGCCCCTCGACGTGCGGGAAAGCATTTCCTCCGTCCTGTCGATGATGGAGTCGCAACTCCGTCAGGACGACGTAAGTGTCATCACCTCGCTTCCGCAGGATCCGGTGATCGTCCGCGTTGACAACGTTCGGCTTGAACAAGTCCTCGTCAACCTCATCCGCAATGCACTGGACGCCACAAGTGCCACGTCGGAACCCAGAATCGAGATTCTGGTCACCGCCGGCGAAGAGGCACTGATTACGGTGCGGGACAACGGCGCGGGCATCGAAGATCTCGAAAAGCTCTTTGAGCCGTTCTATACTACGAAGATGCCAGGAGACGGGGTAGGATTGGGCCTCGCCATCTCGTCGGGAATCGTGAACGAGCTTGGCGGCAGGCTGACCGCGCGAAACGGTCGGGACGGGGGAGCCGTGTTCGAAGTCATGTTGCCGATTTCCACTGAGGCCACGGCCGCAGCCGAGTGACCGACGGAGCTGAACTCATGACACAGGCAATGAAGGTCGCCATCGTCGATGATCAAAAGGACATGCGCCAGTCCATCAGTCAGTGGCTTGCGCTTTCAGGCTTCGACACGGAGACCTTTGGCAGTGCCGAAGACGCCTTGAAGGCCCTGACGCCGGACTATCCGGGCGTGGTGGTCAGCGACATCAAGATGTCCGGGATGGATGGAATAGAACTGCTGAAACGGTTGATGAGCGTGGACAGCACATTGCCCGTCATCATGATCACGGGGCACGGAGATGTCGCAATGGCCGTCGAAGCGATGCAGATTGGCGCGTTCGACTTTCTGGAAAAGCCATTCAACCCGGACAGGATGACCGAGCTCACAAAACGTGCGGCCAATGCGCGACGCCTCACGCTCGACAGCAGGGCTCTGCGGCGCGAGTTGTCGGACGGGGCGAGCTTCACCAAGAGACTGGTTGGAGAGTCTCCGGTGATGGAGCGGCTTCGCGAAGACATCCTGGATCTTGCCCAGGCCGACGGCCACGTGCTGATCGACGGCGAGACGGGCACAGGCAAGACGTTGGTTGCCCACGCGCTTCATGCGGCGGGTGCCGGGGCTGGCCGGAAATTCGCGCTGTTTTCCTGCGCCGCAGAAGACGAGGATTCGCTCCCGGCCCGCCTCTTCGGGCCGTCACCCGACAACAGCCAGCTGCCGCTGATCGAGGAGACACGTGGCGGCACGCTGGTTCTTGAAGACATCGAAACCCTGCCGCACTCGGTACAGGCTCGACTCCTCTCGCGGATGAATGAGGAGAGCACACCAGCAAGAACCAGGATCGTGGCGATCTGCAACCTCCAGGAACCCGGAAAGACCTGCAAGGATGTACTTCGACCTGACCTGTTCTACCGATTGACAGCGATGACGATCACTCTTCCGCCGCTGCGCCAAAGGGGTGAAGACATCCTGATGCTGTTCCAGCAGTTTCTCGAACGATTTGCCGAGGAATACGGTTGCGACGCGCCCGAGGTCAGCACTCAGGAAGCGGCCCAGCTGCTGCAGGCACCTTGGCCAGGCAATGTCCGCCAGCTCATGAACATCGCCGAACGCGCGGTTCTGCAGTCGCGCCGCGGGTCAGGAACGATCACGTCGCTGCTCATACTTGACAGCGAACATGACGGCGGCATCAGTGTCACAACCGAAGGCAAGCCCCTGAAGGAACATGTCGAGGCGTTCGAACGCATGCTGATTGACAACACGATGCGCCGTCACCGTGGCTCGATCGCTAATGTAATGGAAGAATTGTGCCTGCCTCGCCGAACCCTGAACGAGAAGATGGCAAAATACGGGTTGCAGCGCTCGGACTATCTCTGACGGCCCGTCCGGGGACACGCTTCCGCGAAATGGAGAGGCTGCGAGACCCCTGCAAGATGCGGGACACCTGGACACACGCCACATGCAAGGCAGCAGGGCGGCCTCGATCCTCCACGGTTCAATGGCCAGTGCCGCCCGTAGGCTGAATTTTGCCCGCTAGACGGACCTTCAGGGAGAACAAAACGGGATCGAACGTGCGCAAGCCCTTGTC
>JAPPCV010000034.1 GCA_028824715.1 Boseongicola sp. | reverse complement strand
CGACCCCGCCAAGGATGTTGCCATGTAAGCGACAGGCCGGATCCGCCGGAACCGGTCGCTGGGCCCTTGATTTGCGAAGGATTCCTGTCCGACCCCCAAATGAAGATCCGCTTAGTGAAGGTCGGAGCGTGCAAACATCGCTCATTGCGGATTTCTATGCTCAATTGTCGGTACGCCATGAGGCCCTCGAGACGCTGATCAACGACGAGCGGTACGAGGCATTCGAGGGCTTCGATCCATTGCCCGAATCTCCCGAAGAGGTAATTCGGACCGAGATTGAGACGCTCGGTGCGGAAATCGAGGCTCTCGAAGAACAGGGGCAGGACGAAGGTCGCCTCCAAAGACTCAACGCTGCCAGAGCAGAGCAGCTTGACCAGAAGCGGCTCAGTGAGGTTCTGGATACAGTCCTCCAGAGGCGGAACCGCCTCGAAGAGCGTTTGCAGATTCTGGAATGTCGGTCCCAATGCCGGTCTGACCCTGTCACGAGACAGATCACAGCACGGCGCCGCGTTATTATGACTCAATCCTTGAAGAGCGCGCTTGACGACGAACTTGAAGCCTTGAAGCTCAAACATTTGCCGCTGGATATGTCAGACCGCGGACAAGCAGGCGAGAGCATCGTTGAGGTCTCACTCGCGGCGCACCGGCAGATCAGAAAAAACAGTGAAATCCTAAGCGAGGGCGAGCAAAGGGCGCTGGCCCTCTCGTGCTTTCTTGGCGAGCTAAATGAAGTCGGCTCGGAGCACGGGATCATTGTCGATGATCCGGTATCATCTCTCGACCACACGAGGATGGAGTCCGTGGCCAAACGACTTGCCGAGGAGGCCGCCAAAGGGCGGCAGGTCATCATCTTCACCCACAACATTCTATTCCATTCAATGATGCAGTCGGAGGCTCGCAAGGCAGGTGTTTCATGCCACTACGAGTGGATGACGAGCCTTGGAGGCGATATGTTTGGCGTCATTGATGAAGCACACAAGCCTTGGCAGATGCAGAAGCCCCCGCAGCGTGTTCAGGATGTTCGCGAAGACTTCGCGGCATTGAAGCGCGATGGTTATGATCCGGGTAATGTAGATCATCGACCAAAGGTCGTCCTCCTTTACAGCGCGATGCGGGAAACCTGGGAGAAGACGGTCGAAGACATCATCTTCAACGGGGTCATCCAGCGCTTCAAACCCGAAATACAAACCCAAAGACTTCAGCAAGTGGCCTTTGATCCGAATGCGGATTACCCGACCATCTTTGAGGGCATGAAGCGGTGTTCGCATTACTCTGGGCATGATCGCGCCGAAGATTTGCCGACCGAGTTGCCCGACGAAGCGCAAATTGAAGCCGATATCGACGCCTTGAATGACTTTGTTCGAGCGGCGCGCGAAAGGCAAAATGCGTTTGCAAATGCTCCCCGTTATGAACATGGCCCCGAGCCGGAGTTCTTGGTTTGAGGGCGCTCTTGATGAAACCTAGCCGGGCCGCTGGCAGATGTCGCTGGGCAGTGTGCAGGTGCCAGTCGGCAAGGCCATTTGCGATGCCGAGACCTATCTCGGCCGCAAGCACAATGACTTGTTGTGCAAGGGGCAACGCACCCATGAGGCAAACACCAAAGGGTGCGGTGTCAATTTACTTGAAGGATTCGAAGTCGAGGTCGGTTCCGGCAAATTCGAATGAATTTGGCAGAACGGAGACAAGATCAACCGGTCGTGTGACCCCGCAGATACTGGTTCCCATTGCAAGCGACGAGGCCAGAAGGCGCGAACATTTACGTCGACTTCGCCTATGAACGGCACCTTTGCCCTCGGTGATCCGGACTCTTGCCGGTTCACACGACCCGGTATTGCACCCGACCTGCTCGGATCGTCATGCGGTAGCTGTTCCCGACCTGCGGGTCTGAAAGCGCCTCCCGCGTGAAAACCGGAACGCATGTTCCTCCGGGCCGCCGAGCGGAAGCCGTGAGGAACCCATCGACGCCGCGCTCCACGGCCTCACGCCCGAGATCCTGGCAAAACGACCAAGCCGCCTCCATGCTGCCTACAAGCTGGGGATGCTGCCCTTCTTTCCCAAGCAGATTTGCTGTCCGGCCCTCGTAACGGCATTCGATCATGGAGTACGAGCGGGGATCCGGATCGTCGATATCCTTCTGCAGGTGATACGCCACCTCCGCCTTGCAAGTTTCTTCCTCGAGCGCAGAGTAATATACGCCGAACGTCCCGTCGCTAAACCTACCTTCCCGATAGGGTGGATTCGCGCTGTCACGCGGACGGAACGTGCCATCAAGGATCTCCTCGAGGGAACATGGAGTCTTCGCCGAAACGACTGGAAGCACGTCGGCAAGGTCTTCCAATCTGCTCCCCCTCCGGAGCAGGATGGAGCGTGCCGATTCACCTGGTGCGGCAATAGACGCGAGCCGTCGAATAGCTACGTGTTCGTGCATGACAGGGAAATCGTCGAGCAACGGTCAGATGCCTCTTTCGCGTTCAACCATCCCGTTGACATCGACTAGGGAAATCATGTCTCCGCCGAGCATCAAATCCAGCGGCGACTGTCCTCCGAGCGCATCCCGTTTCCGCCTCAGCCATCGGCTCTCGGCGGCAATGTTCTCCCCGTACAGGATAGCCAGACCGACGCTGATCGCAATAACATAGCCAGCCCTAGCTGTGGCATCACGGGAGAGCGTCCGGACGCGACCCTCCAGCACGTGTGTGCCGATGCTCTCTCCTCGTTCGAAGCCGAGAAGGATCAGCTGTTCATCCATCCCCAAGCCCCAGCGCTGGCATGTGTCAATAAAGACCTTGGGCAAGCCTTTGGGTTCCTGGGATTCCTGGAAGCTCTGGGAAACTTCATGCACAACTGGAAATGCGCTTGCAACCTTGGCGACGCCTAGCGACGAGGCCATGTTCCAGCTACCTGTCGTCGTGGGATCGAAGTTGGACCAGATGACGTTCAGAGAAGGTGAATGGTCCGAGACCAAGAACCGCGACAGACCGCTTCCTCCGTGGCGAGAAGCACGCATCGTCTTCATGTGGCGTGCAGTATCGTGGTCTTCGTGGCTTCCAACTGCGATTTGACGGAGATTTTCTGCCGCAAGCAAACCACGGGGTAATTCGGCCAGGCCACTATGTTCCATCTTACCGCTCCAGTTCCAAAGCGCCCATGCATCCGTCTGCAACAACAAGGAAGCTCTTGACCCAGTCCTGGAAACCGGCGCTTTCATCCACGCTTGGGAAGATCACGTCGAGATCCATGAACAGCCCGTTCGGCAGGATCTCACTTTGTTCAAGAGTGCAGGTTGCGCGCCATGTGCCCGCGGTGGCGCGAACGCTGAACCGGACAGCGGGTTGATATACAGCTTCCATTTCTCCGAACGCCCTGTCCGTCACTGAATTGCCGTGTCGCGCCAGGTACTCCGCGACCGCCACATCTTTTGGGACTGCCCCATGCCGAAAGAGGCTGGCATGAACTCTCGAATACCGATGGCCAGGGAACGCTTGCGGGAACGCCGTGACAACCTTCTCCAGGATGCGGAGGACCAATTGCTCGTCTTCCGGCACCAAGGTCGGAAACTCCATGGTTAGCCGGTCCGAGTGCAGGGAAACATTGCTCGTGGCGCCGAAGATGTCATACCGGGCAACCACATCAGCCAGGTTATTGCTGACTGACACGCTGAAGTCGCCGGGGTTTACGGCGATGTCATCAGAAAGGGCGTCGTGAATCATTTCGAAGAATCGCGGTGCAATGCCGTTCCAGTCGATGAGAAACGGAGATACGATGATGTTCACGCGCAAAGAAATTCGCTGCCATTTTACATTCAGCATTGATGTACCTCAAGACGCGGCCCGCTGAGACACATATCAACGATTTTCTGCCTTTGCCAGAATATGGGATGTGATTCCTGTATGGCGCGGCTCTTCGGGGATTAAGGTGGGAAGGGTGAAACATGCGGTTCACCCCTATGACGGTACGTGAGGCAACATTCCTAAGTGCTGATCTCTGACGCTCATGATTGCTTGTCTGCTTGTGATGAACTGGCAAGCAACAGCTGAGATCGTCTCGCCGCCATCGAGTTGTGCCCGCGCAGATTGCCGCTGCACAGGCGACAGCGCAAGCGGTCGCCTAAGGGGTATGCCCCGAGTCTTTGCGCGGGCTAGCCCTGCCTGCGTCCGCTCGATGAGGACGTTCCGTTCAAACTGGGCGACAGCGTTGACGGCGTTCATGGTCATCTTTCCGACCGAACTCGTGTGATCGACGCCACCGAGCGCGAGGCAATGCACTCGGATGTCCGAGTTCTTCAGCCGGCTCACGGCCTCGCAAGCATCAATGACGTCGCGCCCCAGTCTATCAAGCTTTGGAGCGATAAGAACGTCAATTTTCTCCAACCTGTCCAGAATCCGGGATGGTCCTTTGCGCCGCGAGAGCCTGCGCCGCACCATTGCAACTCATGCGCCCGCGGACTGTACTCACATCAACTTGCGCAGCAAGTATGAGTCATCGGACGAAGACCTTCGCGATGTCGCCAGAATCTTGCCACCGATGTCGGCTGCGTGACACATGGGCAGACCCGGGATGGGAGAATCTGCGAATTTCCATTCATATCAGGCTTCTATCGAAAACGGCTTGTCGCGTCATGTCTCCTTGTTGGGATGAACCCTGCTTCCAGGATAGGGATACCCAAGAATCCCGGGCATGCGCCACCCAAATGAACATGGACATTTCCGAACTCGTTCCCGAAACGTTGACTGCCGACGCTGTCATCGCCGTCGACGAGGACTGCAGGGGCTAACGTCATTCCACCAATTGAACGAACTGCCAGGTCGCCACGCTCTCGCCCGGTTGCGCCCTCCCCTGCCCTTGCGGTCAACTCCCTGCCACGTCGGACATGGCACCCTGATCGCTGCTGCCGAGAGCGGTTGCCAACTTCCCTTGGGACGCAAGCCCCAGTCGATCCGCCCGATCGAGGAGCGACTTGACGGAGGACGGATACCAGGTCGCACGTCCGCGGGGCGTCGGCTCGCGCATCTCCTCGAGCATGTCGCACATCTCCTGCAGCGTGATGTCCGGACGCGCCGCCCGCATCGCGGCCACCAGCGCGGGCAGACGGTCGTCTTTCCGCCGCGCGGCCGCCCGTTCCAGAACGGATTCCGGCAACAGCCCCTCGGAAACGTAGGCCCTGGCTGCGCGCACCAGGCGCTGCAGCGTCCAGCGCCGCGAGTCCGGCAGGCGTGAGTTCACGACCGCCAGCACGTCCTGCCAGGGCATCTCCGGGCGCAGCCTGCGCACGTCCGGCGCCCAGTCGCCTGCGCTGCGGTTCAGGCGCTCCAGGAAGGCGTACCGGCGCGCCTCGCGAAGGCGCGACAAGGTCGCCCGGTCGCCCGCCACCAATCCTGGATTGCCGCCCGTGCGCCCTTCGGCGCGTGCCGCGGCGAGGCCCAACATTGTGCGCTCGCGGATCAGCGCCCGCTCGAACTCGGCCATCGCGCCCAGGATCTGCAGCGTGAAACGGCCCTGTGGCGACGCGGTGTCCACAGGATCCCCCAGCGACCGGAAATGAACGCCCCTCGCCTGAAGGGCAGTGATCGTCTCGAGCAGGTGCAGCAGGGACCGGCCAAGGCGGTCGAGCCGGACGACGACGAGCGTGTCGCCGACGGCCAGACGGTCGAGAAGGTCGGCCAGGACCGGACGCGACGGGTCCCCGCCGGAGGCGCGTTCCTCGGCCACTGTCACGCAGCCCGCCGCCCTGAGCTCGCGAAGCTGCGACTCTGGCGTCTGTTCGCCTGTGGAGACGCGGGCGTATCCATGCAGGGTGCCTTTCTTGGCCATCAAGCCACTCCTGCGCTGGTTGAGGGATTGCGGACCGAACCCGGCAGGATGCGAGGATGTCCCTTGCAGCTCGCAGGTCGGCAGGGTTGCAGCATTGCCGACCTGCACGACCTCATGCCCGCCCGAATTTCGATCATGGTCTCACCTCGCGGCTTCGATACGGCTGTGCCAGTCCTCCCCTGCGGTTGCGAGCGAGAGGCCCCGGAGAGCACTGAACTCCCGTCTGCAGTGTCTCTTGCGCCCTGCCCCGCCGATCGGGTTGCAGAACCGTCCGCTCCCTGTAACACTGGATTTACAATTTGACAAGTTTCATCCAATTGCCCGTTTGTAAACGCATGCAGATGCCTGCGCGCCATCATCGAGGGGTTTGGCACTATCCAGATGGTGGACGTGCATCTGCCCTCCACCGAAGGTCGGCACAATACGAGACTCTTGGGAGTCGGGCTCTTGAAATCGGGGCGTTCCCCGCGCCGAAAGACACCAAGTCTGTCAAAGCGCTCGCCGAGTTGCTGAAGCACGGGTAACTTCACGAACGATCCCCGAAATCATGTGGCTTCCATCCAGCCAGCCAACCCATGCCCCGCTGACGCGCATCGCGGCCACCGAATGCAGCGAACTTCCCTGTGCGCGAACACAGGTCTTTCAGCCGAAGCGATGGATTCCGGCACTTTCACGCCCTTTCGAACCCTCGTGCAACTTCGTAGTCCGTCACCACGCGGTTGAACTCATCAATTTCCCATTCGGCGGCATGTGCATAGTGGGTGACCACGTCGTCTCCCATGGCCTCTCGCAACATCCTTGATGAAACAAGCGCGTCGCGTGCGTCTCGTAGCGTGCTTGGAATCCGGCCTTTTCCGTTGCTGGAATAGGCATCTCCGACAAAGGAGTCAGGCAGTTCCAGCTGCTCGTCTATCCCCTTCAGGCCGGCCGCCAGCATCGCGGCAAGTGCGAGATAGGGATTCATGTCCGCTCCCGGTGTGCGGCACTCTACGCGGACAGTCGGCGTTCCATCCCCGCAAAGCCGGAACGCTGCTGTTCGGTTATCTACCGACCACACGGCACGCGTGGGAGCGAAGGTCCCCTTTGCAAATCGCTTGTAGCTGTTGACGTAGGGTGCGAGGAAGTAAGTGCAGTCGTCAGCGTATTTGAGCAGTCCCGCCAAGTAGCGATCCATCAATTCAGACTTTCCGTGCGCACGCGCCGGATCGTGAAATGCGTTTTGCCCGTCCCTCCAGAGCGACTGATGTACATGTGCGGCGCTGCCTGCCCGATCGTGATGCCATTTCGCAAGGAATGTCGCGGCGTAACCCCGCTGGTGCGCGATCTCCTTGACAGCGTGCTTGGCCAGCGTGTGATGGTCGGCGGTCGCCATGGCGTCAGCGTACCTGATGTTGAGTTCTTCCTGACCAGCCTCGGCTTCGCCCTTCGTGCCCTCCACCGGCACGCCCATGGCACGCAAGTGATTGCGAATCGGGCGCATCACCGGTTCCTCCTTCGATGTCTGGAAGATGTGGTAGTCCTCGTTGTAACGCGAAACCGGCCTGAGATCACGGAATTCCGAAGCGGCGATTTCGTCGTGAGTGCCTTGGAACAGGAAGAACTCCAGTTCCGTGGCCATGATCGGAACGAACCCAATTGCCGCCGCCCTTGCGATTTGGCGCCTCAGAATCTCGCGTGGCGCATGGGCCACCGGAGCGTGCGTATGGTGATCCAGAACGTCGCAGATCACCATTGCCGTGCCCTCGAGCCAGGGCACTGGCCTCAGGGTGGAGAGATCAGGCTTCATGACGTAGTCGCCGTAACCGCTCGCCCACGATGTCGCCGCGTATCCGTCAGGCGTAGCCATGGCGAGATCGGTGGCAAGCAGGTAGTTGCAGCAGTGGGTTTCGTGTTCAGCCATGTCCAGAAACGCTTCCGCGTGGAAGCGCTTGCCCATCAGTCGACCCTGCATGTCGACCATGCAAACCAGAACGGTGTCTATGTCGCCCGACGTGATCTGCGCCTTGAGCTCTTCCAATGTCATTGGGCGCCTCCTGCAATGCAATGCGGGGCAGGCTGGTCCTGCCCCGCGCCTTGATCAGCCGTAGCGGTAAGGCCGCCCGGCCTTCTGCATGTCGGCGTTGTACTGGCGGAAGATCTCTACGACCCGTGCCTTGATTTCGGATTCCGCCGCTATCTCGTCCCAGAACGCGACGGCGGCCTGCTCGACTTTGGCCCATTCGTCGTCGGGAATCGAGGTGAGCTCCATCTTTGTGCCATGCACGCGCAGATTGGCTTCGCCGCCCCAGTACCACCACTGGCGGTAGTAGTGCGACTGGTCGCAGCACACGCGCACGAGCGTCTGCAGGTCCTCTGGCAATTCGTTCCAACGATCCATGTTGGCGAAGAACGACCCTGCCCATGCGCCCGAAATGTTGTTGGTCAGGAAGTAGTTGGTAACGTCAGCCCAGCCTACGGTATAGTCTTCCGTGATTCCGGACCAGGCCACTCCGTCGAGTTCGCCTGTCTGGACCGCCACCTCGATGTCTTCCCAGGGCAGCGTCACCGGCACGACGCCGAACTGCGACAGGAAGCGACCAGCCGTCGGGAAGGTGAATACCCGCTTTCCCTTGAGATCCTCGAGCGAACGGATCGGGTCCTTTGTGGCAAAGTGGCACGGATCCCATGCGCCTGCCGAAATGTGCTTCACGCCGACGGCGGAATATTCCGCGTCCCATATCTCGTTGAGACCGTATTGGTTGAACAGTACCGGCACGTCCAGCGAATAGCGTGAGGCGAACGGGAAATAGCCGCCGAACACCGTCACTTCGGTCGGCGACGCCATCGAATCGTCATCGGACTGCACGGCGTCGATGGTTCCCCGCTGCATGGCGCGGAAAAGCTCTCCCGTCGGCACCAGCTGGTCCGCGAAGAACAGCTCGATCTGCATCCGGTCGCCTGCGATCACGTTGAACATGTCGACGGCAGGCTTGATCACGTGCGCGGCAAGGGCGGCGCCCGCGTAGGTCTGCATCCGCCAGGTGATGGTGTTCTGCGCGAGCGCCGGGGCTGCAAGGGGCGTGGCGACGGCGCCGACGGCCGCGGTCTTCAGGAAGTTTCTTCTCGTGGTCATGACATTTTCCTCGCTTTCAAGGTTGTGGTCTTCCGTGCCCCTTTTTTGAGGCCTTCTCACTGGTTTCCGTAAACTAGTTCCGGCAGCCAAAGTGCGATCCCCGGCAGTGCCATGATGACGGCGAGCGCCAGTACCATCACCCCGACGAAGGGAATGATGGACCGATATATGTCGCCCAGGCCGACTTCAGGCGGGGCCATGGCACGCATCAGGAACAGGTTGTAGCCGAAAGGCGGCGTCATGTAGGCGATCTGCGTGGTGATGGTGTAGAGAACGCCGTACCAGATCAGGTCGAATCCAAGAGCGCCCACGAGCGGCACGTAGAGCGGCGCCACGATCACCAGCATGGCCGTGTCATCCAGAAACGTGCCCATGATGATGAAGCTCAGCTGCATGACGACGAGTATCGCCCAGGGTCCCAGGCCCAGCTGCTCCGTGAACAGGCTTTCGATGGCCCGAACGGCTCCGAGCCCGTCGAACACCGCCCCGAATCCCAGCGCGGCAAGTATGATCCACATGAACATGCAGGAGATCGCCAGCGTCTGCCTGACGCATGTCACGAAAATCGTCCAGGTCATGCGGCGCTTGAGCGTCGAGGCGGCCAAGGCGGCCAGCGCTCCGATCGCCGAGCTTTCCACGAGCGAGGTCCAGCCGTTGACGAACGGCACCATCATCGCGGCGAATATTGCCAGCGGGAGCGCTCCCGCGCCGAGCAGCCGAAGCTTTTCGCCGAACGGCACCTCGCCGGCATCCCTCATTGCCGGTCCGAGATGGGGCTGGAACCGGCACCGGATCCAGATGTAGACGACGAACATTGCGGCCATCATCAGCCCCGGCACCACGCCTGCGAGCCAAAGCTGTCCGACCGGTTGGCGTGCGATCATCGCGTAGAGGACCAGCACCACCGACGGCGGAACGAGTATGCCCAGCGAGGCGCCGGCCTGAATGACGCCTGTCACCATGATCTTGTCGTAGTTTCGCCGCAGAAGTTCCGGCAGCGCGATGGTTGCGCCAATTGCCATGCCCGCAACGCTTAGCCCGTTCATCGCGGACACCAGCACCATCAATCCGATCGTGCCGATGGCGAGCCCTCCGTTCAGCGAACCCATCCAGACGTGGAACATCCGGTAGAGGTCATCCGCAAGACGGCTTTCGGACAGCACGTAACCCATGAAAATGAACATCGGCAACGTCAGCAGCGGATACCACTTCATCAACTTCATCGCGGCCGAAAACGGGATGTCCTGGCCGCCCGTGCCCCAGAGCGCCAGCGCGGCGATTGCCGCGACGGCGCCGATCGCCCCGAAGACCCTTTGGCCCGTGAACAGCATGACCATCATCAGGGCAAACATGAATACGGCGATGAACTCCTGGCTCATGTCCGTGCCCCTTCGAACTCAAGGCCGTTAATCCGGGCAATGTCCTTGAAGAGCTCCGATACCGCCTGCAAGAGCATGAGGGAGAACCCCAGCACCATTATGAACTTGATTGGCCAGATGTACGGTCGCCAGGCGGTCGACGAGCGCTCCAACCTCCCGATTTCCTCCGACCCCGCCAGCAGTCCGGCAAAATAGGAGATCGGTTCCGTTCCCCAATAGCCGAACGAATAGGCGGTCGAACCCAGCCCGCCATACAACAGGACGCCGAGATAGAAGATCAGAAGCAGCACCGTGATGGCGTCAAACCATGCCTTTCGCCGATCTGTCCAACGGTGGTAGAACAGGTCCATCCGCACGCTCGATCCCAGCTGGATCGAATACGGTCCTCCAAGGACATAGTAGGCCACCATCGCGAACTGCGCCATTTCGAGAGTCCAGAGCGACGGCTGGAAGAACGTCTTCGAGATCGAGGAAAAGAGGAGGATGCCCATCATCGCGAACAGGCCCCACATGACTGCCCTGCCAACGCCACGGTTCATGGCATCCACGATCCGAACATAGCCACGCAGCGCTTTGATCATGCAATGCCTTCCCGGCCGAATCCCGCCCGTGCCAGCCGAATCCAGGCCACGAGGCGGTCCGCCATGTCCAATTGTCGCCTTGTCGTGCAAATGAGGTCGCTGCGAATTTCGATCATGACATTCAACAATCCGTTTGTCGCGCCGCGACGGTCAATCGTGAGCGCCACGCCATCTGCGGCGCTGTACGGTTCGCTCAGGCGGGTTTCGAAAGAGAGCCCTTCAGGGATGACGTCCATCATGGCCCGTGCGAGCCGATCGTCCTCGCCGTGGACAATTCCGATCTCCACGTCCCTGGGCCGGTCATGCAAAACAGGTGCGAAACTGTGGACCGTCATCAGCTGGCTCAAGGTGCTGCCCCCGCCTTCACCAATCCCGCCAGCGTCTCATGGAAAGGCTTGAATACAGCATCGATGCGCTCGAGGCGGGCTCGCCGCGACAGGTCCCGGTTTTCGGGTATCTCGCGGGTCTCGCTCCTGGTGGCCATCGCGCTTGGGGATTCCGACGGTCGGTAGCAGTCATGCACGAGTCGCGAGACCGCTCCAGGCACCAGAGGCGCTGCCATCCGGCGAGCCATGTGCTGGGCAACGTCGGGCGCGCCCGGATCCCATGCGACATGGCTGCTTGACGCTTCTTCGTCCAGTCCGAATCCCTGCAGGCCGCCTGCTATCCTGCTTGAGGCGTGTTCGCAGCCAATCAGGGTTTCGAAATCGTTCCTGCCAAGGATAACGCGTACGACCTCGCCAAAATCCATGGGGGCTGTCGAAATGAACATGCAGCGAGGATTTTTCGCCGATCCGAAGATGTCAATAGAAGTTGTAAAGTACCGAGTTGGCGGAGAGAGCGGGCGTGCCCACGCCCACCGCAGGGCGGATGCTCCAGAAGCCCGGTTTCTCCGGCTACGGACAGTTCCAGGCGACGCTGCGCGACGGGCTGAGCGAGATGATCTCGGAGCCGGTCGCCAAGAGAATTGTCTGGAAGGAGCGGCTTCCCGAGGGGAATGTCCTGAACCGCCATTCCCGGCAGGCGCTGGAAAACCAGCGTCGCACCATGGACCAGGTGGACCCGGACGACATTGACGCCCTTTGCCGACTGCTCGCGGACCGGGATCGCAGGGTCTTCGTGGCGGGAGCAAGAATTGCCGGCACGCTTGCACGGTATATCTGCCTGCATCTTCAGATGATGCGCCCTGACGTACGGTTGATGCCTTCGACGGCTTCGTGGCTGCCAAGACCAGCTGGATCTGAACGCGGGTGACGTACTGGTGGTCCTTGACGTCCACCGGCACGAGAACGCGGCCTTGGCGATGGGGCAGGTGTGCCATGAGCGTGGCGCCGAAATCGTTCCGTTCAAAGACCAATAGCGCTCACCCTTCCATCGGGTCGCGCGGCTAAAGTTCTCGGGACGCATCGCAGCGCCTTCCGCCTGGGACTCGGTTGCGTCCCTCCTGCTCTTGGCCGAATGCGTGATTGCCTCAGTGCAGGAAACGCTGTGGACGTCCGTCAGGACGCGAACGGACGATCTCGACGCCGCATTCGACATGACAGGGCTCTTCAGGAAGTTCGAGTGAGCGCGCTTTGGCCCGCATTGGCAGGCATGCGCGGTGGCCGCGCAGCATGTTCGGACATTCAGTTTCCCGTGCAGGTCCACGCAGCCTGCGGAAGCACTTGCCGGAGAGGTTCGACATGTCTTCCTGGCGCGATTGAGCCGCACCCGACGGACTGGCGTCAAGCCGAATTGTCGGTTCCCTGCGACGAATGGGGTCGTGACGGTCTGGGCGAATCCTTGGCGCTTTCGTGGTCAAGGCGATGCCTTGAGAGATGCCGGGACGCTGCCGCCGGCGCCGAAAGACGGGAGCGGGCCATGCCCACGCCCTTGTCTCCGAATTGCTGGGCCGGACCTGATTCCCGCAACGCGGAGGGCACCTCCAGACGCGCTTGCGCTGTCGGCGGCCACCGCAGGACAATGGTCACGCACCGCCGTTCAATGCCACGATCTGGACTTCTCGTGATTTCCACAGGATTCCCAAGCCGAATTCCTGACTCGGTCTACCGGGTCGAGAGGCCACGACAAACGTCAATGATTTCAGCCATTTGAATTGGTTGCGGGGGTAGGATTTGAACCTACGACCTTCAGGTTATGAGTCTCGCGGATGCAGCTTGGACACACATGGCTCTCCCGCCCCAAATTGGGACATAGAGACTATATCTCAATTACTTACGCAAACTCCCTCAGTTCCGCTTGAGGGACTTGCCGTTCCAGGAATGGCCCACGGTTGCTCTTCTGGTGTTGACGCATGTGTTGACGTTTTCGCCATTCCGTGCCATGAACCCGCCATGAACACAATCTCCGGAAAGCGCACCGCCAAGGTGCGCACGACGCTCAACAAGAGAACCGTGGAGGCGCTTCGGCCTGCCGACGCCTCCTGGATCGCCTGGGACGACAGGCTCACGGGCTTCGGCGTCCGCATCCATCCCGCGGGCACCAAGACCTTCATCGTCAACTACCGTGCCGGCGACGGCGGCCGGAAGGCGGCCAACAAGCGTGTCTCCATCGGCCGCTTCGGCGCCGTGACCGCCGAGCAGGCGCGCAGGCAGGCGCACGAGATCCTCGGCAAGGCCGCGGGTGGCGCCGACCCGGCGGAGGAACGCGCCCAGGCCCGCGACATGCCCACTCTCGGCGACGCCTTCGACGACTACATGGCCGCCAACCCGAACAGGTCGGAACGCACGAACGATCTCTACCGCTACGAGATCAGCCGCTATCTCGGCGACTGGCTCGCCCGGCCCCTCGACCGCATCACCCGCCGAGACGTCGAGACGCGCTTCAACGGCATCACCGCCGATCACGGATGGTCGCCGGCCAACCGGGCGATGTCGCTTCTGCGCTCGGTCTACCGCCGACCCTGCGTCGACCATGACGGGCTGCGCAGCCCCGTCGACCTGTGGCTCGCCGGCGGCGGCAGGTTCCACCGCAAGACGCGCCGCAAGATCTCGGCTCCCGCCGAGGTCCTGCCCTGCTGGCGCGCAGGCATCGAGGCCGAGGTGCGCAACCCGGCGATACGCGATGCCCTGTGGTTCGGGCTCTACACCGGCATGCGCCGCGACGAGGTGCTGACGCTCCGCTGGGAGCGGGTCGACATGGACGCCCTCACCTTCCGCGTCGAGGAGACCAAGACCGGCGTGCCCCTGGAGCTTCCCGTCACCAATCAGCTCGCCGAGATCCTCGCGCGGCGACAGCCCTCCCTCCGGGATCAGCCCGCTGCCATCCGGGACTGGGTGTTTCCCTCGCCAACCAGCGCCACCGGCCATGTCCAGGATCCGCACCATCTCTACGGCCGCATCAGCAAGGCCGGCGGCGCGAAGTTCTGGTTCCACGGCCTGCGCAACTGCTTCATCACCGTCGCGGAGCGCGAACTGATGCTCCCACCCTCGCTGACGAAGCGCCTGGTCAACCATGCCCGGCCCAACGACGTCACTGAGGGCTACGCCGCCGACTGGACGGTCTCCCAGCTTCGTGAGCCGGCGCAGAGAATCGCCGACCGGATCGAGGCGTTGATGCGACCTTCCAAGGCACTGTCATTCACGCCGGATGCAGCAAGTATCGTGGTTGTAGGCATGAGGGGCTGAGCACTGCTGAATTTGATCATGGTCGCCATGATCAGAGGTGTTGCTCGGCGCGACGCCGCATCTTTTTTTCGACATCTATGTCCTCGACGAATGGATCAACGATAGACTTGCAGCAAGCATCCAGTTTGCTAAGGCTGTGCCTATCCGTCCCAGCGATGCTGCCTCAACCGATGTTCGTCGTTGAGTGCGGCAAGAAAGGAACCAAATGCGCCCTTGCCCAAGCGCCTCTCCTTACCAAAACGGGCCCAGCTATCACTCCAAACAAAGGCCGCCTACTAGCCCAAGAACGAACGGGCGTTGCTGATTGCAACCAAGCATTGATCGTACCTCAACATAGGCTGAAGACGCGACATGAATTGGAATCATGACCACATCCTCCACATTAGTGGAGAGACAGACACTCCCGGCGATCCAGAAAAGGAAACGCTGGCGCTTCGCAAGCGGATAGAACCTTGGCTTTCAGCCGTTTTCCAAGCTGAGCACCTTTCGTTGCTTGTCGGGAATGGTTTCACTACCGGCGTTGCGAACTGTGCCGGCGGTACTGCGGTGAGCATGATGGGAAGTGGATTTGGTGGTTGCCCGAACGAAGACAAAGTTGAGGCTCACGCTGTCAAGATCGCAAAAGAAATGGGTCGCGGCGATGCAAATGTTGAAGACAGGATTTCTGCTGCCCTCTCCCTTCTGTCCGGCCTCAAGATATTGGCGCACTCGGATGTGGGCCTCTGGGAATCCGCGATAGATACTGTTCTGTACGACTTCATCAAGGATGTACTGGAAACCGAAAAGGCCATCAACGACGGCCTGGACACTCCGCTCGTGACGGGTGGACCACTCGCGCGCGAAATTCTTGTCTCATTCCTGATGAGCTTCGCCAGTCGCGCTGCCTCGCGGGAGCGTCTCCACATATTTACCACCAACTATGACCGTCTCATCGAAAAGGCGTGTGATCTCGCAGGCGTGCGCATCATGGACCGTTTTGTCGGCGCTATCGAACCGGAATTCAGATCCTCCCGCCTGAAGATTGACATGCACTACACACCGCCAGGGAGCCGAGCCGAGCCACGTCACCTGGAAGGATTAGTCCATCTGACCAAGCTGCACGGCTCGCTTGACTGGCGCAACGAGAAACGACGACTGTTTCGAACAGGCCTGCCCTTTGGTGCAGACAAGTCGCATCCGGCCGTCCCCACCAATCCAATTCAGTCGGTAATGATCTATCCGAACGCGGCCAAAGACGTCGAGACCGGCGCATATCCCTATGCGGACCTCTTTCGTGACTTTTCATCGACAGTATGCCAGCCAAACCATGTGCTTGTCACCTACGGCTATGGCTTCGGCGATGACCATGTCAATCGCGTTATCTCCGACATGCTGACGATTCCTTCTACCCACCTTGTGATTGCGGCCTGGGGTGCCAAGCCACACGACCGCATTGCGTCATTCGTAGGGCATGTCGGCCGACCTCAGCAGTTGTCTCTCTTCATCGGTAAGCATTTCGGCGATATCTGCCAACTTGTCGAACACTACCTCCCCAAACCGGCAATCGATCCACTCACAATCCGCATGAGTGAACTGCTAGACCGCCGCAGCACCATTGCCGCCAAGACTTCGGTCGATGGAAACGGCGCGACATGACGACCATTGTCGAACGTATTGGCACTCTTTCCATAGGTCGGGTAGAAGCAGTCACGGCTGAAGAGATTCGAATTTCGCTGTTCGATGAGACGCCTCAAGCTACCACTCTCAATACTGGCGTTCCGACCGGATTTCCCCGTGTCAATGCCTATGTCCTGATTCCTAATGAAACCGGTGCCGTCGTAGCGGTAGTAAGTGCAATTTTCATCGCGCGCGCCAAACCCCCATCGCAACGCCGTCACGATGACGCTCTTGTCGACCTACCGTTCCCTTCGAGAACAATTGTCACCATCCCAGTCGGTACTTTACTACATGAAGGAAAGGAAGCCAGCGGCCTACCGCATTTTGCACTGGAGCGCGGAGTACCTGTACTGCCTTCGGTAGGTGACCCTGTCCTCCTGCCGAGCGAACATCAGCTGCGATCAATTGTCGAGGCGAATAGCGATGAACGACTGGTACAAATTGGCACTGCGCCCTTTGCGGGAAACGCCCGAGTATGGGTTCATCCTGACAAATTGTTCGGTCGGCACGTGGCGATCTTGGGAAACACGGGCAGCGGGAAGTCTTGTTCGGTTGCGGGGATTATTCGATGGTCGCTGGAAGCTGTAGCGGCACAACTAGCAAGAGAGCCCGAGCCTTCGGATGGCCACCCTGCCAGCACGCCGGCGAACACGCGATTCATCATTCTCGACCCCAACGGCGAATACCCTGCGGCCTTCGGAGATGAGAAACTCCCAGTTCGCCGTTACGCGGTAAACGGAACCGACGGAGCAAAGCGTCTCACCGTGCCGGGCTGGCTTTGGAATGGTCAGGAATGGGCAGCCTTCACCTCGGCCCAGCCCGGAGTACAGCGCCCGCTGTTGCTGCGCGCTTTGCGGCAGCTACGTAATGCAGGGTCGACGCCTACTACTGCGAAAACGCAGGCCGTCAGGCGTTATCTCGGCTATCTGCATAGGGTCGAACAACTATATTCCGATCTGCCGCAAAGTGTGGCGGGATTCCCTCGCAACCTCGAATTCGGTTCGTTCCTCGAAGGGCTTGTTAGCTTGAGTGAATTGGATGAAGATGCACTTGCGACCTACGGCGCGGATACCGCTGACTTTACTGCTGCGGTTGCGGCAATGCGCACGCCCGTGGATCAAATTCGCTCCGCCCGCCAATATACCACTGCCAAATCCTCTGGCTACAACGACTTTCAGCCGGGTGACTTGCATGCGGTCCTTGCGGAGCTCCGCTCCATCACTGACTCTTTTCCGCTAGCGACTACGCACGGCGAAGTCAGCGAAGATGCGCCCGTCCGATTTGATATAGACACACTTCCCGACCGAATTCATGAAGTCGCGACTGCAACCGGCGGACAGGCCCTCAACAATGTCGAACCACTGATCAATCGCATCCAGGTTATGCTTGGAGACGCAGGACTGCGACCTGTCATTGACACCGATGGAGCCGAATCGCTCAGTGACTGGTTGACCAATCTACTTGGACCCGGCGAGGAAAGTCCGGAGCCATTGGTCATACTGGATCTGTCTTTGGTACCCTCGGATGTCGTTCACATCGCGGTTGCCGTTATATCTCGCCTCGTCTTTGAAGCTCTTCAGCGCCACCTTAAGTCCAACGGTAGCGCGCTTCCCACAGTGCTGGTGCTTGAGGAAGCACATAACTTCGTGCGCAAGGATGCAGATGTCGGAGCAAGCGCGCAGGCGGCCCATTTGTGCCGGCAGACATTCGAACGTATCGCAAGAGAAGGACGCAAATTCGGGCTCGGGCTGATGCTGGCCTCGCAACGACCTTCAGAATTGTCCCCTACCGTCCTGGCGCAGTGCAATTCCTTTCTGCTTCACCGCATTGTCAACGATATCGATCAAAATCTCGTTAGGCGGCTTGTCCCGGACGCACTAGGCGGGCTTCTGGCGGAGCTACCGACGCTCCCTTCGCAACAGGCCATTCTACTAGGCTGGGCTGTCCCGACGCCCGCATTGGTCCGCGTACGTGACCTGAAGAAAACACAGCGACCGCGTTCAGATGATCCCGCGTTTTGGGCAACCTGGCTTCGGCGAGAAGGCATCGCTCCTGACTGGTCGGCAATTGCTCCAGACTGGGAACAGTCTATTCAGGAAGACACTCACGCCGAAGGCGATCCGCCTGACCCCGCTGGCAACGAATAGCTCAAGCAACCCAACCAACATCCTCACATCGTCGTCCGGATGCTCTCCCGCAGCATCATCGTCACCATGGCCCGCCGGATGACGACAGCGGGTTACGAAATCAACCGGAATGCTGATGTGCGGCATTGAACGAACGCAAGAAGAGTCGGATTCTTGCCCGTCGAACTACATTGGAAGCATTGACTCTTCGGATCTCGAATTCTGCACCCACCCCGCGACAACGCCCGCGCTCCCGCGAAAGTCCTTGCGACCGCCAGGCAGAGGTAAGCCCGGGCGGCTTCCTACAGGGATTCCCAAGCGAATCTGTTGGACGTCCCTGAATATTCCACCTCGATCAGACGCACGTCCTTAGGCTTCTCCGGCAGAACCGGAATTCGCGCGACAAAGAAGATACGCAGGGTTCCGTGCCGCGACACCTATTCCTATCTTCGCCAGCCTGCACGACACCAGCTGACATCCAATCGGCAGGTTGAGGGTTCGAGTCCTTCCCGGATCGCCACAGAAAATGTCTGCATTGCAATGCATTGTCGCATCGCCGTCTTCTGCGACCCAGCGCCTTGCCAGCAAGATGGCAACCCATTGGGAATCACTCCAGGTCAGATTTCTGTCGTCAACCGGCCGCTTGCGCCCTCCACGTTGAACGTTCCCCCGCGCAGTGATGTCCCGACGAAGTCGCCGAATCGAGCCCGATTCGCTCCCCGTTCCATCCTGACGCATTGAACGCAGCAGCAAGCGGATCGTTCCCGACGTTCCTCATGGACTCAAGGAACGGTCACCATGCCGTCTCGCCCGGGCTCCGCGGGAAGACGAGGGACGAGGACAGGTCTGACACTCGCCGCATCGGCAGATTTGCGCTCGTGCGTCGGCCAGTTCCGAGACATCGGCGAGCAACGACAGGAGCCTTCGCCAATCAATCAGCGCGATGTTCTTGAACTTGCAAGAACAAAAATGAGCACGAGTTAACATAATGAAACTAAAAAATATTTCTCATCTTCCAGATTGGCCATCCATCGTATCAACACCATGGCAACACGACGTCCCGCCATGGGGGGCAAAGGTTCGGTCGGTCCGTGGAAGCGTCTCGGGCACTGCACCATTCGACGTGCGAGAGAGCGTATCTCTTGGGGATTCAGCTTTGGCCCGCCTTTGGTCGTTCGCAACGGCACGGCCCGACCGAACAATTGCAATGATCCGTCGAGCCGGGCAGATTCGGAATGGTGCGTGACGTGAATCATCGCTGTGGCAGGAATTCTCTCAGTCTTGAAAGAGCCGATGCAAAATCCGATGCAAAATCCGACACCATTTGACCATGACGATGCCAGGGACCTGACCGACAGCAATCATTCGGCCAGCCCCTGACGGGCTGCCCGGTCCGGCGCATTCCGGCAATCGCGAGCGCGTTCCCGGTCATTTCCGAGGGCCGGAGCCGGACGTCCCTCTTCGGCTTGCCGCACAGCCTTCCCCCGTCGTGGCGGCCGAACCGAACGGGAGCGGTCATGGCCCCCGACCGGCCTGGCCCTGGCTGCCAGGAACCTGGCCTGAGAACGAGGCGCGCCAACGAGGTCCCGCCAGATCGAAAGGCGTTCGCCCGTCGTCATGGGCGGAGCGAGGATCGGCGCCGTGCCTGAGCAGCAGCCGGGAGATCCTCCGCCTGTCAAGGCACGCTGCGAGGTGCAGTGGCGTCCATCCGTCGAAACGACGGACGTTCGGGTCCGCTCCCGCCTTCAGAAGGGCGGCCACGACCTTCGCGTGGCCTTCCTGGACAGCCAGATGCAGGGCGCTGCCGCCGCTTTCGGGAACGTGATCGACGTCCGCGCCGCCAGCAACGAGAGCGGCGGCCGGGGACGGATGGCCGTGCAAGGCCGCGAAGTGCAGCGGCGTCGTGCCGCAGCTGCGGGCGGCATCGGGATCGGCGCCGTGCCTGAGCAGAATTCGGGAGATCCTCCGCCTGTCAAGGCACGCCGCGAGGTGCAGCGGCGCGCAGCCGTCGAGGCGGCGGATGTCCGGGTCCGCTCCCGCCTTCAGAAGGGCGGCCACGACCTTCGCATGGCCTTCCTGGACGGCCAGATGAAGGGCGCTGCCGCCACTGTCGAGAACGCGGTCGACATCCGCGCCGCCGGCGACGAGTGCGGCGGCCGCGGACGGATGGCCGCGCCAGGACGCGAGGTGCAGTGGTGTCGTGCCGCGGCCGCGGGTGGCATCTGGATCGGCGCCGGCGTCTATCAGGCGTTGCACGACGCCGGCATGACCGAAATTCGCCGCGTAGTGCAGCGGCGTGCCGCCGTCGTCCAGCCGCGCATCCGGGTCCTCTTCCTGGTACATGAGGACCGAGGCAAGCGCGGCGTTTCCCTTCTCGGCCGCGTAGTGGAGGGGTGTCCCGGACGACATCAACCGGCCGAGGGCTGCAGCGATGCCGTCAGCCGCGGAAGCCCGCGCCTCGCCGGACGCGGGGACGTCGTGGCGACGGGATCCTTCGACGTCGCCGTCCATGTGGCATCGGACCGCGCGTTCGATGCGATCGCAGAAGGCGCTGACTTCGGGAACCTCCTGCCGGAAGTGGCCGCGGACGTGCTCCATCGCCCGGTCGAGTTCGCACACGTCGGCGGGGACGCGTCCGCAGAACAGCTTGAACGCTGTCAAAGGGGACAGGTCCAGCTGCCTCGTCTCTGGTCCGACCTCCGGGAAGCGCCTCTCGAAGGCGCTGCCGTATCGCCGGTTGGCGGCCGCCTCGACCGGGAAAAGCTGCACCCAGGCGTCCTGCGGGATGCGCGACCTGCTGACGACATGGTCGGCGTCCACGTTCCGGAGATCGTCCGGGAACGATTCGCACTGATCGCGGTGGAACTCCAGGAAGCTCCTGCGGTATCCCTCGTAGCCAGCGCGGACCCAAAGCTGGCTGAACCCGGCTTCGACCGTGCCGTCGCCAACCCGGCCCCTCACGTGACAGGTGTTGCGGTTCGGCCGTTCCAGGGCAAGGCCCAGGCTCAAGGCCCAGCCTTCGAGGAGGTGGAACCTGCCGAAACAGACGGGCGGCGATTTCCGCGTCATCTCCATGAAGCAGGCGATGTCGAGGCGCGACGACGTGATCGTGTTGACGGCATCGCTCTCGGTCAGATGCCAGGCCGCCGGCCGGGTCGCGGCGGGTTCACCCGGGTCCGCAGACGACTGCCGACAGGCGGGGCCGGCACTGGCGGTGGACGGCCTGGCGTGTTGTCCACGCTCGCGAATCCGGCCGGCTGCGGCAACGAGACGCCGGGCTTGGGACTGGATGCGTCGCAATGTCGCCGCCAGGCTGCCGCCGCGACCGGGGAGACGGGCGGCCCTGATCCGTTTCATGACGGGCGATGCGACGGCAGCCGCGTGAAACAACCTCATTCTGCGGATCTCCCTGTGCAAGTGTGCGCCCGGGCCGGGCGACGGCGACCCGCTGGCGCAGCCGCCCAGCCCCATCCTCATTGCACGCCGAACGCGCAAAGCAGCCGCTCAAGGGGTTCCTTGCAGCCCAGTTGCCGCAGTTCCGTGCCATCGTTCACGTTCAGCCAGACGACATCGCCCTCTTGCAGGACCAGCATCCACTGCTCGAAAGAGCGCACGATTCGGGCCTCTTCCCCCTGAGGGGCGGCATTGCCGTCGCGGGCGGCAAGCATGTCGACAAGATGGCCAGGCTCGCCGTCCTGGGCCCTGAAGTCGGCGTACTGCCACCCCATCCCGGCCGCGATGATCATGACTGACGGCACCCCCGCCAAGGCCAGCCTGGCCAAGAGGCGCCCGGATTCGCCATGATGCCGGAACCGGGAATTGGCCACGTGCACCCAGCAGTACGCCCAGAAGTACGCCAGGACCATCGCAACGGTGAACGGACGCATGACTTCGTAGCCAAGGTAGGCGGCGCATCCAGCCACGCCAGGTCCCGCCAGGAAGATCAGGGCCCTTTCGACCCTTCCCTGCAAGGACGGGCTCGCGGCCGATCCCGGCGCCTCCGCTTCCGGCAGGTCGGGCGCCTTCGGCCCCGCTGCCAGCACTCCTGCAAGAGCCGCGAGACACAGGGGCAACGCGAACGGGAGCCAGGCCACCCAGCCGTGCAGGTGATCGACCGCGCCTGTCGGGGCCTGCGAGAACGAGATCCCGAGCCTCAGGTAGATGCCGAAGTCAAAGAAGTACGAAAAGGCGAAGCTCAGGAGGCCTGCAGTGACGAGAACGGTCCTGAAGTTTCGGAGTTCATGTGTCATGGCAATCGATTCCTTCCTGTTCCGGCATCATCCAACGCAGGCGCACGGGTCCCGTGCCGGCCGGCTCCCGTGCCCCTGGCTGGCGCACCATCGCACCCTCCACGCCACGGAATCCGCCACCGGGACCGTGGCGTGGACGCCATTCCCGCGCACGCCCGCATCGAGCGGCCGGCCCGGGTCCGCGCGCCGTCCCCCGGCGGCCCGGACGCGAGACCTGCCGGAAGCGCAATCCCGCCGAAGGCTTTCCCGGCGCCATCGGGTTCAGGAGGATCGCAAGCCTGCCGGCCGGGCCCGCCATCCCCGTCACGTCCCTTCACCCCTCCGGCGCGCGCCCTGGCAGGAGGTCGCGCCAGCCGTCGTCTGCGAGCGCCCGGGCCTTCGCGATCCAGCGCCGCACCTGCGAGCGCATCCAGCCGTCGGCGCTCCACTCCCTGGCCACGGCCTCCTCGCCCCAGACGTCGGTCGCGATCCCGCGCGCCGACCGGCCGGCCGCGAGCCCGTCCATCACCGTCAGCAGCCGCTCCATCCCGATCTCCCGTCCCCCCGGCCCCGCCCCTCCCGAGGGGCCGTGCGGCCCGCGACGCTCCAGAACTCGACCAGGCGCCCTATCGAGTGCGGCATCCGCAGGCCGAAGCCGTGCATGACGCTGAGGCCCGCGCCGTCGGGGAACGGCCCGCCGCCCCGGACCAGGACCTGCACCGCCGCGCCGCGGCACTCCACCTTGACCACGAGGCCGCCCGAGAGCAGGCGGAGCCCCTCGACGAAGCCGCCGCCCGCCATCGCGTCCAGCGGTTCCGCGTCCGGATCGACGACGCCCTCCGGCATCCCGTCCTCAAGCCAGAACGGCGAGTCCGGCCCGTGCTCGCGGCGCGGGTCCTCCCAGGCCATCAGCCGGAAGCGCGCGGCCTCGCGGTCGGCCTCCGACTGGACGCGGATCCGGAACGGCCCCGGCTCGTCCGGCACGCACGCGTGGCCGGCGGCATGCATGTCCCAGGCCTCGCGGTAATCCCAGGTCCGCCTGAGAACCCTCCAGGCCAGCACGCCGTCCCCGGCCCAGGCGCTCACGGCGCGGAGTCTCGCCCGCATTCGTCCGGAACCGCCACGCCGCACGGGCCGCCGTCCCGTTCCGCCGGGCCCGCCGGCCTGCCGAGGCGCCAGCGCTCCCGAGCGACGACCCGGCCCTCCGGGTCGCGAAGCGTCCACTCGCCGTGCAGGAGGCCGTTGACGCAGCAGCCCTCCTCGACCGAGCCGTCGCGGCGCACGATCCGCCATGGGCCGTGCCGCGGCCCGTCGACGGGCGCCGGCCCCGGACCGGATCCCGCAACGTCCTCGCCCGCTACCATTCCCGTGTCAGCCGGAACCCGGCCTCGAGGCCGTCCTCCTCGCTCGCGCCGAGGTCGATCCCCGTCGAGGACCGCACGTGCCGCCGGTCCGCCGACCACTTGAGGCCCGCCCCGATCCCGGCCCCTTCGCCCAGGCCGGGGTCGAGCCAGAAGTCGTGGCCGGGGCCGGTCGGGAACCCCGTGTCCGGCGCGATGCGCCAGCCGAGACGGAGGTCCTCCGCGTCCGGGCTTCCCGAGACCCGCCCGTAGGCGCTGCCCGTCATGCCGCGACGCCAGCCGGAGAGGTCCGTCCCCCAGGCCATCTCCAGGCCCAGGCTCCCGGACCCGCCGCCCGACGCGTCGTCGGCGCCGGGAATCGCCTCCGGCTCGAAAAGCGCCGCCACGCCCCCCGCGGGCGCGTCGCCCCAGCCACGCGTCGCGATGACCGAAGGCCCGAGCCGCGTCTCGGGGCGCGGGTCCCATTCAAGCGAGACCGCCAGCCCCCAGTCCTTCAGGTCCCGGTCCTCGTGCAGCGCCAGCGCGCGTCCGTCGACGGACACGGTAAGGCCATGCCCGGGATCCGCGAACCGGACCCCGCCGCCGGCCTCGATGCCGAATCCGGTCCCGGCGTCGCCGCCGTCATGGCGGAGGCCGACCTCCACGCGCGGGGCCAGCGTCGCCCCCGAAGCCAGCGTGCGCTCCCAGGCCGCCTCCAGCCCGAGGCGCAGGCGGGCCGTCTCCGCCGAGGTCGCCGCGAGGCCGTCCGCGGCCTCCGAGTCCGTTCGCGTCATGAGCGCGTCCGCGCGCCAGCGGAGGCTCGCGCCGCCGAGCGCCGCGAGCGTCACGGGCGCGCCCTCCGCGCCCGCCGCCGCCATGGACCAGCGGAGCCCAGCATCGACCGGGTCCTGCCCCCCGGGCGTCAGCGTCATCCCGCCCCGTCCGGTCCCGGCCGCGCCCCAGAGCGTGGGCGCGCCGTCCTTGCGACGTCCCGCCCAGGGGACGAGGCCCGCAAGGTCCGCCTCGATGCGTCCCTCGCCCGCCGGGCCGGCGTAGCCGCCCTCGCCGCGGCTGCGGAAGAGCATGAGGCCGAAGAGCGCGTCACGCCGCGTCCAGTCGGTGCCGAGCATGGCGGTCGTCGCGTCGCCGTCGAGCTCCAGGCCGCCCTCGCGCCCGGAGAAGCCGGACCTTGCCGCCCGGCCCCAGAGGCCGAGCGAGAGCCCGCCGTCGGTCTCCCTCGCGATCTCGAAGGCGGTGTCGAGCATGGCCTCCTCCGCCGACGCGGCGCGGCTTTCCGCACCGCCGTCCTCCCCGTCGTCGCCATCCTCGCCGATTGCGGGCGCGAGCAGCGCCAGGAAGGCGAGGCGCTCGCTCTCCGTGAACTCCCGGATCGCGAAGGGATCGTCCGCCGTTCCCTCGGTGTCCGCCGTGCCCGCCGCGCCGCCCGTTCCCGTCCCGTCCGGCAGCGCCTCGCCGGCGAGCCGCCCCCGGAATCCGGGCGTGCGGTCCGCGGACATCCGCTCGCGGATCGCGTCGACGGACTGCTCCGCCACCGTGCGCCCGAACCGCGCGAGCCACGCCTGCGGCATCGCGTCGGAATTGCGGATCGTGCCCGTGGCCTCGCCGTCGCGGATCCGCGCGCCCACGGGGTTCGAGAGCAGGAGCGTCATCGTCTCCCCGTCATCGTCATGCGCGTCGTCGAGCACCGGAACCGACACCGTCTTCGCGGTCTGCCCCGCCTCGAAGGTGAGGGTTCCCTCGGTCCGGGTGTAGTCGTCGCCCTCCGTCGCGGCGCCGTCGGCGGTCGCGTAGTCCACCGTCACCGTCGCGTCCGAAGCGCGCGAGAGGCTCACCACGAAGTCGAGCGTCACGCCCGGGCCTTCCGTCACCGTCGCGTCCGCAACGTCGATGGCGACCGGTCCCTCGATGGTCGCCGTCTGGGTGTTCGACAGCATGCGCCCGTCATCCATGCAGATCGCGCCGGTGGCCGCGCAGCTCGTCGTCGCCGGGAGCGTGACGCTCACCGCATCCCAGCCCGAGGGCGCGATGTGGATCTCGCGCAGGTCGTCGCGGCCGATACCGTTCTCGTCTTTCACCCGCGTGGCCCTCTCCACCGAGCCGCCCGCGACGGCAAAAGCCCCCTGTTCGCGCAGCACGACATAGCTCGTCGGGATCGCCTCGCTGAACAGCACCTGGAAGGTGAAGCCGCCCGAGTCCGGTCCGCCGTGCGCGTCCGGGACCTCCTGGAACGCCGCGGTCAGCGCGTTCGCGTCCGTATCCGTCACTGCTGGTCCTGCGACCGTTGCCGTCACCGCGCTTGCGAGCGCCCGCTGATCGGCGGTGCAGATCGCAAGCGTCGCCGTGCAGTCGCTGGTCGCCGGCAGCGTCACCGTCACCGGACCGTTGCCGGCCGGCGCGATGCGCACCGTCCATTGCCGGTTGCTGCCCTTCGTGACGCGCAGCACGCGCTTGAGCGTCCCGCCGCTCACCGTGAGCGCTCCGGCATTGCCGACCGTGCCCTGGAGCACGGTGTAGCTCAGCGGGAACTCTTCGCTGAAGTCGAGCTGCAGCGAGAGCGTCGTGTTCGCGCCGCTGTGCGTCTGAGGCAGCTTCGAGAACGCGGCCGTCAGCGGCGTTTGCTCCTCCGGAAGGTCGAGCGTGTGCTCGGCGCCCGGGTGGGCGAGGTCCGCAGCGCGCCCCGCGCCGTCGACGATCGTCCCGCCGCCCAGACCGAGGCTCGACGCCGTCACCGTCACCGCGCTCACCGCGCCGTCATCCGCCGTCACACGGTAGGCGAACACCAGCGCATTCGACCCCGAACCCGACGCATACGCGGCCTGGCGCGCATTGCCGCCCACCGCGATCCCCACCGTGGGCGTGCCGCCCGTCGTGTCGACCGTCACCGTCTCGGTGAACCGGAGCGTCACCCGTACATTGCTTCCTGCCGACCACGCGCCCGAATCCGGTGGAGTCACCGTCACTGCGCTGACGGCCGGGCCTGCGACCGCCACCGCATTGCCTTCCGCGTCCACGTCGACGACCAGCACCGCTCGCGCGCTCTCGCGCTGGCCGGATTGCGCGGCGCCGGCGCCAAGCCGCACCACGTATCGCCCGGCCTCCTCCGCCGCCACCCAGGCCGTCCACGCACGGCCGGTCTCCGCCTCCGCGAGATCCGACACCGAAGCGGCGTCGCCGCCCACGCGCAGCGCAGCGAAACCCTCCGCCCCGAGCCCGGTCACAGCCTCGGCGAACGCCGCCTTCACCTGGAACCGGCCCGCTTGCGCGGCTGCGTCGCCCACCGAGAGCGTCGCAACGACCGGGCTCGTATCCGCATCCTCGAGCATCACCGTGGCACTCGCCGTCGTCCCGGCCACCACGCCGTCGGGCAGATCCCCGAACGAGAGCGCCACGCTCTCGCCCGTCTCTGTCACCTCGTCGGCGAGCGCCGACACCTCGACGATCTGCGTGAGCGTCTCGCCTGGTGTGAACGTCACGCTCGCAGGCGCTGTGTAGTCGGAGGCTTCCGCGCCGCCAGCGGGTGTCGCCACCAGCGCGATGGTCACTGCGCTCTCTGGATCTGCGCTCAGGCTGACGGCGACTTGCGCCGCCGCGCCGCCTTCGGTCGCCGTGTAGGACGACGCCCCGAAGGCCACCGTCAGCGCCTCGGCGCGCGTCACCACCACCCGGTAGGACCGCACCGTGTCCCCGTCGGCCGCCATCACCCGCGCCGTCACAAGGGTCTCGCCCACTCCGAGCGCCACCTGGTGCCCCGGCGCCCCGCCGTCCGCGTCCTCAGGCTCGAACGCCACCACGGCATCGCCGCCGCGCGCCGCCGCCGTTACCATCACGCTCTCCACTGCCGACCCGACCGACGCCGCATAGACCAGCGTGTCCGCGTCGAAGGCCGGGCTCAGCGTGGCGCCGCCGAGCGCGAGCGAGGTCAGCGACGCATCGCTCGCCACCGCCTCCGCCGATGGCGTCGTGAGCCGCACCTCGACCTGCTCGCCGTCGGTCCAGTCGACATCGACACCGGTCCAGCTCGCGCTCTCCTTCCCGGCCCGCCCCACCGGCACGGCAAGCGCCATATCGCCCACATGCAGCACCATGCCCGTCTCGTCGGGAAGCAGCCAGGTGAGCTTGAAGAGGAGCTTGCGCGTGGGTGCGTGGTACCACAGCGCCCGCCCCTCCAGACCCGCCGTGCCGCCCTGGTTCGAGAACAGGCTCGCGCTGTCCGCGCCGATGGACTCCGCCGTGTACTCCACCACCGTCATCGTCGCCGACCACAGGGTCACCTCCGCCGCCGCCGCGGCCGGCGCCGCGTCGTCGTCGAGCACCGTCACCGTGGCCTCGGCCCCTGACCCCGCCACCTGGTATCCCGGCCCCGCCGCAACCCGCAGCGCCACCGTGCCGTCCGCCCCGGGGGCGGTATCGTCGACCGTGGCAAGGCTTGCCTCGACCGTGCGCGCCCCGGCTTTGAACGACGCCTGCGAAGGCGCCTCGCCGTCGAGCGTCACCCCCTCGGCCGTCACCTCGATGTCCACCGTCAGCGCATCGGACACATCGCCCGTGCGCGACAGCGCGAACACCGCCGCCGCGCCCTCGGCCACATGGCCCGCGACCGCCCGCACCGCAATCTCCGGCAGCGCCGCCGCCACCGGCGCCGTTGCCGCGCTCGCGAGCGTCTCCTCCGTCCCCCCGTCGTCGGTGAACGTCACCCGCACCTTCAGCGTCCTGCCCACATCCGCCGCCACCGGCGTGTAGGTCGCCTCGACGGCGTCCTCGATGGCCGTGTCCGACGTGCCGTCGTTCGACACCCACTGCCAGGCGAAGGTCGCGCCCGTGAGCCCGTCCGCATCCGCGACGCCGTCCACCGACGCCGCCAGCACCTCGCCCACCCGCGCCGTGCCCGACACCACCGGGAGCCCCTCCGGCGCCGCGTTCGCCGCCGCCTCCCGTATCGTCCCCGTCGCCGCCGCCCCGGCAATCCCCGCTCCCGACGCATCCGTCAGCACCAGGGTCAGCGTCTCATCGCCTTCGGCCACCTCGTCGGCCGTCACCGTCACCGTCACCGTCTGCTCCGTCTCCCCCGCCAGAAACTCGAGCACCCCCTCCTTCGCCGCATAGTCCTCGCCCGCCCGCGCCGTGCCGTCGAGCGTCGCGTAGGACACCGTCACCGTCTCCGACGCCGCCCGGTCGAGCGTCACCTCGAAGACGAGCGCGCCGTCGGATTCCAGCCCCTGCGCCGGCGCCACCGACAGCGCCGGCGCCTCGTGATTCAGAATCGTCGCCGTGTCTGCCGCAATCGCCAGCGTCGCCCCGCTCGGCCCGCTCAGCTTCAGCGTGACCGTCTCCCCGCTGTCCTCCACCGCGTCGTCGATAACCGGCACATCCACCAGCTTCAGCGTCTGCCCCGGCGCAAAGCTCAGCGTCCCGCTCCTCCCCTCGTAGTCGTCTCCCTCCGTCGCCGTGCCGCCCTCGGTCGCGTAGGCCACCGTCACCGTCCCGGTCGACGCCGGCGCCAGCACCACCCCGAACCTCAGCACCGACCAGCCCTCCCGGCCGTCATGGCCATACACCGACAGCGCCGACGGCGCGGGCGGCTCGCGGATGGTGCCGCGCGCTATCCCCGGATAGTCGTAACCACCGACGGCCTCGCCCCCGATCCCTAGTTTGTGCTCCCCCAGCCGCGCCCCCGACGCGTTCGACAGCACCAGCCAGAATACCTCCCCGTCGTCGGCCTCGGCAGGATCCTCGGCCGTCAGCGCCACCGACACCGTCTTCTCCGTCACGCCCGCCGCGAAGGTCAGCGTGTCGCTCACCGCCGTGTAGTCGGCGCCTTTCGTCGCGGCGTCGGAGTCCTTGTAGTCCACCGTCTCGTAGTCCACCGTCACCGTGCCGTCCGACGCCTTGTTCAGACTCACCACGAAGTCCGCCGTGCCGCCCTCGGTCCCCGCCGCATCGGCCACCGACACGGTGATGGCCGCCGGTACCGTGTGCGACACCTCACTCGAGAGCATGAGCCCGTCGCGCATGCACACCGCGCGCCACGCCGAGCAGTCCGTTGTCGCCGCAAGCGACAGCGTCACCTCCGTCACGTTGTCCGCCGGCTTGACGCGGATTTCGCGCAGCGCCGCGCTCCCGTCCACCCGGCGCACCGACGTCACCGTCCCGCCCGTCACCGACAGCGCCGCCTCGAGCCCTGCATCGCTCAACGGCACCGCCTCGCTGAACCGCAGCCGGACCGTAAAGGCGTTGCCCTCGTGGTCTTCAGGCGCCTGCTCGAACGACGCGGTCAGCGCGCCCAGGGTGAACGACCGGCTCAGTATCTGCAGCACCGAGCCGCCGCGGTCGGCGTTGCCGTAGGCGATGGCCTGGACCGTGTAGTGCCCCGCACGCAATGCCTTGCCGGCGCCGCCGAACAGCTCGTAGGGGGCGTCGTTGTCGGTGCGCGTCGCCGCCGCCTTTCCCAACCTAACCAACTCGAGGTGCACGCTGCCCAGCACGTCCGCGTCGGCCACCACCGCTGCGAGCTCGAAGCGGTGGCCCTCGGTCCGCGCGAACACGGTCCCGTCCTCGCCTTCGCCGTCCCCGATCATGCTCACGCCGCCGATGGACTTGTTCGTAAGCGTGAGCCCGCTCAGTGCATCGCCCGCCGCCACCTGGCTCTCCGGGACGTTGAAGTGCACCTGGAACGACTGCAGCAGATCGCTCTGGTCTCCTTCTGTCGGGTGTGCCTCCACAAAGAGACCGTAAAACCCCGGCGGCAGCGTCTGGCCGGACCCGGGGAACAGCTCATAGGGCGCCTCGTAGTCTTCGCGCAATGCGCTCTTCGGACCACGAAGCGCGAATCGCACTCTGCCGATAGTGGCGCCCGCCGAGGTCGCGGCCTCGATGCGGTAGCTCCCCTGCGGGTCCGGCAGGGTCAACGTCGTCCCGGTCACGATCGTCCCGAGGTTGGTTCCCGATGCGGCGTCCACCAGCATGAGCCGGGTCAGCGGACCGTCAGTGGGCGAGGACGTGTCCCGGATCGTCCCCAGCCCCTCGCCGTCGATGATCTGCGCGCCCGAGGAGCCGGTGAGCGTCAGCGCGAACCGCTCGCCGTCATCGGCCACCGAGTCCGCGAGGATCGGCACCGACACCGTCTTCACCGTTTCCCCCGCCGCGAAGGTCAGGGTGTCGCTCGTCGCGGTGTAGTCCGATCCCTCCCTGGCCGTGCGGTCGGCGGTCGCGTAATCCACCGTGACGGGGTCGCTGTACTCCCCCTCGAGGCGCACACGGAAGTCCATCGTGCCGTCGGCCTCGTTCGCCTCCGCGTCCTCCACCCGAAGGCCCGGCGACTCCTTGTCGGTCACCGTCACCGTCACCGTGTACGGCTCCGCCCGCCGGAACCCGACGAGCACATCCTCATCAACGGAACGAAGCGTCAGCGTCACCGTGCCGCCTTCGCCGACCCGGCCGTTGGCCCGCGTCGGCAGCCGGACCGTCCCGTGGTCCCCGTCGAAGTTCATCCAATAGACACCGTTGAGGCGATGTTCCAGCGGGACATGCCCGAGCACCCCGCCGCTGTCGCTGATCCGCACCGCTCCGATTGCGCGAAACCTAGGCACCGGCCGCGACCCGCGGGTCTGCGTCACCTTGATCACGATCTCCTCGCCTTCCGCCACGCTCGCCGGCGCCTGCGAGATCCACGCCGCACTCCACGTCTGCGCGCTCGCCGAGGGCGAAAACGCACTCCAGCCATCACTGTTGCGGGCCGAGACCCGGTAGTAGCGCTTCGACCCGGGATGCACGGTCTCGTCGCGGTAGAACGTCTCCGTCGAGAACGTATTAGCCACCAGCTCTGTCCACACGATGCCGTCCGGCGAGATCTGGACTTTGTAGCCGGAGACGTCGATGCCGTTGTTTGCCGGCGTGTCCCAGTCCACCTCGATGGTCCGCGGGCCCGTCACTCTGAGCGCCGGCTGGGCCGGCGCATCGGGTACCCTGAGAGCGATCGCCGGCACATGGTTGAGCACCGACTGGCCGGTGAACGAGGGCACGTCATTGCCGGCAAGGTCCTGCAACGCCCTCGGGTCATTATCCTCCGAGGGATCGGCGTAGCTCACCGTCACCGTCTCGCCGTGCGCCACGGCGGAGGCCAGGGTGAGAAGGACGTTTACGTCGTCCACTTCAATGGAGGTGACTTCGCGAGACACCGAGTCAACGTGCACCGTGAACGCGCCCAGCGGGGGCGTCATCACACTAATCGTCTCGTTGAAATACAAGCCAACTGACAACCCGGTTTGCGCGATAGAGGCAGGAGCACCGAGCAGTTGTATCGGGTAAAGCGTGTCCACCTTGTGGCCCGCATCCGCCGCCACGGCGGCGTGGGTCAGGACGGCGTCGTGCTCCGTGCCGGCGAGACGGATGGTGGCGCCGTTCAGCGACAGCCTGTTCGCGAAAATCCTGTTCGCGAAAATCTCCACGCCGTCGTGGTCGTAGTCGTTCGCCGCCACCGTGTAGCTGCACACAATCTTCGTCACCGCGGTGCCGGCGCCGCACTCGAAGGCTTTGTGCGAGGCGCCGACAGGGATCTCCAGTTGCGGGTTGCCGCCGGCGATGTCCACCGGACCGTTGAAGGTCACCGTGGCCTCGATGGTATCCCCCTCGACGTAGGTACCGTCGGCGCCCGGGTCGGAGGTGAGCGCAACCGTCGAGACCGCCGCGTTGAGCGGCGTGCCGGTCACTTCGACCGAGCCATTGACAAGAGCGTAAGTCCGGAACGCGCGCATGACCAGTGTGTAGGTCGTTCCGGGCGTCAGATTCGTGATCGTGTAGGTGGTCGTGTTGCCGCCCGAGACGAATGCGTACCGCTCTTCTCTGGTGTACACGAATTCCTCGCTGCCGCTCTTCCAATAGATTTCGTAGGCGTCGACCCGCTTCACCGCGTTCCACGACACCGTCAGGCTCCCCGCTCCGGGCGTGACCGTCACGCCTGTCACGCTGTCGGGCTGCTGAAATACGTTGGCTATCGTCCTGCCCGTGAACGCCGCCGCGGCGTTGCCCGCCAAGTCCTTGATGGGCGTCGCCTCTATCGCCGTCGGAGGTGTGTAACTGAGCTGGGCATGAGCTTCGGGTTCGACCGACCCCGACAGAAAAAACGATATAGAGTTGTCGGAACTTATCCAGACTTGGTCCATCGTAGGCGCCGTACCCAAGCTGACGGTCCACGAGAACGCCGAGGTCGGGGGTACCGAAAGAGGATCCAGGTCCTCCGACCACGTCAAGGGTCCAAAAGTGCCATGCACAAAACTGCCGACCATCCGCGGCCTCACCCCGTCCACCTTGCGGTCCGCATCGGCGGCCGCCCCGGAATGTCTCAGGTCCGCGTTCTCGGCGTTGTCGCTCGCCTTGATCGTGCCGCCGTTGAGATCGACCGAGTCCGCGTCGATCGAGATCCCGTCGGTGTCTTCATCCCCCTCCGCCACCGTGTAGCCGGTGAACATCAGACTAATCGAGCCTGTGCCCGAGCTGTAGCTCAGCGTCTTCGACGTGCCCCCGACGTTGATCGTGAGCGTCGGCGTGCCGGTCACGTCCACCGGCTCACTGAAGACCGCCGTCGCCTGGATGGCATCGCCGATCTTGTAGCTGTCGTTCTGGCCCTCGGCGGGCCCGAACGGGATCGCCACCCCGGAAATTTTCGGCGTGGTCTGGGCCGCGGCCGGTGCGACCAGGGCGGACAGTGCGATGAAAGCAAGCAGGAGTGGCGCTGCGACGCGGTGGGCGAAGGAGCCTATCGGGTGGGCCTGGCGCCCGCCGCCGTCCGAGGCGCCGGGACGCGCGGGCCGGGTGCAGTGCGATGAACGCCCTCCGCGCGTGGCGCCTCCGGGGGCAGGCTTTCGCGGCCTCGCGCCCGGCCGGGCGCGCAGCAGGGACGGTTCAGGCGGGGAAGCCGGCCTCAGGCAATCCCCGAGGTCCTGCCCGACCCCCGCCAGTGCATCGTCAGGCGCAAGTGACGTGAAACGCATCGCACTCCCTGTTCTCGGCGCGTGGCAAATGACTGCATTTCCCACCTCGGGCCCGAACGCTTCCTGACGACGATCCGCCTCTCCGCGTGCCCGGAATTCGATTCGCGATAACTGTTGTTATCGAGAGTCAGATGTCGGGCACGTTTCAGCTCCCGGAGACTTCACGATGACTGTCGACTGTCCGCCGCCCGACGCCTGCGCGGAGGCCGCGCGCGGCGCGCTGAGCGCCAGCACAGAGCGCGCCCGGCGCTCCGACCTCCGCATCTTCGCGGGCTGGTGCGCCGAGCGCGGCAGGCCTTCGTTGCCGGACGACCCCGCAACCGTCGCGGCGTTCGTCGAATCCATGTCGGAGACCCGGGCGCCCGCGACGGTGCGCCGCTACGTGGCGAGCGTCGCGGCGGCCGGACGGGCGGCGGGCGCGGGCGGGAACGGGACGGCCGAGCCCGTGCGCCTGGCGCTGCAGCGCATGCACCGCCGCAAGGGGCGGCGGCAGGAGCAGGCGACGGGCCTGACCTTCGCGCTCCGGCAGCGGATGCTGGAGGCCGCGGGCGACCGGCTGATCGACGACCGCAACCGCGCGCTGCTCGCCGTGGCGTACGACACCCTGCTCCGGCGCAGCGAGCTGGTGGCGCTCGAAGTCTCTGACATCGTTGCGGAAACGGGCGGCGCGGCGACGGTGCTGGTGCGCCGGTCCAAGGCCGACCCGGAAGGCCGCGGCGAGACCGTCTACCTCGCCCCCGACAGCATGGCGCTGGTCCGGACGTGGCTCCGGCGCGGCGGCGTGGGCGAGGGCCGCGTGTTCCGCTCCCTGTGCCGCGGCTCGCTCGGCGACGGTCTCGACACGAGCCAGGTGCCGCGCATCTTCAAGGCCATGGCCAGGCGCGCGGGCCTGCCCGAGGAAACCGTGGAGCGCATCTCCGGGCACAGCGCCCGGGTCGGCGCGGCGCAGGACATGGTCGCGGCCGGGATCGGGATGGCGGCGATTCTGCAGGCCGGGCGGTGGAAGTCCCCGGCGATGGTGAACCGTTACGGCGAGCGCATCCTCGCGACGCGCAGCGGGGCGGCGCAGCTCGCCCGCCGGCAGCAGCGCGGCTGACGTCCGCTGCGGACGGCGTCCGGCCTCTGTCCGATGGGAGCGGGTGTTCTTGCGTTCGACAGGACGCCGCCTGTCGGCACCGCCGAGGGCCGGATGGCGCTGCGGCTGTCGGTGCGCCGCCGCGGGCGGGAGCGCGGGCCCGGTACATGATGCCGCCGTCCGGGAGAGCCAACGTCCCGGCCTGAAAGGAGAAATTTGCGACGGGGTGTCGGTTCCGGCGGGGCCCGGCCCGGATTCCGGGGAGAGCCGGGACGGCGGGATTTCGGGCATTGACAAATTGACTCCCGATAACAACAGTTATCGGGAGTCAATTGCTGGCCGGATTTCGCGGAATCGCCGGCCCGGAACTGGTCCGGACAGCTTCCTGGACGCGTGTGTTCCTTGCCGGGCGAGGCCCCTGCAGGCCGACACGGCCCGTGACCGCCAGCCTGCAACCGCTCTGCTTCCTTTGAAGGACGGTCCGGGCTCGGGAGCTGTCTTTCCCGGACGCTCCCCAGCGCCGCGCTGCCTGCCGCAATGCCGATGATCGTTCGCCGGTCCCGGCACGGGACCCCGCGGCCTCTTCCGTCAGGACCTTCCCGCATGGGCATGCACCCTCCCGCGTGCGCGCACGGCGCATCCCCGGCCGTCTCCGGGTCGTCGGCGCGGGACCGGATTGTAGGGCGCTGCCGGGAATCGCGCGCCCCCAGCATTGGGGAGAACGTGTCGATTGCCCTTTCGGGCTGGAGGACGATGCCCGGATGTCTCTCGGTCATGGCGCCGCATCCCCGCAAGGGACGCGCCGGCCATCTGGTCTGTGTCAGGAACCCGAAGAGCGGACGGTCGGCCGCTCGCTTGCGTCGTTCACCGGCCGCTGGCCCCGTCGCGCAGGACGCGCTCCGCGGGCGAAAGGCCTGCCCGTGCACATGAGGATTCAAGGGGCATTTGCCAAGTTCGTCTCACGTGATCGTGCTCGGACCGGCGCGGGTTCTGGCGCGTCAATCGCGCGAACTCATTCGATCGCCACACATTTCGGGGATGACCAAGCCTGGATGCGGAAGTGAAGAATGTCAAACGGCGTTCAAACTGGATGTTTCAACGTCATGACCCTTCCAGGGTGCTGTCCGACCCCTTGCGCCCGGCGAGTTGACATTGGGTTGCGATTCCGTGTCAACAGGAGCATGTCCGGCAACTCAGCAGTTCCGCCCGCGAAACTCACCGCGCCTCAGGATGACGCTCACGGCGCGGACCGTCGACACGCTCCAGCCCGGGGACAGCCCCTACATCGCATGGGACGACAGGCTCATCGGTTTCGGCGTCCGCGTTCACCCGTCCGGTTTGCGCTCGTACCTCGTCAACTACCGTGCTGGCGACGGGCAGTTCGTCAATCTTCCCATCATGGTCTAAGAAGCCGACTGGCAGAGAACTCTATTCTATGTCAGCCGTTCCGGATAGCGTGTCCCTGACATCTCGAAACCAGCAGCGCGAATCAAAATGGCCAAACCAGGCAAGGCATATGAAGAATTTGTTGCAGGACTTCACCGCGCTCTCCTGGAAGCGGAGAGACTTGTCGACGGTCATAATATCGAAGTCGAGCTAAACAAGATCATAATAGACAATGATGGATTGGAACGCGAATTCGATGTCTACTGGGAATACGAAATCGCAGGAATACAATACCGGACAGTAATTGAGTGCAAGGATTATAATTCAAGCGTATCAGTCGTCGAGATTGATGCTCTGCTCGGCAAGACTCAATACATTCCTGGACTTCGCTTGGTGTTTGCCACCAAGAAGGGGTATCAATCGGGAGCGAAAACCAAGGCAATCAGGAACAATGTTGACCTGCTGATTGTACGAGAGCAGAACGAGTCCGATTGGTACGCTCCCGATGGCACACCTTTATTAAAGAGAATTCACATTGATATCATGTACCAGATGCCCACAATCATCCATTCCTTCTCTCCCGCTGTGGATGTTGACTGGATGGAGGAGCACACTGATATTGACACATCTAAGCCCCTTGCTATTTCCGGTTTGAATTCTGACATAGTGATTGAGGACCGATCTGCGGGGAAAATCCATTCTCTCTTGGAAATTAGCAGGGACCTTCAACCAATTGGCGCGCTCGACACTGGTCGCTTCACGGATACATTGAACTTTGAAGATGCGTTCATTGTTCATAAGGAACAACGGTTCAAAATGAAGTCTTGTGATATAGAATACACCATTCCAGAGGCCTTGAAATCGACTCTTGAAATTGATTTTTCCGCACAGCTCGATGGTGTCATCGAGTATCTGCAGAGTAACGTCAAGGCAACGATTTTCGGAGATAGAGTCATGCGGGAATCCACACACCTGCAGGATGACGATAGTTGAGTGCCCCCGTATTGTAGGTGCTGCATACCGCATCTGCGCCGCGAATTCCACGCTTGACTCTCGAATCGCCAATCGCCCATCCCGGGGCGATCCGTCGCGCGGACCTATCGCCCCACAACTTGCGGCCTGCCGTCGCGCCCCGGCCATGTCGTGCCCTGCTCCGCTCCGGCGGCCGGCAGGTCCCGCCCGGCCACATGGTCGCCGCCCACGACTACACCGTGCCTGCCGCGCCTTCGTCCGCGGCCATCTCCCGTCTTCAACCCGGAGGTTGCCAGCCACCCCGACGCCGACACGCCACGCCCGTCCAGCGCCCATCTCGGTCCTGAAGGATCCAGACCGGATCCGAGACTCGATTGCCGCAGATTCCTGCTCAGGCCACACAATGGCAAGGTCAGTCCGTGTTGGCATCAGGGCGGTTCCCATGGCTCTCTGTTCGGTGGAATCACAACGCTACGTCGATACCATCCCGCATCGCGAGGACTTCGAACTCTGGCGGTCTCGTCTCACCACCGAACAGTACGATGCAATCCGCAACGAGCTTCGCAGCGTGATCGACGGAAACGAGATTCACGCGGCGGGTTGGATTCCAGGCAACAACTGGATCGGAACGGCCTGGGAGCCAGATTTCACCGACGTCTGCCGCCGCAACCGCGACGCTTCCGGAAACTGCTTCGGGCTGCTCGTCTGGGTCGCCCTGCAAGAACAACCCGATGCATCGGGTTTCGGACGATACGAGAAGGACGGAGTGCAAATCAGGAGCCTGACCCATTTCCGATTGCACAATCCGCCGCCCCGATGATCGGACTGCAGACCCCTTGTCCATTCCAGGGCGCCGTCGAAGTGGAACTGTTCGTCGAGAATTTCGCCGAACACGGATCGGTATCTTTCCCGCGTGGCTTCAGTCTCCGAATCGTCGCGGCCCGGATTCACCACGGTGATGTTATCCATCGGCAGGTCCTTCAGCGCTTCTGGCAACGAGGTCCGCGCCGCCATGTCCGTCGTCGGGAACGAATAGCTGATGAACGTGTCTTCGTGAGCCGTCTCCAGGCTGACGAACGCGTCCGACCACACAAGCCGGAGCACCGGCTGTTCGACCAGGCTGGACGTTGACAGAACCGGCGCGACCATCACGGGTTCCGGTTCCAAGTGATCGCTGCCCTCCACATGACCGTGGCTGCCCTCGTACCAATCCTGATGGTGCGTGATGCTGTCGATCGCAGCCGGACTCGCATGGCCCAGTTTCGGCCGCCAGTTGATCGATCCGTGTAGCTTCAGCAACAGGTGCGCAGAGCCCACCGTCTGCGACTCGAAACTGGCAACGACTTCCTGTGACGACTGGCAGAAGAACCCGTACCCCGATCAGGGCTCCAATTCTGAGTCTCATCCAGCGCCTCGTCGAGGAAATCGTCATGGTTGAAAGTGGTGCAGCAACAGTTATTGGCCACGCAACACTCCGCGAACCTCTTCAGTTCCTCGTGCTGAATTTTCCCCTTCCAGGCTTCATGTAGCCGGTCGAGGAACGCTCTCGTCAGTTCCGTGAGCAGGAAGCCGCATTCGTTCGCTGCAATGCCCGCGTTCTCGGCGTAGTCGCAAGCCACCAGGGAATCGAGCCGCATCATCAAGCGTACGAGGTTGATGTGACCGCTTGCATGGAGGCGTGGTTCCCACTCCAGCAATCGGCTCGCGTCCGACAACGCCGCAGGCAGGAAGCGGACCCGCAGGCACCGGGAACGATTCCGGCGAGCCTGCTTGCCGAGGAACGTCCGCCGGAACCGGCAGGGGCGGTGATTCAATGCCGTCCGAGCCGAAAGCCTGCTCCGGCCCCGCAGATCCCGGAACGGCCGCAACCGATGCGTGATTCACGGGCCACGGCTCACGCGCCGTCACGTCCGGCTTCGCGGGAGCGCCTCCCGGCGTGGGCCGCCCGACACGCCCGGCGCCGCTCCGTGTCCGCGGCAGAAGGCTCCTTCCTCGCCGGTCGGCGCGTTGCTGGCAGACTTCCGGTCAGAGATCTGCGATAAGAGCACTTCCCGGATCAATACTGAAAGCACCTTCAAGACACGTGGCTTGAGTTTCCAGTCTTTCAACACACAAACGCCGTACCCGCCGACTGGCAAACAATCGGCAAGCAGACCCGATCTGTGGTCAGACCACCAATGTCCTTAGGTGTCCTGATGCTTGCTGGTAACCGTTCGCATCTCCGGCGTCGAAGCACAGGGGTTATCATCGGATTTGTGCAGTCGTAGGAAACATAATCTTTCGATCGATGAGGCAAACCTTTCGCAACACTCATCACTCGAGGACCGAACGTTTCGACTGCTGCATTCACGCCCGCCCGGACCTACATTAGCAATTGGTGGTGCGGAGTGCTGAAGCGCATTATGTGGCGGCCGGGCGGACATTGGATCGGACCGGAAGCGGCAGCGATGATTCAAGACTGGGATGCAGGCCCACGAGTGAGGCCGCTTGCGCTCAAAGTCTCGCCGGAGCACGTGGCCGCATGCCGGGCACCGGTCGCTCGGTCCGCCACGGGCGCCCGACGCGGCGCAACTGAGAGAGGAGATTTGCCCATGAAGGTGATCAAGACGGCAACCACATTGGCTGCATTACTCTTTTTTGATTGCGGCACGGCTTTTTCGCAGCAGGTCGGTAACCACTTGAACTACTACCCGGACGCGAGGGACAAGCTGTTTTGGCCACACATGTACCCTGATGGCGGCGAGACGTTCTATTGCGAACTCCCGTTTAGTGGGATGGAGGTGCAGAATGCCAAAACCGCTCCTGTGAATGGGGAGAGGAAACGGATCTGGGTCGAGCATGTCTACGCTTCCAGTTGGATTGAGCAGGCAAAAGAATCTGCCTGCAATGATGCGCACAAAGGGATTTGCGAAGGGGCGGGCGACCTTCACAACCTATGGCCTGCGCTTAGGTCCACCAATCAAAGGCGATCGAACCACCCGTTCGGCAACATTGCAGGAGAGAGCAAGCAAGCGTTCCCAAGCTACTGCGACGACTTCGAGTTTTACAATGAGATGGTTGAACCCAGAGACGATGTGAAGGGTGACGTCGCACGGTCCATCCTTTACATGATGGAAGCCTATGACTTGCCCTTGCCAAAGCAGATGAAGTTTTCGTTGCTTATGAAGTGGCACAGGCAGGATCCTCCGGACGCTCATGAACTTTGGAGGCGCGACGCAATTTTCGGTTTGCAAGGCACCGACAACGCTTGGCTTCGGTGACTTCGGATGCCGCTTGGAGGTGACAGGTACGGTTAGGCTCAGTCCGATTCGAATACACATTCTCCGCATTTGCGCCGAAGCCGGTCATGGCTGCTGACGGGAGAATCCTCCCTTTCTTGACTCTGCCTCCTCTCAGGCCGCGTTCGTGGGAATTGCCCGGCCAATCGATCATCGCCTCGGTTGGACAAGCAGACCCGTTCTGATAGCGGATCAGGCAGCCACCAAGGTCCGCAGAGTGAATTGGATTGATCGCGCGAAAGTCCAGGCTGGCTGCTGCGATTCAATGTGGGACAAGGCAGAGGCGAGGCAAACTTGGGCAACCTGCTGACACTACGGGGCTTAGGTGGCTCCCGGATGTGCGTCTCTCTGCCCTCGCCGCCTCTCTTCGGCCTGAGCCCCGTACGGTTGCACACAAAGGTGAGCACAGATGTAACAATTGGCTTCCAATTCGTGGTCGGAATCGAACGTCCTTTGAACTGAAGGATCCAATCGAACACTCGCTCGACATTCAGGTCCACCGCTCCCGACTGGCCCTTCAGGCATGTCTTTCGGAGGCACCATCTTTTCTCGACCCCGTCTTCTCTGCAGATGTTCGTCCGCCGACTCGTCCAAGACAAAGAAGGAGGGATTCCCTTGTAGTCTTGCCCTCGGGGAGAATCCTGGCAGAGAACTAATCAAAGCTGCGCAGCGTAACTTTATTCCCTGCATCCGCCTGTTGTGAAACTCAACAAGCTGATGCAGTCGCCAAAATTTCCACGAATCAACCGCGGGACTTTCTTTCCCGCTTTTGCATTTCGGGCCTTCAGTCGCATTTTAGACAGAGGGCCGCTCCAATGCAAATAGCAGGAGTTATCTCCAGGTGCCGTCGGCTTCCATGCAGGCCGCTACATGAACTCCCACTAAGCATTCATGACTTGAATTCACGCCGCTCCGCACTACCCAAGAAGACCTAAGCCTAGATTCTCCTGAAAAATGAAACGCAGAACAGCAATATGGTCAAAGACATGGTCCAGGATAGGTGAGCCATCTTCCACACCGCATCACGAAAAAAGGCCTGGTCCGAATGACTCACAATAGACGCAAGACTTATGGACCAATAAATGGAGATACACAAGCCGCCAAGAAATCCGACTCCAACAAGAGATAGGACCAAGAGCTTCCAAGTCTTCGACAGAGAAGCCTGCGCGAAATGTAGCATCGTCCCAATCGCGGCGCCCAGACAGGCAGCTAGCACCAGGTTGTCAGAAGCCCACTTATCATGACCAATCCATAGGCTATCCAACGGTTGCAAGTATTGAAGGACAGCCGCTGAAGCGCCTGGTATGAGGAAAATAAAATTCATTCCACTAGTTGCCACTCACCCACACAGGCACATCAATTGAGGCTACTGCATCGTCGTTAGCAGAAAGAACGTCATATCGCACGTACTTCTGAACAGGATCTTTTGGGATTTTCATTTCGTACTTTACCGCGCCCTTCCACAGCACAGTTCCACCGTCATAAATTCCCTTCGCACCGGCAAACAAATCCTGATCGTAAGCTGATTTGGACGGTCGTATCGTGAATCCCTTTGTGTAGTAATTTGGATGATTCTCGTAAGCTGGAGAAAAGCTGGTCTCAATTGATGTAAAAAAAGTTCCAAGATCCGGCTTTGGAGTCACCGTGACGACGAAGTCCATTTTTGACAGGGTTTTCGTAGAATCCCCATGAACCGAGGCGCCGAACCTTTGAGCTGAAAATGACACTTCGCGCACAGATGATGCCATTTTTCGAAAACTTTGTGCAGCATAGATCTCACGGCATCCGATTTGGTCTTCATATGAAATTCCCAACTCGTCACTTCTGTGTGGATGAAACGGCGCTCTCTTCCACTCCCAATAGGCGCCGTACCGCAAGCAACCGCTATAGTTGTCCATGGTCTGCCTCTTGGGAAATGGCCTTCTGGCTGATATTGCGCATCCTCGCGGCACTACACTATTCGGTCCAGGAATCGCCCAATTGATTTCAACGTCGTTTTCCCCGACGTTCTCAACACACGTTTCGTAGATGAAGTCATCACCATCTTGGTAGACATGGCTGGTTGTGAAGAATCTGTAGCCTCCGTGATTGTGTTCATTCCTGATGGATCCTTTGCACTCTTGATGCGTACAGGTTGCAATTTGGGATAGTGCAACAGACGGAACCAAAATGAGCGTTGCGAGAACGGCGGCTAGTAGGTACATGGATCTTGTCTCTGCAATCTGGCCCGTTCGTCGGGCGATCGGAAAATACTTGAACGAAATGACTCAGCAATGTAGATGTGGTGCGCGTAGCACGCATTCCTTTCCGATTTAGCTCGATTCTGGGCCATTTCCTGATATCTTTTTGCATTCTGGGTGGCGACCTGCTCTCTAGGCGCTCGCGCACTTTGGCAAGTGTAGAGGAACCCTTGACGACTTTCAACTACCGGCGAAACGCCGCGATCGCTCGCTTCAGCGGACGCTAACGCTGCCTGGATCGAAGTGTCGGCGGCCCGTTCCACCCCTATCACGGCATTCATGTTGCCTATTCGCCAAGCCAAAGAGGCCGATTCGAGAGAACCCGCCGCAGGCTCCAGACCGAGCGCCAATCTTCCTTTGAGCTGCGTCGCGTTCGTACAAAGAACCATCCGTTTGCCCTTGTTCGGTCACATCGTAGGGTTCGCACGCAGGGTCCATTCGAGACGACATTAACTCTGAATCACTGGACGGGTCGTGACGTGGCGCAAGGACGCTTGCCGCTCCTCTTGTGTGCGCGCCTGTCGGCTTTCGCTGTCCTATGGTTGCTCAGCAATTTGCTACCCACAATTCTAGATCCGAACGACAGCAGCCACATGGTCCCCGAAGCGATGAAATGCAGGTCCCGCATCACTCACCTTGTAGCCATCCAGCGTACCTGTCGAGTAGCTGCTCCGCCGGCGCGATCTTGCAATTCACCGCTTCAGTCTTGATCCCATTAGAGCTTCCGGGCGGCGGAATTAGAATATGCGCATTTCAAAATGGGAGTTTCGTGGCAAGGCATCCTCGCTGCGTTGCCCAACCCCGCAGGTTCCGGTCCGTCCTGCGCCACGATGGCGCTTGTCAACAATTCTCGTCGGGAGGCGCTCGGAGACCTGGTCAGAAGCGTCCCTGCGTGGCGTCCCTGCCACTTCCGGCGTGTTGACAAGGTGAGGGCACGAAATTTTCTTCTCCGAGCATCCCCGCATGGTCAACACGGCCAGTCGCGAACGGTCAAATGGTGTAAATCTACAGACCCGGAATCCCCGAGATCCGGAATGCGGGACAGCGACTGCGCTACACGTGAAGCCGCTTCGAAGGCGAACGCCGCGCGCATCGGTACCAGCTCCACTCCCGTCGCGGCGCCCGCATTCCGGAAGAGAGATCTTCCCTAGCCGGCTGCTACAAGGCTGAGGCATTCCAGGACAGGGGTTCGTCGGGATCCGGCGTGTGGTGGCCATCGGCGTCTGCGGCTGCATTTGGGCTCTATGGACAGGGTACGCAAAGGCAGTTACCCTCGACCGTGCAAACCCAAGGGAGTGTGGATTGCCGACAATCAATATTGATCATCCCGAATGGGATCAATTTGTGCACGAACACCTCACGCCTGGCATTCATGCTGGCGCTTTGTTCCTGACATGGCACGGAGATTACGTCGCTCGGTTTCACAGGCTAATGAACACCCTGCCGCCAAATATTGGCCAACCGAAGCCCGCAGACGTCGCACCATGGCTCAAGATCCCCAATCGCTTGAAGCGAACGCGGACTTGGGTGGCGGAAGCTTCTGACTTGCAAAACCGCGAAGATAAGCTCCAAAACTCAATCCAGACCTTCAAGACCCTCGAAGAGTTGGCGGGTCACATCGTTCCTTTGCACAATGCTATGCATCGTGCCGCCGAAGAAGCTTACAATGAACCTCACATCGCCAACATCGTGAATGCTCCCAGGAGCACTTATTTCTGGCGACTGCATGGGTTGGTCGAAACCTGGCACCAAGCATGGATCGCTTCCCAGCCCGCGTCCACCTCACCCGGCACAGCTACGAGTTGACTTTCGGATGGGCGGTCGGGTCCGGAAAGTTGCCAAAAGGGCTAGCTTGCGGTCCTTTCGGCATCGGCACATCCCCGCCTGAATGTCGCATGACCCGTGGCGCGATGCCAAGCAATAGGACCACCACATTTGCTCTATATCGAGCACGACCGCAAACGCAGGCGCCTGGCCAAACCTGCCCCGCCCGCGCTGTGCGGATTTTGCCCCCAATTCGACCCGGATCGCCCTTGCTAACGGCCTCTCACACGTCGCTCGTGGTCGATTGCACATGTCATCTACCCACGAGTGCAACGCTACGGAACGACACTCGTGGCCAGATCCCAGCTTCGGCCAGACTTGGCGTTTCAGCTGAAGGTCGGTAGGAGCAGCGTTCCGAATCGCGACGGATCGGATCGGAAATTGGCGTTTTGTCCTTTTGAGATCCGGCTATCGGTCTTGCCGGAAACAGACAGGCAGCCCATTGGGCGGCCTTGCGCGTCCGGCACGCCCCGGCATCAAACGTGATACCGCACTTCGATCTTCATGTCGCTCCCTCGTAGCGGCATTCCAGAATGCGCAGAATGGAATACCCAGGCAACGCAAACTCATCCTACTGCAAGACGAAGTCTTTCCGCTTTCGTGATTCCGGGGCCAAGTCACCTTGAGAAGGGCGTCCAAACCCTACATTCGCTGGCCTTTTCGCAAACGTCGCAACTGGCCTTCGCCGCACCGTCATCAAATCGAGACTCCTCGGATTCATTCTCGTGCCCCGCGCTGTCCACGGCAGGCCGTCGCGTACGGCAAACACGGGACCAGGGCCGTTCCACCGACCTCGGAACCGCGTTCAGAGCCGGCCTGCCGACCTGTCGCCGTCTCCGTGGGTGCGTCTCTCGCATGTCGCGGGCGGTGTTATTTCGGAGTTCTGGAATCTCGGTCTGTCCGGACCGGCGCGTCGCCGCCTCGACCCGATTCATGCGCGTGGCGCAACCTCCTGACACGGCGGCGAACCCCTTTCCTCCGCGAAATCCTCCATTGGCTTGCAGATCCAAGTGGATTCAACCAAACCGGTCCAGGAAGCAGGCTCGTGCCGACCCCCGAGCGGCTTTGGCAGGAGAGAACGCGACATGGCAACGTATGTCTTCGCCGGGGGCGGATCGGCCGGACATGCCCTGCCCGGCCTCCGCATTGCGGAGACCATGCGCGGGCAGGGGCACGAGGCGGTCTTTGTCGGCTCGCGTGCGTCGATCGAGGAACGGCTTTGCTCCCACTACGGGATTCCGTTTCACGCCGTGACCACGGGCAAGCTGAACCGTGCGCGCAAGCTGACCGTCTTTGTCGCTGCGTTCCGCACCCTGCAGGGGGCGCTACAGGCGCGCGCAATGCTGCGCCGCATCCGGCCCGACGGCGTGTTTTCCTCCGGCGGCTTCGCCAGCTTGCCGGTGGTGCTGGCCGCCCGCTCGCTGGGCGTGCGACCGATAGTCACCCATGCCTGCGATCTTGGCCTTGGGCTGGCCAACCGCATGTGCCTGCCGTTTTCCACCCATCTGACCTGCACCTTCGCCGACACGTGCAAGGCGTTTCCGAATGGGTGCTTCGTCGGCCCCATCGTCGATCCCGCGATCCTGGCCAGGGATGACGAAGCGGCGCCTCGAAATGGCAAGCCGCGGCTCCTAGTCTACGGCGGCAGCCTGGGCGCGGCAGCGATCAACGACAAGCTGCGCCGGTCCCTGCCCGAGTTGCTACCCGATTTTGACGTCTTCCATGTCTGCGGCCAGGGCAGGCTCGACCCCGGTCTCGACGGGCTCGGCGGCTACGAGCAGCACGAGTACGTCATGGCCTTCAGCGACGTGCTGAAGGCGTCGGACATCGCCATCTGCCGCGGCGGCTCCGGCTCGCTCTGGGAACTGGTGCTGACGGGCACGCCACATCTTGCCGTGCCGCTGCCGCTGTCGGTCAGCCGGGGCGACCAGATCGAGAATTGCAGGCATTTCGAGCAACGCGGCGCCACGCGCTGGATGGACCAGGACTCATTCCTGGCCGCACCGCTGGTGCCCGCCCTGCGTGAACTTTGGGACGAGCGCGACACGATCCGTGCCGCCATGCGTGCCATCGCGCCTGAGCGGCCGGCAGCCCAGGCAGTTTCCGACATCCTTCAAGGCCAGGTTCATGCCGATCGTCATTGACACCGACTTTCGTGCCGGCCTTCTGGGCGGAATGGCAGCTGCCGGGGAATCGGCGCGTGCTTCGACATCCAGAAATCGCGTTTGAACCGGACTTGACAGGCCGGGAAGCGGCCTTCGCCAATGCCGCCGACGCCTCACGAAGAGCTCGGCTCAATGAGGTCCCACCGGTTGCCATACGTGTCGGTGAACACAGCCACCGTGCCGTATGCCTCTTGCCTCGGCTCCTCCTCGAACTCGACACCCCGGC